>CP003096.1:0-600000 GCA_000233775.1 Thermovirga lienii DSM 17291 | reverse complement strand
CGTCATGTCCTCTTCGGACCTTGCCATTATCTTCTCGAAGCAGTCCAATAATGAACACCAAAACTCCCTATGCCTGCGGGCTTTCCTGAATGACCGCTCCGAAAACCTAGCGTTGGCCAAAAAAGCTGGAATCCCCCTTTTTTTCAGCTCGTAAAGCAAATTGGGCCAAAGTTCAGTCTCCACGGTCACGTACGCTTTTGGGTTCACTCTGTCCAGCGTCCTCTTTACTATCCACGGAACATCCCAGGGATAGTAAACCAACCTTACACTGTCCCCCAAAAGCTTACGGGCCATACACCTGCCCGTGGATGTTATAGTGCTCAAAAGGACTTCGTGGTTCCCACCGCCTTGGATAGCTTTGACCATAGGGAAGGCAGCCTGGACCTCGCCTACGGAAACAGCGTGGACCCACAAGGGACTTTCCTTTAGTTTCTCGTAGTACCCAAGGCGCTCCTTCAGCCCCTCTCTGTACCGAAAGGCCAAATATGGAAATGAAGCCACATAAGCCAAGCTGGATATCGCCCTGTACAATCTATGCAGATTAAGCCACCCCAGCTTTCAAAAGGTCGTGAATGTGGACTATCCCCACCACAACGTCGTCTTCTACGACTGCAAGACAGGATATCTCCAGCTCCTCCATTATGTGGACCGCCTCCACCGCAAGCTTCTCCGGATGTATAGATTTAGGATCCTTGGTCATTACCTCTTGGATGCGAAGGTCCATGCCTTGGGCCCCTCGGTCCTCCAAAAGCCTCCTGAGGTCGCCGTCGGTGAATATCCCCAAAAGCCTCTTGGCTTCGTCAACCACTATGGCGGCCCCATAACCTTTGCTGGTCATCTCGAATATGGCCTCTCTTACGAAGGTCTGAGGTCCCACCAGAGGAAGCCTTTCGCCACTCCCCATGACGTCCTGCACCCTCAAAAGCAGCCTGCGTCCCAGAGAACCTCCGGGATGGAACATGGCAAAATCCTCTTTCCTTATGCCCCGCAGTTCGGTCACCATTCCTGCCAGGGCGTCACCCACCGCAAGCTGCAGCGTGGTGCTGGAAGTAGGGGCAAGTCCCAGTGGATCCGCTTCCGACGTCACCCCCGTATTTATGACTATGTCGGCGTTTTTGGCCAACCTGGACGCGGGGTTTCCAGTAAGGGCTATTATGACAGCCCCCAAACGTTTGAAATAGGGCAGTATCTCAAGGGTCTCCCTGGTCTCACCGCTGTTGCTCAAGAAAAGCCCCACATCCTCCCTGCACACCATGCCCAGGTCCCCATGGGCCCCTTCTGCAGCGTGCAGGAAAAAGGAAGGGGTTCCCAATGACGCAAAGGTGGCAGCTATCTTGCGGCCTATCAGGCCGGACTTACCCATCCCCACGACCACGAGCCTTCCGCTGGCATCATGGATGGTCCTCGCAGCCTGCACCAGCTCGCTTCCCAACCTCTGGGCGGCTTTTTGTATCTCCTCCGCCTCGGAAATAAGTATCCTCTTACCCAACTCCTGTAGATAAGCATCGTCCAGGTTCTTGCTCTCTCTCTCCCATGGAAGGGCTATCATGACCGTGCCTCCTCCGAAAGTTTCACGTAACCTATGGTTTGGACCACATCGTGCAGCTTTTTGACCTGTTTCAGGAGTTTTTCCAATTCGGAAAGCAAAACCATGTTGGGGCCATCGCTTTTGGCCTTGTCCGGTTCAGGGTGGGTCTCAAGGAAAAGGGCATCTATTCCTACCGCCACCGCTGCTCTTACCAGGGGCAGAACGAACCTTCTGTCTCCTCCGCTCCTTTCCCCCTGGCCTCCCGGCATCTGAACGCTGTGGGTACCGTCGAACATCACGGGATAACCAAAGGACCTCATTATCGGCAGAGAGCGCATGTCCACCACCAGCTGGTTGTAGCCGAACGTGGTCCCCCTCTCACACAAAATTATCCTGTTGTTTCCCGCTTCCATGCACTTTCTCGCAGCCTGGGCCATATCCCACGGAGACAAAAATTGCCCCTTCTTTATGTTTATCACCTTGCCCGTCTTGGCCGCAGCCACCAGCAAATCCGTCTGCCTGCACAAAAAGGCAGGAATTTGAAGAATATCCGCCACCTCTGCAACCCTCGCGGCCTGCCAGGGCTCATGGATATCGGTCAATATGGGAAAACCTGTCTTTGCTTTTATCTCGGCAAGCCAGTTCAACCCCTTCTCCATCCCTGGGCCGCGATAGCTGTGAATGGACGTCCTGTTGGCCTTATCGAAGGACGACTTGAAGACGTAATCCAGCCCCAAGCTGCTGCATATCCTGCCCGCCGTCTGGGCCACCTCAAGGGCCACATCCAGGCTCTCCAGCACGCAAGGGCCGGCTGCCACAAGCAGCCTGCCCTCTCCAACTTTATAGTTTCCTAAAGAAAAACTCCTTACCATTTGAGATCATCTCCATGTTCCCTAAAATATGCCTCCAGCCTCTCGACGTCTTCCGGCGTGTCTATCTCAATAGTATCACTCTCCACTGGAACACACTTTATTTTTCTTCCCCGCTCCAGGACCCTAAGCATCTCCAGGCTCTCTGACCTCTCCAGGGGGGTTGGTTCCCAGCTTGCAAACTCCAACAGAAAGGGCCTCCTGTAAGCGTAAGGGCCTATATGCTTATAATACGAGGCACCTTTCACCCTGGGATAGGGTATGACGGAACGGCTGAAATACAATGCCTTAAAGTACTGGTCGAAGACCACCTTGACTATATTGGGATCTTCCACTTCCTCTGGTTTCTCTATCTCCTTTACCGCCACCGCCAGGTCACAATCTTCGTCTTGCGCCAAGGCCTCCACTAGTGAGCCTATCATCTTAGGCCCTACAAGGGGGTCATCTACCTGTATATTAAGGACTACATCTGCATCCTCCACGCACTTTACAACCCATGCCACTCTGTCTCCGCCGCTTGGAAGGTCTGGAGGAGTCATCATAACCTCTCCTTTGTCCTTTCTAACTACTTCCGCTATGCGTTCATCATCCGTGGCAACTATCACCCGATCCAGCAGGGAACACCTCTTAGCCTGCCTGAGTACCCTTATGACCAAAGGAATTCCTGCTATCTCCACCAATGGTTTGCCCGGAAGGCGAGTGCTATGGTAGCGAGCAGGAATAACTGCCAACGTCCTCATGATATTCCGTCCTCCTCTTTCGCAAAAACCTCGTCAAGATGTCTCCAAACATCGTGGCGCTTCTTCCATCCAAGCTCCTTCAGGGCGTAACGCACCACGTCCTCTACCGCTCCGGAAGGGCCCATCATGTATACTCCAGCCCTCGACATCTTCATGCGTCTTGTGTTGTCCTCCAGGATGGCCAAAACCTCCCTGCTCAAGGCTTCGCTGCTCGGTTCGACCAACACTTCAGATTCTCCAAGGAGCTTTTTCTGCACAAGCTTGCCTTTCTCCAATATGGAAACCACGGGCACTCCCAATCCAGCACATATCTGGTTGGCCGTCCCCCCAAGGCCTATCACCAACTTGGCACCTCGGGCCACCGTTCCCACCCTCTCACGGGTGAGAACCACCTTGGTATTCCCCGAAGGACTTACAAGCATCCCTTCTTCTAGCCTCTTCCATCCATCGAGGGATCGCAGCAAGGTCTCTTCATCTATGGTTGCCGCAAGGACCATCACGAAACGGCACCGCACCTTTTTATTCACCAACTCCGCTGCTTCCAAGAGCATCTTCACATCCTGGTAAGCCCTTCTTCTGCTGCCCGGCAAAAGAAGCACCCCCGGCAGGCCTTCCTCCCAAAACTTTCCTTCTTCACAAACATTATCACCGGCAAGATCCATTATTGGATTGCCGCAATATACAGCGTTCACCTTTCTTTTTATCATTTTATCCCGGGTCTCCTTGTCCCGGGTCCACACGCACCTGGCCCTTCTGCGCAAAACCAAGTATTCAAGGCTGAAATGCCCTCTGTTCTTTTCCGTCTTGGCCGTGGCCATAAGAACAGGCGTGGTCCCCTGCCCCCAAAGGACATTCAAAAGAAGGTACACATCCCCCACACACAAAACCGTCCTTATCTTACCCCTCAACGATGCCCAGACTTTCATCTGCTCCGAAAGGTTGCGCAAAAGCCCCCTCTTGAGGTCCCTCAAAAGGTCCTTCAAATGATACTTTATCACACCCTCACTGGGCATTTCATATGGAGGGGCACATACCTTTATTCCGGCTTCCTCGTATTCTTTGCCTCTGCCGACCAAAGGAAAGGCCATAACCTCGGCGTGAGGAAGTTCCTTTTTGAGCTTTCCTGCCAGTAAAGCACCTATGGCGTCCTCTCCGTAGCCGTTGGACGCCACGACCACCTTGGGCCTCAAGGCAGAGATCAAATCCTTCAAGAACCTTTCCTCCTGGACCACCATGGTGCGCACTTTCGGTACCACTACCTCGAAAGGAATCTCGCACCCCGCAGGCAGGTTAAGCACGTCCTTTTCCGTGCATATGACTACTTGAGATCCCATCTTTCGGCGTACTTCGTCTATCTCCTCAAGGTTTTTCTCCGTGAACCTATGGTGGTCCCTGAAGATCAAGTGGCTTTTCACTTCAACTCCAGAGCGCCTCAAAAATGCTTCAAAGCTCGCGGGGTTACCTATGGCCGAAAAAACTAAAGCTTCGCCCTTGGGGGGGCTGTTTAGATCTTTCCACTCCCCGTTCCAGCAAGCCCATCCAGAAAGCTCAAGGTGAGCCTCAAAGATAGACTTACTATCCACAAACCTTGAAAGCTCATCTTTTAACTTCCTGAGGCTTTCTCTTTCTACCTGGTCTGCCTTGGTGATAATAACCATGTGAGCTCTCTTTATGGAGCCTTTTCTCTCCCTTAAAAGCCCCGCAGGGAATATCCTCCCGTTGCCCCAAGGGCAGGTAGCGTCCACCAGCAGTATGTCCACGTCCCTTCCCATCCGCCGGTGCTGGAAGGCATCGTCCGCTATGACCAGGTCCACCCCCTCCCTGGCCAAAAGGTCCACACCCTCCAACCTGTCAGAGGAGACGCATACCGTTGCCTTAGGCAGTTTTTGAGAGAGCAAGAAAGGCTCATCCCCCACATCCTCAGGCAAGTAGGAGCTTCCTTCCCTTATCAGATGGGGGCCTTTACTTTTCTTCCCGTAACCTCTTGAGATTATGCCCACTTTCAAGCCAAAACCATCAAACAACCTGGCCAGCATTTCAACCACCGGAGTCTTGTTGGTCCCTCCCACTGTCAGGTTTCCAACGCTCACTACGGGCACCGGGCTTTCAAGGCTCTCGAATATGCCGTGGTCGTACGCCTTGTTGCGCATAAGGGTCAAAAAATCTGCAAGACACCCCAGAGGAACCATGGCGTTCCAAAGGAAACTTGATTTCGACCCTCTGATGTAGTGCAAATAATCAATTAATATCCTTCCCATTGACATCTCCAAACTGAAGTTCACAGAGCCTGGCATACAGGCCCCCATTTTTTATCAAAACGTCATGAGTTCCTTCCTCTACTATGGATCCCTTGTCCAGGACCAATATCCGATCGGCCTCTTTTACCGTGGCCAGCCTGTGGGCTATAACGAAAGTAGTCCTGCCCTCAGATGCCTTTTTCAGCGCCATCTGAATTTCCTGCTCCACCATGGCATCAAGGGAGGATGTCGCCTCATCCAATATCAGTATTCGAGGATCTCTTATTATGGCCCTGGCTATGGCAAGCCTCTGGCGCTGACCGCCACTCAATGTTACGCCTCTTTCCCCGACCTCCGTATCGTAACCCCTTGGAAGGCTTTCGATGAAAGCTCCTATTCCCGCCATCTCGGCCGCTTTTTTTATGCTCTTTAGGGTGGCTCCGGGTAAACCATAGGCAATGTTATAGGATATGCTGCCCTTGAGCAGGATGGGATCCTGGGGAACTATGCCTATCTGCCTCCTCAGGGATTTTAGGTCCAGCTTGCGAACATCTATTCCATCTATGAAGACCCCTCCCCTTTGGGGATCATAGAACCTGGGTATCATATCCACCAATGTGGATTTCCCCGCTCCCGTCGGCCCCACTATGGCTATCTTCTCCCCAGGATAGGCGGAAATGTTTATGTTCCTTAGTATCCAACGCTCATCCTCATAAGCAAAGGACACGTTCTTGTAGTCCACTTTTCCCGTTATATGTGAGAGCACTATGGGCTTTTTGGGCGGTGTTATCTCGCTTTTAGTGTCCATAACCTCGAATATTCGCTCCGCCGAGGCCATTCCCTGCTGTATCTTGGCCACGACCTTTGAAAATGTCCTTATGGGTTGAACCAAGAGGGCCAAATACCCCAAAAAGGCTATCAGCTCTCCAGGGGTCATCTCGCCCGCAACGACTATTCTGCCGCCAAACCAAAGGATCAAGGACAAAGCTCCTATCAATATGACCTCTATTATGCCCGAAAGGGCAGCGTTGACCTGGGTGCCCCTCATCAAAGCCTTGAAATGGGCCTGGTTGCGATCCTTGAACCTGTCATATTCTTCGTCCTCTGTGGCAAAGGAACGAACTATCCTGATGCTCGAGAGGGCCTCATAGGCTATCGCCGAAAGAGCTGCAAGCTGACTCTGAATGTCATACCCCACGGCTCTTAACTTCCTGGATGCCACATCCAACACCCACGCCGCAACGGGCAGAACCATGAAGGTAATGGCCGTAAGCTTCCAGTTGAGGTAGACCAGAAAACCCAACATGCCCACGAAGCTCAACCCCTGAACCACCAGGTCTATGACCGCGGTGGTCACCATCTCCTGGAGTTTGACCACGTCGTTGGTGATGCGGGAAACCAGTTCCCCCACCCTGGAGCCGTAGATGTACCGTAGGGACATCCTCTGCATGTGATCATAAAGTTCAAGCCTGAGGTCCATCACCACTTTCTGGCCAACCCAATTCATCAAGTACTGGTGGCCATAATTTGCCACGTTCTTCAACAGGTACAAAAGCACCAAACCTAAAGATAGAACGTTGAGCATTAATAGGTTCTTGCTTATCAAAACATCGTCCACAATGTTCTTGAGTATCCACGGAGCCACAACGGTAAACACCGAGGACAACACCATGCAGACAAGCCCAACCCCTATCCTGGACATGTAAGGCCTGGCATAGTTCAAAAGCCTCAAATACAAACTCTTCTTCCATTTACTAGCCATCCTAGCCGATCCTCTCTTCGATAATGGATAATATGTTTTCTGCAGCCCCATATGGTTTCGAAAGGGCTCTCAGACGCTCTCTCTGGCAAAGCCTCTGCCGTTCGTCCAAAAGAAGCTTTGCAAGAAGCTTTGCCAGATCAGCAGGAGTAACGTCGCCCACCACTTCCTTCATTATCATCTCTTTGGCAATCCTGTTGGGCCAAGCAAGAAAGCCCCTCCTCTCGGAGGCTTTTCTCAATACTTTATCCTTTATCATTCTCCCCAAAAGAGGCGTCTGAAGGATTATTCCCTTCAACCCTCCAAGGGGAACATGTTCCAAAAAATAAAAGGGCACGGCAACCACTGCAGGAACCCCAACATGCATCAACTCCAGTGTGTTGGTTCCCGGCTGAGTCAGCGCAAGATCTGCCCCCTCTAACACCACCCTAGTGCCAGAGAGGGAAGGATTCAACCCCTCCTTCTCCCACGCCTCAATCTCCGAGTGGGCTGCAAAGGGAGAGAGAGCAGTCACTACTTCCACGTTATCCAACAAGGCCTCCAAAGTACCTTTCACCTCCGAAAGGAACCTCAAGGAGGCCTTCCTTATCCCCGGCCTGCTGCCAGGAAAGAACACAAGGCGTAAAGCCCCTTCCTTCTTCCAGGGAGAAGCTCCTTCATCCATGTCCAAGGCATCGGCCACCAGATCTCCTACGACGACCCTCCCCGGAACCAAAGGGAAATCCCAGGCTGTCATGACAACGTCAGCCTTTTCCATAAAAGGTTTGGGTCCATAAGTATAGCAGAAAAAGGGCCTTTTACCCCTGGAAGCCAAAAGGCCATACACAAGGTCCCCTCCAAGTTGAAACACCAGATCTGAAGAATCCCTCAACATATCCAAGGCGCTCTTTACAAAGAAAGAGGGCCCCTTAACTTCATCGGCTCCAAGACTGCTCGCTATTCTTGATTCCTCCCCCGAAGAGAACTGGCAGGGCAAAAGCCCAATTTTCACCCTGTATCCCTTAGCCTTCAACACCTTGACCATGGGCCTTACCCAACACCAAAGCTCCCCTGGCCCATTGGCCAACAAAAGCACTTCCTTCATCGCTCAACACCCTTCAATACCTCTTCTGCCCACAAATCCAGTGCGCCCGGCCGGCCCAACTTGTCGCAGGCTCTATCCATGAACTCGTGCACTTTGCCCCTGTAGGCAGAGTCCTTAAGATAAGGCAAAAGGTGTTCCAAAACAGCACTAGCTGTGGCATTCTTCTGCAGCAGCTCGGGAAACACCATCTTTCCAGCCAATATGTTGGGTATGCTTATCCAGGGAGTCTTGACGAAGATTTTATAAGCCAGCCACGAAGACCAAGAGGCCTTATATAACACCACCATGAACCTCTTTCGCAAAAGAGCTTCAACTGCTACAGTACCGCTCGCCCCGACCACGGCATCAGAACGTTCTATCAACTCAGCTCCAGGCCCCGAGTAGGCCTCAAAGGGCCTTGACCTGGATCTAACGTAATCTTTCATTTCTTCCGACAGGTTAGGAGCAATTGAAAAAACAGGCACAAAACCCTCAAGCTCAAGCTTGTGGGCAACCTCCAACAGGACAGGAAATATCTTGTTTACCTCCGATGGCCTGCTCCCAGGCAAAAGGCCTATAACTTTGTCCTTTTTCTCCGGGTCAAAGGACGGGAAAAACCTACTGTTCAAATCAAACTCATCCAGGAAAGGATGGCCCACCCAAAGGCTTTTAACTCCCCTTTCCGACAAGAACTGATGTTCAAAGCCAAAAAGGGGAAGACAGAGGTCACATAACTTTCTCAGCTTCTTGACCCTCCAACTCCTCCAAGCCCAAACGGTTGGCGGGCACAAATATACAACTTTTCCACCGTACCCTTTGGATCGCAGCCCCTCCAGGAGCCTCAAATGAAAATCAGGGCTGTCCACTACTACCACAGCCCTTGGAGCTTCTTGGATAATACGGTTTTCTATCTGCTTCTTAAGGGAAAAGAGCCTGGGGATGGACGAGAGAACCTCTCCTATCCCCATAAGTTGAAGCTCTCCCATGGACCAGGTCTTTTCCACGCCTGAGGCTTCGCTCTGAGGACCCACAAGGCCCCACATCTTACCGCTGAACCCTTTTTGTCTTAGCCTGGCGGCAAGCTTGGCAACGTAATAGTCCCCCGAGGCCTCGCCGCAGCTAAGAAAGATCGACATTAGCCTATCCCCCAAACGGCAATCCCCGATTTTTCGGCGATATCAAATGTTTTCTCTTTCTCCAGGATTATAGTCCTTCCTGCCTCCACTGCAAGACAGGAAAGCCCTCCCTTAGCCATGGCCTCCAGCGTGGTCGGGCCTATGGTGGGAAGGTCATACCGCTCGTCCTGGTCTGGCCGCATCATCTTTATTACGACTCCACCTTTGACAAGGGTGCCCGCCCGCTCTATGGTCCTGTCGGTACCCTCCATGGCCTCCACGGCGACGACTGAACGGCTTTTCACAACTATAGTCTGGCCAAAGGACAAGGGCAAAAGGCGTCTAATTATTTCTACCCCCCATGCTATGTCGTCCTTTTCCTCCTCCGTCGGGTTACGGCCAGCTATCACACCAACAGGAGCCAATATATCCAAGATTACATCCCTATAGGGCATCACCTCGACTCCATGAGACTCTATGGCCGCCACGATAGCTCCCAAAAGGCTATGATCGTCCCTGGATGCAAGTTTACCGATGACGGCCCGAAGGGCAGGGTCCAGAGCCTCTGGCATATACATGAGTTTCTTGGGAACGTAACCTGCCATCAAAAGTTTCCTTATGTTCCTTCTCTCTAGGTCCCTCAAAAGCCACTCCAGATCGGGCGAGACCATCTTTATAACCTCTGTGGTTTCAGGGACACTCTCTCCACTGGATAGCCCCTCGTTCAATGAATAGACGACAGCTATCTTGCCCTGCAGCCTGCCAAGTATCTCCAAAGGCAGAGCACCCCCACCTGCAATCAACGCAATCCTTTCAGAGAACAAAGGAACCACCCCTAACCATTAGCCTTCAGCGCCAACCTGAACGCGTAGGCGAAGAATGTAAGATTGGGCATCCAAGCAGCGATGAGGGGGCTTAGATGCCCCGCCTCTCCAAAAGATTTGAAAAAGGACATGAGAACGTAGTACAAAAAGACTATGAAAACGCTTGTTGCAAGCCCCGTGCCGTGTCCTGAACGGTGTGGCCTTACCCCAAGGGTAGTGCCCAAAAGGGCCAATATCACACATGCCCACGGCAGAGCCAGTTTCAAGTGAAACAAAACCCACAAAGGAGACAGGTTTGAGCCTTGCTTCTTCATTAGCTTTATGTATTCCCATAGCTCCAGCGCGCTCATCTCCTGGGGGTTTCGGGAAACCTTAACCATCTTTTGCGGTTCGAAAAGGACCGGCATCTTCTGGGTATCAAAGGAAAAAAGCAACTGGACCTTCTCTCCACCTTTGACCTCAAAGACCTTGCCATCCCTGAGGACCCATCCTTCCTTGGTCCAATAACCTCGCTTGGCGTTGGTTATTCTGTTCAAGATTCCTTTCTCAAAATCCTGAATCAGCACGTCCTCCATCTCGCCCTTGTTGTATCGAAGCTTGGCTATGTAGACCACCCTCTTCAAGGTTCCTCCAGACTCCTCCCTCAAAAACACCTTTTCCTTCAGCATTGTGGGCTTTTCCTTTGCCACTTCAAATCTGAGTATGTTGTCCGCTGCCTTGTTGGAGAGAGGAACCAAAGTCTCGTTGAAAGCCAAGGCCACCATGGAAACCAATGTGCCAGCAATCAATATGGGAACCAGTATCCTCTGAAAGGCAACCCCCGACGCCCTAAGGGCCACTATCTCGCTTTGGGATGAAAGCCTGCTGAAGGTCAAAAGGCAAGCCAAAAGAGATGCCATGGGCAAAGTCATAACTATGACCTCGGGAAGCTTGTATGCGAAAAGCTTCGCTACAGCCCAGGCGGAAACCCCCTTTTCGACTATCAGATCAGCAATGTCGAACAAAAGGTCCCCTGCCACCAAAAGCACTGCGAAGGCTGCTATACCAAAGAAGAACGCCCCAGAAACCTCTGAAAGGATGTATCTATCTAGCGTTCTCAGCAAGTGGCGCTTTTTGCTCATCCCTTGGAAGTCCCTTCAGATTGATTTTTCTGCAGTACGAACTCGGCCGCATCTCGCACCGCTCCATAACCTCCCCTTGATGGGGTCACCACGTCTGAAACCCTTTGAGCCTCCAAAAGAGCATCAGACGGCGCAAATCCAAGCCCTACCCATTCAAGGCAGGGCACGTCATTCACGTCATCCCCTATGTAAGCGATCTCGCTAGGAGTCAAACCCATTTCCTCCGCTATGCTCTTTAAAAGAGCAAGCTTGTCATCCACTCCTTGGTACACCCTAGTTATCCCCAACTCCTCAGCCCTAGCGGCGGTTGCCTTGGACGGACGGCCACTTATGATGCACACTTCCACTCCACTCTTTTTGAGCCTCGCTATCCCCATGCCGTCCTTGACATCGAAACGCTTCCACTCGTTCCCACAGCCGTCCACCAAAATGCCACCATCGGTCATGGTACCATCTACGTCCATCACGAAAAGCTTAATCATCGAATGACCTCTTTTCGCCCTTGCCTGGCCAAGGGGAGATTCCCCTCTTGCTCTCTTTGAGGAAGGCCAAAATCTCCCTCACCGGAGGAACAAGATCATACCCTTTCTCCACCGCCTCCACGGCCTCCTTGAGCATCAACCCACTCCTTAATAGGGTCTTGTACACCCTCTTTATGAGGCTCCTGTCCTGTTGGCTGAAGCCGTTCCTTCTGAGCCCTATTACATTGAGCCCCCGTATCTTGGCGGGGTGGCCATCAGCAGTCAAAAAGGGAGGGACATCCTTGACCACCTTGGATAACCCTCCTATCATGCAGTAATCACCGATCCGCACGAACTGGTGGATGCCGCACAGTCCCCCGAGAACTGCTCCCTTGCCTATGCTAGCGTATCCTGCCAGGCCTGCCTTGCTTGCTATTACGCAGTTGGGCCCCACGAAGACGTTATGTCCGATGTGAACACCCTCCATTATGAAACAACCGTCACTGACGGTAGTTGTCGCTCCTTCTCCACTGGCAAGGTGCACAGTAACGTTCTCCCTTAGGGTCACGCCGTCTCCTATCTTTACCCAGGATAGCTCTCCCTTGTATCCAAAATCCTGGGGTGCCTGACCCAAAGTCACGTGTTCGCACAAAAGGCAGTTTTGGCCGATTCTCACATGATCCCGAACAGTAACGAAAGCCTCAAGTTTCGTTCCTGGCCCAATCTCCACGTCGTCATGGACGATACAGTAAGGCCCTACCGACACGCCATCTCCCAATTCTGCCTTGCTTGATACCAGTGCAGTAGGATGGATAAAGGTTGCCATCAATCTTTCTCCCCTGTAAGCCTCTCTGCGACCACGAAGCTAAAAAGGGCTTCCGCCACTACTTCGCCTTCCACCTTTGCCACTGCCTCGACCTTTCCAACCTTGCCTCGAAGCCTCACTAACTTGGCCTCGGTCACCAGCTTGTCCCCTGGCACTACCGGTTTTCTCAGCTTGGCCTTCTCTATCCCAGTAAGATACATTGCCAAGCCCTTCGCCTCCGGCTTGGTAGCTATCATCATGGCTGCAACTTGCCCCATGGATTCCAAAACCAACACTCCAGGCATTACCGGCTCCTCAGGGAAGTGGCCTACAAAGAATGGTTCGTTTATAGTTACGTTTTTGTATCCTACCACCCTGTCTTCGCCTACCTCCAGCACCCGGTCAACCAAAAGGAAGGGATACCTATGGGGTAGAAAACTTCTTATCTTTAGAATGTCCATGGCTGCGCCTCCTTCAAACCTATATAGTCGCTTTTTTAACATACATTATCCCGCACTAAAAGTCTTTTTAGCCTTCTAGCAAGTTCCACGTTAAGGGCATGCCCTCCCTTGTATGAGACCACAATACCTCTCACGGGAGACCCCAAAAGTGAGAGATCACCTATAAGATCCAGGGTCTTATGCCTTGCCAGTTCGTCAGGATACCTCAATCCCTCCATTGGCCCCCTCAAAGGGACCACTACCGTGTTATCCTTCGACCCTCCCAGGCCTAACCCTCTGGATATCACAAACTCTATCTCCTCTTCCAATACGAAGGTCCTTGCCTTGGCCACTTCCTCAAGGAAGGCCCCTTCGCTGTGAACGTACTCAAAGGCCTGCGTTATGCCCCTTTCCGTTCCATAATTAACTACCACCGATGTCTGAAAGCCCTCACCAGGGAAGGCCGCCACGAAAGCCTTTCTATTTTCGTCGTGCACCCAAATGGGAAAGGCCACATCCACACAAAGGTCCTTCTCCAGGGAAATCTCCTCCACGTTTCCAGAAAGCTCCTTTGCCAGAGGGAAGCACGAGCCGTCCATGGCAGGCACCTCAGGCCCCTCTACGGAAAAAGCCACCTGCCACACTCCCAGTCCTGACAAGGCCGCCAAGAGATGCTCCACCGTCTTTAAGCTCTTTCCATCAGGAAAAAGGAGGGCCGTTCCTCTCGCCGAACCGTCGACTTCAAGATCCTGGAGGTTGTACCTTTTCCCCTCCTTTTCCACCCATATTCCAAGCTCATCCACCGGGTAGAGCCTGAGAGTAGATTCTACCCCTGTATGAAGCCCCTTTCCTTGGAGCACCATGGGGCTTTTAAGCCTTTTTATCTTTCCTCGCGTCATTTACTTTCACCAGCACCCTCTTGTTCTTTATCCAACGACTTAAGAACTTTCCTTAGCTTAGGATAAAGCTCCACCAGCTTGCCTACTATTACCTGTCTTTTCATTTCCTGATCGTGCTCCCGCGCCGGGAAGCCTGAATACACCTTCCCGGGAGGCACGTCCTTCGTAGCGCCTCCGTGAGCAGCTATCACCGCCCCCTTTCCGACCCTGACGTGATCAGCTACGCCGCTTCGGGCAGCCATGACCACTCCGTCCTCAAGCACTGCGCTGCCTGCAATGCCTGCCATGGCCACCAACACACATCCTTTGCCTATCTTGGCGTTGTGTCCTATGTGGACATGGTTGTCTATCACCGTGTCATCCCCCACGACCGTCTCATCCAGCGTAGCCCGATCTATGGTGCTGCAGGCTCCTATCTCTACCCTGTTTCCAATCCTGACTCTGCCCAGTTGGGGTATCTTTATGGGCTTGGGGGCCCTGTTCAGTAGAAAGCCGAAGCCATCGCACCCAATTACGGAACCTGCGTGGATAAGGCAATCCTCACCCACGATGGTGCCATCATAGAGCACAACGCCATGTTCAATTCGTGTTCTGGCCCCAATCTTGACGGACTCTCCTACGTATACCCCTGACTCCAGCACCACGCCTGGACCTATCTCGGCATCTTTTTTGATGACACAGTATGGGCCGACGCTCGCTGAAGGATCCACCTTGGCCGCAACGTCCACTACCGCCGTTTCGTGAATCCCTGGCGAGAAATCTTTCTTGGGGGAGAAAAACGACAATATTTTAGCAAAAGCAAGCTGCGGGTCTTTTACCTCTATACCAGTCCTTCCTTCCGTAAGCCACCCTTCAGGAACAACCACTGGGACATCTTCGCCCACCAAATGAAAGTCCTCTTTCTGCCATGCCACTGCCACATAGTCCCGCCTCTGCCCCGATGGAAGCTGCACACCCCTAACGATCTTTCTTTCGTCCCCAAGGGGTTTGCCCTCCACCAATCCAGCTAGCTCGGCTATGGTAATATCCCGCTCTACGATCATCTTGATGTAATACTCCCTCCTAAAGGTTACCTACCAACCTTACGCAAAATTCGTCTTCCTCTCTGCTATCGTAAAAAAGCTCCCAGGATATGTGCTCCCTTAACCTCCATCCGACGGCAGCTTCGACCTCGTTCTCTTCGTTGAAGCGAGCCCAACCATAAACCCCATCCAGGATCTTGTCAAACCAGACTCGCCCCCAATACTCATCATCTGGGAAAACTCGCTCCGCTCCAACCCAAACATCTTTCCATAAAAGCCACCTAGCCCCTAGTCGGCTTTCCAGGTCGCCATTGTCCACTCGCACTATCCCTTCGCCGTATAGCTCCAGATCGAAACCAGATAGGGGAACCGTTCGTCTTCCAAAATGAATCCCCACCTCTGGGTACCTTCCCTCAGAGCCAATATAAGTGGTAAGCCATGCCCTGAGCACGTACTTTTGGCTCTCCACGTTGACCTTCATGGAGGAAACAGCCTGTGGGGTAAGATCCACCTCCACCTTCCCCTTTAGCTTCCTAGCCTGCCACTTTTCCTCCAGGGAGCTTGCAACCTGCCTGGAGATGTCCTTTTTGTGCTTGGAAACCCACTGGACCGGAAGGCCTATGTAATCGGAAAGCACTTCCAAGGTCTCCTCTTCCAAATCTGCTTGCAGTATGTTGGGGATAGTAAGGGAAGAGAAGCTGGTCCTGAACGCCACTACGATAGGGTCTTTCGGGGTAAAGCTCACCTCCAGCACAAAAGACTCTTCTTCCATAGAAAAGACAAATGCGCCTTTCCACCCAGGAAGGCTTGACTCTATCATGCCTTCTGCCTTCTCCTGAAATGCGCCAGAGGACCATCTCAGGACATCGAAGGGAAGGTGATCCAACATCTCTTCAAATTTACCGCGCAAGGCTTGTGCATCCTTTTCAAAAAGCCTCGAAAGAAAGGGTGAAAGCTTGGGATAGTTGAAAACCGCCTTCCACTGCTTTCCATCTTGGGAGGGGGCAAACCTGACGTAAAGGTTACCTCCATCTTCCCTGAGATCCTCTACGACCAACCCCGGAAAGAGCCTCTTGGCCACAAGCTTCAGCACCGCGTCCCTGTTTGGGAGGCTTCGCTTCACTGCCTCGCTCCATACAGCGTCCAAGGAACGCTCCGTGGCCTCAGCAAGCCACGGCTGCACACCGTCTACCTTAACGAAGGCGCATGCCTCCTTATTCATTAGAAAGGCCACGGCCATAACCAAGACGACCGAGGCCCACAAAGTTCGAAGCACAACCCTCAAGAAAACGTTCATCCCTCAGAAGTGCACCACCTAGAACATCTCCCCAAAGCCAAAATGAGTAACTGTCTCATATTCTCCCTCGGCTACATCCAGCCTTAGATTGCCCAGTGGGGTACGAACCCTGACCCCGATTCCGTAAGCATCCTTCAAGTCAGAGAAACTGAAGTTGTCCGATGCCATACCTGTGTCGTAGAAGAAAACCACGGAGAAAGCATCCTTGACTGGTACTCTTAGTTCGGCGTTCAAAAGGGCCATCTCATCACCCTCGAACTCGTCGTCGTTGTACCCTCTCAACGTGCTGGATCCACCCAGGAAGTACTGTTCAGACCACGGAACCTGACCGGAAGAAGAACCATACCTCAGTCGGGTCGCAAATATCACCGGGTTATCCTCGGAACCGATGTCCAGATTGTCCATTATCCCCGACAAAAAGTCCTTGAGGGGCCTGTAGTATCTAGTCTCTATCCAGTACTTGGTGTAATCCATCTTGTCTCCGTCGTCCGGCTCAAAGTAGCCCTGTTCGACGTTCAATTTGTACACTGCCCCGTCAGGATAGGATATGTACTTCACCATGTCATTATAGGTGAAAGTGCCCGTAATGGAGTAGTTGGTCCCTACGCGATCCTCATCGTCCACCATTGTCCCTGGAGTCTCGTCAGGGTTCCTCACGTTGAAGATCTCAACATCGTGCCAATCCAAAAGGGCATACCAGCTAAGCCTATCGTCGGAACGAAACTTCTTGCCTATACCGAAGTAAGCCCCTTTCTTGTCCTCGTCGTAGTAGTGCTGGAGCGTTCCATCTTCGTACTCCTCAAGGTCCTCCCAGCTTCTCTTGTAAACTCCGACCTTCCAGGAGTAATGCTCCTGGTCCATGTAGGGCTCAGTGAAGCTTATCCAGTACTGCTCCCTGTCTCCAGTCTCAAATCCAATCTCGGCCCTCTGTCCAAGGCCTTTGTAGTTGGTCTCGGTCAAGGTCGCGCCTCCGGTCCATCCGCTACTGGAACCGTGACCTATGGAAAGGCCGACCTTTGTGGTCTTCTGCTCGGTAACCGTGAACACCAAGTTCACCATATCGGGGTTTTCCTCGTTGGGTTCAAATCCCAAGCTGACGTCCTCGAAGAAGCCAAGCTGGTTGAGGTTGTTCAGCGAGTGCCTAACCAAGACGGCGTTGAATAGATCCCCTTTCTTGAGGAGTATCTCTCGCTTTATTACGAAGGTCTTGGTTTTTTTGTTTCCCTGAATAATGATGTCGCCCACCCTGGGTTCGACGATCTTTATCTTTACTACGCCATCCTCAAAGGTTACGTCCTCCATCCTCACCAAAGTGTAACCGTCCTTTTCGTACTTTTCCTTTATCCTCTGCAGGTCGTGCCTGAAAAAGACCCTATTGAACACGCTTCCAGGCTTGGAGAATACGTACTCCATGAGCTCCTCACTGGAATAGACCGTGTTTCCCTCGAAAACTATTTCCTTGATGGTGGGGTTCTCTACCACTTCATACTCCACGTATACCCCGCCGGACTGAGGGGTGACATTCACATCGACCAGGGAGAAAAATCCCAAGCCGTATATGTTGTCTATGTCCTTCTGAACCACTTCGCGGTCCAGGGGCTCTCCTACCTTGGTTTCAACTACACTTAATATGAAATTGGAAGCTACTTCCTTGTTACCGGACACACCAACTCCTACCACCAGGGGGTTTTGAGCAAAGGAAAACGATGCAAAGCACAATAACAAGGCACCTGATAATAAAACAAACGACAAAAGCTTTCTCACTAAGGAAACACCCCTTCCCGCAAATTTACTACCCATCAATGTTCTTTATTTTATTCTAATGCTCTCTTTTCTCAAAGCCCTCTGGCCCACCTCGTACAAATACAAAACATCCTCTACGCTCAGGGATCCTTCTTCATCCTTTTCTGGTTCCGAGTTTTCTACGTTTTGAACCTTTCTATCCTTCTGTGGCACCTTGGCAACTTGTGCACCTTCAACCTTGAGGTCCGTTTCATCCACAGCACTGGCAGAAAGGTTCATCTCGCTCAAACTCTTTCGCAAGGCAACAAGGGCCGACCTTTCATCGGGAGTGACCCACTCGAGGGTTAGGTTGTCTTCTTTCACGACCTGGAGAGGAAGCCCCCGCATAGTGGACGTAGGAAGCGCAGCAATCATAAGTATCAAAAGGGCAAAAGCCGCAGACTTCACTCCCATTGAAACGGCGTAACCGAGTTTTACTTTACCATTTTTGGCCTCTTCTGCCGTTATTTCCCATAACTTATTCCTCGCCGATTCCAGTTCTGCCCTTGCGCTCTCCAGCTCGGACACTGCATACATGTATTTGCCTCTTCTGTAGGCCTGGATGCACCTTTCTATCCATTTCTGGGTCCTTCTAAGTTTTTTCTCCAAAACCCTTCCCCCCAAATTGTCTCAAAGAAACCTGCATTGATAATTATCACAACTTAGGGGCCTTTTACTGCATCCTCCAGACCTAAAACTGCTCTCAACTTTGCTAAGGCCTTCCGCTTAAGTCTGTATATGTGGCTCACGTCAAAACCCTTCTCCTTGGCCAAGTCCGCAGCCTTAACGTTGTCTAGGACTAACGCCCTGACTATCTCTGCCTCCCTCTCTGGAAGCCTCGAAAGCTCCTCAGTGAGGCTCATGAGCCATTCAAGCTTTTCGAAATCGTCGGAACTTACAATGTGGAGTGAGGTTTCATCCACAGGCATGGGAGCCTTGGCCTCTACTCTCTGAAGGAAATTAGCCATCTGCCCTTTAACTCGGTAGTAAGCAAAGGTAGAGAACTTGATGTTTCTGGATGGGTCGAAGCGGTCCACGGCCTCTATGAGGGCCACCATTCCCTCCTGTATCAAGTCGGGATATTGCTGAGGAGAAACGTTGAACTTGCTGGCCAACCAGAAGACCATTGGCCTGTGCATCAAGATGAGCTCCTCGCGGGCCTTTTCATCTCCTTCAACGGCCCTTTGCCACAAAAGAACTTCCTCTTCTAGCTGCTTCTTTCTCTCTTCCTCCACCTTACCGGAAGAAACCATTCTTCAACCTCCTCTTGGCACATGACTTTTATATCATGTACCTGGGAGTGTTGTCATCTTCAAAGAATGGGCAGTTTATCAATAAGTTCAAAGGGGACGTGAAGATGAAGGGCATCGTTCCAAAAAAGAAGGGACGCCTGCTCATCCTTGCAGACCAGCCCTACTAAACCGCAGTTATCCAGGCGCATATGCCATATGCCCGAAGGAGAAAGTCCTAAAAGGGACGCGACAATGGCCCTTATTACTCCACCATGAGCCACCACCAGGACCTCTCTATTTTGGCCATTCAATATATCCTCCAAGACCGGTTTCACTCTCCCTATTATTTCCTTGAAGGATTCCCCTCCTGGTGGAATCATCTTCGACGGGTCATCTTTCCAAGCTTCGTATTGTCCTGGAAAGTTTTTTATTACCTCGTGTATCGATAGCTTTTCCCATATCCCAAATCCCATCTCCTCAAGCTCGTTGCAGACCTTGATGCTTCCACCGTTGACGTTGACTTCGGAAATTATCTGAGCCGTCTTGAGGGCTCTGGATAGGGGACTGGCGTATATAACGTCAAATGGCCAGTTCTTTAGGCGCTCGGCGAGGGCCTTGGCCTCATTCAGGCCTGCCTCGTTCAAGGGGACGTCGGTCTTTCCTTGGAATCTTCTTTGGGCATTCCAGTCCGTCTGGCCGTGCCTGGCCAAAATCAGCCGCACCTTGTGGGTCATGCTGGAACCTCCATAAAAAAATAAGCCACATTGCGTGGCTTGTCTGCTATTCTGGAGCCGGCGGGCGGACTCGAACCGCCTACCTGCGCATTACGAGTGCGCTGCTCTACCTAATGAGCTACGCCGGCAATAAAAAGTGGCGGTCCCAGCGGGATTCGAACCCGCGCCGCAGCCTTGAAAGGGCTGTGTCCTAGGCCACTAGACGATGGGACCGCGTTAAGCTACTACCAGGTGGTGGGCCGTACAGGATTCGAACCTGTGACACCCGGATTAAAAGTCCGGTGCTCTGCCAACTGAGCTAACGGCCCGCATGGAGCGGGAACAATATACCCGGCATTGGCCTCTCTGTCAAGGGTATCTTGTAAATTTTTTGTAGATGAGCCTATATTTCGTTCCGTCTACTTTGGTAAGTGAAAGAGATAATGGAAAAGGCGGGTACCTCTCCTTTATACTGGTGCTGCAACAACAACCAAAACAAAGGAAAAAGGAGGTAACCCGCCATGACTTCATTATACCAGCGACTAAAGGAATCAGGGAATCCCAAAGCCCCTATGGAAGTTATATGCGACTTGATAGAAAAAGGTAAAACAGCCAAAGAAATAGCTAACATCATGGGAATTACTGAAAGATGGGTTAGAACATTGATGAAACGGAAAAAAGATGGCCTATCTGCCAAAGAATTATTGCACAAAAAAGGTCCCAGATCCCCTCATCCAAAAAGAACTAAACCTCACATCGAAGCTTTGGTTATTGAAACTCAACAGAAAACCAACATGGGTCCTAGAAGACTTGCAAGAGAGCTGAAAAGAACCCTCAATCTGAATATATCTTCCTACACCATCAGAAACATCTTACGCAGAAACAACGTTAAAACTAAAAAAGTACGTTCTAGAAACGGAAATAAACGCTACTATGCCAACCTAAACCACTGGGAAGCCCTACAATACTTCCAGATCGATTCAAAACATATAGCAGACGCAAAGACTCTCCCACCAAAAGCATATGCTGCCCTGTTTAAATACAGGCTTCCCAAATACCAATTTACCGCTATCGATATCAAAACAAGAATGAGAATCTTATGCTTCTCCGATGAATGCTCTTTCGCAAATGGCTTCTCCTTCATACTTTACATCGCCTTCCTCATGCGGGCTTTGGGCATCAGACATAGAATGTTCTTCCAAACTGACAACGGGAGCGAATTCGGCGGATCTGAAGAAAGCAGAAAAAGAAAAATATTGCAGGAAAAATTCCTAGAACCCTTAGGCGTTACTCTCCTCTCCATACCAAAAGGAGAAAAAGAAGCCCAAGGTTTTGTGGAACGAAGTCATCGCACCGATGATGAGGAATTCTACATACCTGCACTACCTCACATAACATCCCGAAAGGTCTTTATGACTTCTGCCGCAAGCTGGGTAAAATATTACAATCAAAAACGATCTCATGGAGGCAGAGATATGAACGGGAAAACTCCAAAGGAAAAAATATTTGAACTCTCACTAGTCAGTTCTAAAGCCGCTACTTCCATACCCCCTATACTCTTGGACAAAGTAAACACCTTTATACTAAAAATGGTGGGAGCTCAAAACATCTCCTGGGACTCCCACCATCTCCTTCAACTAATTAAACGGAAGCAATTTGTGGCCCCTTACAATCTTGTAAATTTTTTTGCAAAAAATTTTTCGTTCTTTAGAGGTCCCCTAAAGAAGCCCCACTCTGTTTAAAGTGAGAACTTCGCTGGATATAGAGCAAGCCTTTCCCTGTATTCCTCAAGAAGCTTCACGCCTCTTTCTATCTGAAGGGCCACCTGTTTGAAAGAAGTCCCTCCGTAGGTTTCCCTTCTGTTGACCGATTGTTCAAGGCTCATGAGTTCAAGCAGGTCTTCCTCCACCTCTGGAATGAGCTCTTTCCACTCCTCCAAGGACAACTCTTCCAGGTCTTTGTAGTTGTCTATGCACCACCTGACGGCTTTTCCAACCTTCGCGTGAGCCTCTCTGAAAGGAACACCTTTCAAGACCAGGTACTCTGCCACATCGGTCGCCAGGGCGAAACCCTCCCTGAAGGACTCAAGGGCCTTTTCCTGATCTATCTCAACACGGGATATCAGAAGAGGGAGCACCTCAAGGACGTCCTTGACCACCTGAAGGGAGTTCCATAGGGGGCGCTTATCCTCCTGCATGTCTCTGTTGTAGGTCGAAGGCAAGGCCTTCATGGTGACGGCAAGGTTTATAAGATCCCCGTAAACTCCGCCGGTCCTCCCCCTTGCCAACTCCAACACATCTGGGTTCTTCTTCTGGGGCATCATGCTTGAACCAGTGCAGAAAGAGTCCGGCAGGTCAAGCCATCCAAACTCCCTGGAACCGTATATGACCAAATCCTCTGAAAGGCGGCTTACATGAAGCATCACCACCGCCAGTGCATACTGGCAGTCCAACATGTGGTCCCTGTGCCCCACCGAATCCAAGCTGTTGTCCGTTGGTTTCTTGAAGCCCAAAAGCCTTGCAGTGTGCTCCCTGTCCAGAGGAAGGGTCGAGCCCGCCAGCGCTCCAGCCCCTAGGGGACACTCATCTATGGAATCCAAGGCAAAAAGCACCCTTCTGAAGTCCCTGGAAAAGGCCCAAAAATGGGACAACCAATAATGCCCCATGCTTATGGGCTGAGCCTGCTGCAGGTGGGTGTAGCCAGGCACTATTACGGTCCTGTGAGCCGTTGCCCTGTCTATCAAGGCATCCATTAAAGTCAACAGGCCATCTCCTACATCGACCATCTCTTTGCGTAAAAAGAGTCTGACCGTTGTTGCCGATTGGTCATTACGGCTTCTGCCGGTATGAAGCTTAGCCCCCACTGGGCCAATAAGCTCCGTCAGGCGGGCCTCTATGTTCATGTGAACATCTTCCAGGGAAAGTTTGGGAGAAAAAGTCCCCTCTTGGATTTCCTTCAAGACCTGTCTAAGGCCTTCCTCCAGAAGCTTGGACTCCTCCTTGGTTATGATTCCAACCTCTCCAAGCATCCGGGCATGGGCTATGCTTCCGTATATATCGTACTTGGCTAATCTCCAGTCCATATCAAGGGATTGGGTGAACTCCTGCACCACCTCGGCGGTATCTTCTCTAAACCTTCCGTGCCACACTGTGATCAGCTCCTATCTCATAAAACGATTCCTTCTACTTCAAGCCCGCGAGACTCAGCCATTGCAGCACACTGGGCCCACAAAAGGTCGGTTTCGCTGTGAGTGTATTCCTTTAAGTTCAGGCTTTCCAGTAAAGCCTCTATGACGCTTATCCCAGCTATTATAATATCCTCTCTCCCCCGTTCAAGCCCAAGTACGTTTTTTCTTTCATCAACTGAAAGAGACTTCAATCTTTGGCGAGTAAGGGCCAAGTACTCCAAGCTGATTTTGCATCCGTGGATCTTGGAAGGATGGTACTCGCTGTTGGGAAGTCCCTTTGCCATCATGGCAAGGTTAGAGGAAGTTCCGCCTACGCCTGCAAGCTTTTTTCCATGAATCTTTGCTCCCGCCAAAGCTATTTTGACTGCATCTTTTATCTTCTTCCAATCCTCACCGTAAAGGCCTGTCATTCTGACAGCGCCCAATGGAAAGGAATGAGCGAAGTCCTCCCCGCTTAGCTCCAGGCTCCCTCCTCCTAAGTCGAAAACCACGTCATGCCCCCCCAGACCCAGCAGTGCTCCCTTCCTGCTCAAGTAGGCTTCCTCAGAAGGAGATAAAATATCTACTGGAAGGGCACAAAGTTGTTCTATCATCATCTTTATGGAATGGCCGTTCCCCGCTGCTCGCAGACTTTCAGTGGCAAAAACCTTCGTCATGCTTTTTTCTACCCCGAAGGCATCGAGCATTTTCAAGGCTTCCCTCACTGCCGCCATGGTTCGATCAACGGCCCGACCCTCTGCTACAAAACTTCCAGAGCCTATACCTTCCGTTATTCGAGTTATCCAAAGCCCCGAAGCCCTGTATGTGAGCCTTTTCTTTGCGTAACCAACGACTAAACAACGCAAGGAGTTGGACCCTAAATCCACGGCTCCTAGGTTCACATCCACCCCAATTACCTCCTAGCCAAAACAGTTGACTTGATTGCAGTTAGGACACTTAAGTTCCGGTAGTCTCTCCTTGAGCCAAAGCTCCCCTGGATGCCAACCGAGGGCCATCCAAGATGCAATCTGAAGATGAAGGCACTTGACTGTAACTTTTCCTTTCGGAAGGATTCCCCCGGGGCCTCCCTTGCGAATAACGTCCCACATGCGGGGTCTTTTGGAGATCAAAAATCTTTTTTTGTTTTCATCAAGAAGTGACATGCGAAGTGCGACATGGGCCATGATGAATGCGCTCCATTCGTGCCTTTTGCCTTGTTCCAAATAAGATTCCAATTGAGCCACTCCACCGGAAGATTCCAATCTGTCACATGCCTTAGTTATATAAGGGCACGTGAGCCAAAAAGATGTAGGGAAAGGCTTCAAGGCCTTCAAGGGAGCACACACTATTACCGCAGGTACACCCCAAGAACACCTCTTTGCAACACCCAACACCAAAGATTCGTCAAACTTGCGGTTTTTTACCTGCATTCTTATGAGATCTAGGTCCTTTGGAAAGATCCTGTCAAAAAAAAGAGGGGGTAAGTTCTTCCCCCTCCACCTAAGGCCCAATGGAACCATTACCCTATTTCTTGCCACGACTCCTGCTACCTTTTCCATCTTTAGTCTTTTTACTCAGATCCATCATTTTCTCTTCGCTCGCTTTTAAGAAGGACGCCAACTTTTTCTCGAAATCCTCTGCCGGTGAGGTGGCCCTCACCGGGCGTGCATTCTCCTCTTGGAGCTTCTTGATGGAGAGGTCTATGCGACCTCGTTCGTCTATTTTGATGACCTTGGCCTTAACCTTCTGATTGAGCTCCATCACGTCTTCAACTTTCTTGACATACCCTCGGGACAGCTCGGATATATGGATCATGGCTCGCTTGCCGTTATTAAGCCTCACGAACACGCCGTAGGGTACTATTTGCTCAACCGTTCCTTCCACTACATCCCCTATTTTAAGCGCCTCAGAATGGGGAGCTTCTTGTTGAATCATGCAGTTCAGATACCTCCGTTTTTTGAATAATTGTCAATTTAATAAGAGCCGAAAGGACCGTAAAACACTGTTTCCGCCCTAACCACCTCCATGAACTGCTTTGTTATTATGATGATTATAACACCTTAACCTTGCAAGGTCATTACTCTTGAAAACCCAACTCCTCCATGAAAAGTCGACTCAATATCTTTATGTATGTCCCTTTCATGCCCAGGCTTCGGCTCTCTATGATTCCAGCACTCTCAAGCTTTCGCAGGGCGTTGACGATGACGCTTCTTGTAACTCCAGCCTTGTCTGCAACCTTACTGGCCACAACGACACCCTCCGAGGAACCTAGCTCCGAAATTATGTGCCTGACCGACTCCACCTCAGAGTAAGACAAAGCTCGCATGGCCATTTGGACTATAAGCCTCTCCCTTGCCCTTTCCTCTATCTCTCTGGCTTTTGCATTGAGGATCTCGATCCCTACGACGGTGGACAGATATTCGCTTAGCACCAGGTCCCTGGTGTCGAAGGGGTACCCAAAGCGAGCCAATATCAAAGTCCCCAGACGTTCCCCTCCTCCATAAATGGGAACATAAACTACATGCTTGTTTGAATTGTTGCAAGGATGATCTGCATAAGCACAAAGGCCATGATCCGTGTGGTTGAGCACCGACTCGTTGAACCTGTTGAGCCTCTCCACGTACTCTTCCGGCATGTAGCCATTTTTCAAAAGGTCCGTCATTATAGGGCAGTCATATTCACTTACCCAGGCGTATCCAAGGATCTTCCCCTTACTATCTATCATATATACGTTGGCAGTGGAAAGATCGCACAGAACCTTGGCCAACTTTTGGAATTCCTGTGAATTTGCCTCTTTCATGTTTTGGAGCACTTTGTTCACAATCCTGGTTTTCTCCAGCAAATCCTGCATAGCAGTAGGATCTTTGATCTTAGCTCTAGATTCGTAAAGTTCCTTAGGAGTATTCATAGCTAGCTTATCCCTCCAGATATCTCGTTTATTTGAATTGCAGTACCTGTTGCGTACTTTTAGGTCAATTTAAGTTACAAAAGATACTTCCTTAAATCTGTGTCGGCCACTACATCATGGAGTTTCTCCCTGACCATCTTGGCATCCACCGTTATAACTTCGCCTTTCCGCTCGGGAGCTTCAAACTGTATATCCTCCAAAAGGGCCTCCATTATGGTGTGCAGCCTTCTCGCTCCTATATTTTCCATCTCAATATTCATTCTTGCGGCTATCGAAGCTATCTCCGCCACCCCATCCTCCGTGAAGACCAGCTCTACCCCTTCGGTCTCCAATAAGGCCTTATACTGCTTTAAAAGGCTGTTCTCGGGTTCCACAAGGATCCTTGCAAGGTCATTCTCCGTGAGAGGATCAAGTTCAACCCTTAGAGGCAGCCTACCCTGAAGCTCCGGAACCAGATCAGAGGGTTTTACCTTGTGGAAGGCCCCTGCACCTATGAATAAAATATGATCTGTACGTATGGGGCCGTATTTTGTGTTGACTGTACAACCTTCGATGATAGGGAGAAGGTCTCTTTGGACTCCCTCTCGACTCACGTCCGGCCCCGAGGTGGAACTCGATGCAGAGGCTACCTTGTCCAGTTCGTCGATGAATATTATCCCTTCCTCCTGAGCCTTTCTGACCGCCTCCTTAGACACTGCCTCGTGGTCTATGAGCTTCTCCGCCTCCTCGGCCTGTAACACCCGCTTGGCTTCGGCAACAGTCATGGTGACCTTCTTCTTCTTTTTGGGAAACAGGCCGCTGAGCATCTCTCCAATGTTTATACCCATCTCGTCCATGCCTGGGGCCCCCAAGATGGGTATACCTACCTGCGCAGATTCAACTACTTCGATTTCAATCTCCCTGGCGTCCAGTTTGCCCTCCCTAAGGAGCCTTCGTAACTTCTCCCTGGTGGCCTGACGCTTGGGATCTTCTGTCTCTTCTTCCCTTTCATTAGAGTCACCTTGACCCAACAGGAACTCCACCATGTTCGTAACCTTTTCCTGGACCCTTTTCCTGGGCAGAAGGGCATCAAGCAACCTCTCTTCAACCCTTCTTGAGGCTTCCTCTTGCACCTCTTGCAAGTGCTTCTCCTTAACCATGTGGTAAGCCCTTTCCACCAGGTCCCGAACCATGGACTCCACATCTCGCCCCACGTAGCCCACTTCGGTGTACTTGGTGGCCTCGACCTTTACAAAGGGGGCGTTTACGAGCTGCGAAAGCCTCCTGGCTATCTCCGTCTTTCCGACTCCTGTGGGTCCCACCATGAGGATGTTCTTAGGAGTTATCTCCTTGGCCATCTCTTGGGGCAACTTCTTTCTGCGCATCCTGTTTCTCAAGGCTATGGCAACCGCCCTTTTGGCCTTCTCCTGTCCTACAATATACTTTCCAAGGTATTCTACTATCTTACGGGGAGTCAAAGCCTCCTCGTTGTAAAAATTCAAGACTCAAGCACCTCCACAGTCAATACGCTATTGGTGTAAATACATATTCCCGCGGCTATCTCCAAGGACTTTCGAGCTATCAACTCGGCATCCGTAAGACCCGCATCTATAAACGCCCTGGCTGCAGCCAAGGCATAACCTGCTCCCGAACCTATAGAGGAAGCATCTCCCTCAGGTTCCAGGATGTCTCCAGTTCCGGACAAAAGCAGGGTCTGGTTGATATCGGCAACCAGCATCATGGCTTCAAGCCTTCTTAAAACCTTATCGGTTCTCCAATCCCTGACCAAGGCCACTGCAGCCCTCATCAGGTTGCCTGACTGCTCGTCGAGCTGTCTCTCAAAACGCTCCAGCAAGGTCATGGCATCCGCCGTAGCACCGGCGAAACCGCATAGAACCTTATCGTTGTACAGCCGCCTTACCTTCTTGGCGCTGGCCTTCACTACCTGACTGCCCAAAGTGACCTGGCCATCTCCAACCATGGCCACCTTGCCGTTCTTTCTGACACACAAAATAGTAGTTCCCTTAAACATCTTTCCCTCCGAACACCGCCCTGGGATGGGCCTTTATATAGCTTTGTTTCAGCTGCTCAGCGGTCACCTTCAAGTACCGCTGAGTGGTCAACAAGCTTTCATGTCCCAAAAGTTCCTGCAAAACCCTGAGGTTGGCACCCCGTTCCAACATATGGGTCGCGAAGCTATGCCTCAAGGCATGAGGAGTAACACCGCTTAAGCCAACGTTTCTTGCACACCTCACGACTATCCTGCGCAAAGTTCGAACCGTTATAGGGCCTCCCTTCTCACCAGGAAAGACATATACATCAGAGGATCTCCTTTGTGCTCTCCATTCTTTCAACGCATTGACGGCATAACGGCCCAAAGGCACGATCCTCTCTTTGTCACCTTTACCGACGACCCTTATCCATCTTTCCTCCAGGTCCACCTGGTCCCACCTCAAAACGGCTGCCTCAGCTATCCTAAGGCCGCACCCGTAAAGGAGTTCCAAAACCGCCCTGTCTCTTGAGGCATTGTCCCCCCTGGGCCCCTCCTCTATCAGCTTGACCACGTCATCGTAAGGCAAAGCCCGGGGAAGCCTCTTGGGGATCCTGGGGCCTTTCAGCCTGGCCGCCACATCGGAAGCAACAAGCCCCCTCTCCTTCAAAAAGGCAGTCCAACCCTTTATGGCAGAGAGCTTCCTGGCTGCGGAGGTCCGGGCGTAGCCAAAGCCGACTACATCCCTCAGGAAAGCCCTGACGTGGCCAGAACTTATGGATTCCACGTCTTCCACTCCCTGAGACGCAAGGTAGTCGGAGAACTGACACAGGTCTACAGCGTAGTTTACCGTAGTGTTCTCGGACTTCCCACGACCATACTTAAGCCAGTCCAAATATAAATCTACTGCTTCCTCTATCTTCATTGACATGAACATATTGTAGCATTTTGTGGGGGAAAAAGCACAATTTTCTGTATAAATATTTTATATGGAGAATTTTTAGTCTTTTTCAATTACAAGCATTTTGTTCTCCGCCAAGAAGGCCTCCAACGCCCTTTTTGCCCTCTCGGCATGCCTTGCCAGTCTCTGGGATCGGTCTTTTATTCGTTCTCCCAAAGGAGGGAAAAGACCGAGGTTCATGTTCATGGGCTGAAAGCCGTGAGGCCTCTCCTCTGAAAGGTGGTTCATTAGGGAACCTATTGCCGTCTCCATGGGCCAAAGGGGAAGGCTCAGGCCACGAGCTTGGCATGCAGCATTTATCCCAGCCACCAATCCCATGGCAGTACTCTCCACGTATCCTTCGACGCCTGTGATCTGGCCAGCGAGGTATATATTGCTTCTTGCCTTCAACCTAAGGTGTCCATCCAACACCTTGGGAGCGTTCACATATATATTGCGGTGCATCACTCCAAAACGGACGAACTCTGCATTCTTGAGGGCTGGAATCATCCGTAAGACCCTCTCTTGCTCCTTCCACTTCAGGTTGGTCTGAAAACCCACCAAGTTGTACATGGTACCCGCCTTGTTCTCCTGCCGAAGCTGCACTACAGCAAAAGGCATCTTACCATCCTTAGGGTCTTCCAGTCCCACAGGTCTCATAGGTCCATAACGCAGGGTGTCCTTGCCTCTTTGGGCCAACACTTCCACGGGCATGCACCCTTCGAAAAACTTGCCATCCCTCTCGAAATCCTTCAGGGGTATTCGCTCAGCTGAGACCAGTTCCTCCCAAAAAGCGTAGTACTCCTCCTCCGTCAGTGGGCAGTTGATGTAGTCCTCCCCCTTCCCGTAGCGGCTTGCCCTATAAGCCTTGGACATATCTATGGATTCGGCCGTTACTATAGGAGCTACTGCATCAAAAAAATATAAGAAATCCTCTCCTACCACTTCTTTCAATCTGCTGGCCAAACTCTCGCTAGTCAGCGGCCCCGTAGCCACTATCGCTAATCCATCAGGAAGATCCTCTACTTCCTTGCAGTTTATCTCTATCATGGGGTGAGACCTCAATTTTTCGGTCACACATTGGGAGAACGACTCTCTATCTACAGCAAGGGCCCTCCCAGCAGGGACTGCGTGCTCGTCAGCACACTGCATTACCAGGCTTTTGAATCTTCTCAACTCGTTCTTTAGTATTCCAGCAGGGGTATCTTCCACGTTGGAGCCCAGGGAGTTGCTGCACACCAACTCCGCGAACTTGTCGGTGGTGTGGGCTGGAGTGTATTTTCGAGGACGCATCTCAAAGAGCTTTACTCTCACACCCCGCAGAGCAAGCTGCCATGCGGCCTCACTCCCAGCAAGGCCGGCTCCTACGACCGTAACTTCAGGTACACTTCTCAAATCATTCTTCATTGGGGCCATCATCCTTCTTACCCTCTTTCCAATCACATACCGAACAGACCTTGTTCCTTTTGGCTCCTTTCAGAACCACGACTCCTCCACACTGGGGGCAGCGCTCCTCGGTGGGTTCATACCACGATGCGTAATCGCACTCGGGATACCTGGAACACCCATAAAAGGTCCTGCCTCTCTTGCCCCTACGCCTGACCACGTCTCCTTTGCCGCACTTGGGGCAAGTCACTCCTATCTTGTCAACTATGGGACGACTGTACGTGCACTTCTTTTCAGGGTCGGAGAAAGCAGAACAACCTATGAACTCGCCGTATCGACTGAACCTCTTGACCAGGGGAGCCCCGCATAGTGGACAATTCTCACCTATCGGTTCTCCCTGAGGGGCAGCAAGTTTCTCAGCGTTCTCCTCTGCAGAGCGCAGTGTGGGCTCAAAGGCTGCCCAGAACTCCCCTACCACTTGATCCCATTTTCTCTCAGCGCTCTCAACCTCATCTAGCTCCTCTTCCATCTTCGCAGTGAATCCTACATCCACTATCTCAGGGAAATACTCTTCAAGGAATCCATTGACCAATTTGCCCAACTCCGTTGGCTTCAACTTCTTCTCTTCATCCTTACCCACGTAGCGCCTGTCGCTCAAAGTCTGCAATATGGTGGCATAAGTAGAAGGACGCCCTATACCCTTATCCTCTAGAACCTTTATCAGTCCACTTTCCGTATATCTTGATGGTGGATTTGTGAACTTCTGTTCTTTGTTTATGTTTGTGACGGAAAGTTCTTCACCCGGGACAGCCTCCGGCACGATCTCCTCCTGCAAATCCGATGGCCAAACCTTGCTCCACCCATCGAAGAGCACCCTTACTCCTGACTGCTTCAAACCTATGTCCTTCGCTTCGGCCTCCAATGTAACCCTGGCGACGATCGAAGGGCTCATCTGCGAGGCCACGAAGCGCTTCCAAATCAGCTCGTAAAGCCTATATTGGTCTCGCGAAAGGTACTGCTTTGCCTGTTCGGGCGTAAGGGTTACGTCCGTCGGCCTTATAGCCTCGTGGGCATCCTGAGACCGCACCTTGCTTTCAAAGCTATTGGGCTTCTTAGGCAAATAGCTTTGACCGAACGTTTGAGATATTAGAGAACGAACTTCCTCTATAGCAATGGGGGATATTCTCAAGCTATCGGTCCTCATGTAGGTTATAAGACCCATAACTCCCCTTCCGGGGATCTCCACGCCTTCGTACAGCTCCTGAGCTATGGACATGGTCTTTCGAGGCGAAAATTTAAGTCTCCTTGCCGCCTCCTGTTGAAGTGTACTGGTCTTGAAAGGCGCAGGGGGCTTCCTTTCACCCTCTTTGGAAGTAAAATCCTTAACGACTAGAGGATTAGAAACGATAACTTCTATGATCTCATCGGCGACCTTTTCGCTATCTATGAGTAGAGTCTTTCCATCCTTTAATAAGGTCTTGCCTCCCCTTTTCTCCACTCGGAGGTTGTACAAAGCGCCATTTTCTTTTTGAGCCTCTACGGATATATTCCAGTATTCCTGCGGGACGAAATCCTCTATAGCCCTTTCCCTGTCGCACACGATCTTCAGTGCAGCAGACTGAACCCTTCCTGCCGAAAGGCCCCACTTTATCTTCCTCCACAAAATGGGGCTTATGGAGTAACCCACCAGCCTGTCCATTATTCGCCTGGCCTGCTGGGCATACACCTTGTTCATATCTATAGGTCCCAAACCTCCCAGCGCTTCTTTGACGCCCTTAGGGGTTATCTCGTACATCCTCATCCTGCAGGGACTTTCCGCGGATATGCCAAGTATCTCAGCCAAATGCCACGCTATGGCTTCTCCTTCCCTGTCAGGGTCCGAAGCCAAAATGACTCTTGAACTCTCCGATGCTTTCTTCTTGAGCTCCTTGACGACTTGGCCCTTGCCTCTCACCACTATGTAATCGGGTTGAAAGTTGTTCTCTATGTCCACAGCGAGCCTGCTCTTGGGCAGGTCTCGAACGTGTCCTACACTGGCTTTCACCTCATAGCCTCTGCCCAGAAGCTTTGTAAGGGTCTTGGCCTTGGAAGGTGACTCCACGATCACCAAAGTCTTTTTCTTACTCGCCTTGCTATTTTTAGCCTTTTTCACAGCCACAAACAAAACCCCCAATCACGAAAGGCGGATCTTATTACTGTTATGACCCAAAACACCTTGAACATCCATCCCTCTAGACGGCTTTTCGCAAATAGCCCACAATATGGAGGACAAAAGAGCCTCATCCACAGTGTATCCGTCGCACCCCCATCTCACTGCTTCGGTCATAACCGCCTCCACAATGTGATCGGGAAACAGTTTCTCCGCGAACATGCTATAAGCCAAACTCAATGCCTCTTCCGTGAAAAATCGTCTTTCGTGTTCATTTATAAACCTAACCGCCATGCTCCTTCTCCTTATCCTATCTTTTTTCAGTCCAAGTTCCCTTCGGGATGGCGCTCCACCGCCCTGGACCTGATGGAAAAACCAATTCTTCGATGCTCAAATAACCTAACTCCTGTAAAACTTGGGCGGCGTCCATTTTACAGCCGACAGCTATGTTGTCAACCGTTTGCTCCCCATATTTGCACAAAAATTCGTAAATTTCCATTTGCTTTTCCGAAAGATTTGGCAGGCTCTGTTTTTTGGACACCCCCAGGTCCAATCCTTTCAAAAACAGTTGATGCCCCCTGAAACTCTCCATGAAGGCACACACGTCGTAAAGCACATGGGCTCCATCTGCTATCAAGGAATTGGAACCTCCTGAACTTTCATCGGTAATCCGACCTGGCACTGCCCAAACCTCTCGTCCCAAATCCATGGCCACCCTTGCAGTTATCATTGCACCGCTTTTTACTGGGGCCTCGACCACCACCAATTTCTCCGACAACCCGGCAATGATGCGGTTTCTTCTTGGAAAGGTCCACTGTCTCGCCTTGGTTCCCAAAGGGTACTCGCTCACCAAAGATCCACTTTCCTTTATTTCCTCGAAAAGCCACCTGTTGCTCGAAGGATAAACCACATCCACTCCGGTCCCCAAAACGGCGATCGTCTTACCACCTGCGCTCATACAACCTTTGTGAGCAGCGCTATCTATTCCCAAAGCACCGCCGCTTATAACGTCCATTCCCAAGGAAGCCACATTTTCGGATATCAAGCCTGCGACCCTGCTGCCGTAGCTGGTGCAACGCCTGGTTCCCACTATTCCAACGCCAAAAGAAGGCAGTTTGTCTCCTATAACGTAGAGCACCAGAGGTGGATCATCCAAATCCTCCAAAAGAGCTGGATATTCGTCACTTCCCCAGGTTATGACCATAACGTCCAAGGCGCTGCATCTTTCCAGTTCCCGTTCCGCCCAACTCTCCTTTAGGGCTACCTTCAAAAAACTAACGGCCCCCTCGGAAAAGCCCACTCTTCTCCAAAAACTTTCCCCTTCCTCTATTAACTCTCTGGGATCCAAGGGCTCTCTAGAGCTTGCCATTTCTACTTCTTTGAAGAGCCTTGCCGTCACAGTACCCGTAGCGTTCAACAGCATAAGGGCTCTTAGCTTGTCCACGGCATACTTGCTCCTTTCCTGTAGGCCAACGCTTCAGAAAGATGTCCCATGCTCACAAAAGACGCACCATCCAAGTCCGCTATGGTTCGAGCTACCCTTAATATCCTGGTTATGCCTCTTCCAGTGAGTTGAAGTTTCCCGGCCATCTTCTCAAGGAACCCAAGGGCCTCTGGGGAAAGGTTGAGGTGTCTTTTCAATATCTTCTCCGGAACCTCCGCGTTGCAGGAGTAACCCCATTTCTCCCAACGGGAAAGCTGACGCTTCCTTGCCTCCGCAACCCTTTCTCTTACCGTTGCACTGTCCTCAGACTTAGCAGGGGAAAAAGACACCAGTTCCTGGGGTGAAAGCCTGGGGACGGAAACATAAAGGTCCATCCTGTCCACTATCGGGCCGGATATCTTTCTTTGGTATCTTTCTATAGCAGCCGCCGAACACCTGCACTGCTTTGAAGGGTCACCAAGGTATCCGCACGGGCATGGGTTGCATGCTGCCACCAAAAGCACCCTAGCCGGATATGAAACGCTTCCCGATGCCCTGCTAACGACTATGGAACCGTCCTCCAATGGCTGCCTCAGCGCCTCTATCAACTCTCTCCTGAATTCGGTGAATTCATCAAGGAACAGGACGCCCCTATGGGCAAGGCTCACCTCTCCAGGGCGCAAGTTAGGTCCGCCGCCACAGACAGCGACGGTGCTTGCAGTGTGGTGGACTATCCTGAAAGGTCTTTCTTTAACGTTCCCAGGAGAAAGTCCAACGGTGCTCTTCACCAAAAGAACCTCCATGGCCTCCTGATCCGAGAGAGGGGGCAAAATCCCCCTAAGAGCTCTGGCCAGCATGGTCTTGCCCGAACCCGGTGATCCAATCATGAAGATATTGTGGTGCCCTGCTGCTGCTATCTCCAGGGCTCTTTTAGCCTGGGAGTGACCCTTTATTTCCGATAGATCCGGATCTGCTTTGAGGGGGTCTTCCGGAATTGGATGAGGCTTCACCCTTTGAAGGGGTCTTTCTCCGCGCAAATGGGCCAAAAGCTCTCCCAGGTTCTCTACTGCATAGGCACAGACACCCTTTATGAGGGAGACTTCATCCACGTTTTCCCTGGGCACGAAGATTTTCCACCCTTCACGCAGCGCAAGGAGGGCCGCTGGGACAACTCCCCTTGCCTTTCTGACCCTGCCATCAAGGGCCAACTCCCCCATCAATATGGCACCCTCCGGTGGACTGGCCTCTCCCATGGCGACTGCAATTCCAACAGCCATGGGAAGGTCCAGGAGGGCCCCTTCCTTGGGCAAGTCCGCCGGAGCCAGGTTTATGGCCACCCGGCCTCTTACGTTCAACCCCACTGCCCTCAATGCAGCTCGCACCCTCTCCCTTGCTTCCTTGACTGCCGTATCGGGCAAACCTACCACCGAGACCGAGAACAATCCTCCGGTTATCTCCACCTCAACTTCCACTTTCCTGGCTTCCACTCCGTGCAAGGTTACGCCCATCACAGGTCTCATATTTCCACCAACCCCACTGTAACGTCCTTGAAGAGCTCAAATTTCATGGAGTTTCCTTTATCTACGGTCACTGCCGCTATGTCTATTCTCCACGGCCCGCTCCACCCTGACTTTTCAACGTAAGCTTGGCCGCACCTTACAAGTTTCTTTAATTTCCTTGGGCCCACGGTAGCCTCTGGAGGAGACATTATTCCTACGCTCCTTGTCCTTACCTCCACGAACACCAATTCGCCAGATTCCATGGCGACCACATCTATCTCGCCAAGTTTGAACCTGACGTTACGGGACACGATCTCATACCCCAACTCCTCCAGTTTGCGACAAGCAAAATCTTCGCCCTTTGAGCCTAACTTCAAATGGCTGGACATAGATTTCACCGCCTTTTACATCATGTCATAAATAGATGGGTTTTTTGTTTATAAGAGGCGAAAACTCTTCCTGTGGAGCTTGCAAGGCCCCAACTCCCTCAGAACTGCATAATGTTCCTTGGTTGGGTAACCTTTATGCCTTTCGAAACCATATTGGGGAAACATCCTGGAAAATCTAACCATGGCCCTGTCCCTCAGAACCTTGGCTATTATGGAGGCCACCGCAACCGATGGAACCTTACTGTCAGCCCCAACGATGGATTTTTCCGTACATAAATCCAACCCAATGGGCATGTTACCGTCTATCACCACCAGGTCGGGCTTCAAAGGAAGCTGTACTACTGCCCTCTTCATGGCCCACAAGGTCGCATTGAGGATGTTGTACTTGTCTATCCTGGCTGGACTAGCCGCCTGGGCCCTCCAGCACACACCCATATTCAGCACGGCCTCAAAAAGGGCCTCTCGTCTCTTGGGAGAAAGTTTCTTGGAGTCATTGAGTCCCAGGGATAAAAGCTCCCTGGTCTGCCAGTTCTCAAGGTAAACAGCCGCGGCCACGACCGGTCCAGCTAAGGGGCCTCGTCCTGCCTCATCTACTCCAACGACCTTCATCCATCGTCCTCCAGACTGCAAAAAGGCCTTTCTGGAAGTTCCAGGGTTATCTTGCCGAGCTTACCTGAAGAAAAGCTATCCAGAAGAGCCTTCCCGGCTCTTTCCATGTCCACTTCTCCGCCCGAGGTAAGACACCCCAATCTTCTTCCTATGACCTTTAAAATCTCGTCGGGTTCAAGCCCTGCAGTATCTATACCCCAAGGGCTTAGGGCTGTATCCAGAAGATCCCTTTCTTTGAGGTAAGCCAAAAAGTCCAAGGCGATATCGTGATACCCTCCTATAACATCGGAACGGGAGCCCGCAAGCCAGGCAAGACACCTGTGCACTGCGGCTCCAGCTTTTGGGTCAACGATTCCAGGAGAATCAGCCACCATGAACCCTTTTCCTTTGTACCATGAGACCCCCCTAGTAACTCCGGGAACTCCTCCTACAGTTGAGGCCTTTTTACCGACTAGTTGGTTTAGAAAAAGGGACTTTCCCACGTTGGGCACTCCTACCACCACAAGCCTAACATCCCGGTAGGGAGGGCTAAGCTTGGAAAGGGCTTTAAGGAAACCGCCAAAGGAGGGCCTCCGAAGGTTGAAAGCCCAGGCACTTATGCCCCTCTTCTTGTAGTGGGAAAGCCAGGCAGCCGTAGCCTTGTCATCCGCAAGGTCCTTCTTGGAAAGCACGACCAACAGGGGCTTGAATTTAGCAATATCGGAGGAGAAGGATGAAGATGTAACATCGGGGGCCCTAGCGTCTCTAACCTCAACGACCACATCGATCTTATCCGAAAGCTCTTTTAATTTCCTCAGCCCCTTGGCCATATGGCCGGGATACCAAACCGTCCTGGCCATATCAGTATATCCCACCTATCCTGGAGAGAGGCCAGTACCTGAAAAAGGCCGGTCCTATTAGGTTTTCCTTTGGCACGAACCCCCAGAAACGGCTGTCCTGTGAATTAGGCCTGTTGTCCCCCATTACGAAATAAGCGTTCTCGGGAACCCTGACAGGCTTCATATTGAAGGAGTCATGATTTTTCACGTATGGCTCAGCCAAGGGCTCTCCATCTATGTAGACCACCCCTTCCTCCATGCTGACCACCTCTCCTGGGAGGCCTATGACCCTTTTTATGAAGTCTCTCTTGGGATCCAGGGGGTACTTAAACACCACTATCTGGCCTCTTTTTGGGGGCTGGAAATGGTACCAGAACTTGGATACCAGCACTCTATCTCCTGGCACCAAGGTAGGTATCATCGAACCACTAGGTATCCAGAAGGCCTGCACTACGAAGTAACGCAAAATAAGGGCCAACACCAAAGCCCATAAAACTGTCTCGATAGTCTCTCTCCACCACGGTTTACCAGCCATCTCTTTACCTCCTGATAAAATTGGAAACCAGCTCAAACTCAGCCAGCTGCTTAAAACGTATCTAACCTCAAGGGCTGAATACATTTTATACTCTTACATAGGAAACTTCGCAACAATTTAATTTTACTCCTCCTTCAGCGTCACCAGACAGTATGGAGAGACAGAGATCCTGGAGACCACCTGGCCGTTCTTCTGCCCATTGCTTATCTTCAAAGTAAAAGCCGGAGTCATGGTGTGCCAAGCAGGGGCGTAACTGTAAAAAAGGTTCTTAGAGGACTCAAAGGCCACCCAGCATCTGCCTTCAGTCCTGTAGGTTTCAGTCTCTAAGGGGTCAAACCACTGAATTCTTATAAAATCCCTGTACCCACTGTAATACTTTACCTGGAAAGACCTTCTTTCGATACAGGCTTTTATCATGACCTTCTGGAGCCATCTATAAATGTTTTTGGATTCCCTAAGGGCCACACTGGGCTTTACCACAGCCTCCTCACTTTTGACTGTTAAAATCCCTACATCCAGGGACAGAAGCAAAATCCCCGCCAAAACGGACCACATGGCTATGCACAAAAGAAGCTCCACCAAGCTGAAGGCCCTTTTTCTCTGCCTCCTGGGGAGAAAAAATTTAGGGCCCCTCGCGGGGCCCCCTTTCAGATCTTGCGGTATTTTATTTTGCCATGGCCCCGTACCCAAGGTCGACCACCTTCAAGTTGGCCTCCACATATTTGGGCGGGGCTAGCTCCTCTATGGCCCTTTTGACTTCTTCCAAGGTCACGTTTCCTATACCAGCTCCACACATCGCTCCAAGGATCAGCACGTTGAGGAACAAAAACTTTCCGTTCATGTGCTCCTTAAGTATTTCATACCCCTTTATGGGATAAAGCTCTATGGATCTTTCCTCCAAGAAGCGCTTCAAATTGGGGTTCTCCAAGGCCTCTGGAGCATGAACGTTGATTATGGCCTTGCCCCCCGGCTTCAAGAAGTGAAGGTTCCTTATGGCCTCATTCTGGTCAAAGGCCAGTAGGACGTCGGCCTCCTTGGCCTTGACCAAGGGGCTGGAGTACTTGCCGATCTTGAAATGGCTTATAACCGATCCACCCCTTTGAGCCATTCCATGGACCTCACTGCCCATAACGCTCTCGCCCTTAGAGAGGGCTATATGGCCCAAAACGCGGCTGGAAAACAAAATTCCCTGTCCACCGATTCCTACAATAACGTACTGCATGGTTACGCCTCCTCCCCGTTTGACCCAAGAATAGCTCCATGGGGACATACATTTATGCAAACACCGCACTGGACGCAGAATCTTTCATCAATGTAGGCTTTCTTCTTTTCCTCATCGAAGACCAAGCCCGGGCAGTTGAAGAAGTTTATGCAGAACTTACACCCTATGCACTTCTCTTGATCCACCTTCACAGGGATCTTGTCTTGTTCGGGCCTCAAAAGCATACATGGGTGTTTGAATATCAGCACCGCGGGCTCCTCGTTCTCCTTGGCGTACTCCCATGCTTCCTTGACCAGCTCTTTGTTTTTGTTTACATCGTAAGCTTCTACGGTTTTAACCCATTTTACCCCACAGCCTCGCACCGCTTCCTCAAGGTCCACTTTTCGGCCTTCCTCTCCTTTTCGGAGCTTCTCACCTATTCCGGGGTGAGATTGTCCACCAGTCATTGCTGTGATGCTGTTATCCAATATGGCCAAGACGAAGGCGTGCTTGTTGTACACCGCGCTCGCAAGGCCTGGCATACCCATGTGGAAGAACGTGGAATCTCCTATGGTCGCGACGATAGGTCTTTCGGTCCCATCCACTTTGTGGGCTAGGTAAAGACCCGATGCCTGGGTCACTGATGCTCCCATGTCAATGACTGCGTCAACTGTCTTTTGGTTGACTCCCAAAGTGTAACAGCCTATATCGGATGGGTAGATGCCATTGGGCAGAGCCTGCCTTATGGAGAAGAAGCTCGCCCTGTGAGGGCAGCCGGGACATAGCATGGGTTTTCTCGGAGTTATATTGAGCTCTTCTAGGGCCTTTTTCAAATATTCCTCCTCTGGAGGTAAGGCGGCCTCCTCTCCAAGGGCCCTCAAAATAACGCCCTCGACTATCTCGGGAAGGAGTTCTCCAGCTTTGGGAACCCATCCGTTGAATCTCCCCAGGACCTTGCTTTTGTCATTTATCTGCATCTCTATTACCGGGTAGGTTTCCTCAAGCACCAGAACCTTGTCGTGTTTTGCAATGAAATCGTCCACCAGCTTGGTGGGCAGAGGGTATGGAGTACCTATCTTGAGAACCGATATGTCCTTTCTTCCCATGGAGTTCAAAAGGTCCATGACTACGGCAAAGGATATTCCGCCAGCTATGATGCCCATCGTGGCCTTTTCTTCCGCAGGAACCTCATAGTTGTATTTGGAGAAATCCCTTTCGAACTCTTCCCTTATGGCGTCGTTCTTTTGGTTGAGCAGTGGGTGGTTTATCCTGACATGAGCAGGAAGGCATACCCATCTTCTTACATCCTTCTCAAAAGAAGCTTTCCTCTCCAAGGAAACCACATCCAACAGCTCCACGTCCTGCCTGCAGTGGTCCACCCGGACCGTTGGACGAAGCATGGTCACTATGCCGTGCCTCTCCGAAAGGTCGTAGGCATCGAAAACCATATCCTTGGCCTCTGCTGCCGTTGAGGGGTCGAAACACGGCACCTTGGCAAACATGGCAAAAAATCTGCTGTCCTGCTCTGTCTGAGAGCTGTGGGGTCCTGGGTCGTCCGCAACTACCAGTAACAAGCCTCCTTTAAGCTGAAAATGAGCCACACTCATGAATGGGTCAGCCGCCACGTTGAGTCCCACCTGCTTCATGACCGCACAGGCTCTCTTTCCCGCAAAAGACGCAGCTGCAGCCATCTCGAAGGCCACCTTTTCGTTGGCTCCCCATTCGACAGCAGTTTTAGTGTTAAGTTCATCGGCCCACTTCGCAATAGCTGGCAGAATCTCCGAAGAAGGAGTACCTGGATAAGCACAGGCCACCTCGCACCCCGCTTCGACTATTCCGCGGGCTATGGCCTCGTTTCCTAGCATTATCATTTTCTTGCCCACACGGAATCACCTCTTTAGTCATTCTTTTTCCAACTGTTCTCTGATCCAACTGTAGAAAGGTTCAGGCTCCTTGACAAGTTTTCCTGTCGGGTCGCAAAAAGCGTGCCTTGTCCAGCCTTCCGCAACAAGTCTTCCATTCTCCTCTAGTAATACCTCGTAAGAGAAAGTTACAGAATAAGGCTTCACCTCCTGGACGCTCGTCTTGATTACGGCAACGTCATCGTATCGCAATGGATGTTTGTATCGCACATAGGCCTCTACTGCCGGCAATATTATCCCTTTTTCCTCCCAGTGTTTGTATGGATGGGAAAGGGCTCTGCAAAACTCGCTCCTTCCCACTTCAAACCACGACAGGTAATTGGCATAAAAAGCAATCCCCATCTGGTCTGTTTCACCATACCGGACGCGGATTTTCGTCTCGACAGTTCTCAATTGCTTTCCCTCCTAATTAAAGACTTCTTGATTATAATTCAAAAGCACCAAAAATAAAAACGGGGCGACCAGCTAATCTGTCACCCCGTCTTCGTTTCATTTGTTTATTGTGTTGCTACTCGATTATTACTTTCGTCACTTTATCTCCTACAGCTACGCGACCGCTCTTTACGACCTTGAAGAAAATCCCCCTGGTGGGCATGATGCAATCCCCTGTCTTATGGTAGATGGCGCACCTTGTGTGGCATTCCTTGCCTATCTGAGAAAGCTCCAGGATGGCTTCGCCTACCTGTACCCGGTCGCCAACCTCAAGGCTTTTCAAATCGAAATCCTTTACGGTTATGTTTTCGGCAAAGCTCCCAGGCTCAAGTTCTGGAAGCTTCTTTTTCGCTTCCTCTATATCCTCAAAGGCCAGCATGCTTATCTGCCTATGACCAAAGGATGCATGGGCATCCTGAGGGATGCCTACCCCTTCCTCCAGGAAGGCCTCCTTTATGTTTTTTTTGGGCGTTCCCTTCTTCTCAGAGACACATACAGCAACGACCTTACCCTCCATCATTTTTTACCCTCCTTGCGCCTCCTGTAATCCTCAATTGCAGCCTTGATGCCTTCCTCAGCAAGAAGGGAACAGTGGATCTTCTGAGGGGGCAGACCGCCTAGTTCCTCTAGAACATCCTTGTTCGTTATCTTAAGGGCCTCATCTAAGGTCTTTCCTTTAACCATCTCGGTAACCATGGAGCTGGAAGCTATAGCTGAAGCGCACCCAAAGGTCTCGAACTTTATGTCCGTTATTACATCGTTTTCCACCTTGATATAGATCTTCATTATGTCCCCACACTGGGGGTTACCAACCTGACCTATTCCATCGGCATCCTCTATCTTGCCAGCATTTTTGGGATGCATAAAAAGTTCCATAACCTTTTCAGAATACATTTGCTTCACCTCGTAGTAATATCTTTGCCCAATGGAGAAAGGGCTCTCAAATCTGTCACTATCTTGGGGAGTACCTCCAAGATGTAGTCTATATCCTCTTCCGTAGTGTCTTTACCCAACGTCAGTCTCAAGGACCCGTGGGCTCTTTCGTGGCTTATTCCCATTGCCAACAGAACATGGCTTGGCTCTAAGCTTCCTGAAGTACAGGCTGATCCGCTTGACGCCCCTATTCCCCCTGCATCGAGCCTCAATAGCAGGGATTCACCCTCTATGAAATCGAAGCAAACGCTGGCATGGAAGGGGAGCCTTTGGGTGGGATGCCCAGTAATGTGGGCATGAGGGATATTTTTCATTATGCCCGAAAGGAGCTTGTCCCTTAAAGCAGATTCCTTGAGATGCTCTTTTTCTTCCAGCCTTCTTTTCGCAAGCTTCGCTGCAGCCCCAAAACCAACTATCCCTGCAGTGTTCTCAGTACCTGACCTAAGGCCAAATTCCTGCCCCCCACCATGAATTATGGGAACCAGCTTCGTTCCTTTCTTGACGTAGAGAGCTCCTACCCCCTTGGGACCATACATTTTGTGTGCTGAAAGGGTTAGAAGATCCACATCCAACTCTTTCACATCCACAGGAATATGACCCACTGCCTGAACGCCGTCAAGGTGAACCCTAACTCCTCGCTTCTTTGCTATCTCTATGATCTTTTCGACTGGCTGAATAGTCCCTACCTCGTTGTTGGCGTACATAATGGTTATCAGTATGGTGTCATCCCTGATGGCTTTTTCAAGTGCTTCCAGGTCCACCGTTCCGTTGGAGTCCACAGGGAGCACCGTTACCTCGAAGCCTATCTTCTCCAGCCAATCGCATGCATCCAAAACAGCATGATGCTCTATTGCAGAGGTTATGATGTGCTTTCCTTTGTCCTGCAAAGCAAAAGCCGTCCCTTTGATTGCCAGGTTATCGGCCTCGCTACCTCCGCCCGTAATTATTATCTCCCTTGCCTCTGCGTTTATTAGCTCTGCTATTTGATCCCTTGCCTCATTTACGGCCTTCCTTGCCTCTCTGCCCCAAGCATGAATACTGTTGGGGTTACCAAAGGAGCCCTTCAAATAAGGCTCCATAGCCTCAAAAACCTCACTAGCTAGAGGTGTAGTAGCCGAGTGATCCATATATACCTTGCGCTTCACTTCAATCTCCCCTTATCGCCAAATATTAGGCTTACCTAACTTTCGCGACTATACTACACCCCTACGCCCAAAATATCAACACCCAATCTGGAGCGCTCTTACAAAAATTAGTCTCCTGCACAGTAGACCTGATGGGTCATCATTATGCAGGCACCCTTTACCACCGTATATCCTTCTTCTGTCAATTTTCTTTCTGCCTCGTCGTTCTCGGCTCCCGGCTGCATCCACACCACTGGTTTGTAAGGAAGTTTTCTTATTTCCTCCAGGATTGGCTCCTGGTGTCTAGGAGATACGAAAAGACATACCACATCCACATTTTCAGGGACCTCACTCAATGAGGAGTAACACAGAAAGCCCAGCACCTCTTCTCCCGCAATAGAGGGGTTAACGGGGTACAGGTCAAAATTTTGTCCCTTTAGGTATTCCATAACACCAAAGACCGGCCTATCCTGCTTCTGAGAAGCACCTATTACTGCAACCTTGCAAGGACGACACACGTAGCTCTCTATGATCTCTTCCATGTTCATTGATACTCACCTCTCTAAGAGCAGTTATTGAAATCAGACATCCCCACGCTGTAAGTGTTTTCGCCACGCGAAAACATACTTAGCCTCAGGTGGACCATAGGCCCTCGAAGGGAGCCATCAATATCGTTTGGGGAATCTCTTTAAGTTTAACCTTGATATCAACCGTCGATGTACTTTTTGGCTCCAACTTGGCCTTGGGGCCCCTCAAGGGAAGCTGGCTCAACTGTTTACCTTCTATGTCGTAAAAACTAACGATCACTCCGGGAGCCGTAAGGGTTCTATCTGAAATGTTCTTGACCACGGCCTTGCCGTTAACAGTGCCGCTTTCGATATCGAACTCCCAATTGGCAGACACTATCACCAAGGACATGTCCTCTGGTACCGTACAACTGCTTGTCTCAGCTGCGAAGCCTGCCCCTGCTACCAGCAGGAAAACCAGGCATGTTATACACATAAGTAGCAACTTTTTGTGCATGGTTATCACCCTTTCTATTTTTTAAATCCGGAGGTTGGCATTATCTCCACTTATTATTATAATAGGTTTTCGCGTATAATGGGTTACAGCGGAGGGCTGGCCGAGCGGTCGAAGGCGGCTGACTTGAAATCAGTTGAAGGGCAACCTTCCGGGGGTTCGAATCCCTCGCCCTCCGCCAGAGATATAGTCCTCTCGCTTCCTACTTAATTTTAAAACAACCCCTGCAATTTTAATCCCTCAGTATGCAATCAGGTTGCGGCAATCTCTACTGTTCCGACAAACAGAGTGTTTTGCAAATATAACAAGGTCGAAAAGGGTTGTATCTCCGGCAAAACAACAAATGCCTTGGCAAATTGCACCCATATAAAACCTAATTTCAATATTTAGTGCTATTATATTTAGTAGAAAAACGCAGCAAATTGCAAAAACCAAGGCAGGTGAACTTCATGGCATGGGTTATGAGTCAAAGTGGGAAAGAAATAATGAACTGCGTAGCATTCCGCATAAAACGCCTGGAAGGATACAAAAAAACGTTCATCGAGGGACAAATTAGTAACAGCGACACCTTCCATATATTGGGTGAATTCAATTCGGAAGAAGAAGCGATATCCATCTTTAAAGAGCTATACAAAACTCTTTCGTCCTCAGAAAGCCCTTCTTTCGACTTCTCCAAACAACTTCCTAGGACCTAAAACGTCGTCAACAAAAAAGGCCGGAATCAGCTGAGTAAGAGCTTCTTCCGGCCTTTTTGCAACTCGGCCTTCAAAAAATATAAACCTAACCTAAAGAGTATCAGGTTGAGGATTTTCCAGAATCTTTTTATTTCTCCAATAGTGCTGGACGACCATTCCCGTAAAAAGCACCAACCCCGCGAGTTTGTAGACTCCAAGGGGGCTTACCATTCCTATGCCTATAACAGCAAAAAGAACCCTTTCCCATACAGGCATGTTTGTCTTCAACATACCAATAATGCCCACTGATAACGAGAACACACCAACCAAAGCCATGGATACAGTAAAAAGGTACGCTTTCAAGGTGGTATCCACTAACAACAGGGCGTTGTTGTAAACAAATAGGTACGGCAAAAGTAACCCCGAAAGGGCCAAACCAAACCCGTGGATGGCAACCCTCATTGGCTTGGCTCCCGCAAGCCCCGCTGCCGTATAGCTGGTAAGGGCAACTGGCGGTACGACAGCAGACATAGTGCCATAATAGAAAGCAAAGAAGTGGGCAGCTATGGGAGTCACACCCATCTGCTGGAGCGCTGGAGCAGCAATGGTAGCCGTTATTATGTAACAAGCCGTTGCAGGAAGGCCCATTCCCAACACCAAAGCAGCAAACATGCACAAAATCAGAGCAGCCCACAATTTACCACCGGAGAACATTATTATGTTAAGAGCCACAATTTGGCCCACTCCAGTCATGCCAACGGAGCCAACTATAAAACCTACCACTCCACATGCTATCCCCACTGGAGCTGCGCTACGAGCTCCTAGATCAAGAGCGTTTATGAAATCCCTCAGTGACATTCTTGTCTCTTTGCGCAAGAACGACAACACTATGACCGACACCAGCCCTAAAAAGGCTGAGAACAGAGGTGTGTATCCTGCAAGCAAGAAATATATTATGAGGCCAAGAGGAATCATCATGTGCCCTCTCTTCAGAAGGGTTTCCTTCAACGGGGGAATTTCACTGGCGCTCAGCCCCTTCAACCCTCGTTTCTTCGCTCTGAGATCCACCATGAACATTATGGCCAGATAATAAAGTATTGCAGGAGTTGCGCCTGCCAACATTATCTTAGCGTAAGGGACCCCAAGAAAGGTGCTCATGATGAACGCAGCAGCTCCCATTATGGGAGGCATAAGAATACCCCCGGTGCTTGCTGCTGCCTCGACTGCTCCTGCGAAATGGGGAGCATACCCTACTCGCTTCATCAAAGGTATGGTTATCGCCCCCGTGGTTGCCACGTTCGCTTGGGCACTGCCTGAGATGCTGCCCATCAGAGCAGAGGCGACCACTGCCACCTTAGCAGGCCCCCCTCTGTATTTGCCGGCGAGCGCCAGAGAGAAATCGTTGAAGAAGTCGCTGGTCTTGGTGGCTGCAAGAAACGCTCCGAACAAGATGAACATGAAAACGTAGGTTGAGGAAACCATCAGGGAGACACCGTAGATACCCTCGTCAGTTAGGCCCATTCTTATTATTATTCTCTCCCAGCTGAAACCTTGATGGGCAAAAAGTCCCGGGAAATACGGACCAAACTTAGTATATAAAACAAAGATTATGCTCAATATGGTCAAAGGAAGCCCAACTGCCCTCCTACTGGCCTCTATCAACAAGAGCATGGTCACCGTCGCCATGGCCAAATCGGCAATCCCAACGTTCAAGTGAGCCGCCAAAATCCTGTCGTACTGGGTAAGAATGTAAAAAGCCCCCGTAAGGGCCAAAGCGGCAAAAATCCAGTCCAGCACACTGGGCCTGTCCTTGGGAGATTTGGCTGTGGCTGGATAGTATAGGAAGACAATGGCCATGACGGTACCTAAATGTATGGCATTCATCTTTATGGCCATCAAAAGGCCAAAACTATTCATCCATGCATGGATCAAAGATGTACCCACGGTCAAAATCAGGGCAATAAGGCCAATTTTCCCTGCAAATTGGCGAGTTGGAATGTGCTCTCCCTTAGGGATCAACTTCTTGATGAACTCCATGAATCTACCTCTCCATCCTTTAAGATTAAAAAGGCCGGCAGCATAAAACTACATACATGCCGGCCAAACCATAACTGCATCTTGCAGTTATTATTTCATTTCAGGCGGAAGCAACTCTTCGGGGATATTCAAGCCCTTCTCCTTGAAGAATTTGACCGCTCCTGGATGCAGCGGGGCACCATAAAGCCCTGCCAGGGGGTTCTCGAAATCAACCTTGTAGAAGACCGCGTGCTCCTTAAGCAGATCCTCTCTATCCTCGTATATGACCTTGAGGGCGTTATACACTACTTCCTCTTTCACGTCGGGATGAGCTAGAAGGGCACACTTTACGCCAACCAAGGGAAGATCCTTGTCCTGCTTAGGATAGGTGCCTGCTGGTACGGTTACAGGAGCATACCAAGGAGCAGCCTCAAAGAGCTTCTTTTTAGCCTCGTCGTCGAAAATGAGCATATCAACTTCTGTCTTACCTGCATAAAGTTCGGTCACCGCGGACGTGGGGTATCCAGCCTCAAGGAGAGCTGCATCTATACGACCGTTCTGCAAGGCCTGAGAAGCTTCGCTGTATCCCAGGTACTCAGGGGTTATATCGTCAAAGGTCAATCCTGCAACAGCTTTGAGAATTGTTCGGGTGCTGAACTCCGTACCTGACGCAGCCGGTCCTACCGCTATCTTCTTTCCTTTGAGATCGCTCCATCCCTTGATTCCGGAGGACTTTGCATATACGAACTGAGACACCTCAGGCCACAACCCTATGACGTAGCGGAGGTTGGGATTGGGTTTTCCCTCATATCTGTTGGTTCCGGTGTATGCGAATCCCGTGAGGTTACACATGGCTATGGCCATCTGGGCTTCGCTTTTCTTCAACATGTCAAGGTTCTCTGTGGTCCCACCGGAACTTTGAGCCGAGAACTTGTAGCCGCTCTTTAAAAGCTTCTGGTTAAAATGATTCGCCAGTATGGTACCTACCGGATAATACGTCCCTCCCGTCGAGCCAGTCACGATGGTGACGAACTCAACTGCTCCTGCACTGAAAGCAAAACACCCTACTAACAACAGCGCCATGACAGTCATTAAAGCTTTTTTCTTCACTCTCTACTCCTCCTTTTCTTTTTTTTTGCAATTAGCCACTACTGGGCTAAAATCGCCTAAACCCAATATTATTACACTTTCAGATTGTTAAGCCACTCGTTGGGGTCTTCCCACAGGGGAATCATTCTACCTATACCCTTTTCCTTCGCGGACTGGAACACCCTGAAAGCTTCTGAAAGATCGTGAATCCCTAGGCCTATAGGATTGAAGAAGATGATTTCCTCGTCCCTTTCCCGTCCCTTCTTGGAGCCAACCACAACCTCTCCAAGGTTTCCACATATTTTGTCCTCTGTTATAAAACCATCTCTTACTGCTCTGTAAGACACATCTACTCCATGGTGTTTTACCTGATACCAATCGTCCACAAAGATCTTGTCAAAAACTGTCAAAGCCGAGGGAGGGGTATCCCAAAAAGAAATTTCAACGTGGAATGCACCTTTATTGTACCACTCAGGTTTCACGTAAGCTTCCCTTGCCATGGTCGCGGTGCTTATGACGTCGGAACCTCTGAAGGCCTCTTCTGCGCTGCTAACAGGAACGATCTCCATACCCACAACTTCGGACATGGCTTCCTTGAATTTCTGGGATGCTTCAGCATTTATATCATAGACCTTGCATACTTTCAATGTAGGCAGTGCACATTTCATCGCCGCCAGCTGTGTTCTACCTTGAACACTTGCACCAACGAGTCCCATAACTTCTGCATCTTTTCTTGCAAGGTACTTTGCTGCGACGCCGGAAGCTGCCCCAGTCCTCATGGCACTTACTATGGCTCCATCCATCACGCATTGAGGAATCAGTGTATCCGGATCAACTATAATGATTATTGCGCTAGCTCGAGGCAACCCGTATTTAGTGGGATTCCACGGCCTACTGGGGATAAACTTGATCCCCGCAGTGTTCACTGGGCCCAATAGACCCCTTGAAACGAGTTCATCTTTATACTTCTCACCGCCAAGAAAGGAGGGCATGGACATTATCCTGCCCAGGGTCTCCTCCGTCTCTGGACCTCCCCACCTTATAACCGGTTTCCCAGGCTGGATAAAGTCTCCCTTGCCATGCAGGAAAAAGGACCTTTCAGTGGCTTTCATGGCACCCTTCATGTCCGTTCCTCCGGCTTTTACGCAATCCTCTTGACTTAAATAAAGGATCTCCCACCTTTTTGACATTGCCCACACTCCAATCATGATGGTAATAAATTTTACTTTTTTGCTTATTTTGGTAATATTTATTACAGACAGTCTTATATTACTTAGTTTCGGAAAACTCGTCAATCTCTCCCCAAACCAAGATGAAGTTAAGGATTAGGCGAAAGGAGCATTATTAATGGAAAACCCAAAAGAGTACTTGGATATATTTGCGAGGTTAAGACAAGGCAAAGAAACCTTAACTAGCAGCCAGGCCCTCCTGTGCAATTTCATTCTGCAAAATTACAGAAACGTAGCCTTTATGACCGTGGAAAAGCTCGCTGCATCCAGTGGGGTTTCCACCGCAACGGTTATAAGGACTATTAAAAAGCTGGGGTTTGGTTCATACAACGATTTTTTGGAGACTCTAAGAAAAGTCGTGCTCTCTTCGGGACCGAGCCTGTGGTGGCAGATGGAAGAGACATGGAATAAGCTTAATTTCACTGCGGGAAACATACTGCAAGAGGTGGCCAAAGACAACATTGAATCAATAACAAACTCCATCAGCCCCATGCTCATGGAAAATTTCCCTAGGGCAGTTCAAAGCCTATGCTCTGCAGAAAGGATTTACATCGTCGGCCTAAGATCCACCCAGGGCATTGCCCTTTACTGCTACTTGATGCTTAATCAATTCCTGGATAACATATCCTTCCCCTGCATGGTCGGCTCGGATAACATGTACTCCGAACTTTACCCCTGTTCTGAGAAAGATGCCCTTATTGCCATTTCCATTGGCGGCCCCCATTACGCCACAAGGACGATTGATGCCTTGGAGTACGCAAGCAGCAAGGGGGCTACAACTATACTCATAACTACCGACGTAGCATCTCCTGGCTCCCAATGGTCTTCGGTCATTTTGCCTGCTGCGCCGTCCAAAGGCTTTTACTCGGTTGTATCAGTGATGACCATTATAGATGCCCTTATAGCGACCATAGGGTACGAAAAGAAAATCCCAGGAAAAGACAAACTCCGCAACCTTGAGAAAATACTGGTTTCCAAGGGCATAACATATTGAGACAAGGGGGCGTAAGCCCCCTTGTCAGCCCAATCTCCATTGCCTCTAACCTTCGAGCTCCTCCAGCCTTTTCCTCAAAGCGTCCAATTCCTTCTGTAACACTTCTGCCTGGCTTTTCAGGAATTCCTTTTCTTCCTCCTCCGTGGGCTCCTGGTAAGGCAAGGGCCCCGGCGGGAAGCCCACAACATAAGGGGCCCACCAACAAAAGCGCCTCCTGAGGCCTCTACCCCCACGGCCCAAACGCCAAAAAGGGCCTCTGCCAACCCACGGATTCATATAACCAGGCACGGAGGAACCGGAACAATACCCTGCCATGCGGCCTGTCCTAGGGCCAGCACCCAAAGGACCTGTTCTATCTCCTCTAGGCATTGCTTACCCCTCCCTTATTATTGATAATCATTATCACTAATTGAATAATATATATCTTTTCCTCCAAAAGTCAATACCTCTGGTTAAAATTCGAAAAAAGGGGCGCCTTCATAAAGGCGCCCCTCATAAAATTACAGGCATCACATATTAACTAAATATCCTTGGGGGTCCACTCTTTCCAAACGGCCCCTACGAGGTCCGGACCAGGCTTTAAAACCTTCTTTCCAGGTTGCCACCCTGAAGGCGTCACCTCTTTGCCACCAGTGTTTCTTACGTGCTGGAAGGCCATGATCTGTCTTATGGCTTCGTCCACGTTCCTGCCTACCGGAGGAGTCAAAACCTCCATAGCCTGTATGACACCGTCTGGGTCTATTATGAAGCGGCCCCTCACGTCCACACCGGCTTTCTCGTCGTACACACCATATATCTTACCCAAGTTTCCTCCGGCATCGGAGATCATTGGGAAGGGAACTCCGCCCTCTACCATCTTCGAAAGCTCCTGGTCATTCCATACCTTATGAACAAACTGACTGTCCACACTGACAGACAGCACTTCTACACCAAGCTCCTGAAACTCCTTGTACCTGTCGGCGACCGCCGACACCTCCGTGGCTCAGACAAAGGTAAAGTCTCCAGGATAGAAACAAAGCAAAACCCACTTGCCTAAGAACTCTGAGAGCTTAACCGTGACAAACTTTCCCTGATAATACGCAGGAGCCTCGAAATCTGGAGCATGCCTTCCCACCATGACAGTCATAGACGGTTTCACCTCCTGTACTATCTCTTTTACATCCTCTCCTCCCACCAATGCCCCCGTAGGCCTTGCACATCCGATTTTCTTCTCTTCCATCATCTCACCTCCACCAGCACACCTAAACCTCGCTACCTGTTTATTATACTACATTACTGCTCATAGGCCGGCTGGTCCTTTTCTCTCCTTTTCCCGCAACCAAGCTAGACAAGTTCTCACTCCAAAGCCCGTGGCCCCCTTAATGTAGTAGCCATATTCCTCCTTGGTATTATCCGTTCCAGCCATGTCCACATGAAGCCACTTTATGCCCTCTCCTACGAATTCCTGCAAGAACATGGCCGCCGTTATGGCGCCTCCGTAGCGTCCCGCGGAGTTGACCACATCTGCCACAGGGGACTTGATCTTCTTCCTCAACCTCTCATCGTCAATGGGCAGCTGCCACATTCTCTCCCCCGTCTCCTTGGCCGTCGCTAAAAAGTCCGAAACCAGTTCATCGTCGTTCGCGAAAACCCCAGCAGTATACTCTCCTAGAGCTACGGCACATGCGCCGGTCAGGGTCGCCATGTCTATGATGCAGGAAGGATTTTGCTCCGATGCGTAGGACAAAACGTCCGCCAGTGTAACTCTACCTTCCGCGTCGGTATTATCAATCTCGACAGTCTTTCCGTTTCTCAATCTTATTATGTCGTCTGGCCTGTAAGCTCCGCCTCCAGGCATGTTCTCTGCTGCGCCAATGAAGCCATGAACCTCAAAGGGCAGGTCCATTTTCGCAATAGCCCTCATAAGGCCAAGAACGTTGCAGGCCCCCGCCTTGTCTCCCTTCATGGTCCTCATAAAATCGGAGGGTTTTATATTGAGCCCCCCACTGTCGAAAGTTATGCCTTTACCAACAAAGGCTATCTTCTCTACAGGATTTTGAGGTTTATATATCATATGGATCAGCCTTGGAGGGGTTTTGGACGCCCCGCCAACGCTCAAAAGGCCCATCATGCCCATTTCCTTAAGCTGATTCTCGTCGTACACGTAAACCTCAAGGTTACCTTCTTCCCCTATCTTCTTTGCCTTCTCCGCAAGGGAGACGGGGTTTATGACGTTTCCTGGTTCATTCACCAGATCCCTAACAAAGTTTTGGGACTCGGCAAATACAGTCCCTTCCTTTATGTCTGATTCCCCCGAACCCTTCACATATATTCTCTCTATCTCCCATTCGTTGCCGTTATCTTTCTTGGTTTTATACTTGGAGAACTTATAACTTCCCAATACAGCTCCTTCAACCATGGCCTGGTGGACGCCCCTCAGGCTGTCTCTTGCAGAAACCATAAGAACGTCCCTGCAGCGCTCCTTGGTAGCCTGCTTTACTACCAGAGCTGCCGCCCGCCGAAAGTCATCCAACTGAAATTGAGATTCCTTACCCAAACCCACTAGAAAGACGTGTTTCACCCTTTTGTCAAAAAGACATGTCCACAGGGTCGTATCCTTCTGAGCCTTGAAGGAGGATTCTGAAACCCTCCAACTGATTAGGTTGGCTATATCTTCTCCAAGGAACCGAAAATCCCCGAGGTCTTCCTCGCTAACGAAGACAGCAAGAGCATCTCCAGACCATTCAGATGCAGAACCCATATATGCCTTAATGTCCACTTCAAATACCCCCCCACATAAAAAATTTTTTATGTACAAATTAACTATGGTATTCCTTACCATGCAAACAGTATATAATAAAACACATACAAGAGTCTTCCAAGGCAATTTGCAGGAGAGGTCCTCATGAAAAAAATTGTGATAGGCATTGATGTAGGCTCCTCCTCTATCCATTGCGGAGGTTTGGACTTGAACACTAAAGAAGTCCTGTGGTGTTCCAATCCTCATCCCCATTTGGGGCGCCCCTTGGAGACCCTTAAGAATGTTATTTTGCCTCAGATAAGGGCACTGGAAGCTGAATTCCAAATTGTAGGCACAGCTTTAACTGGCATAGGGGCCAAAACAATAGCGGAAACTACGCCACAGGTATTTTACGAGTACGACAGTGTGACCATCCCCAAAGGTATCTCCATGTTAGAAGAAAACCCTCGCTATGCTTTTCACCTTGGTGCAAAGGATTCTTACTTTTTCAGTTTCGGGAAAGTGATGGGAAAAACCGTCCTATTGGAAAGCAACACCAACACCAAGTGTGGTGGAGGATCAGGCACCTTAGTGGAAAAACAGGTACGACGCCTCTACTGTAAAGCTAACTCATCCAACCAACACGATCAAACATTAGAAGCTTTATTTGCAGAAGCTGTAGAGGAAGCAACTTCATACCCTGATGCCAAACCCTACAGGGCTCGATGTGGGGTGGTCATCCAGTCAGATATGATACATGACCAAAACGAAGGTATGCCGAAAGCCGCCTTGATAGCAAAGCTTTTCAAAACAGTAGCGTTCAACTTTGCCCAGGACGTAATCGGCCCTCGCCAGCTAGAAAAGGATGCAAAGACAATAATCTCGGGCGGACTAGCGCGGATAAGGCCCATAGTCGACCAGATAGAGAAAATCACAGGACTTCGAATAACCACCTGCAAACACCATCTGCAAGTTGCGGCCATAGGAGCTGCCTCAATGAGCATAGAGAAAAACAGGTTATACGTGCTAACCTCAACGGACATAGACCGAGCCCTTTATGAAGCCAAAAGAAACAGGAAATACGCCCCACCATTGAAAGACTACTTGGAGAAGGTTTACGTTTACGATGATTCGAGGAATGGAGCAAAAGAAGCTATACTTCTTTCATCTGATCCAGAGGTGGTAATAGGGGTAGATGGGGGCTCTACGACCACAAAGGCCGTGGTGGTATCTTTGAAGGATGGCAAAATCCTGGACAGCCTTTACCTTCCAACCCACGGAGATCCCCTAGGGGCCCTCAAAAGGATAATAAAGCACTTTTCACGCAACAAAGAGCTTTACAAGGTGATGGGGATATGTACCACAGGGTCGGCCAGGAAACTTTTTGAGAGCGTACTATCCAGCAGGGCCGCGCGCAATAGATTTGAAAGAGAAGGGTTTCAAGTTCCCGACGCTGCAGTGGACGAGATAACCTGTCACGCCATAGGGATACGACACCACGATAAAGACATAGACACGATCTTCGAGATAGGTGGACAAGACATGAAGTTCACCACCTTCAAAAGGGGACCCTATGGCCCCCTTGACGAGGTGGAAGAAGCGAAGATGAACTATTCGTGCCAGGCAGGAGCCGGCCAAACACTGGAAAACATGGCAGAGATCCTGGGATTGGACGTCAAGTCTTCCCTCCAGGAAAAGGCCCTTTCGGCATCCAAAACCCCAATTATAGACGCCACCTGCGGCGTTTTCATGGAAATAGAAGAACAACGTTTGATCGCCGAGAACTTCCCCCAGGAGGAAATAGCCGCAGCTATAGTTCGGGCCACTGCTGAAAGTTACTTCCATAAATTCGTAGGAGGCTCAAGGCACGTGGGGCACAAGTGCTCCTGCCAAGGCGGCCCTTCCCTGGGCAAGGCCTTTCTAGCCGCCATGGCGCAGGTAACGGGCAAAGAAATTCATGCATACCCCGGCAGAGAACTTTTCGGCGCATACGGTGCAGCTTTATGGGTCAGAGACAAGATTATCAAACTAAGGGAGAAGGGCCTACCGGTTCGTTCCGCTTTTCGTGGATGGAACCTGGCAGATGAAACCTTCAAGTATGAAGAAAAAACATGCCTCGAAAGATGGGGGAAAAGTTCCTGCGGAGTGCGAAATTGCACTCTGAAGATATTCCAAGTGTCAGGAGAAGAGATCATTAGCGGAGGCTTTTGTCCTAGGGGCAATAGCGACGTCTCGGAAAAACCTAAAAAAGATTATGTGGTGCTTTTTCACAACCTCCTAGAGAAGCATTTTGACGGTGTATTGTTCCAAAACATAGGTAAAGAAAAGGTAAATTCACCCACCATTGGCATCAGGCGATGCGGCCTCATGCTTGGCAAAAGAAGCGTATTTTTCTCCGCCATGCTGAAGCAGCTGGGTTTCACTCCAGTACTGACACCTGTTTCGGACCATAAAATCACCGAGCTTGGAACCCGCTTTGCCCCAACGGAATATTGCATCGCAATGAAAATATCCGCAGGACATGCTGCACTACTGGCAATGAACCCCAGCATAGACTACCTTTTCATGCCCTCTTTCATAGATGAGATCGACGAAAAAGGAAACAAAAGGATGTTCTGCATATACACAGAGGCTGAAAACTTCGTATTGAAGGACGCCTTGGGCATCGACAAAAGCAGGTTGGTCATGCCCATACTCCATTTGGGACAAAAAGGTCCCTTAGCTCAAGAAATAGCTCGAGCGATGAAAGCCATTGGACTTTCATGTTCAGAGAAACAAATCAAAGAAGCCATAGATTATGCAAACCAAAAAGTCGAAGCCTTCATGGAGGACCTGGCAAAGGCAGGAGACCGATTCCTTTCATCCTTGGCCAGCGATAAAGAACCGGGATATGTAGGGTTGGGGAGGGACTACGTGCTCCTGGACCCAGAAGCATCATCAAACTCTGGGCACCTTTTCACCCAAGTGAGGGGCATGCATTACATTCCTCAGCCTTTCCTGAGGCATAAGTATAAAGACATCGACATAGACAGGCTGGTTGAAAATGAATACTGGGCCCAGAGTGCTGAAATACTTAAAGCGAGCATCTACACATCTCAAACTCACAATCTCTACCCTATAAGGCTCATGAACTTTGCCTGCGGACCTGACTCCATAAAATTCATGATGGAGAGCGAAATATTTAAAGCTAGCTCAAAGCCCTTCCTTCACTTGATGACCGACGCACAAGTAAATAACGCACCTTTCTCTACTAGAGCCGAAGCTCATCACAGAGTAGTTACCCTTCACTTCAACTCCGACAGAAAGTCACAAAAACAAAGGACTTCCCTTTTGTTCACCTTCAAAGGAACCAAGGTAACAAAAGGCACTGACAGAACATGGCTTATACCATACATGGGGAAGGTAAGCTCTCTTGCTGCAGCCGCTGCTGAAAAGTGGGGCATCAAAGCCGCAGTAGTACCCACAAACACTCCCGAATCCCTCGAAACCGCGGGTAAGTTTATATCCATGGAGACCTGTTTCCCCTTGAGAGGGGTCGTTGGAGACATCATGGCTACTCTCTTAAAACTCGAGGCAGAAAAAGGCCCACGAAAAGTGCAAGATGAATACCTGATTTTTCTTCCCACCACCAGCGGTCCCTGCCGCTTTGGTAAATATTCAGAAGTACTAAAACTCATACTCAGGCAAGTTGGCTTAGGAGAGATTCCCATAGTATCTCCTAGCTCGTCAAGGGGATACTTAGACTTCGACGAACTGGGCCTGAACCTCAATCCATTCGATGGATTACGGTTAGCAGCCGATATATACGATGCGATCCTGGTATCTGACTTATTTGATGATCTCATATTGAGGTTCCGTCCATATGCCAAAGACCGAGAGGCCTTCAACGAACTTAGCCTCCAAAGGTTTAATTCCCTCAAGGATATCCTAGCGGGAAGAACTTCAGGCAAGGACGTTTGCCAGTGGCTAATGGAGACGGCAAAAACTATGGCGGAGTTTCCTAAGAAACAGAAAGAACGCTTCCCTTTGGTCCTCTACGTGGGAGAGATATACATGCGTCAGCACGATCCGTACACAGGAAACATAGTGGAAAGGCTCGAAGAGGAAGGGCTGGAACTAGTGAGAAGCCCCGTTCATGAGTGGCTGGAATACGTAACGTTCCTAGCATGGGAGAAAGGAAGAAAACCACTGAACCTGTTAGCAGAAGCCTACATGAGATTCGCCAACGGAAAATTCAAAAGGACTATCCAAAGTTACTTAAAGGAAAGACACGTGCTCTCATCTCCAAGGGAGATCCTATCCAGGATAGAAGCAGAAGAGGTATATCATTCCGATATCATGGGAGAATCTGCCCTATCCATAGGCATATTCAACGAGTTTATAAAGGGGCGCCTGAGTAGCCATAAACCTCCCATATGCGGTATATTCCACGTAGGGCCCTTTACGTGTATGCAAGAGGGAATATCGAGCGCAAAGATTCGGGCGATGATAAAGGAGTTTCAAAAAGGAAACAGGGAAGAAGTAATTCCTGTAATAAACGCATTCTTCGGGGAATCACCAAACCCAAACCTGGAAGCCGAAATAGCCTCCTTTAGGGAAAGTTGCTACCTAAGAGCACAATTGACCAACCCATAGCCCAAATGCTGCAGCCAAGGTCATGATGAAGTTATCATACCTCCCAGGCGTCAAAAGCTCCGCTAAAGAAGAAATTACAGCGCCCACACCCAACCCCACCGTACTGAGTCCGCCAAAGACTTCAAGGGAGCCAAAAGCGAAAGACGCGAAAATGCAGGCAAAAAAGCAGGCCGCGGTGCCTTCAAGGGTCTTTTTTCCTCTTATGGTTCTTCTTCCCCATTTGGATCCAACCATGACAGCCCAGGCATCTCCAAGGGTTACTATGATAAGGGAAAGAGGGCCAACCGGCTCGGGGAAAAAGGAAGCAAGAGCTCCAGCGGTCAGGTACATGGTTGTTCCCGTTACGAAGTGACTTTCCTCCTCTTTGCTTACCTTTGAGAAAAATCTGCAAAAGGCCTCATTGAAACGGAAGCTGTAGTTTCTCAGAAGCTCTGAACCGAGGGATATGGAAGCCATCGTCACCAAGACGTACCTATAAGAAAAGAGACCAAACACGGGAAATATGACGAGAGGGAAAACCAACCCCAACAGCCTGTATAGTTTCCTTCTGTAGAGGAAAATCCCCATGCGCTCTTTGATGCGCTTCATTTCCTCAAGGAACAAAGCCCTAAGGGGCTCTAAAGCCAAAACCATCAACGCCACAGCACCAAAAACTCCTATTAGGCCCAATTGCCCTGAGGCAGGGTAAGCGATTAGACATGACAGAAGAAAAGCAACTAGAGGTGCACCTCCAAAAATGAGCATCAAGGTCAAGAACAAAATCACAGAAGCCGCATTTCGAAGGAGCAAGCCTAAAACTAAAAGAGCACCCACTGCGAAGATGGCATCCTTGGAACCCGGCAATATGTAACGTCTCATAAGTTTTCTTTCCCTTCAAGTTCCTTTTTGTTATTATATCTTTTCAGGCCTCAAAATATGAGCTCCAAGAAGTGGAGGAAGCAACATGGGTTTTATCGACTTGGTCCTGAAACGTAAAAGCATAAGGTCCTTTCTTTCAACTCCAGTGGATAGAACCATACTGGACAAGTGTTTAGAGGCGGCACGGCTTGCCCCTTCTGCCTGCAATGCCCAGCCTTGGCAATTTTTTATATGCGACAAGGAGCCACTGAGAAGCGAACTTTCAGAGAGGGCCTTCTCTGGCATATATTCCATGAATTCCTTTGCCAAGGAAGCTCCAGTCCTCGTGGTCGTTGCCAAAAGGACCACGAAAGTCGCCCCAAAGGTGGGAGGACTATTCCAAGGCGTGGACTTTGGCCTGATTGATATTGGGATAGCGTGCGACCACTTCCAACTTGCGGCAGCGGAAGAAGACCTGGGGACCTGTCTTTTGGGCTGGTTCAACTCGAAAGCCGTAGTAAAGATACTCAATCTACCTAAAAACCTAAAGCCCACCTTGATGATAGCTGTAGGATATCCTAAGGGTCCAATGGGAGGCCGCAAAGATAGGCTTCCTCTTGAAGAGGTGCGGTCGTACATAGAAAGTCCTTCGAAATAATCAACCTCAAACAGCAAAGGTGATAGCGTAATGATTTCTTTCAACTCCGTATATCTAAGCCTTGGCGGCAAGGAACTTTACAGCGATCTCAACTGGGCCATACCTCCTGGCTCGAGGTTCGGCCTCATTGGAAAGAATGGGACAGGTAAAACAACCCTGCTAAGGATGATCACAGGCGACATCTTTCCCGACAAGGGCACGATAGAGATGTCTCCAAACATGACTATTGGATACCTGCCTCAGGAATTTGTGGACCTTGAAGACCTTACGATAATGGAGTTCCTAAAGAAACGCCACGGAATAGAACGACTGGAAAAAGAACTGCGCCAGCTGGAAGAGAAGATAGCAGAGGGGGATACCTCCAAAAGCACGCTGATGGCCTACGAGAAGAAACGAGAAGAGTTCTCTATCAAGGAAGGATACTCCTTTGAGGCCAAGGCTTTGAAAATTCTAGCGGGCTTGGGATTTACAGATAAAGACCACGAAAGAAGCTGCCTTGAATTCTCAGGAGGATGGAAAATGCGAATTCTCCTTGCTTCCCTGTTGCTTGAGGAACCTCAGGTCCTCCTGCTAGATGAACCCACAAACCACCTGGATATAGAGAGCACCCAGTGGGTCGAACAACACCTCGAGAGTTTCAAGGGAACCATAATACTAATCTCCCACGACAGGCACTTTTTGGATTCTGTCACCAATAAAACCGCAGAGTTGCGCAACGGAAAGATCAAAACCTATAGCGGCAACTACTCTTTTTACGTTAAAGAGAAAGCAAAGCAGGAAACAATGGAACAAAAAGAAGCGATCAAGATCGAAAGAGAAAGGCAACAAATTTTGGCGTTCGCCGACAGATTCAGATACAAGGCCACCAAGGCATCCCAGGTACAGAGCAGGTTGAAAAGGCTGGAGAACTTGGTCGTGGCAACGACGCCAAAGGAAATAAGTGGTCCGGTGATAAAGTTCCCAGAATGCCCTAGAAGCGGTCTCAACGTGCTGAAAATGGAGAAGGTATCCAAGCGATACGGCTCTCTTTCCGTTTTGGAGGAAGTGGACCTGGAGATCCAGAGGGGAGAGAAAATTGCCGTAGTGGGAGTCAACGGCGCAGGCAAATCGACCCTGGCACGGCTCATGTCCGGGCGAGAAACCCCTTCTGAAGGGTCCGTAAACTGGGGGCACAACGTCAAGATAGGCTTCTACTCTCAAGAATCTGCTGCCAACTTATCATCGGAGAAAACCGTATGGGAGGAAATAAGAAGCACCCCATCAAAAGCTTCAGATCAAGAAAGAAAAAACCTGCTGGGAGCCTTCCTCTTCAGCGGGGAAGAGATAGACAAAAAGATATCTTGCCTCTCTGGAGGGGAGAAATCGCGACTTGCCCTTTTGAAGCTACTGTTGGGAGAAGCCAATTTCATCATACTTGACGAGCCCACTAACCACCTGGACATATCTACTAGAGAGATCCTTCAGGATGCCATCAAAAATTGCCGACAAACGGTGGTCATAATATCCCACGACAGATGGTTCTTGGATGAGATAGTTGACAGAGTTATAGAGGTAAAAGACGGAAAGTGCCATAACTATCAGGGCAACATAACTTATTTCCTGGAGAAAGCCCGCGAAAGGAAAGATCTTATAAAAAACACTTCGCTGAACAAAAAAACTGCCACTACAATAGATAAAGCAACCTCGAGGGCAGAAAAGAAACGCCTGGAGGCCATACGAAGGAACGAACTCTATCGCAAAAAGCAAAGCATACAAAAAAAGATAGATCCCGTGGAAGAAGAGATAACTCTACTTGAAAGCCGCAAAGATGAGATAGATACCCTTTTGTGCTCTGAAGAGATCCTTTCCAACTCTTCAAGAATATCTTCCTTGATGGTCGAAAGAAACGAAATAGAACAGAAACTTTCCTCCTTGTACGAAATATGGGAAGATTTGACTGATAAACTCCTGCAGCTGGAAACGTCTGACTAATTCACAACGTTGCGTCAGGCCTTTTGCCCATGTAACGAGAGGACCCCATAAGTACGCCAATGAACTTTAGCTGTTCCACGTTCTCGCAGACAATCTTGATGGCGCTGGCAATGGGAATGGACAATATAGCTCCAGTAACGCCCCAAAGCCATCCCCAGAACAGCAAGGAAAGCAATATCACTATGGGACTTAAATTGAGGTTCTCTCCCATTATCTTGGGAGCTATCAGGTTTCCCATTACCTGCTGAATCCCAAAGAGGGCCAGTGCTGTTATAACCACGGGTGTCATTTGTGGATGAAACTGCACAAAGCTCAACACCACTGGAGGAACTGATGCCACTATGGAGCCTATAGTAGGTATGAAATTCAAGACGAAAGCCAAGGCACCCCATGTTATAGAGAAATCCACCCCTATGCTTTTCAGGGCCAACCAAACTAAAACTCCCGTTATGGCGCTTATCATAAACTGAAGGGCAAGGTAACGACCTATCTGAAGCGATATGGTGTGCAGCAAGTGGATTACCTTCCTGCTGTGTTTCTTGGAAAACGCCATTTCTATTTTGCGCTCAAAGTAAGGGGCACTGGAGAGGAGAAACACAAGAAATATTACGACCAATATCAAGTTACTGACAAACCCCACAAAGAAGGTGGACAAAGATAAAAGGTACTTGCCTATCATTGGTCCAGGATCGATGTTGGAGACCACGTACTTGGGCAAGTTATAACTCTGAGAGTACTCTATAAGGAGCTCGGCAAACCGGGCTTGATACCTGGGAAAGGCCTCGATCAACGCTTGGACCCTTCCGTTGAGGAACAAGGCCCCACCGAAGCACACGCCGATGAAAACCATAAGCACTACGGTTGTGCTTATGAAAGTGGGTATTTTCCTTTTAGCCATTACCCTTACCACGGGAGCAAAAATAAAATAAAGAAGCCAAGCCACAACCAGGGGGAGAATCACACCTTTGGCCACCTTCAGAACGAACCCTAAGGCCACCACGCCCAAAATGGCTAAAAAAAACTGGGACAACCTATCGTCTCTCATGTGTAACTCCCCCAACTCTACGTTTACAATCTCATCTAATGAGGGTTGGCAAGGGAAAAAAGCATCCTTGCCAACCCCGTTTTATCGCCTAGAAGCTCACGCCCTCACGCCAAGACCTCTTCTACTGCCTCCAAGGCCGAAGAGATGTCCGATTTAAACCCTTGCTTTCTCAGCACGTTTCCAAGGGCTACGAGGAAAAGCTCTATGTTCTTCTTGTTGGAACCGCTTCCCATCAACCCTACCCTTATGATCTTGCCTTTTAGCTCTCCGAGGCCAGCTCCTATCTCTATATTGTACTCCTCCATGAGCTGTCTTCGAACCATAGCCTCGTCCACCCCTTCAGGAACCACGATGGACGTCAAGCTGGGCAAGCGGTATTCATAATCCACAAGGAGCTTGAGCCCCATGGCCTCCAACCCAGCCCATAAGGCCTCAGCATTTCTTCTGTGGCGAGCGAACCTATTTTCTAGCCCTTCCTCAGCAATTATGCGCAAGGCTTCGTTCAAGGCATAAATCATGTTGACCGGGGCCGTGTGGTGATAGAACCGCTCCTGTCCCCAATACCTCATTATCATGGTAAGGTCCAGGTACCAGCTCTGCACTTTCGTCTTTCTATTCTTTATCCGCTCGGTCGCCCTGGGACTGACCGTTACAGGAGCAAGTCCAGGTGGGCATGCCAAGCACTTTTGGCTACCACTATAGACCATATCCAACCCCAACCTGTCTACAGGGACTTCCATGCCTCCCAGAGAGGTAACGGCATCGACAAGCATGTACATTCCTGCATCATGGGCATATGAAGCAATCTCGTCCAGTGGCTGCAGGACTCCTGTTGAAGTTTCCGCATGAACGATCCCTACCAAAACAGCGTCTGGGTTGGCTTTTATAGCCCTTCTTACGTCCTCCGGATCAATGGGCTTACCCATGGGGGCAGTTACGGAAACCACTTCCGCACCGCACCGTTCAGCAACGTCGTGCATCCTGGTTCCAAATACACCGTGCTCACAAATTATGACCTTGTCTCCTCGCTCGATCATGTTCACACAAGCTGTCTCCATGCCTGCACTTCCCGTACCAGGCATAGCTATCGTAAGTTCATTCTTTGTCTGAAACACGTAGCGCAGAAGCTCCCTGGTTTCGTCCATTATGGCCACAAAATTCTTGTCAAGATGTCCCAATGTGGGCTGAGCCAAAGCCTGAAGGACCCTCTGCTCCACAGGCGTGGGCCCCGGCCCCAACAAAAGTTTTTCTGGCACTTTCCTCGGACTGCTTATGTTCATGCTTCTCCCTCCTCCTGACGTCTTTTTTTGGGGTTGTAATTCAAATTGTTCCTTATATACCTGCAATAAATAGCTGCTGCTGGATTGTGTCCCAACTTCCTGTCCTTTACCAATAAGGTCGTAACAGGCGCTTTTGCGTGCCTGTAAAAAATGGAGTCATGCCCAACACACAATCCCATTACCACCAACAACTGGCACCCTTCTTCCTCAAGAACTCTAGCCTGTTCCGCTGGATTGCAAGTGACTCTGCCTATCCAGGGCCGCAGAGGCATCTCGAATTGCTCACAATAATATAAGGCCTCAACCTCAGCAGCAACCTTGAATATTTTTGCTTCCTCTGGATCCTTGTATAGAGGCTTACTGTCCTTTTCTAAGCAGGGCTTTCCTTTACTGCATGGTTTTTCTTCACAAAGATGGCATTTCATATTCATTTCCTCTTAGAAAAAATCACACTACATAATCTTTTATTGCGGCGTGCTCTGCAAGCTTCATAAGGCTGTAAACAACTTTCGTCGCAGGCAGTTCTACGCCCTTTTTCTCAGCGGCCTTCAAAATATAGCCCGATATGGCCTCGTTCTCAGTCCTTCTTCCAGATTCAAGATCCTGAAGCATCGAAGGCCTGTTGGCGGCAGTTTTTTCCAGCACCTCCATGGCAAAACTCCAAAGAGACTCCTCATCCAAAGTTATCCCCTCACACCTGGCAGCCTCCAAGGCCTCATCAAAAAGCACCCTGCAAAGCTCGAGAGCCTCCCGTACTTCCAGTATCTTGCCGTTATTGCATCTTGCGAGGGCCACCACCGGGTTTATCATGGCGTTTATGGCCACCTTTTCCCACAAGACCCTCATGGGGTCATCAACCAACTCAACATTAAGCCCGCTCTGTTTCAAAAAGTCCATCACAGGCTCTGGGCTGACCATCTTGTCCAGGGGGCCGAACTTTATCTTGCCCTCTCCCGCCGCCTTTACAACTCCCGGGGCCACCCTGTAAGCTCCATAAGTGACGCTTCCGGCAAAAAGCTTCTTGAGGGGAACATGCTCCTTGAGCACCTCCACGTTTCCAAGGCCATTTTGAAGGGTGAGAATAGCTCCATCTTCCTTCAGCAGAGGTAAAAGCTTTGGAGCCACATGGGGAGTTTGAAAAGCCTTTACCAAAATTATTACAAGGTCCGATGGTGCACAGGAATCTATGTCATCGTACACAGGAAAGGAAAAGCTCTTTTCCTCACCCTCCAACTCCAGCAACGTTAGCCCCTTTTCCTTTAAAACCTCATAATGAGCACCAGGCCTTTGAAGGGCCTGTACATCTACCCCTGACTCAAGCATCCTTGCAGCAAAGAGGGACCCTAGCGCCCCGCAGCCTACTATGGTTATCAACAGGTTTACACCTCTTTTCAACGTTTGTATTCCTGTTTTATACAACATTTATTATACATTGTATCCTTCCCCCTAAAAACTTATATTCTCAAACAAAAAGGGGCAAAGCCTAGTTGTGTCCATATAATTGTGTAAAATTAAGAGCCAAGGCAAGGTCTCTGGTTTAAAATGGTAAGCGGAAAAACAAACCCAAACCGGAGGTGACCTTGCAATGGCTCAGTACAATATTACCATCGACTCAGAATTACTGCATCAGTTATTTTTGTCGGACAGTAAGGATTCTGGAGTATCTAAGTTATTGGAGTCGGTATTGAATCAAGTTCTTCAAGCCCAGGCAACGGAACAGTTGAGAGCAGAGGCTTACGAGCGGACAGAGGAAAGACGAGGGTATCGCAACGGGACATACCCGCACAGGCTTACGACGAGAGTAGGGAGCCTTGTTTTGAGGGTGCCCAGGCTTCGTAATGGCAAGTTTTCTACGGAGCTTTTCAGCAGATATCAGAGGAGCGAACAGGCCTTTATTTTGGCTTTGATGGAGATGGTAGTAAATGGGGTATCAACCCGTAAGGTATCTGAGATAACCGAGGAGTTATGTGGAGTAAGGATATCCAAGTCATTGGTGTCGGAATTATGCAGGAGGCTGGATCCAGTTATAGAAGCGTGGAGAGATAGGTCTTTGAAGGACAAGGAGTATCCTTTTTTGATTGTAGATGCATTGGTTATAAGGGTGAGGGAAGAAAACAGGGTCTTACATAGGAGCATGCTTATATGTGTGGGTGTGAACAGAGAAGGTATACGAGAAGTTTTGGGGTTTGTGGTAGGAGATAGCGAATCAGAGGAGAGCTGGGGGGATTTTTTCGGTTGGTTGAAAGATAGAGGTTTAAGAGGTGTGGATTTAGTGGTATCTGACGACCACAAGGGATTAGTAAAGGCTTTGAGGAGAAATTTTCAGGGGTCAAGCTGGCAGAGGTGTCAAACTCATTTTATACGGAACATACTATCTGCTTCACCTAAGGGTCTTCAGGGGGAGCTCAAGACTCGGATACAGGCTATTTTGCATGCTCCGGATATGGGGACAGCCAGGATGTTGTTGATGAGGGTTTTAGAGGAATACGAAGAAAAAGCTCCTAAGGCGATGAGGATTTTGGAAGAGGGATTTGACGATGCTGTGGCGATATTGTCTTTGCCGGAGAAGTATCGTAAGCGTCTGAGGACGACCAACAGTGTGGAGAGATTGAATGAGGAGATAAGGCGTAGGGAGAGGGTTATACGGATATTTCCAAGCAGGGAATCGGCAGTAAGGTTGCTTGGCGCAGTTCTTCTTGAGATAGACAACAAGTGGGCTGGTGGAAGGAAGTACCTTGATATGGATGAGTACTATGAATATCTTTCACAACAGCAATCTAGATCAAGCCCTAAAATCTATTGCCTTTAACAAAAAATAAGAAAAATGCATAAGACCATTACCAGAGACCAAAACAAATTTACACAAAATATAGGACTTGACCCAAAGCCTTTGCTTTGCCCCTTACAACTTAAAAACTTTTTTACAAACTATCATTTACCCCATTTGCTCATGTTTAACAACTTTTCCGTCTTAGCCACTATGGTAGTACCGGTGAGGTCTCCTGTCACGTTTATGCAAGTTCTTCCCATATCCAAGATAGCATCAATACCGAGTATCATGGCATATGCCGCTGCCACGGCGGATCCTTCATCCATGGAAAGCCCCACAGATTGCAGAACCATCAAAAGCATTATCGCTCCGGCACCAGGAACTCCCGCAGTACCTATGGAAGCCAAAACTGCCGTAAGGATCACAGTAAGCTGCTGAGTCAGGTCTAGGGGCATACCCACTGCGAAGGCTATGAAGAGAACACATACTCCCTGATATATGGCTGTACCGTCCATGTTTATGGTAGCACCAAGAGGAAGGGTAAAGGAATAGACCTGCTTCGATACGCCCAAATTCTCCTCAGCGCACTTCATGGTCACCGGCAAAGTACCACTGCTGCTTCTGGTCACGAAAGCCGTTATCATTGCTTCCTTTGCTCCACTCAAGAACTTGAAGAAGTTGAGTCCTGAAAGGGTCAACAAACCTCCATAGACCACCACAGTGTGAAGTATGTAACCCAAGAAACAAGCCAATGTGACGGTTCCAAGGGGTCCTACCACCTTCGGCCCCTGCTTTGCAAAAACCACAGCAATCAGAGCAAAGACACCTATTGGGGCGTATTGGAGCACCCATCGTACGATCAGGTACATAACCTCAGCTGCTCCGTCGAAGACATTGAACAGTATATCTCCTGCCTTTTTGAGCCTCTCTTCTTTGCTTATCTTAAGATAGCTAATACCTATACCAAATATTATGGCAAAGAATATGGTGGGAAGAACAGCTCCTCCAGAGAGGGCGCTGAATGGGTTTGTGGGTATGATGTTCAGTAAAGTGTCCACCAAGGAAGGTTTCTGTATGGCCTTGCCGGCAGCTTCTCCTATGTTGCTCAAATCAAGGCCCAATCCAGGCTTGAAGACGTTCCCCATGAGAAGCCCTACAGCAACCGCGAAGGCAGATGTAACAAGATAATAGATGACTATCTTGATACCCACTTTGCCTAATTCCGCAGGGCTTATGCTTGCTGCACCAACAACCAACGTAGTCAATATCACCGGCATGACTATCATCTTGAGCAGACGCACGAAGAGACTACCGAAGGGGGCCACCCATAAAATGGACTCCCCGGCTACCAAACCAACTATCCCTCCCAAGACCAAGCCTATTAAGATTCGCAAAAGAAGATTGGTGTTGAAGTACCAACTAAACAAACCGCCGCTTTTTTCACTCACTTCTTCTCCCCCCTAACAATTTTTTTGCTACAATCACCCAATTTAAAATTTTAGATTGTCTTTGTCTGGGGGACTATTAACCAAACTGGGTATCTTCAGAGGCCAAAAATCAATTTAACGAAGGAACAAATACTACTTTTGGTGTATAAACGTAAAATTTTATTCGTCCAAATTCAGGACCATGGCTTTTTTCATGAACTCAACCTTGTTTGAGACCTCCATTTTCCTGTATATGTGCAAAATATGCTTTTTGACTGTCGAGGATGCAATATTGAACTTTTGAGCTATCTCCCTGTAGGTCAAACCTTCCATTAGAGCCTTCATTATCTCTTTCTCTCTGCTCGTTAAACGATATTCGTTACACGAAGTTGTGCTCCCCTTTCTTAGCTCTTTAAGGAGCACCTTCGCCACCGAGGGGCTTACCGGAGCGCCTCCTGCATGGACCGCTTTTATCTGCAATACAAGCTCTTCCGGCCGGCTGTTCTTCAGAATGTAGCCTGAGGCCCCGTTTTCTATGGCTTTCAATATCTTCTCTTCCTCCTCAAATATGGTGAGAATTAGAACCTTTACCTTAGGATACTTCTCAACGAGCAGGGACGTGGCTTCCAAACCTGACATCCCCTCCAGGCCGATATCCATCAAGACCACATCGGGGGGACCATATTGCTCTATGGAAGAAAAAAGCTCTTCGGCCTTTCCTGTGGTGGACACCACTTCTATCTCTTCATCCATCTCGAGGAGGAACTTAAGCCCCTCCCTTACCTCCTTTATGTCCTCACATATCATGACCTTTATCATAATTCCTCTCTCCTCCCCCTGTTAGGTAAAAGAATTACCACCTTGGTACCTCCACCCTTTGGGGAATTCACCTTGAACTCGCCTCCCAACATCTTTACCCTCTCTGCTATTCCTGCCAATCCATAGCCTTTCTTTTCTGGGTCCACTAAGGCTCCTCCTACACCGTCATCCGAATATTCAAGCCTAAGCTTATCTTCGTCCAATGAAAAGAAAACCCTTACGTTCTTGGCCTCGGAGTGTTTAAGCACATTGCTTGTCAATTCTTGAAGAATTTTCTCAAACTCCAAGCGCACTTTGGGGCAAATTTCATCCTGTAGAGGGTCCAGTTCTGAATGCCATTCAAGCTCTATGTCCTTCAGCTCCAGCCTGCTTTTCACGTTGGCGTGCAGGACGTTACAAAAATCTATCATCCGCCTACTGTCAAGGGTAGATCCCTTGAGTATCTCCCTAAGGTCCGAAATGGCAAGTCTAGTATTGGTCTCGATTCTCTGGAGCATATCTTTTAGCATCTTTTTGTCTTTATCCACGACCTTCTGCGCCACTGCGTTGGATATGTTTATATTGGTCAACCTAGCGCCCAAGGAATCGTGCAAGTAACCGTAGATTCTTTCCTTCTCTTCTATAAGTCTAAGCCTCAAATTTTCCTTTTGAAGTTCTATGATTCTCTTGGTCCTATCTTTAACTTTCTCTTCCAGTTCCCTCTGGTACTCTCTGACCGCCTCTATGAGTCTATTGAACTCCCTAGCCAGGACACCAAACTCATCTTTGCGATCCTCTGGCATTCTAACTGTCGCGTCGCCAACTTTAGTGGCCTCTATCACCTCTATAGCGTCTCTCAAGGGATGGATTATTATGTTATTGCTCATCACTAATAGAGCAAACCCCAAAAAGATAGTTAGCAGCACCTCAAGCACAATTATGCCTTTTATGTTTCTTATAGCCGGCAAAATGACTTCATCGTAGGGCAGAGCAACTATTATCTTCCACCCTGTACGTTGATCCTCTGTGGTGCTTATCAAGTATCTTTTGCCCATTTTATGAGACTCTACTACGTAGCTATCCTTATGATTTGCAAGGTTAGCTATGTTGAAAAGATCAAAAGTCTCCAACTTCGTGTTTTTTCCGTCTTTTTCATCGTCGAACTGGCTTACTATCACATGATTATCCCTGTTAAGAATAATAACCTTTCCGTTCTTCTCTATCTTGAAATTCTTTACCATCTTTTGCAGGTCCTCTAAGAGAATATCAAGTCCCAAGACACCCACAAAATCACCCAAATCATCGTAAACCGGCAGCACTGCGGTTATGCCCAAGGCTGGAAAGCTTGCATAAAGATAGGGATCCGAGACAGAAAATTCTCCCTTTTCTAAAGCTCGTTTGAACCAGGGCCTTTCCCGGGGGTCGTAATGAGGCTCAAAGATTGGACTGTTGTTTACAAAACCTGGACCTATGCCCCACTCGTACATCTTGCCATCCTTCGTTCCAAGATAAATCGCCCTTAGGTATTCCTTCCTAGCTTCCACCTCTGCCAGCACGATCTCTCTCATGACGGTGGTGTCGACGTTTTTAAAGGCAGGGTACTTGGCCAAGGCCCTAGCCAACCTCTCAAGCTCGGAAAAGAAGATGTCGATGCTACCTTTTGTCTGTCTCATTGCTGCCCTTGAAAGCTCTTTGGCATTTCTCAAGGCTGCATCTTTAAGGGAACTATAAGTAAACACCAAAAGAAGCCCCAAAAACAGAGCAACTATCAGAACAAGAAAGGCAATAAACCTGGACCTGATGCTCCTGAAGAAACTTACCATTTTTTATCTCCTCTCGAAGGCAAAGGCTTTTTAAATAATATTACAAAATTATTATGAGCAAAAATGTTTTGCGCCTTTTATCCTGATGTCTTATTATTATGAAATAAGGAGGGGGTGAAACCCTATGAACCTGAACGAAGAAGAAATCTATTCCCCCATAGACATAGAAAGCCGCTATTTTGACGCAGTTTTGTTCGACCTGGATGGCGTCGTAACCCAAACGGCCATGGTACATGCCCTCTCATGGAAGAAACTCTTCGATCAATACCTCGAAAAACTAGACAAGGATAATGCTCCCTTTGATATCTCAAGAGACTACCGCCTATACGTGGACGGGAAACCCAGGTACGAGGGGGTAAGAAGCTTTCTTGAGTCCCGAGATATCAACTTGCCCTATGGCACTCCTTCTGATCCTCCGGGCAAGGAGACCATATGTGGTTTGGGAAACTTGAAGAACTTGATCTTTCAAGAGGTATTGGAACAGGAGGGAGTCCCCATCTACAGGGGAGCAGTGGCGTTAATAGGGCTTATGAAACGAAGGAACCTAAAAATAGGCTTGGTCACTTCAAGCAAAAACGCAAGATTGGTCGTGAAGAAGGCAAAGTTGGAGAGCCTTTTCGATTACATCGCGGACGGCGTTGAGCTGGAGCGCCTCGGCTTAAAAGGTAAGCCCCATCCTGATTTATTCCTGCACGCCGCCCAAAAACTAAAAGCGCCCCCCTCAAGAAGCATAATATTCGAGGACGCCGAGTCCGGAGTAGAGGCAGGAAGAAGAGGAAACTTCGGAATGGTAGTAGGCGTGGACCGAACTGGCCACGGAACAGCTCTGCTGGAGAAAGGGGCCCATGTGGTGGCTTTCGATCTATCAAGAATTACCGTGGACGGTAAAAAACCTGACGCCACCGTACCCATAAAGGACCTTCCAGATGCCCGCAAGGCCATAGGGCACATAAAACTGGAGCTTTTATTCGGCAAGGAACCTTTTGTGGCCCTGGATTACGACGGAACGCTGACTCCGATCGTGGAAAGGCCTGAACTTGCCATTCTTTCTGAAAAAACCAGAAAAACCCTCAAGAAGCTTAAGGACACGACGCAACTGGCGATAATAAGCGGCAGGGACCTCAAGGACGTCAAAAGGTTGGTCAAGGTGGATGGAATAATTTACGCCGGAAGCCATGGCTTCGACATAGAAAGTCCGACAAAGCTTCAAAAGACATTCAAGGAGGGAGAAGCATTCATTGCAGAGCTAAACGAGGCTGAAAAGGCCCTGAGGGAAAGAACCAAAGGCATAGATGGACTCATCTTAGAGCGCAAGAAATACTCCATCGCTGTCCACTTCAGGCTGGTAAAGTCAGAAATGATAGAAAAAATAGAGAAACACGTGGACCAAGTGGTAAAGGACCTTCCCTCCCTGAAAAAGACTATTGGCAAAAAGGTTTTTGAGGTAAGGCCTAATATGGATTGGGATAAGGGAAAGGCCATAGAATGGCTGGTAGAGGCACTAGGTTTTTCAAGACACAACGTCCTACCCATTTACGTGGGAGACGACGTAACAGACGAGGATGGATTCAAGGCCCTCATCGACTGGGGAATAGGAATAGTGGTCGCAAAAGGGAAGGATCAAGAAAAAAGTGCTGCTTCTTACAAACTACCGGATACAGAAAGCGTTGAGGAATACCTCAAAGGCTTGGCAGAGCTTTTTGAAAGGAGGGGATGACCATGAGCTCCTGGAATTTCATATATGACGGCTTCGAACCTGAAAAAGAGGGACTCCGTGAAGCATTGTGCACCTTAGGAAATGGCTATTTTGCCACTCGCGGAGCAGCGGCTGAAAGCGACGCGGACGGTGTACACTACCCTGGGACCTACCTTGCGGGGGGGTATAACAGGCTTAAAACGGAAATAGCCGGTAGGGTCGTGGAGAACGAGGACTTGGTCAACATACCCAATTGGCTCCCCCTGAAGTTCAAAATGGAGGGTTCCGATTGGTTCCACCTTTCAAAAGTGAAGCTACACTTTTACCGTCAAAAATTGGACCTATACCGAGGAGTTCTACATCGCACCGTAAGGTTCGAGGACGAACAAGGCAGGATATGTGTCCTTAAAAATCGAAGGATCGTAAGCATGGCCAACCCCCACCTTGCAGCACAGGAAACCACTCTATTGGCCGAAAACTTCTCAGGGAAAATAGAAATCCTCTCGGCACTCGACGGTAAGGTCACAAACTCTGGTGTAAAGCGCTACCTGCAGCTGAACAAAAAGCACCTGGAGGGGTTGATGGAAAAAGAGCTAGGGTATGACTCTATATTGTTAAAGGTGCAGACCAATCAATCGGAAATAAGGATTGCCCAAGGAGCCAGAACCAGAGCCTTCATAGGGAACGAGGAAATTTTTCCTAAAAGAACACTTCTGAAGGAAAAAGGCTACATAGGCCAAAAGTTTGAGGTAGAACTGACCAAAGGACAAAAGTTGAGACTGGAAAAGATCGTATCTCTGTTTACATCCAGGGACAATGCCATATCCGAATGCGCCCTTCAGGCAGAGGAGGCTTTACTTCAAGCAGGCTCTTTGGAAGAGTTGCTGGAACCCCATGCAAAAGCGTGGAAACACCTTTGGAATCAGTTTGACATAGACTTCTTCCCTAGTGATCCTAGCCAAGGGGACAGGATAGCCAGGATTCTCAGACTATATACCTTTCACCTCCTTCAGACCACTTCCCCACATACCATAGATCTTGATGTTGGGGTACCGAGCAGGGGTTGGCATGGAGAAGCCTATAGAGGGCACGTGTTTTGGGACGAAATTTTCATATTCCCCACCCTAAACCTACGTATGCCTGAAATCACCAGGTCTCTTTTGATGTATCGCTTCCGACGCCTGGGCGCAGCAAAGAGGGCTGCGAAGGAAGCAGGATTCAAAGGAGCCATGTATCCGTGGCAGAGCGGAAGCTCCGGAAGGGAGGAGACCCAGAAACTTCATCTAAATCCAAAATCTGGAAGGTGGCTTCCCGACAACTCCCACTTGCAGAGGCATGTGAACGCCGCCATCGCCTACAACATATGGCAGTACTTTCAGATAACTAGAGATTTGGAGTTCATGTGTTCCTATGGAGCCGAAATGTTTTTTGAAATAGCAAGGTTCTGGGCAAGCATGACCTTGTTCAACGAAAAAACAGGCAGGTACGAAATCCATGGAGTAATGGGACCTGACGAGTACCACGATGCATATCCTTGGTCACAAACACCTGGCTTAAACAACAATGCCTATACCAACGTAATGGCATCGTGGATATGGAGCAGGGCAGTGGATCTGACATCTATTATTCCCTGCAGTGCCCTGAGAAGGCTGAGAGAAAAACTAGACATTTCCGATAGAGAGATAAGTTTATGGGATGAGCTTTCAAGAAAAATGACCATAATCTTCCATGACGATGGGATAATAAGCCAGTTTGAGGGATATGATAAGCTTGCGGAATTTCAATGGGAAGAGTACCGCAAAAGGTACGGTGATATCCAAAGGCTGGATCGCATACTCGAAGCCGAGGGCGACTCGACAAACCGCTATAAGGTCTCAAAACAAGCAGATGTATTAATGCTTTTTTATCTATTCAGCAACAAGGAACTTGAGGAAATTTTCGAGAAGCTCGGTTACCCCTTCGACGAAACCATAAAAAACAGAAACATAGATTATTACATGCACCGCACATCCCACGGATCCACCCTGAGCAGGGTCGTTCACTCCTGGGTGCTGGTAAGTTCTCAAAACCACGAATCTTGGAAGATGTTCTCTGAGGCTCTGGAGAGCGACGTGGCAGATATACAGGGTGGCACAACTCCAGAAGGTATCCACCTCGGCGCCATGGCAGGTACCGTAGACATATTACAGCGAGCCTACACAGGGCTTGAGGCCAGAGGCAACATGCTGAGGTTTGACCCCTCACTACCCAAGGAACTAGGTAAACTGCACTTCCACATTAGATACAGAGGACATGAACTAAGCATAACCATCACTCCTTCCTGCCTCACGATAAAAGACCTCCCCACTTTTGCAGGACCTATAGAGATCTCCGTAAAGGGGCAAAGAAAGACTCTGCCTGCCGGAAAAGACACGATAGTATCCTTTGCACTGTAAAAAAAGACAAGAGGGAAGGTTTGCTTCCCTCTTGTCTTGCAAGCACAAACTGAATGCTTTTCGCTTAGCGGACGTCTTTGACTATCTTAACCGATTCCGTGTATTTTATGCGGCGTTTCAGTTGCTCATCAAGAACGAACTTGTACAGATCATCGTCATGGGCAAGCTTTTCTGCAGGAAGAACACCTTTTTCCTTTATAAGACCACCGGCAACGGCCCGGGCAAAGATTGCACATGTACTGCCAGTGCATCGGCTCATGGATGTGTTCCAGGTCTCCTCATCGAAGTAATCCAAGAGGTACCAGCTGTAGGTTACCTCATCTCGCCCCTTGTAGCCGTGCACATCCACCTGCATTACCGTCAAATCTCTGTCTCCCTTTTCGGGCTCCATCTTCCAAAGTGGGAAGAGCAAGTCAGCTGTGACCTCAAGGGGAATTACCTCCTTGCCACCCAGGACCTTTGGAGTTTCGTCAAACATGCCCATGGCCCTCAATAACCTCATTTGTTCCACGTGTCCAGGCCAGCGCAGGGTCATCTCTCCCAGGTTCTTCGCCTTTATGTTTTTGGCCAAGCTCCTTAAACCGTCGGTATAGAAGGCTTCCAAGGTCCCGACTCCCGGAAACTCCCTGAGATGAAGACCTGAGGTGGCCTCCACAACCATTTTTTGCCCATCTTTCACTATGGTTACTGGCCTTGTGAACTCTTCAATGCAGTCTTTAGGAGACCAGGTTACCTGATAATTGAAAGGAGGAACTTCCTTCGTAGGAATCCCACCCACGAAGATATAGGCATCCTCTACTTCGTCCAATAACGCTGCCCCTCTACCCATAAGGAAATTGGACATGCCAGGCGCAACTCCTATATCGGGAACAACAGTGACTCCCTTTTCTTTCGCGAAATCGTCCAATTCCTCAAAATCCTCTGCCATAAAAGAGATATCCACAAGGTTCTTACCCAGGCTTATCACCGTCTTCATCATCTCAAATCCGAACTTTCCAGGAACTCCAGCTGTGACGATGTCCGCATCCTCAAGGATCGGCGCAAGAGCTTTGGCATCCGTTGCCGATGCCACAGCAGTCTTGATCGAAGGATATTTCTCCCTTATCTCATTCAAGACCTTTTCATTAAGATCAACAACCGTTACATCGAAATCCTTCGCAAGGTCCGCCGCTATAAGCTGTCCAACCAATCCTGCTCCCAACTGTACTGCTTTCATGTGTTCAAACTCCTCCCCTGTTTGTTTTTGTATGCATATATACATTTACAGATTATATACAATAATTAGTCATAAAAAAAGGGGGGATCCCCCCTTTTTAAAAAAATTTCTTTTATTTCTAGCCTGGATATTCTTTCGCAACTACGTCCTCACCGCTGGAAGTTCTCCAGTAGATGCCTATCTTCATGTACGAGATAAGTATGGAGACGAGTGGATTCAAGTAATTGAGGAATGCGTAGGGCAAGTAGGAGAGGGTTGGCACGCCTAGAGCGCTGGATTGGAACGCCCCACAGGTATTCCACGGGATAAGCGGAGATGTCAGCGTTCCGCAGTCCTCAAGAGCCCTGGAAAGCATTCTGGGTGCAAGGTTTATCTTCTCAAAGGCGGATTTGAACATCCTGCCGGGGATTACCAGAGACAGGTACTGGTCACCCAAGAACAGGTTGGATATGAAGCAAGACGCTATGACCGTGGCCATCATTCCGCCTACAGTCCTGACCGTCTTCATTATGGATCCCACTATCACCTCGAGGAATCCACACGCTTCCATGACCCCTCCGAAGAAGAGGGCGCAGAAGACCAAAGATATGGACCACATCATGGAATCCAATCCACCTCTGGTGAGCAGGTCAGTAAGGGTCTGACCTACTTCCTGAGCCATTTCAGGGGCTATGTTAACAAGGCCAGTCTGAGATATGAGCTGCATCAGGGCATCTCCCTCTAGAGAAGCGAACTGACTGGAAATTCCTGCCTCGTAGCCGTAATGCATGGCGTTGATTATGTCGCCAAGACCGTTACCCTGAGCAAAGGACATCAAAGCTGCCGCCACGACACCTGAGAACAGCCCCGGTATGGCCGGCGTCTTCATTGCCGCCAGCACTATGACCAAAAGGGGTGGAACAAAGCCCAAAAAGCCTATGTTGAATTCCGCCTTCATTATCTGCTGCATTGCATCGATCTTTGCTGTATCCAGGGCGCCTCCTCCATATTTCATGCCAAGGACTATGCAAATAATGGCAACTATGATGTACGTGGGACCTGTGGACCAGACCATGGCTCTTATGTGGTCAAAAAGATTGGATCCGGCGACCGCAGGGGCGAGGTTGGTCGTATCGGAAAGAGGAGACATCTTGTCACCAAAATAGGCTCCAGAGATTACTACACCTGCCGCTACTGGCGCAGGCACTCCAAGGCCATGAGCTATGCCCATCATTGCCACACCTATGGTCCCAGCAGTCGTCCAAGAAGAGCCGGTGGCCAAAGAGACTATGGAACACACGATCAAGGTTGCCAAAAGGAATATGGACGGTGAAAGTATGGAAAGGCCATAGTAGATGAGCGACGGCACGACGCCACTCTGCAGCCAAATACCAATTACTATTCCTATAATCATCAGGATTACTATGGCTTGAAGGGCCACCGCAATAGCGTTAAGGGCTCCCTGTTCTATCTCGGACCAAGGTTTTTTCAGCACTACCACTCCGACAGTGGCAGCGATCACCGAACAAATGACTATTGGTATGTGAGCATCCACTCCGAGCTTCAGAACGCCCATGCTTATGATGAAAGCACATAACACAAACAATCCCACAGATAAACCTAGTCCTGGCTGCCGCGATTGGTTCTCTTTCATTCTGATACCTCCCTTTCTCCTTTTCTATTCTCTTTTTCTCATATGCCAGTCCTTCAATGCTCCGCAACCACCCCCCCACAAAAAACAGACAAATATACATTATTTATAGCATACAAAGTCTGAAAATGCATTACTTACAAAAAAGTGTATTTATTCACTCAATTTCTAGGGTTAACATTTCGCGAATGTCATATCAAAAATTACATCTCGGAAGGATGTATATTATTGCGCACATTACTATATAAAGCTAAAATTACCTAGGCTAAATGGATTAAAACAAATAACCTGCGCAAATTAGAAACGTGAGGAGGAAAGTTTTCATGAACGGATGGAACGGAAAGGCCCTTTGGGTTGATCTCACAAATAGGCAAATAACAGTAAACCAAATAGACAAAGAGGTATTGAAAAACTTCATAGGTGGCAGAGGCCTAAACGACTGGGTGCTTTACAATCACATAAGACCGGGAATAGACCCCCTTAGCCCGGACAACCTTTTGTGTCTTGCCGTAGGTCCTCTAACCGGGACAAACCTTTCGTCCACCAGTCGTATCCATGTAAGCACCTTATCACCTTTGACAGGAATCTTGGGAGACGGAAATGGAGGAGGCAGCTTCGCCTTGGCCCTCAAGCGGGCTGGTTTTGACCAAGTAGTTTTCACTGGCGCATCAGATACCCCTGTAGCTTTGATAATAGATGGAGAGGACGTCTTGCTTATAGAGGCAGCGTATTTAAAGGGCACATCTACTTGGGAAAAGACGGACATCCTAAAGGAACGCCTCGGAAAGGACTTTTCCGTGGCCGCCATAGGGCAAGCGGGGGAAAACCTGGTTCGCTTCGCCTCAATAATGTTCGACAAACACAACTCCGCGGCAAGAGGCAGTGGTGCCGTCATGGGCTCGAAGAACCTGATGGCCGTGGCCGCAAGGGGCAAAAGCAAAACTGGCATATCCGACCCTTCAGCGTTTGAAGAGCTTGCCAAAGCCGACAGGGACTACCTGATGAACGACCCCTTCCAGCGGGACGTGGTAGCCAAGATAGGTACTCACGTGGGCATGATCAGGTGGTACCCAGGTTTTCGCAACAACGAAAAATATCTTGCTCCCGAAGAGGCTCCTGAGGAGTTGCTCCCCGAATCCCTCAAAAAGTATGAGGTTGGCCGCACCGCCTGTGCAAGCTGTGTCGTACCCTGCAAGGACGTGTTCCAGATACCCGATGGCCCCTACAAGGGAGAAATAGGCAAGGCCATGGAACATGAATGTATCCACTGCCTGGGGACCAACTCTGGCATTACTGACCCCATAGCCATAATGACCATGGAAAACCTGGCCGACAAGTACGGCATGTGCGTCATAGGACTAGGAAACGCCATAGCCTTCGTGAAGGACCTTTACAACCGGGGCATAATAGGAAAAGAAGACACTGGAGGTCTCGACCTCTCGTGGGAGAACGCAGAGGCACAGATCGAACTAATCCACCAGATAGCCCTACGACAGGGATTCGGCAACCTGGTAGCAGAGGGCCTATACAACATTGCCAAGATAATTGGCCCCCAATCCATGCCCTTCTGTTACCACGTAAAGGGCCTTAGCAGAGGACATTTCCCCGCGGGAATATTCTCCCTTGCCCACGCAACTTCGACGAGGGGAGCCGATCACCTGAGGGGCCGCAGCTGGGCCTTTGGAGAAAACGACCCGGAGCTTTGGCCGGAACTTATCCAAAAGGGCTACATTCCTGAAGAAGACCCGGTCAAGACCCTGTTCATAGCTGAAAGGGCAGTCACCCTGACCGATATGATCGGCAGGTGTAAAGGGGCCGTGAACAACTGGGTCAGCGCAGTGCCTCTGGTCTTCAAATATCCTCTGCTAGATGGCCTTGCGCGTCTGCTCTCCGCTGTGACCGGAGAAGACTACAGTGAAAGGGACCTTGAAGAGGCATCCGACAGAGTGTACTTGCTTGAGATGGCTTTCAACGCTAGACAGGGCATCCGCAGGAAAGATGACAGGTTCCCAGTCAAATGGGACATGATCGGAACCAAGGAAGCTGAGGAGGAAAAGACAAAACATGACAAGATGCTGGATGCCTATTACAAGTTGAGAGGATGTGACCCCAATACGGGCTTGCCTCAAAGGGAGGCAATGGAAAGGCTAAAGCTTGAAAAGGAAGCAGAAAGACTCTACTCTGAGGACACCCTGGACAGCTGGGATGGACCTCAGCTTTGGCCGCTGGACAAATACCCTTCAGGAACAAGACGCGCCTAAAAGAATCGCCCCCTGCTCCTGCAGGGGGCGATTCTTTAACATCCCTTCTTTTGAAATTTCATGCTCCGCATGGAATTGACAAGAGCAAGCAACGCGACCCCTACGTCAGCGAAGACGGCCTCCCACATGGTTGCCACTCCCATGGCCCCCAGAGCAAGGAAAAAGGCCTTTACGGATAAGACCAAGACAATGTTCTGAAGAATTATTTTGCGGGTCCTCCTGGCTATGCATATGGCCTCAGGTACCTTCTCAAGGGAATCTCCCATTATTACCACATCAGCGACCTCTATTGCTGCGTCGCTCCCTATGCCCCCCATGGCGACCCCTACGTCGGACCTGGTTATTACGGGCGAGTCATTGATCCCATCCCCAACAAAAAGGAGCTTTTCCTTTTCTCTTGCCTTTTCCATCTCCTCTTCAACCGCCTTGACCTTTTCTTCGGGAAGCAAAGCCCCCTTGAAGCAAGGAATGCCTGCTTCCTTTGCGACAGCTTCCGTGGACCTTTGATTGTCTCCCGAAAGAACCATCAACTTCTCTACGCCAAGGGCCCTGAGCTTTGAAACTGCATTCTTGGCCTCCTGTCTCAATGCATCGCCCAATAGAATCCTTCCTATGTGCTTGCCCTCTAAGGCAACGTTTACGACAGTGGCATTCTTTGAGCTTTCCTTCACTTCTATGCCGTTTTCGGACAAAAATTCATCCGTCCCTACGATTATCTTTTTACCCTTCCAGTTGGCCATAACACCCTTGCCGGGGTAGACCTTGTGGAAAGTTATCTCTTCATCTCTCAAAGGAAGCCTTCGCCTTTGCGCTTCTTTCACGATGGTTCTTGCTATGGGATGGTTGGAGTGAAGTTCTGCAAGGGCAGCAAGCCTGAGAAGCTCCGATTCGTCAAATCCATCGACGACTTCAACAGAGAGAACTCTGAAGACTCCTTCCGTCAGGGTACCTGTCTTGTCAAATATCACGGTTCTCACATCATTGAGGGCATCCATTACGATCGATCCTTTTATGAGGACTCCCCTCGCGGAAGCAAGGCCTATTCCACCAAAATAACCAAGGGGTATGCTTACGACCAGGGCACATGGACAAGATATGACTAGAAGCACCATGGCCCTGTAAAGCCAATTGGAGAAAGTTTCTCCTTCCACGACCAGGGGAGGTATAACGGCCACTGCCACCGCTAGCAATACCACCACAGGGGTATAATATTTCGCAAAGGTGGTTATGAACTTTTCTGTCTTTGCCTTCCTCGCAGAGGCCCTCTCTACAAGTTCCATCATCTTGTATATGGAAGACTCCACAAAGGGTTTGGTGGTCCTTATGCGAAGCAGCCCCTCTTTATTTATACAGCCACCTTTGACCTCCGATTCAGGAGAAACGCTGATGGGAAGAGACTCTCCTGTTAAGGGAGAGGTGTCTACAGACGAAAAGCCCTCCAGCACCACACCATCCAGCGGAATTTTCTCTCCAGGCCTTACTACCACTACAGCGCCAGGACTTACTTTCGCAGGATCCATTTCTACCAACTTTCCATCAATGCTTACCAAAGCAGTCTTGGGACGGGAAGCAAGAAGGGATTCTATGGACCTTCGCGACTTGTTTACAGCTCTATCCTGAAGGATCTCTCCTATCCGAAAGAAGAGCATGACACCCACAGCCTCAGGAAGAGCCCCTATGAAAAAGGCTCCTATGGTAGCGACGGCCATGAGAAAATATTCATCGAAGATATAACCATGAAGTAAATTTTTCACTGCTTTGGACAGGACGTTACTGCCTGCAGCCAGATATCCTGATAAGGCAAGAACATAGTTCCAAGGGTAAGGTATGAAAGATCTTTCTTGGTTTACTAAAAGTAGAATGAGGGCAAAGGCCGAAAACAACATTACGACCCCATCTTTTGTGACTCTCAATAGTTTTTTAGGTGCATTGCCGCCGTCAGAAACACAACACTCCCTGGGCATTTCCTCTGACAGCTCTTCAGCTCCTGCTGGGGTCACTTCCACATGGGGCTCGAAGCTTTTTACTATGTTCTCCACCACTTCATGCTCATTGGACAACCGGCTTTTTACGTAAAGGACACCCGTTGAAAGATCCAAGTTGGCCTCATCTATTCCCTCAGTTTTATTCAGGGCATCTTCGATTTTTGCGGCGCAACCTGCGCACACAAGCCCCTTTAGTAAATACTTTCTCTCCGATGCCTCCAAAACCTGATGCTCCGACATTGGTGGTCCCTACCTTTCGCCTTCCTCAACGTGCTCCATTGCCATATCCAACGCTGCCTCTATATGTTCGTCATCCAGTGAGTAGTAGACCACCTTCCCCTCTCTTCTACTTTTCACGATCCTTCCGTTTCTAAGCTTTTGGAGCTGTTGGGATACAGCGGGCTGACTCATGCCCACGACTGCACACAGATCGCACACGCAAAGAGGGCCATTTCTCAGCGCCCACAGTATCTTAAGCCTCGTTCTGTCTGAAAAAAGCTTGTAAAATCCGCTCATTTCTTCGAAAACATCATCGGTAAGCATGGAAGATCTTGCTCTTTCTACTTCCTCCCCATGGACACAGAAGACTTCGCAGACAAGGTCTTCTCTTTGTGGGGTTCTCTTAACATTGGCCATGAAATCACCTCAACATATAGTCATATGCTTATGTAATTATATATTGATATTTTCTGTATGTCCATAATAAAAGGGCGGCCCTTTTGGCCGCCCTTTAGGGGAAAGTGAGTGCGGATTAGGCAATAGGTTTGAGGGATCTCTGGTATATCTTTTTGATGACTTCGTCGGTTCCCTCCACTGGTGCAAGGGACACCAGGCCATCCAGAGAAGGAGTTTCCCTTACCAGTTTCACTAGCTTGGGTATATCTTCTCCTTTGAATCCTTCATCTTCCAATTTAGATGTCACGCCAACGGAGAATATCCATTTCTCCAATGTCTTGGCAACTTCCTCTGCCCCTTCGGCGCCCTTGGTTATGGGCTCAAGGACTTCATCCAAAATGTCCTTGGAAGCAGGATAAATAGCTTCGACAACCGCTGGCACTATCATCGCCAACCCCAATCCGTGAGCTAGTTCTGGCTTTATGGCAGAAAGTGGGTGTTCCAGCGCATGGGTGAAATGCAAGAGCCCGTTGTCGAAAGAGACTCCAGCTATCATGGAAGCATAGAGGAGGAAGTATCTTGCCCTCAGGTCTTGAGGGTTCTCCACCGCCTTGGGCAGGTATTTTGCTATAAGCCTCACCGTTTCCTTGGCAAGCAAGATTGAAAATGGGTTAGCCGTCTTGGTGGTGCAGGCCTCTATGACATGGTTCAACGCGTCAATGCTTACGTACTTGGTTTGATCCAAGGAAAGACCCGTCATCAGTTCGGGGTCGTCTATGGAGTACATGGGATATATGCAGTCGTAAGCTATCGCTGGCTTGTATTCTTTCTCTGGTATGGAGACCACCGCGAAACGGTCCACTTCCGTCCCCGTTCCATGGGTAAGGTTGATTGCCACCAAGGGAACGGCCCTCTGGGGAACAAAAGAAAGTTCGTAAAGATCCCTGGCAGTCTTGTCCTTGTACTCCAGAAGTATGGCTACGCTCTTTGCTGCATCAATGGGGCTTCCGCCGCCTATGGCTATAACTGCATTGGCCCCAAGATCTTTTCCCATCTTGGTTGCTTCATCCACGCTGTCAGCCGTTGGGTTAGGGGTTACCTTGTCGTAAACCGCGTACCCCATGCCCTGCTCCTTCAAGGCCTTTTCTACATGATCCCAAGCTCCAGTCTTTTTGTAGGAGCTTCTGCCTGTTACTACTAAGACATTATCTACTCCCTTTTCTTTAAGGTCTTTGGCTATGTCATAGATCTTCTTAATGGCTCCTGCTCCAAGATAAACAGTGGTCTTGGTCCTTATTTCCTGTACTTGGTCAATGGGGAAAACATCATCCCACATAACAAAAACCCCCAATCGTATGTTAGTGAATATCTTCACTATGAATGATAGCAGGGGTCATTGAATTTGTCAACTCTTTCACTATTGGGAGTTTGTTATTGTGTATTGTTTCTCTATATTGTGGCAAAAAAGCTCTCTGGTTCTATTGTGCACCAAATATGAGGGAAAACATTCCCTCTGACAAAAGGGCTATGGAGCTTATGACTATCGTGCCTGAAAGTACTAAAGCAGAATTGTTGGATATCAGACCGCTCATTATAATGCTTCCCAACCCTCCTGCACCTATCACGGCTCCAATGGCGGCGGTACCAAGGTTAAGAATAAAGGCATGTCTTATCCCGTTGAGAATGTGTGGGAAAGCTATGGGGAACTCGACTATCCACAGCCTTTGAACCTCCTTCATCCCAAGGCCATCCGCCGCGTCCAAGATGTCCCTGCCCACCGATTGGAAACCAATTATCGTGTTGGCCGCGACAGGAAGAAGCGAATAAAGGAAAAGGGCCAAAAGGGTTGGCTTCCATCCAAAGCCCAAGATGGGAAAAGCAAGTATGATAACAGCTGAAGGAGGTAAGGACTGCAAGAGGGCGTTTGTACGAACGGTCAAAGGAAGGTACTCTCGACCAAATGATCGAGTCACGTAAACTCCCACCGTCACACCTACAACAACCGAAAGGGCCGTTGCACTCAAGGTAAGGCCCAGGTGAACCAACGTCATATGAGCAAGAGATATCCTGGGATGCACATACGAAGATGCGTTGGGGAAAAGGCTGCGCAACACCAGCTTCTGAACTGTTGGGCTCAGAACGTACACTGCAAGCAAAAAAGCCATGAAGGCATTAATGGCTAGCGCCTTCTTTCTATCCTTCTTTCGTGATCCTTTGAATATCATCAAACAGCACCTCTGCTACAACCTTTCCTGAATCATCAACCACCGGAATAGCTGACAAACCAAGGGCCAAAAGCCTTGAAACGCACTCCTTCAAAGATGCGTAAGGCCTTGCAGCGTGAATGCTCACTCGCACCGTCCTATAAGCAAACTCACCAGAATCTTTCTTGAACTTTGCCAGTATTTCCCCTTCCTCGAGGGGTTTCCAAGAAACGCCAGAAAGTCCAACAAACTCCTCTTTCTCTGCTCTGAGGGGTTTTGCTATTCTGTCCGCCGTAAGAAGGGTCAAACGCTGTAAGGTTCGGTCCGTGCCCAAAAACTGCTCCACGAAATCGCTACCAGGTTCCTTGAGCAACCTCTCTGGAGCATCAGCCTGTACCACTACACCGTCCTTCATGATGACCATGTAGTCCGCAAGGCGAATGGCTTCGCTCAAGTCATGAGTGATGAAAAGCACCGTTTTCCTCAAGCGCCTCTGGATCCTAATAAACTCGTCCTGCAATTCCTCCCTTTTCAATGGATCTACAGCACCAAAGGGCTCGTCAAAGAGCAAAACTGGTGGATCAGCCCCCAAAGCCCGCGCAACGCCTACTCGTTGGGCTTCCCCCCCTGAAAGTTCAGAAGGATATTTATTGGCGTACTTTCCCGCATCCAAGCCTATAAGATCCAAAAGTTCCTTCGCCCTCTTTTTCTTTCTATCTTCAGGCCACCCCAAAAGCCTTGGAACCAGTAGGATATTTTCCTCCACTGTAAGGTGAGGAATAAGCCCCACGTTCTGAATTGCGTACCCCATTTGCCTTCGGAGTTCTATTTTGTCAAAGGTTTTTACGTCTTGCCCCTGGTACCTAACAGTCCCTCTCGTGGGCTCAACCATTCTGTTGACGGTCCTGATCATGGTGGACTTGCCGCATCCACTAGGGCCGATGATCACCGTCACCTTTTCACCAGGTATCTTTAGGTCTATCCCTCTCAGGGCTTCTACCTCGCCGTATTTGACTTCTACTCCGCTAAATTCGATAATGGCCTCGCGCATGACTAACTGCTCCTGTCTTCTGAATAATACTGTTTTCTAAGGGCCTTAGGGACCACCGCGTATCCTACAATGCGAAACAACGCATCTGCCCCTATAGTCAAAAGAGCTAAGAATATTATTCCAAGCACCACCATGTCCACCGAATATTGTCCTAAGCCCTCAAAAACGAATACCCCCAAACCTCCAGCACCTATCAGTTTGCCCAAGGTTGCATTGGCTATGGATTGTATCATGGCAAGTCGCACTCCATGGACTATGAAAGGTAAGGTCAGGGGAATTATTATTATCCTCAACATCTCCCGTCTGCTCATTCCCATGGCCTCGCCAGAGTCCAAAACAGACGGCGAAACCCCCTCTATACCAGCCAACGTATTCCTCAGGATGGGATAGAGGGCATAAATAGACAAGGCTATTATGGCCGGCGCATCCCCTATACCTCTTATTCCCATCTCCCTCAAAAGGGGGAAAGACCTGCTCAAAGCCGCCAAGGGAGCAATGAGCAAACCAAAAAGGGCTATACTAGGAATAGTCTGCAGCACGTTCATCAGGCCAAGAAAGGCCTTCCTGGCCTTGCTACCCTTAGAGATCAAAAACGCTGCGGGTATCCCCAGAAAACTTGCTATCAAGACAGCGCTGGAAGATATGCGAACGTGGTTTACAATCTCTGCGACTAAGCGGTCCTGCCTGTTCAATGCCTCTTTGAGAACCCCAAGGGCATCCAAACGCCCCGTGGCTATCAAAAACCACGACACCAATACAAGAATTCCAATCCCCAATGAGGCAATTCCTGGAGGTATCTCAAAACCCAACACAGGCACCAATAAAGAAAACGCCATCAGCAAAAAACCAGGACCTGGAGCGATCCTTACGGATTCTGGACCGTTTGCGCCATAGTAGGAGCTCAATCCAGAGAGGAACAGTATCAGAGAGATGGCACCCAAAAAAGAAAAAGCTATAGAAATCTTTTTCCTGGCCTCGCAAGAAGGGCAGAACAAAGCAATCCCATGAAGAAAGATGGGCAACAGAACAAAAAGGATACACCCCTTTTCAGGGAGTCCTGTAAGACCATACAGGACTCCCTCAGCTACCCTGTTTTCCCTAACAAGATAAAGAGGAAAAAAAACTGCCAAAACGGATATAAAGAAGGCTAGGCGCAACACGCCTTTGCCGTCATTTCCCTTGTTCATCCTCTAATTCAAAAATCCCTTTGCCTTCAAATATTCCTGGGCCACCTTTTTCGGATCCTGGCCATCTACCGCTATCTTACCGTTCAGGGTCTGGAGGGTTTCCAGGTCCAACGTTGCGAACAAATCTTCCAACAGAGGTTTCAACTCTGGATATATATCCAACACTTCCTGGCGCACCACAGGGGCCGGGGCATACACGGGCTGAATGTGCTTAGTGTCCTCAAGCACCACTAGGTTTAAAGCGGCAAGTTGCCCATCAGTGCCATAGGCCATGGCCGCATTGACTCCATCCTGCCTGGTAGCTGCAGCCTTTTCCGTAAGCGCCGTGTTCCCCCCAGACAACACCACTATCTGTTCATTGGATAGTCTGAAGCCATACCCTGCTTCAAAAGCCGGAAGAGCAGCTTCGCTAGAGACGAACTCTTCGCTTGCCGCTATCTTGAAGTACCCCCCAGATTTAAGGTATGAAGCCAAGTCCTCCAATGTCCTGATATTGGCCTTCTCGGCATCGTCCCTTCTCATGGCTATCGCCCAGGTGTTGTTGGCCGGCGCTGGTCGGAGCCACACTAAGTTGTGGGCTTTTTTGTCCAGGTCCCTTATCGTCTCCCATCCTTTTTCAAAATCCTTCCAGATGGAGGCATCGGTTTTCCCAGAGAAGAAGAAATAACCGTTGCCAGTGTATTCGGGATACACATCAATCTCTCCTGATATCAAAGCCTCCCTAACAACCTTGGTCGTCCCAGTCTGAGCCCTGTCAACCACTTTAAACCCTTTAGCCCTCAAAAAGACTACTATCATGTTCCCCAAAAGAGCCCCTTCCGTATCTATCTTTGAGCCCACAACTATAGGCCTTTCCTTTTCGGCAGCTTCGACAGATTGGGGACCTACCCAAAGAAACGAGGCTACTATCAAAGCCATTAAAACGGCCCCAAAAGCTTTAAAGATCCTCTTATTTTTTACTCTCACGTTAACCACCCCTTTTCTAAGCTCACTTTTTGCAGCTATCTAAAGCTATACATCTAAATATCTTAACCCCCCTAACCAAACCATAGAAAACAAGAAGGGCACCCACGATTAGATTAAGAACCTTTACGAGCGAAGCAGGCACACTGCCTGCAAACATAGAAAAAAGAACCACTGAAGTACCCAAAAACAAGAACGTGGCGCTTCCTGCAGAAAGTCCAAAGATCCAAAGTTCTCTCTTCTTATAATCATGCTCTAAGGCCTTGGCTGCAAACAACCCTGTGAAGAACACGATGGTGAGGGGACTCGAGATGGTCAAAATGAATGCCGACGCAAAGCTGGAAATCAAGCCCCACTTGCCAGGAACAAGGTTTGATGAAAAGCCCACCCCGCCTCCACTCGCTGCGATTGACAACCCGAACAAAATCAAAACGACAGAGCTTACAAGGCCAAAAATCCTTTTGAATTTGTCCTTTTCAAGGAGCTTGCCCACCCCCAATATAGCGAGGGTTATGTAAAGATAATCCACCATCGTTACTGCCGCCACAGCTGCCAGACCAGCAAAGGCCCCAGCCTGTAAAACCAAACTCACAACAAAGAAGAACACTGGACCTATGGCAACCTGGAGTATCAGCCCCGTAAGCAACCCGTTCTTAAATATCTTGATGGCCTCCAACTTATCACCAACCAATTCAATTGTATCAAACACTGCAACATATAATAATTAGCTTCACGGCGAGACCAAAGCCTCATAGCGGTTTGCTCCCAATATCTGATTTTCGGCCATTGTACAATCAACGCCAGTGCTTGGCCAAGTACAACAAAATGGCCAAGGTAGCAAACACGACCACAGTCAGGTAGAATCGCAACCTTCCAGAGTGCATCTTCACTATGACAAAATGAACGGCAAGGGGAACATGCTGTATCTTCTTCCACAAACCATCCAAGACAACGCTCCCCCGAAATCCAGATGAGAGAAAGTCCTTGACAAGATAAAATATCCCCACCCCCAAGGACACCACTAAAAGCGAAGAAAAAACGTTGTCCCACCCAAAGAAACCGGGCATTGAAATTTTTAGAAAGCCACTTGTAACCTCAGGATCAAAGCCCAAAAATACCGTGCCAGCAGCCAGTATGACCATTCCCAAAAATCCAAAAGAGCCACGAGAATAAGCTAACCCTTCTTTTCTCCCAACTATTGCGCCTTTTTTCCCTCCGCTCAAAAAACCATAGTAGCCCAGCTTACAAAAGGATATTACAGTTCCGACGCCCGCTGCCTGCAAGACCCAATAGACAGGATACATCCCCTGTTCCTTGAGTGCTTCCTTTATCATTACCTTGCTGGCAAAACCGCTCATACCAGGGAAACCGGATATTGCCAGCGCTCCAACAATAAACAGGACAAAGGTGTAAGGCATATCCCAGGCAGCACTACCCCTTAAAAGCCGAAGATCCTTGGTGCCGTAGAATTTTTCCAGGCGCCCCACGGACAAAAAAAGTAACCCCTTGAACAATGCATGGGCCAGGGCATGATAAAGGGCACCGGCAAGCCCCAGCAGTGTACCTACTCCAAGAGCTGCGACCATGTAGCCTAGTTGGCTCACTGTGTGGTAAGCCAAAAGCCTCTTTGCGTCATGCTGCATCAGGGCCTTTAAAACCCCAAATATGGCCATGACCGAACCTATTATCAAAAGCTCCGGAGAGCTGGCGAAGGTCCCTAGCCTGGCAATACCATATATGCCGAGCTTGACGGCAAATCCAGAAAGTAAGGCGCTAGCTGGCGTAGGCGCCGCACTGTGGGCTTTTGGCAGCCAAAAATGGACTCCAGGAAAGGCGGTCTTGACCCCCAACCCAACCAAAACAAACCATCTCCATTCAGATGGTACCGGCCCCACCGCCATCGTTCCTGCTTCCAATGATGCCCCTGCTGCGCCTATGAGAATGAGTCCCGCTGCCCCAAGCTGAGCCAGCAGGTAAATAAGGGCCGCCTTTGTGTCCGTAAAGGAGATCATTCGCCACAGGATCAAGGAGACCACCTCCACGAACACCACGAACACCAACCAATCCTGTGCGAAAAGAGCCCCTATGGAGGCAACCCAGCACCCAACAGTCAGAAAGTTAAAGGTTCTCCTTTCTTTCCCCTCAAAATACCATTCGTTATAAAAAAGCACCGCCACAGAAAGAACTGTTGAAGAGACAGCAAAGAACAGGCTCATAGGGTCGCCAAAGGCCATTATTCAAGTAACTCCTTTCTTACACTGCAGCTAGTTGAAACCGCCGGGACAAGATTTAGCAATCACTGCAACAAAACTGCGGCTACGTAGTTTTTGACATCAAGGGCCTTAGCCCCAACTTCAGCAAAGATATCCCCAATAGGGTAAAAAAAGGGAAGTAACCCCAAAACCACACAGCACCCCGAAAGAACCACAGCTACCGCCAAGGGACACCTTGGGTCCTTGTATTTTTTAGGCCCATCTCCAGGGGCATAAAACGCATGCAGGACTCGAAGATAATAAGAGGCGGAAATGACTGTCCCAAACACCAACGACAGGGCAGCCAAGAGGTTTCCTTTCTCAACCGATGCCATTACCAGGTACCACTTACTCATAAATCCGTTAAGAGGCGGCACCCCAACTATAGCAGCAGCCAGGACGGTGAAGGCCAAAACTAATCCCTTGCGATGGGCGAAAAGCCCCCTCATGTGGGATATATTACGAGTCTTCATCTCCTCTGCAAGGTGCCCTGCGGTCATGAACAACCCCGATTTCATGAGCATGTGATTTACAGAATGGAACAAAGCCGCTCCTATTCCCATGGCCGTGCCCATACCTGCGCCTATCATTATGTAGCCTATCTGAGCGACAGTTGAGTAAGCCAGAAGCCTCTTTATATCCTGCTGTTTGAAAGCCATGAGGTGCCCGCCCAACAGGGAAATAACTCCGAGGGCCGTTATGACATCGAAGACTGTAGGCAAGGGATCCCCAAAGAACAAAAGGGAAATCCGAATGAGAGCATATACGGACACTTTGATGACTACCCCTGAAAGGAGTGCACTGACGGCAGTTAGAGCTGAAGAGTGGGCGTCAGGAAGCCAAAAGTGAAAGGGGAAAGCCCCCGCCTTCAACGAAAGCCCCACCACCATGCAGGCAGCTATAACTACGAGCGTCGCCTTAGGGATCTGGGGCAAGGATACAGCCAAAGCGGCCATGTTCAATGTCTTGTTTGCTATGAAGGCATATGCTGCTCCTAAAAGTATGAAAAATGCACCGACGGTCCCCATGACAAGATATTTCAATCCAGCCTCCACGGCCTGCCATGTCAAACTGTAAGATACAAGAAGATAGGCAGTAAGAGAGAATATTTCGTAAAAAACGAACATGTTGAAGAGGTCCCCGGTGAGTAAGACTCCATTCATCGATGCTTGAAGGAGAAAAAAGATTACGTAGAACCTCCAAGGCCCCGTCCCCATGCGATCGTAGGAATACAACAATGAAATGCCGCTACCAAAGGCAACCAATATAAGAAAAATCGACGACAAGCTGTCGACCACGAAGACTACTCCTAACCTTGCTGGCCACCCCCCAAAAAAGGAAAGGGCGTAGTCATTGAAACCTGACAATGCAGCAGCTAAAGTCAAGGCCAAAGTTCCAAGTCCCATTACGGGCAAGAATTTGCGCAAAAGCGCACCCCCATAAAGGTGCAAAAGAGGGATCAAGAAGGCACATGACAGAGGAAATACAACTGCCAAGACGAGAGTCATTCCTTCAGCCCCCTTATCTTGTCCAAGTCCACCGTTCCGTAGCGGCGATGCACTTTTATCACCAATGCCAAGGCCAACGCCACATCGCTAGCCCCTATTACTATGGCAGTCAGAGTAAAAGCATGGGGCAGGGGGTTTACAGCTTGTCCTTCTATGGGGATCAACGGGGGCACGCCTCCGTGCACATAGCCGGCAGTGACTATGAGCATGAGAGCCCCGGCCTCCATTATCGTAAGACCTATTACCGTCTTGAAGAGGTTCCTCTTGGACAAGATCGTATAAAGGCCTACGCAAAACACAAAAATAGCTGTGGCGTAGCTAATTTTTATCATTGTCCATTACCTCCGTGAGTTGTTCATTGAACTCCAAATCAAGGACCTTTACCATACTGTAGAATATGGTAGATAGTCCTGCTCCCACCTTCATGCCCACAGCTACGTTGAGCAAGGGAATGGTACCGGCACTGAGGAAGTTTCCTACTTGCCCCCGTGGAAAGCCAGCTGCAGTGTTGGCCAGAAAACCTGCTCCAGCCAAAAGGCCCACTCCCCCTATAAACACAAAGAGCAAACCGCCTAGGGACTCTATGGTTTCCTTTGTTTTTGGGCTTATCCTGGAGGCCTCGAAACTAGAGCCAAATACTATGCAGAACAAGATGGTTATAGTGGCGAAAACAGCTCCTCCTTGGAACCCCCCACCAGGGGAGAGATGCCCCATAAGGATTATTGCAGAGCCGTACATGAAAAGAAAAGGCACAACAAAGCTTATGCCTCGCCTCGCTATGAAAGAAAGCCCCGCGGAGGACTTTTTGTATCTGCTTTTACTGAACAGCATGGCAACTCCGCAGACCGTAGTATATATCACTGTCGTCTCGCCCAGGGTATCAATGCCTCTGTAATCAAAAAGTATTGCCGCCACCACATTTACAGCTCCTGTCTCCTTGGCCGTATTGACCAGATAATACGCAGCTGGGCCTATAATGTACTCCGGGTCATCTATTGCGGCCACCCCTTCCCAGAGCCACCACCCCATGCCAAGACAAAGACACAGCAAAACCAAGTCATGAAGACGATCCCTGAGCCTCATATATCATCACCTGGATCTTTCTCCTGCTTCGGCAGGCTTTTCTTCTGAGTCTGGCTGTAGGCTACCAGGAAAAAGGATGTAACAAGACCAGAGTTTATGACGGCCTGAGTCAGGGCCACATCCGGGGCTTGGAGGATTACAAATACCATCGCCATAAGGACACCAAAAACTGAGAGGCTTATTACAGCGCTCAATATATCGCTGGCCTCTGAAGCGACCAGTGCCGTTAGAGCCAAAAAAACACACACGAAAGCAAAGAAAGCCTCCATCGCAATCATCCTTTTTTATCGGATAGTTTTTGCCTGTACTCATCCTTGTAAATCAGTTCCGGCTTTATACCGTGCCTGTAACACGCCCTTGCAACCGCATGAGATGAAAGAGGATTGGTGATCAAAAAGAACACTATGATCAAGGCGAACTTGGCCGAAGCCTGCCAGCTTGGGGCTAAGATTGCGCCCCCCGTCAAAACGAACAGTGCCCCTCCTGTGAGGGCCTTGGTCCCTGCATGGATCCTGGTGTAAACGTCAGGAAAACGAAGTATCCCCACAACCGACGTCAAGGAGAAAAAAACTCCCAAGGCCATGAATAAATAGGCTAAGACATGGCTTATCTCTTTAATCATTTGTGCAGCTCTCCATGCTCGAAATATTTGGCCATTATGAGGACATCTGCAAAGGACAGGATGGCAAAGGCCAAGGCGATATCCAGAAACACTCCATTTTCAAAGACCAAAGAAAGAACGGCCAAGGCAGTGGTAATAATGACCGTCATGGCATCGGCTGCCACTATCCTATCCGGCACGGTTGGCCCCACCACAACACGGTAAAAACCTCCTAAAGCAGCGATCAAAAGCCCCCAAAGGGTTAGGTATATCATTCCACCAGCCTCCTCAAGCGCTCTTCCAGTTTGTTCACGTCCGCACAGACAGCGCACTCATCAAGTGTCCTAAGATTGAGGGAATGAACGTACAGCTCGTGGTGCACAAGATCTACGTCGACCGTGACAGTTCCTGGAGTAAGAGTTACATGGTTGGCCAACATGACCAAGGATGTTTTGTGCTTTAGGTTCGTCTTCACCCTTACAATGCCCGGCATGAGGTTCAGGTCAGGCTTCAACGTAAGCATAGCGACTTGCACCGTAGCCTTGAAAATTTCCCAGAAAAACAGGGGGAAAAAAACCAAGGACCAAGCCAAATTAAAATGCAAAACCGGTGCAACCTGTCCCGGCATTTCATGAGCAGGAGGTATAAAGACCCGCCATGTAAACCAAGTTACAAACACACTCAAGATTATCCCAAGGACTAACCCTGCAGTATCAAGCTTTCCCGTAAACAATATCCAAAAAAGAAAAAGGGCACAGAACAATGCAATTGGCGCCTTTGTCAGTTTCAAATCGATCGTCCCCCAAACACACACGGTTATAGTGCCATGACATCCATAAATGCAAGAATGTAATTATTATACAATTTTCATCCCTTACATCAAAGTGTTGGCTCCTTTTAGGGCCTTATGAGAGGGCAAGGTCGAGGATCATCATAACCACGAAGCCAATTATGGCTCCGGTTGTTGCTATGTCTCCATTTTCTCCACTCTGGGATTCAGGTATCAATTCCTCTATGACCACGAATATCATCGCTCCAGCAGCAAATGAGAGGGCATAGGGAAGCAGGGCCTTGCTCAATAAAACCATGGACACTCCTATGACTCCGCCTATGGGCTCCACAATTGCTGAGAGCTGTCCGTACCAAAAACTCTTGAAGGGGGACATCCCTTCCCTTCTCAGTGGCAAGGAGACCGCGATACCTTCCGGAAAATTTTGTATGGCTATGCCGACTGCCAAAGCTACAGCACCCCAGAGGGACGATCCTTCAGCTGTGCCCAAGCTGCCGAAGGCCACTCCTACGGCAAGGCCTTCAGGAAGGTTGTGAATGGTTATAGCCAAAATCAAAAGGGCCGTCTTGGGCAGGTTCGTCTTTATACCTTCCGCTTTTTCTTCTGGAGAGAAAAGATGAAGATGAGGTATAACCCTGTCCAACAACCTTAGGCAAAAACCGCCCAACAAAAAACCTATTGAAACAGGCACCCAGCTGGGTATTTTTGAACCTTCCGCGAACCCTATCGCCGGCAAGATCAAAGAGAAAAAACTAGCAGATATCATTATCCCAGAAGCAAAGCCCAAAGAAGCATCCAAGGCCTTTCTGTTGATGTCCTTCTTAAGAAAAACCACGGCCGCCCCCAAGGCTGTTACAAACCAGGTGAACAGAGTCGCCACTAGGGCTTGATATACAGGAGAGATAGATGAAAAAAGCCGAACAGCTTCCATAGGTTTGGATCCTCCAGCAATAATTTTTACCTAAAACCCGCTTATGATCTATATTCTATTTTTTTTATCATGCCTCGCCAGTAAGGTTTTATGTCTTTCCCCAATATCCAGGATGCCTCCCCTTCAAAGGGAACGAGCATTTTACCGCACCGATAAGGAACACTACTACAATTAAAACCAAAATCATATTTTTCTTCCTATGTAGAAAGCATACCCATAGTATTCTTTATATTTATGGTAAAGTTCAGCCTCGTACCGTTGATATTCCACGAATCTCGCTGCAGCATCGTTCCCCTCGTTTCTCTTTAAAAACTCTTCCTGAAGTTTAATTTGGGGAACATAGAAGTTGTCTATCCAACAACTTTCAGGCAGAGTAAACACGGCAACGGGGACATACCCCGTCTTCTGCATCTGGGCCACTTTATTGGCAATGGTATCTATTCCCGGGTATGCATCCTGCCAGAACTTCTCTATCTCCTCTGGCCTCTCTTCGGTGAACCAAGAAGCCTCCGTAACAGCTATGTATCCTCCTTTCTTCAAGAACCTGCGCCATTCCATCAGGCCCCGCTCGAAACCTATGTTGTATATTGCCCCTTCACACCAGATAACATCGAACTCTTCATCATTAAAAGGCAGATTATCCATGGAGCCTATGATACCCTCTACTCTATCCTGCAAACCTAAAGCTTTTGCATTCTCGTTGAGTTTTTCAACGAAAGTCGAAAAGAGATCTACGCCAATTATCCTTCCAGGGGCATTTTGGGCTATAACCATGGTCTGCCCACCTGTTCCACAGCCTATATCAACAATGTTGGAGTCCTTTGAAAGACCCTCTATAAAGCTCAACGCCTTCACGGTTACCTCTGGGCTCCCTGGCCCCTGCCTCTTGAGGCCCAAAAAATATTCACAGATCAGATTAACGTCGAACTCATGTATCGATTCATTGTCTTTTCCCAATGTCTGCTATCCTCCTTGTCTTTGTCACTTCATATGCATCTTTAGAATGGCTCAAATCCCATCTCTGCCATGAAGTCCTTGTGCAAAGCACTATATTGTTCGTTTATCATCTGCTGGTGCCCGCTTTCCCACTCCGCAAGCATTTCAAGCACCTTACGCCCCTCTTCGTCTTTCATGTTCTTTGCTGCATTCTTGTAAAAGTTGTGAAAATCCGTCTCCATGACCAGTGCTATGCGCAGGATAGCCATATCGCCTGTAAGCTCGTCAATAGGGGGTTCCACCGGTGTCCCCTCTTTCTTGGAGGAAACGATCTTTTCACCTTCTTTCTCATCTATCGAAGGTTCCGCGCTGGTATCCCACCGACTGTTTCCCTCCACGCTTTCCTTTTGTTTCTTGAGGAAATCGTAGTGACCCTTTTCCCATTCCGCTAGGTAGGCCAAAAGCTGTTTCGTGGTCTCCAGCTTCACCTCATCCAGCGACTCCAGATAAAAATCTCGTGCCTGAAGCTCCATTTTCATGGCGAAATCCAGTACCTTAACGGCCTGCTCCACTGCCTCCACCTCCATTAACTTCTAATTTTATCCTTGGATTGCTTTAAACATATCAAGCTTTATCTTATTTTACAGTATTTCCAATATTTTTACATGAAACAGCAAAGTTTCTTCTTTGCTCTCAGGCTAAACAACCTTATAATGAACTAAAGCTAGACCTAGCCACAAAAATACCATGCTTTTGCGGCTTTCTTCTACTCAGGTTACTTTAACAAAACTCACCTATTTCCAACCAATACTGCTCTGTAGGTCACATTTTTCACCGTTTCGCTGACATCAGATTTTTCAGTGATGATTCTGTTTCCTTGGATTATTCCTGATTTTAAGTCTCCAAAGTCGTTTCCATCGACGTTGTAGAATCCCAAATCAGCATTTAAGTCCAGTACGAAAATTTCAGGTAGCGGCATTTGTGTATCAGGCGCATATGGAATGTTTTGCGTATAAGTTTTTCCATCGAAGTCGGTAATTACCGTGGTCCCATTCAAGCAAATAGAAAACTCAAACCCTCCTAGGTCAACTTTCTTAACCTTTCCATCTTTATCGAACACAACACTCAAAGACGTGGATGGGGATAGCCCTTCGCAGAACGAAATGGAAAGGTTCGTATTTTCGGTGCGCTTTCTCTTATGATCTGCATCCCAACTGATGGTCTTCCCTACCGACGTTCCAGAAAGATTTATTACTTCACAGTCGGTCCCCTCGTAGGACTGGTGCAGTTCTCCATCGGATTTGTGAGAGTCTGTAAGTTTTAGCTTAAACCTTAGTGTTCCGTTGTAGTTGTAGGAACCAGTTTTTTCGTAGTTAATTCCTTTATCTTCTGACTTACCTTTAACAGAGATGTCAAACTCTATAAAGGGCTCTCCCTTTTTAAGTTTTATTTCCTTTTCTGCTATTTTATCCTTCACCGTCGTATATTCTAGGGGAACAACGGAGGGGTCTAAAATCTCGCAGGCGTTGTAAACAATTATTTTATCTTCAGATATACCCTCTGGCTCAGATGGAGTAGGTGCACGATACTTAAATTTTATGTTGCCCTCTGATACCAAAAAAGCTTTGAGATCCGGATCAACGTTCAAGCTGGCTCCGCCGATTATTTCCCCATTCAGTGCCTGAACAACAATCCGGTTGAATTCTCTTGATTTGTTTCCTTCAATGTCCCTGATATCAGTGATAGTCACCGAGGTTTCGTCTCCGAGCAAAAGGTCCTCCTTCAGAGGTTTTATTTCACAGCTATACGGTCTTTTCTCGAAGGGATTTAGTACATACACATCAAGGGGGTAGGTCTTCCTGAACACTGCATTTCTATTTTTAAACATCATATTAATGTGAGCACGAAAAGTAAGTTTAGGGTTTTCTGATTCTGTGGTCCATGTGTGGACCAGCTTATCATTGTAGAAGAACAGCTTGATGCTGAAACGCGACTTTATTTGCCCTTCCAAATCGTCCTCGTATTCTACAGTGAAATAGTATTCGGGTATTTTGAAATTGGGAAGCTTTCCAGGAATCCCCATTTGTATTTCTTTATCGATAAAATCAGATACTGCTGCCGTATCAAGAAGGTGAAAACACGGAGAAGTCCCGAACTCGGCCAAGTACGATTCCATAGACCTTCCTTCGACGTTTATTGCCGATTTCAAAACCGCGGTCCTCTCGCATCCATCGCAAGGCTTTCCTAGCGCATAAACTCTTCCTGCAAAGTTCAAAATTACAAGGATGGATAAGATACAAAACAATAAAAAGAACCGTATCGAAAGGGGAATTTGATTCTTCATTTTACTCCCCTCCTCTGCTTTCCTTTGCTCCAAAGCTGCCGGTGGCGCTGCCCACTAAGTCACAAGTCATATTCACCTATTTAACTTAATGTATAATTAGCGACAAATAGTGTCAAGAGGATTTATGTCATTCTGTTACCGGACAGTGATATTGTCACCCTGTAAGGGGACAGAGAAAATGTCCCCATGAGCAGGGGTGACGTATATTTGAATGAGAAGGAATCCAGGCGGGCATATGTTGTAGAGCAGTTATTGGATGGCAGGGTGACGGTGAAGGAAGCGTCGTGTGTATTAGGGTTGAGTGAGCGTCAAATAAAAAGGCTGAAGGCAGGGGTGAAGGAAAGAGGTATAGCAGCGTTGGCGCATGGTAACAGGGGTAGGAAGCCTAAACATGCTACGTCCGAAGAGGTAAAAGAGGCCATAGTAGGTTTTGCAGTAGGTAAATATGCTGGAGCCAGTTACCAACACATGTCAGAGCTGATGAGGGAGCACGATGGGATATTTGTGTCGGCCAAGACGATAGGTCGTATTCTCAAAGAGGCCTCAATACCCAACAAACACACTCATAAGGCTCCGAGGCGGAGGCGCTCCAGGAAGCGCATGCCTATGGAGGGCATGCTAGTACAGTGCGATGCCAGTCCCCATGACTGGCTTGAGGGAAGATGTTCCAAGTTGTGTCTTCATGGAGCCATAGATGATGCCACAGGGAAGGTTTTGGGCCTTTATTTCAGGCCCAATGAAGATTTATTTGGGTATATGCATGTTTTGAAGCAGATGGTGGAAGATTACGGGATTCCCAGGAGTATATACAGTGACGGTCATTCTATATTCTTTTCTCCTAAAGGAGAGAAGCTCACCATAGAGGAAGAGCTTAAAGGAGAAAGAGTTAAACTTACTAAGTTTGGAGAGGTGTTGAATCAGTTGGACATAACCCATATAAAGGCTCGTTCACCTCAAGCAAAGGGGCGTATAGAGCGTCTTTGGGAGACTCTGCAGAGTCGTTTGATCGTAGAGCTTAGGATAGCAAATATTTGCACCATGGAAGATGCCAATGATTTTCTGTGTGATTTCAAAAAGAGGTTTAACAGCCGTTTCGCTGTAAGGGCAGAAGATAAAGAACAGGCATTCAGGGCAAACCCTGGATTAGAGTCTTTGCATAAAATCATATGCATAAGGAGTCACAGAAAAGCTTCAAATGGATCCACAATATCTTATGGGGGTAGTACTTATCAGCTGTTAGATTCTAAAGGGCACGTGGTACCTCTGAAGCCCAAAAGCCCTGTTTGTGTTACAAGGCATCTCGATGGTTCCCTTGGAGCTTTATACAGTGGCGATTACTTTAAACTAAAGGCTATCTCAAGTGACAGTAACAAGAAAGCTATCCAAGAAGAAGAGTTAGGGAACAAGGCAAAATCAAGAGAAATATATAAACCATCCATGGATCACCCATGGCGTAGGAGTATAAACAGCACAACCAAAGATCATAAAAACAAGAAAAGGTATCCTCTGGAAGGTGAATTGGGGGGAATACATGCCCCATATTGATAACTACCACAAACTTACACAAACTTAAAAAACTAGCCCTGCCTTAAACTACAAAAAACACATTGGCAGGGCTAATATCTATGCCTAAACAATATCCAAAAGGGGACATTTTCACTGTCCCGTTAAAGACCTTTTAGGGTGACATTTTTACTGTCCGTTGACAGAGAATTTATGTCATTCAGCTTTGGGTGCGTACAAATTTTGTGCCTGCTTGGTTGCAGCAAAGAGGACAGCGAGGGGGGTGCCGTAAAACAGCTAGAATAAAACTCTTATGGGGTCCCCAACTTCACAAAATACCAAAAATAAAGACCCGACCCCAATATTTCCCTGGATGTGATCTTCGCCCGACGATTGCGGCTGGTGTAGGTGGCCCAAGGCAACATAGTCGAAACCTTCGAATATGGCTGGCTCCACCGTTTCTGAGCCCCCAATCGAAAGGGAGCGCTCCGAATCGCTTGTTTTGCCTCCTACAACAGCGGCATGAGCCACAAGGATCGAACGCCTGTCTACGGGTTGTCTTGCCGTGATGTGCTGCAGAATCTGACGTAAGGCTGAGTCATGATCTCGGATATCGTCTACAGCGATCTTCTCCCGCACCACGGGAGGCTCCGCAAAAGGTATCGCGTAGATATTTACTGGACCAAAGTCATCTTCTATAACAACTGGGCAACACTCCGGCAGCAAGGGCCCAAACACATGCAGATTACTGTTCGCCAATAACCGCGCGCCGAAGCTTAGCCGCTCAGGGCTATCATGGTTCCCGGCGATCAGCACTACCGGCACGCCGACCTTGGCAATGAGCCGTGACAAAACGTCGTCCAAAAGAGACACAGCATCTTGTGGCGGTACGGCTCGGTCGTATACGTCGCCGGCGACGATTACAACATCAGGGCGAGCGTCCTGCACGATCTCTACTAATTTGTCCAACACATACGCCTGGTCCTCGGTGAGATGCACACCATGAAAGATCCGACCTAAGTGCCAGTCTGCTGTGTGAAGAACTCTCATCTACGCTTTGCCTACTGTTATCACACTCTCACCAGAAACATCTCACGCTATCCTAGCGTATGAGTACCCAGCCTTCTTTACGAACTGGTCGAGGTATCTCCCTTTTGAAGGCGCGTTCAGCAATCCCTCGTATACGGATTCGGGAACACCAAAATACTGATAGACAGCACCACTCAAGAACTCCACCTCCAGAGTCGCTGTTCCCGAGTCATATCCTACTGACGCTAAGTTACTCGACTGGACCGGAATCCTCTCCATTGTCTTCTCCTTTCTGCTCGGTTGCATCAACAGGTGGGGTTGGCATTCGCTGCTGACGCCAACCTGTAACAGCCAACTCATAGGCAGGCTTTTCGATCCTCTTGTTTTTCCAACATTCCGCTACTTCAGGATCATCACTTTTAGGCCTTGGCTCAATTAGCGGAAGTCGGATTCGGCTTGGTATCTGCATTGCTTCTCCGAGCACCATTGCTTCCCCCGTGCGGAGAGCTGGTAGCAGGTCTATTAATCCTGCAAGAGCATCGGGTACTGTTGCTTTTACTCGCCCTTGGTCGCTACTGTTCGTAAGACGGAGTGAAAAGAAGGTTCCACACTGGGAAAGAATAGTCTCATCTAACTCTGAAGGCCGTTGGCTCACAACGATAGCACCAACTCCGTATTTTCGCCCTTCCTTCAGAATACGCCGGACTGAGCGTGCAGCGTAACCCGCAACGAACTGGGACGAACCATCCTTTGGTAGATATGAATGTGCTTCCTCAAAGACAATCAACAAGGGTCGTTGTTTGCCGACGCCTGGAATATCTCTTCCCCAGAACATCCCTTCGAACAGTATTCTCGTTAAAACGCCGACAACAAGGTCTGTGACTTCCGATGGGACACCACCGAGATCGAGAACGGTCACGGCGTGTTCATGGTCAATCCAATCTATGAGCAGGTCATGGAGGTCCTTATTCGTTCCATCGTATTCGCCAGGTGAAAGGAGGAACTCGAAACGTTTGTCCTTTAAGCGCCCCAGAATCTTGTTTACATACGCGCCCATGATCGGTGGGGGCTGGGGCTTGAATGGGGCGGCACTTCCTAGACTGGCGGGCTGAAATTTAGCAGGCTTAAGAGTAGCCGCATCCCCCTCTTCAATTAAAGCTTCGTCTTCTTTACGTCTATTAGTATGGTTGTACGTTACTCGCTCTTTTCGGTCAAAGTAATACCATACGTCCTTAATCGAAAAGGGAATGGGAGAGTCTACAGTAATCAGAGAATTGCTGATCTTTCCGGCGCGGAGCTTGTCGCAGTAAGACTTTTTGTCTTCAAAGATTTTCTCGCGAAGAAGCATATCCTGTTGTGATTCTGATGCGCTCCGGCGGTCAACAAGAAACCACGCTAACTCATCAAACGAAAGTGCCCAATAAGGCACAAACAGGGGGTGTTTCTTATCGCCAATAGAGAATACCCGCGCTGAATCTTGGAAGGCCGCGCCGTACTCACCATGAGGATCAATAACGACTATACGAGCGCTAGGGTATTTGCCACTGGTTAGAGACTTGAGCAAAGCGGCAACTGTGTTCGACTTTCCACTACCCGTGGACCCAACGATAGCAACATGCCGAGTAACGATCTTGTCTATATCGACATAGGCCACCAAGCTTTCGGATGAGGCATGGGTCCCAATCTCCACCATGGAAGACCCTCTGGGAGCATAGATAATAGCCAAGTCTTCTTCAGTAACAATATGGACTTCATCATCTAACGTGGGGAAGACACTGACCCCTCGCTGGAATTCTCCACGGCCGTATGACTCTCCCACAAGTTGCACTTCGACCCAACGCTGCCCGCCCGGTATGGGTATTTCTCCCTCGGGTAAGTCGTTCATCTCTGAGGCACCGACCATAGAAACGACACCATATAAGTTAAGAAAACCGAGGGGAATTCGTACAAATGACCCAATTTGTCCCAGCCGGTGAACACGTCCATGGATAATCGGGCTTGCAGAAGGAATATCCGGTGAGACCTCAACGTAGACCTTGGAGCCAGTTACTCTTCGGACAACACCGAGATAAGTGACATCCGTCTTCATTTTATCTCCTCGGTCTCAGCTTCTGCCGGCACCTGGAAAGCGCTTGGTGAGCTAATACCTATAAAACGCTCAAGGTACAAAGCCAGCACAGTGAAGTCCCCCAGCGTAAAGCGATTTTCATCATCGAACCAGTACACATTGTCTTCTGTCACTCTTGGAGGCGGGGCCCATTCTCTGACTATACCTCCGATCACTGCTTTGTCTGGGCCATAGACGCTCATGTTTCGATAAGTTTGCGCATATTCCACGACGTCTTCTGGTAGAACTAGCGTCTTTTTCCCCTCACGCTCTTTCTCAATCCCGTACATGAGCACGTTAACAGCTAAGCGACTGTTTCCTCGCAGTCCTTGAAAAAGGATCTCGTTTAAGTGTTCATCTGAGAAACTGTATCCGATGATAAAGAGGACCGCTTCACCGCTTGACAAAAATCGCCGTAGCCTGTCTTGATACGCAAGGAAAGGTAGCTTCCGTGATTCAATGTATTTCTCTCTCGAAGGAAATATCATCAGCTCTTCACCGGCCGGAAGTACAACGTCTGAAAGACGGGTTACATGCCTTTTCCCTGACCGGCCGGCTTCTCGTAGGTACCAGTTGACGGAGCCATGCATTTTCCATAATCGCGTCCATGCCCGAGGCGGACAAACTCCTTCATATGTTTTTGTGTCGTCCGCCTCTACAGATTCCGGAGCAAAAAACGGGGTAACGGACCCTACAAATCCGTCAAAATATGGTACACCTACTTCCTCCATTGCCTTCTCGAGAAGTAAGTCATAGTTAGTCGTAAAGATCTCAATTGGCCATCCGCGTCCCGCATACGATGCATATAACCATTGCGCAAATATCTTGTGCGGCATGATGCCTTTCGGTGGATCTATACTCACATTTTGATGGATGGCTCCACATATTGCAGCATCCAATTCTTTTGCAGCCTTTCCTGTTAACGACTTATGTGTTTTGCTTTCGTCATCACCGAGTAGTTCGCGATAAAGCCTTACTCTATTTAGAACGTCCTCGACGTTGGGGTTTTTGCCAAGCTCTTTGCAAATTTGCTCAAAATGGGTCCTCTGATCTTCATCTAGGCTTTCCTTTACTTGTGTCGTAAGTGCTTCTATACCAGGGATTCCCACTGCCATTGAGGTGCCTGCGCCCATGAAAAAGGCGAGTCTGCGTTTGTCTGAGGCCAACTGCTCCCGCAGCTCAATAGCTGCTCTGGCAGCATCATGTAATGCCTTTTCAGTCACTTGAACTCCCCCATTCTTGCTGATCGTAACGGTTCTATCACAATGCCACCTCCAGGCACGCCAGCAGCTTAGACGAGTAGGACGCCCCTTCTGGCAGGAAGCCGGAATAAACCAGCTCCCGGTGCAGGAGCTCAGAAGCCGTGCCGTTGACCAGGCGACTGACCGTGTCCCTGTCCTGAGAAACACCTTTCCTGCAAGGGCACGCCTTTAGGAGGTCTTTCGACAGTCGTTCGAGGTAGGGGGACCGCTCACCGGTGGGTGAGATGCCCAGTCGGACGATCCGCTGCTGGACTTGGCCGCCCTTGCCGTGTACAACCACCTGCCAGATGGTGATGAGCCCGGTTTCGTCACCATTGCTTTCGATGTTCCCAATGAGCGCCCGCTCCTCGGGGCTCAGCGACGTGTAGCGGTCCAGCCATTGTTTGACGACGGGATGTTCGAGGCCCAACAGATTGAGGTCCTCCTGCTGCAACGCCTTGTCGCGGTCCGTGGTGAAGAGAAGGGCATCCTGGCCCGGCAAGACCAGCTCATAGACGTCCTTCCCACGCAGCCGGAACTCGCCACCGTCCAGACGTGCCGCTCTCTGTACGAAAGCGACAAGCCGCCGCATGCCACGTCCTTCATCATCGAAGCGCTTGTAGTCGCCGAGGTTGAACTTGTCGAGGTCCTGGAAGAGTTCAAAGACCACCTCCCGTGCAAGGTTGGCGTTGGTCATCGCCACCTCAAGCTCTTGGCGCGTCCGCTTGAGTGAAGGATCAAGTATGGCCTCCTGGTAGAGTCGGTCGTAGCTGAGGCGACTACTCAGCTGTCCAAGCACCTGGGCCCGGAGATCCTCCGCGACCTGGCCATGCTCGTCGACTTTGCCGAGTGTCTGCGCGATACCGTGGAGTTTTTCTTCCAGGAGGAGGAAGATCTGGCCCTCGATGGTGTCTGTCGCCACGAGGTTGTAGACCTGCGCGGTGTGTCGCTGGCCGTAACGGTGGATGCGGCCAATGCGCTGCTCTAGGTCCATTGGGTTCCACGGGAGGTCGTAGTTGAAGAGCACCCGGGCGAACTGCAGGTTGATACCTTCCCGGCCGGCCGCGGTACAGAGGAGGACCTGCGGTCCGTCCTTGCGCCTGAACCGACGTTGGGCGGCGAGTTTGGCCCCGTGGTCGCCCCCCTTGAGCACCTCCACGCCCTTGCCGGGGAATGTCCTCTCGATGGCGTCTTTGAGCCCGGCGATGCTGCCGAGATAGGTGGTAAAGATCACGATCTTCTCGCGTGGGTTGACCCGCCACAGTTGTCTGAGGGCGTCGATCAACACCTGCGTCTTCGTTTCCATGCCGTTTGGAAACTGTTCAAGGAGCTCCTGGATCCTCCTGCGCTCTTCCGGCAAGGCCACAGAGACCATCGTCGCGGCAGATTCCTCGCCCACTGCTGCGGCGATCTCCGTGTCGTCGTAACTCTCGGCCTTCTTCACGAAGGCGGCTGTCTCTTTCCGTTTCTTCAAGAGTTGGACCTTGGCCTCGGCAAGAAGCTGTTCGGCCTGAGCTCTTCCGACCGCATCGTCGGGGAGGTCGTAGATCTCCCGAATGAGGTCGCGGGCTTCCTTCAGTATCCGGTCCCGTCCGTCTACGTCGAGCAACTCGTCCCGCTCGACAGCTTCCTGGATCGTCAACATGAGGAGCCGCCGCTGTAGTGTGGCCTTGACGGCCGCAAAGCTGCTCGCTGCGATCTTCTGGAAGATCGTCATCACGAAGCCCAGGGCACGTCCCTGTCGGCCCTGTTTCGCCGCCAAGTCGTATCCGTCACGCAGGTAATCCAGCAGGGCCCCGTAGAACCTCCGCTCGTCTTCGGAGAGCGTAAACCCCTCAGTGTGGACAACCCGTCGAGCGAACAGGGGGCCACCGTCAGACGTACAGGCATCCGCCTTCGTGCGGCGTATGACGACCGCGTTCAGCCGGTGTCGGTTCTCAACCATGTCCTGCTCGTCTCTGAACAGGGTCGGGTCGAGCAAGCGGAGGAGCATCCAGAACCGGAAGTGATCACCTTGGTGTGGGGTAGCCGATAACAGCAGGAGGTCGCGGCAGTGCTGCCGGAGGGCCTCCGCCAGCTTGAAGTTCTCGGTCTTCTTCGTCTTCTTGCCGGTCTTGTACGCACTGAGGTGGTGGGCTTCGTCGAATACCACCAAGTCCCACGGTGGAGCTTCCAGCAGCCTCTTAACCCTCGCACGCCTCTTCAGCGTGTCGATGGATACGATCAACCGGTTGTGCTTGGCGAAGGCGTTTGATTTCCGGTCCGTCACGTCGCCTTCCGTCCCAAGCACTTCGAAGTCCAGGTTGAAGACTTCGTTGAGTTCCCTCCGCCAGTTGTCCACGAGCCCTGCCGGCACGACCATCAGGGCCCGTCGGAGCTCACCGCGGGATGCGAGTTCCCGGAGGATCAGCGCGGTCTCTATGGTCTTCCCGAGCCCGACTTCATCGGCTATGAGGAACCGTCGGGGTTGGGCATTGGCTACCCGGTGCACCAACACCACCTGGTGAGGCAAGAGGTCGACCTTGGCGGAGGTCAGGGTGGCCGCGCTCTCCATGAGCGGCAATTCAGCAGCCTCCAGCGCCAGCCACAGCCGTTCCAGGGCCGCGGGCGTGAAAGGCCGCAGGCTGGAGATGACCCGGTCGGTCCAAGTCTCAGCTTCACGGAGAATCTCAGCGGGGACCTGACGTTCACCTATGGCACGGAAGAAGACGCGGACGAACCCCGTCGGCTCGACGCCGACAACGACGCCTTCGCCCAGCTCCGGATGGGCTACTTTCCGGCCCGGCTGGAGGTCAAGATATTCTTGGGACATAGTATCCAAGCGTTACTCTCCTCCCTGTCTGTCTGTCGTCGCGCATCAATCGGGTGACGTTCATCGTGGCGCTGCCGTCCCACAAAGAGTAGGAAAGACGCACCCGCTTCCGGTCTCGCCGGAGGAACAACACCTCCTCTTGAGAAGCTGTGACCTCGAACGACTTCTCTGGAGTGCCGAAGCCGAACACCAACCCTCGCTGGTCCCAGCGCGACTGGAACTCCAGGACAAACGGCTTGATGCGGTTCTGAAGGAACGCCTCTGCGTCTTCTGGGGAAAACACCTCCAGGCAGGTCTCCAGGCCGCAGATCAGCACGGTTTGCCTGTCATCCGGCGGTTGCGCTGGCCATGACTTCATCCACGAGAGCGCCTCGCGCAGGGAAACCAGGTAGCCGTCCGTAATCAATGGGCCCAAGCTGTGCTTGTCAAAGACGATGCTCGAGCCGCGGCGCAGCCATGCGCTACTGGACATCTGTCGCATCAGTCGTCCTCCTCCTCGAGTCGGTCAAACAAGGTCATCTGTCTCACCTCCGGTCCCTTCGCAGGTCGGGCACGCCAGTGTCCGAGCAGGTCGAGGGCAAGGCGTGCGGCTCGGCTGACGCCATCGTCCGGGTCTGTCTGGGCGTACCAGTCCAAGAGGGCGTCAACAGACTTCTTGACCTTGAAAGAGCCGCGGTTCAGCTCATCAGTCACGTCGATGCCGCTTCCCGGCATGGTCGCTCCGATGAGGAAGTGCGCCTGGTCGAGGTCTGTCTTCAACACCTTGCGGTTCCGTCCCGGCGTGGTGAAGTACTGGAAGCGTTCCGCGATGGGGACCACGTGGACCGTGGTACCAACGACCCGGATCCAACCGCACGCCTCCAGATCTCCCTGGGAAACCCCGGTGCCTCGAAGGGTCTTGTGGAGCTCATCCCTCGGCATGGAAGTGCGTCCCTGGAAGATGCGCAGGAACAGGCGCGAAGCCGGCTCGGCCTCCTCCGGTGGGCGGCGCTTGCCGTTCTCGCCCTCCCCCTGGAGCAGGTCGTCCAGGAGCTGGTTTATTCCCAACAGCGCGTCCCGCACGGAGAGCACCTGACCATCACCTGTGTAGACCTGGCCATAGTGCCGGCTGTAGAACTCCAGGGCCTTCCCCCGCAGGATGACCCGGAGGTCCGCTTCGGGCAGGTCCTTTCCGTGCGAGTGCTCCAGAAGCTCCTTGAGGCGCGTCGCCTCGTCCTTCACCCAACGGCGCATGCGCGCCCAGGAAACCGCCAGAGGTTCTTCCAGCCGCTTACGGCAAACATGGATGATGTCGTACTCGATCTTCCTCGACCCGAAGGCGCCGCTCTCACCCTTGGTCTCGTCGCTGCGGATCGGGTACGTGGCCACCAAGAGGTAACCTGCGTTGAAGAGCGCTTCCAGCACATCTACCCAGGGCGCGTCTGCGCTGTGATGGAAGGTGAAAGCCATGAGTCCGCCGGCCTTGAGGAGCCGTCCGGCCTCGGCCCAGCATGCGGTGAGCGTCTGCCGATAGAAGTCTGAGGCTGGCTCCGGCCGATAGAGTGGGTTGGGGTCACGTTCCTGGATGGCCTCGTCGCCGCTCAACCTGCGAACGACCTCTACGTGTTCCTTGCGCACGAAGGGGTCTTTCTCCCAGTCTTCCCGGTCGTCCGGGTGCTCCACGGGATTACGTACCGCCTCCATGGCATGGGGCGTCCTCTCCGGCTCGAAGTAGGCGCGTTCGGGAAGGCCCTCGTACCACTTAAGGAGCGGGATGCGCAGCCATACGTAGAAGAAGTCCGCCAGGTCGGCGTAGAAGAGGTTGTCTCCAAACGGGGGATCGGTGATGACCAGGTCGAAGGGTTCATCGCCGATGATGGAGAGATCCGTTGAAGAGGCGCAGTATATATCTGGGGCAGATATTATCGGTTCACCAGTATCCACTCGCCATGACTTATCTTTGTCGTCGATAGCGATTTCCCAGGACGATTGTTGCCACATAACTCCCTCGATAACCAACCCTCCACATGACATCCATCGACCAGCACCTATACCTGCGATGGCGTTGATCTCGGACACCAACATCTTTGGATGGTAGTTTGCGTTCGAAAAGTGAGGAATGGTCTTGTCGTATTGTTGCTGATAAAAGGAAAACATCGAGCAATAACGCAAATGTTGTTGGAACGCCCCCAACACTTGCTCACGGACATCAAGAGCCCAATCCTCTTCCGGCGCGTTTGTGATCGCCTGGAGGAGCTGTGTGTGGACCAGGAGCTGTCGGGGGTTGAACATCTTCCACCAGTGAGTGTAGCCCCAGCCTTCGTTGACGCCGCCGTTGGCGCGCATCATGTAGGTATCCCAGCACTCCTGGCGCGGCCAGAAGTCTTTGAGATCTCCCTCGCTGCGGTCAGCCCATTCCCGCTCCGCCCGCTCAAGGCGTTCCAGGTCATACTCGTCTAAGGCTTTGAAGTAGCGCCCGCCATAGTTGTATCCCTCTGCCTCGCACTCCGGACAATGGCATTGGAGGGCATAGGCCGCCACTGGAGCGGTATGCCCCGTAGGCTTAACGGATCCGAGGATATCCTGTTGCTTTCCGCACGCTGCACAGGTGAAGTGAGACTTTCGCGGAACGGTCCCCTCTCGGGTCGAGACGACGGTGCCGTCTTGTAGCCGCACCTCCTCTGGGAGCTCTTCTCCTCGCACCTCGATGAGCGTGAGGTTCTCCAGCCGCTTGCGGAACCAGGTGACGGTGTCATCGGGTGGCGCCCCCGCATAACCGCCCAGCTCCCTTCCGTCAATGGAGCCCGGCGTCCCCTCCAGCCACCGAGGGTGAATCAGCAGGTACATCTGGATCGGCCGGCGCTGGATGCCGAAGTCCTTCTTCTTGCGATCACTCGCCCGTCTGGCCAGTGCGTGCCGCTCGAGAACCCTCTTTATTGGATCTCCCGCGAAGGCACCGCACCGCGGACAGCGTAACCCTGGTTCATCGTCAACCAGTTCCTGAAGGCGCGCGATCCGTTCGATCTTCTCCTGCGCGTTGCCGCGGTCATAGGCCTTGAGTAACGCAGCGAAAGTCTCGGTCGTTTCGGTGAAACTCGGCTCGCCATCGAGCACGACGCGTTCTGCTCCAGGCGCCATGCGTGTCTGCCCTAATTCCGCGTTGAAGGTATGGCCGCACGCGGGACAAGTTGTCTCGATGTAGTAAGTTGTAAGCTTCTTTACAGCGGCAACAGGAGAACCGAATACAGGCGTGCGATGGCCACAACCACGGGCCTGGCACGGGCCGTGTTTTGCCCAGAAGGTATAGATGACCTCCGGACCTTCCCAACGATAGCGTTTACGTTCTTCCGGCGGGAGGTCGATGGGGTCGATCTCGACGACCTGTCCGGTCTCTTTGTCGACCCACTTGCCCCTATGACCACGAGGACAGGTCGTGGTATAGAAGGGTTGGACGAGGGGTTTGACCTCGGCCTCGATGTACTCAAAGAGGGCCCTAACTTGTTCCGGGTCACTGGCCGCCAGTTCGTTCCTGGTGACAAACCAGGCGACAGGGTTGAGGTCAACACCGACCATCTGGAAGCCGAGCCGCGCTCCCTCCACGAGCGTAGTCCCGCCGCCCATGAAGGGATCGAGCACCCTCAGTCGCTTGAAGTGTCCGGCTTTCTGGTGGTTACTATAGTAGTAATCCCAAACGAGCTTCGCCGCCTTTGTGGGATCGTCAGGCGCTTCCACTGCGGCAGCGATCAGCAGGCTGCGGAAGACACTCGACCGCCGCCGCGCCCACCACTTCGACATCTGATAGATGGGTTTGCCAGCGTTGCCCTCAAGGTTCGAGAGGGCGTTGACCGGAGCGATAGGGAAGTCCACTTCGAGACACACTGGACGCCGGTCCGGGTTGCCGAAGTCGGGGACCGGCAATCGGGTAGCCTTACCGAGGTTTGGGGGCTCAAAGGTGTTGGCCTTCTTTTTCCGGCGCCCCTTCTTTACAGGTTCCCGGGCAACCTGGAATTCCATTTCAGGAAACATGCTGTTGCTATCCTTCATGCTCATCCCTTTCATCCGTCACAGCGGCGGCAACTCCACGAACGGCACGGCCACCTCCAATAGGCTCAGGCCTCCGTGACAGAGGTGCGGGAAGCCTCCTTGCACCTTCCATTTCCTTTGCCCCATCACGACGTGGCAGCCGTTCTCTGTCGTGACCAGAGGGGGCATGAAACGGTCTTGCCACGGCCCGCCCGCCTTCTTGTAACGCGCGGCTCCGAAGGTCGACCGCAGCGTCTCGATCACATCGGGGTCCATCTCTTCGCTAGAGAAGAGACGGCTGACCGCATACCCGTGGTCAGCCGTTATCACCAGCTTGCGCCCCTGGCGCAGGCGATCCACGAACTTCCAGAAGCCATCGCCTTGAAGGGTCGCTGACGCGGCTTTGTAGATCTGGTCCGGCAGCTTCTTGTGGACGTGGATGAGGTCGTCCAACCACGTGTGCCAGATGAAGAGGTTGCTCGCGGCGGGGATCCCCCCTGCGCTGTCCTCAAAGGGCAGACTGATCACGTCTGTGTAGACCGAACCGTCGAACGGCACAAAGCCAGAGGGGGCCCCGTTGTTCGAGAGGCTACTGCGCGAAGAGGCTCCCAGGGCACGTGCGAACTGGTCGGTGTCCGACGGCACCTCGGAGCCGGTCACCCGGACATCTACCGGTTTGATGCCACGGTTCTCGGCCCCACCCAGCAGGAGGGGCAGTTCCCGCAAGGAGAGGGCATCCAGTACAAGGACGGCCCTACCGGTTGGGGATGGTTCCGAGCACCACTTTTTAAGCGCATCCGCTGTCTTTGGCGCTTCGCTTTGATATGAGGTCCACAGCTCCCAGGCGCTCTCGGCCAGCAAACGGTCCGGGGCGACGGTGTGGTTGTGGAGCTCTACCGGGGATGAGGACGACAACGCAAGCTCGGCGAGCCTCCCGAAGATGGCCTTCCATCCCTCGGAGACCGAAGGGGCGTCAAGGATGAGCTGTACCCAGGGATTAGAGTCCATCACGCGTCACCCTCCTCCTCTGTGAATGTGATCTCCAGGGAGGCCCGCATGCTCGAGGGCAGGCGTTGCAGAACCTGTTTGAGCTGCTGGACGGTCAGGTTGCTGAATTTGATCTTCGCCGAGCTCAGGGTCTTGCCAGCGGGGATCCCCCACTTCTCAAAGTACCCGGAGAGGTTAATGCCTGTATTCGGTGCATCTGTTCGCCGAACCTGCACGGGGCCTGCGGCTGGGGGTGTAACAGCATCACCTCCCGTAGGTGGTTGCACAGGTCCACCACCTTGGCCACCGAACCCTCCGGTCCCTGACGGTGGAGTGGGTCCTACCGGCGTCACCCCAGGCGGAGGCGACACCGGGGGCTGGGGACCGGGACCGGTGACCGTCGTCCCGCCCACTGCCGCGGGTAGTCCGAGTTGGACCTGACGCATCTCTTGCCCGGAGCGGAACGCCTTGGACCGGACGTAACGGAGGGCCTCCTCGTCATTCGTGTGGTCCGGCAGCCGTCCTACCCATGTCCCACCGACATTGACCACCACGTTCCCTCTGGCAACGACCTTGAGGATCTCTTCGTAGATTGCGGTCTCACCGAGGAAGGGTATGGCGTCCCGCGTATTCGGTGGAGGAGGTTCGGAGAGTTCGTCAAGCAGGTCACCTACGAAACATGACTCCTTGGCCCGCTCCAGCACGAGGTTCTGGAAATCTGCAGGGTCGAAGAGGTCAGCGAGCAGTTTCTCTTCGACGGCGGAAGGGATCTCGCCACCCTGTGCCCCAATCCGTTCCACATCGAATGTACACGATTCCGGATTGCGGTAGTCCCAGCGCCGCAGCACGGCGAACCGATCATATCTCTTCTTCAGGGAGTCCCGGAGCGGCTTGTCGAAATCCTCCTTCAGTGCCCGGTAATTCAGGTCATCTCTCCAAGCAATGGAGGTGAGGTAAGAACACCTGGCGCAGAAGATGAGTTCCTCGTCGACATAGATGCCCTTGGCCCCTTCGGCTGGTAAGAGGAACCGGACCGTGTTGCGCTTCGCGGGCACGTGCTTGGCGAGCCACTCTCCCAAGCCTGCGACCCGGTTCCCGCCGTTCGTCTCCAAAGGGTCAGGGACCACGATGAGCACGGGGCGGTCCCATTGAGAGGGCTTGTCCACATCGTCGACGTCCGACCAGGGATCGTCCCTCCAGTTCGGCCCCAACACGATCACCCGAGATGCAGGCTGCCTGGTCTCTGGGACGAGGATGTGGCGGAGCGTGTTCCGGATGTGTTCTATGTCTTTGCCTGGGTAAACCGTCTGACCGACCGTGGCGGACGTGGCGCCGGGTTGCCAGAGCTTGTCATTCTTGGCGCATGCCCGCACCTTGGACCTGGGGTTCTCTTCCAAGCCGAAACGCAGACGGCCGTCCGGGCTCTCTTCTCCATGGATATTGATGCTGTTCTCTATCAACTGGACCAGTTCACCCTGAAAAGAGTTGTCGTCTACGGGTTGTTCTCGTGTGATGTCCAGTTGAAGCTCCTGGCGCGTGCCCCCTGCGTTCCGTCCTGGAGACATGGAACGGATCCACAATGCGCTTACCAGCTCCCTCGCATGAGGGATAGGGGCACCAACCGTCTTGATCGTCTCCAGGTTCCGCTGTGCGACCTCTCGGAGCCTCTCCTGCTCCCCGACGGTGGCGATGGAGTCAAGGAGAGACTGCACACCGCAGGCATCGTCATCCACGAAGAAGTCTGCGGGTGTGATGACCGGCACGTCCTCCCCCCTAGCGCGGAACACGGAAGCCAGGATGCGAATGAGGTCTCGGGTCTCCTGGGCGGCTTCCGCCATGAGGATCTGGTCTTCGAGAAGCTCCAGGAGTTCCGGCGAGAAGGGCCAGCAGCCAACCACTTCAGAGACGATCCGGTTGCGCTCAGCATCCGAAAGGTGCGAGAAGCGCAGGCGGAAACGTTCCCCGGCGTAGGCGGATGAAAGGGCCTGGATATCGGTGCTCGGGATGTTCTCCCGGTTCTCAAACAGGCGGTAGAGCAGTAGCTTCTGACGGTCCTGCTTGGCGGTCGGGCCACGGAAGTCGATGAGGACAGGACCGTCCCGATGGACTTGGCGGAACGCCTCCGTGTTGTTGTTCAAGACGGAGATCACGAGGATCAATATGTCGGACCGATCCTTCGAGAGCTCAGAGAGGTTCTGGATGAAGTTCTCCGCCCACGTCCTGTACTTGATCCCTTCTGCCCCCGGCTGGTCACTGAGTCCATCGAACCACTTCTGAAACTCGTCTAGGATCAGGGCAACGGGCTGGTCCTCGAACATCTCCTCGAGGAGAGAGCGAGGGGGATAAGGTTGCCCCATCTGTTGGAACTTGCCGCGGTAGAACTCGCCCTTGGGGTGCCTGTCGAACAGGAGCTCCCAAAGCAAGGGGTACTCATGGTTGTGGACGGGTTCCGAGATCGCAACGAACCCTCGCTCAAGTGTGAGCCCGCTGAGGACATCCGAACCAAGCCTACTTCCCCATTCCCTGGCCCATGCCTCCACGCGTTCCGGCGATTGGATAGCGTGGTGCATCACGGCCATGATGTGCGACTTACCGCGTCCCCGATCACCCATCAATACGACCGGGCGACGAGCGCGAGCGCTACTTACCGCTCGCAAGGCCGTTTGGACGTCTGCCGTCGGATAGGTGATAGAGAGGATGTAGTCGGCGTCTTGCTGAGCGGCACCTGTATTGTCTGACCGGCACAGAACGATAGCCGTACCTGGCATCTGTGAGCCCAGGAATTCATCTCTAAGTTTTAGGTTCAACATCTGTCGCCTCCGGACTATTGCTCAGCGTTCTTAGTCGTCAGTTTGAGGGGGTGTTTGTTGTCACCCGCACCTCCACCGCGAACCCGCTCATCGACTTCTTCTTTTCGGAGCTTCCAAAGGGGCCCGACCTTGTGAGCGGACATTCGCTTGTCGGTGGCCCACTCATAGGCCACATCCCGTTTTATCCCGAGACAGGTCGCGATCTTATCCACTACAGCCAGCGGTTCTCCATCATGGTCTCCATTTACTCCAGGTCGTAACGACGTTATCGGAAGCGGTCGCACCAATGGACAGTGTCGACCATAACATTTCAACTTCATCATCTGTCATCCCATTAAACCGAGATAAACTAAGTCCTATTATATGAAAGCAAGAGGGCCCCTGTCAAAGCGTTTTCTTGCCTGTGATGTAGATGAGCCTATATTTCGTTCCGTCTACTTTGGTAAAGTGAAAGAGATAATGGAAAAGGCGGGTACCTCTCCTTTATACTGGTGCTGCAACAACAACCAAAACAAAGGAAAAAGGAGGTAACCCGCCATGACTTCATTATACCAGCGACTAAAGGAATCAGGAAATCCCAAAGCCCCTATGGAAGTTATATGCGACTTGATAGAAAAAGGTAAAACAGCCAAAGAAATAGCTAACATCATGGGAATTACTGAAAGATGGGTTAGAACATTGATGAAACGGAAAAAAGACGGCCTATCTGCCAAAAAATTATTGCACAAAAAAGGTCCCAGATCCCCTCATCCAAAAAGAACTAAACCTCACATCGAAGCTTTGGTTATTGAAACTCAACAGAAAACCAACATGGGTCCTAGAAGACTTGCAAGAGAGTGAATTGCGCTTGGACACGCACGAAGCCGCAACTCCGTGTGAGTCAAAAAAAAGCAAAGGCCCGCTGGGATATCACAACGGGCTTTTGCTTTAACTAAAAACCGCCAGAGATGGCGGATTGAAATCTGGCTCCTCGGGCAGGACTCGAACCTGCAACCTAGTGGTTAACAGCCACCCGCTCTGCCTATTGAGCTACCGAGGAGTATGGATTCTGCTTTGGAGGCGGCACCCGGATTCGAACCGGGGATAAAGGATTTGCAGTCCTCTGCCTTACCCCTTGGCTATGCCGCCTTAAATTAAAATGGAGCGGAAGACGGGATTCGAACCCGCGACCCCAACCTTGGCAAGGTTGTGCTCTACCACTGAGCTACTTCCGCATCTGCTATCGCGATGGTGGCGAGACCCAGAGTCGAACTGGGGACACGCGGATTTTCAGTCCGCTGCTCTACCAACTGAGCTATCTCGCCTCTTCAGCACTCAAAAAATGGCGGGGCTGACGAGACTTGAACTCGCGACCTCCGGCGTGACAGGCCGGCGCTCTAACCGACTGAGCTACAACCCCGCTTCTATATGCAAACCCTATCAGGTACTTTCTGGTGGGCGAAATAGGGATCGAACCTATGACCCCCTGCTTGTAAGGCAGGTGCTCTCCCGCTGAGCTATTCGCCCGTAAATCCCTCAATGCGTTAGGTAGTATAACGAGCTAGGCTTTTCCTGTCAACACCCCGCATGGTAAAATTTTCGCAGAAATTTTTATTTCTCCATTGCATCCAGCCTTATAAATTTTAGCAAGGAGGGCTTTTCCTTGGAACATGCCGGTCCATCTTTTGCTTCTTTCCTGCTAGTGGTAAGCTTGGCCTTCTTCGCACCGATAATCTCCCACTCGGTGAAGAAAATGGCCGTCCCACTGGTAGTCATAGAGATAATCGGGGGCATAGTGTTCGGCAAAAGCGGCTTGAACCTTATAAAACCTGACGTCCATCTGCAGTTTCTTGCTGCCTTTGGTTTCGCATTCCTGATGTTCCTTTCAGGCCTGGAAATTGATGTGGAAGGTTTGCTCCCTTCAAGAAAACTCAAGGAACCTCTTTATAAATCCCCCTTAATTATAGGGCTCATGAGACTGGTAATAGTTAGCATCTCTGCCTTTGCGCTTGGTTTCTGGCTTCATCGGTTGGAACTGACGGAAGACCCTATTTTGATTGCCTTTCTTTTGATAAACACCTCTATAGGAATAGTTATGCCTACATTGAAGGAGGCAGGAGAATCAGGAAAGAACGAGGGGAAATATATTCTCGTATCTACCCTGGTAGCAGACATAGCCAGCATCCTTGGGCTATCTACTTACGTTGCAATATCCAAAGGCGGGGCAGTCAAGCCAACCATATTTGCTTTCATAATAATCTTCTCTGGAATAATAGCCTACAAGGCAATCGAGTATTATAAAGGAAAAGCCCTATGGATCGACGCCGCGTTTCAGGCCATGGCTCACGGAACCGCACAGCTTCCCCTTAGGGCCATCTTTGCGCTACTTTTGCTGTTCATAGTCGAATCAGAACTTTTGGGGACAGAAGTCATGCTGGGGGCTTTCACAGCGGGACTTACCACCTCCATCCTCCTAGGAGCAGGAGGCGAATCCCTCAAGGAAAAACTGGACGTGATAGGCTTTGGCCTTTTGATACCCATATTCTTCATAATGATTGGCGCCAACCTGGACGTAATAGCCTTATTAAAAAGCTCTTCCGCTCTGCCCTTGGTTGGGGCTTTGCTTCTAGGCATAATGGCAATAAACGTTATAGGTGCTGTGCCGTTAATGACCCTGTTCGGCCTAAAAAAGGGCCTATCCATGGGAATGCTCCTCATGGCGAGGCTCTCACTTACAATAGCGGGGGCTGCCATAGGCGTTCAAGCAGGCCTCATATCCCAAGCTACAGAAGTAGCTCTAATCCTTTTCTCCATAATATGCTGTATCTTGGGCCCTGTGTTCTACCATCACCACACTAACCAACAACAGGCAGCTACCCTGCCTACAAGGAAGATGTGGCTCATCGTCGGAAATTCAAAGGACTGCATAAATATAGGCCATGAACTTTTGAAAACTGACATCCAGGCAAAGGTAATAACCCAAAATTCAAAATTCCTTGAAGTAGCCCACTCCCCTGCGCTTCACATAGAAGTAATTCACGACTTGTCCCCAGAAGCTTTAGTAGAACATGGCCTCTCAGAGGCCGAGGGCGTAATACTCGTAGTGGGAAACACCAGAAGATTGGTAGAACTTGGAAGGGTACTTAAGCACCACTACATGGTGGACAACATCTACGCTCTGACAAACGACGAAATGACCTCCCTGCTTCTCAAGGAAATAGGCATAAAATCCTTTACCCCCAAGGAAGCAAGTTGGCTTCTCTTACGAGAGATGGTGCAGGCTCCGTTCATGACCTCCGCCTTGCTGGAACAAACGGAAGAAAAGGTATTTGAACTTGATGTGGAACCTGGCCCCCTGAGCGGAAAAACCTTAATGGAACTAGCCAAAATAATGCCCAAAGATGTTCGCGTCCTACTCGTAACAAGAAACGGAGAGGTCATAATGCCCAAAGGAACCACCCTGATAAAAGAGGGAGACACGCTGACCCTCATAGGAAAGGAAGAGTCCCTAAAAACCCTGGAAGATCTATGCGTCGGAGGTGTCTGCAAGATCAAATAAGCCCTCCATGAAGGCCATAGCGTTTTCTCCCAAAATGGCTTTCCTTGAGGCCTCATCTATCCCGGACGAGTCCATTAGCTTCAGATACCTTCCCAAGGACAAAATAGGAAAGTCGCTGCCGTACAAAATTTTATCCACTACCCCTGCGGCCTTCATCGCAGCAAAAAGCTTGCCATCGTACAAAAAGGGCAAAGCCGCCGTATCGTACCGGGCATTTTGGAGAAAGACCTTCATCTCCGGCATCAGTTCGTAATGCCACAACCCACCACCCAAATGGGCAAAAATTACCTTGACCTCGGGGTGATTCATGCAAAATTGAGCAGCCTCCTTAGGACCTGTCTTGCCCTTGCCTGGATAGTCGTGCCCTACCTGTTCTGCTGTGTGAAGCAAAAGCATCATGTGGTTATCGAAGCAAGCCTCCGCAAGTCTCCAAGTCTGCCTGAAATCAGTAACATCGAAGACCTGGCCATCAGGGAAGAGCTCCCCCACCCCTATCATACCGGCCTTCCTGCACTTTGCAATCTCGTCATCAAACCCTCTCTTCAAGGGATTTACAACACAGAACCCCTCAATCCTGCCCTTGTACCTCTTCATGGCATCTATGAGGTAGTCGTTGCACAAGGAACAAAGTCCTGGGTCCCTGAAGGCAAAAGTGGTGACCCAGCTTTTGCTTACGCCTGATTTATTCATTTCTTCGATCAAATCCTCCGCCGTAGCCCACTTGTGGACCTTACCGGAGGCCAAGATCTTGAAATAGGGCTCCCTTTGGGCTATCCTCTCCCAATCCTTGATTACCTCAGGCGGGTAGATGTGCACGTGAGAATCAATTATCATGATTAGCCCTCCGTCATCTGGTGTCACAGCTTATTATAGCCCTCTCTAACTCAACTTGGGATCTTGTTTTTACATTGGGTGACCATGTTGTGAGCAGTCCTGATGGGCTCAGGCAACCGATACCTGGTGCAGCAGGCAAGGACTATCTTTACAGCACTTTCCATGGATACCTTGTGGCCGGGGCTTACATAAAGGGGCTTTACAGCATTTCTGGATCTAAGAACCCACCCTATCTGCTCTTGAGTGCCATCATCCAGCAGGGGTACACGGCTGCCTCTTTCTTCTCCCAACTCACCATGAGTTCCGACAAGGCGGCTTTTTGCCACCCCAATAGTGGGAACATCTAGGAGAACTCCAAGATGAGATGCCAATCCTACCCTTCGCGGATGAGCAATTCCTGCTCCGTCTACAAGCCATATATCCGGCAGAACCGTCAGCTTATCCATGGCTTCTAAAATCACCGGCACTTCCCTAAAGGATAAAAATCCGGGAATATAAGGGACTGAACTTTCCATCCAAGCAACGGACAGATCCACCATAGACCACGTTAAAATATCCAACACAACCACTGCAGAAAAGGCTTTCGCATTTTTGCCTACCTGCGAGTACGAAACATCTATTCCTCCGACATATCTTAGGGAAGAAACAAAAAGATCCTCCACAACTACCCTAGATCTAAGGTAGTTCTGAAGGTCTCTCCACTTTTTAGTACTCAATTTGCTTACATCCTTTATTTTACTTTCCTCTTCAAAACGCAATTCCCTAGATCAACCCTAAAACATGTTTCAGATAGTAAGATCAACTTTTCTTCCAATAAACCAGCTTAACACCACGGTTTTCTTCTCCTGGATCTCCCGAAGGATTGGTATTCAAGGTAAGTCCTGTAGGTATGGGATCCCCTATTACATTGCCCTCCTGATCTAACATTACTAGGTTTCCAAGAGAATCGACAAACATCATCGCTGCCTCTACATTTTCTACATCGAAATAGTCACCTTCTATCTGGTCGTCAACAACTTGTGCCTCTTGTAATTGTTGAACATTTCCAGAACCCATCAATGGAGCAAAGTTAAAAACATACAACCTCGAAACCTCACTATAATTAGGGTTATTCCCCTGTCCTTTTGTGCTCATCTCATAAATTGCCAAAAACAGCCTGTTGTTTATAAACACCGGAGAAGCCAAAACATTTTTACTATACGTTGAACTTGTCCCTTTCTGAAGCTCCAACTGAACCACCAAAATGTGCGACTCTTTCGAAGAAACCACTGTTCCATCTTGCCCCGGTGGGACCTTGACGCTTGATCTTTCTTCAATTGACATGGACTGCAGTTCCGTTAAATCTAAAATCACAAGTGTTTCCGTGTCAAGAGAAGCATTGCCAGAAACATTCCTAAGAAGAACATTACCAGCAAAATAGGTATGATAAGCACTTGGGTTGTCTCCATAAACATGCGTGATATCAAAATCGGTCAGAGGAGGTGCGATGTTATCTCCCCTTTCGCTCTTCAGCGTTACAATCCATTCTGGGTTTGTATCACTGCCTTCATAAAGAAGATTCCATCTATATAATCCTCCATTTGACAATTGCACATATATATCACTAAGAAGGGGTTCCTGATACTCTGCATCGGGAGGAGGAAAAGCTGGTAATATCCTACTAGGGAAAGCCCTTTCTACTTCTTCTGGAGTAAAATCACCGTACTCAACAAAAGATGCCCCCTCTAGGGCTTCATAATCTCCTTTGGCAGGATTATAAAAATAACCTTGGCTTATGACATGGCCATCTTGTGGATCAACATCGAGCCACATATATTTATAATTGTTATTTGCATCTGGTTTTTCGACGCCCAAAATTACAACATGCCATTTCATATTGCCATTTTCGTCTCTCGTGTAGCCAATTACTGGCTTACTTACAGAAAACAGCATGTTTGCATAGGCTGCATATTCGGATTTATCGGCGCCAGTATTGTTCTGTGGATAATAATCCGAAAACACTTTTGTTGATGTCCCGTAAGACACGGTAGTGACCGACCATAGAGGTTTAAGAGTATTCGTGTCCGCAGTTTCTCCCAGATCAGTAATATCAAAAGCATATACGCCAAACACCCGCCCCCCATCCTGCAACGTGGGAGAGGATGTTGTAGGGTCGTAGTCACTTTGATTCAATGTCGTCCATGCATCTTGGGGTTTGGGTAATTGCTTTGTTCCTTCTCCTGTGACTCCTACAAGAATACGCCTCCATTCCCCGTTGATCTTTACATCTCTTATAGTTATTGGGCCATCCAAAACCGTAAACCTCATGTAGTCGTTGCCGTATGCTTTTTTAAGCTGTTCATAGATAGCCTGCCTGAATGAAGGTTCCGGCACAGCCAGCCAAGTCCTGCTTGCATAAGGTGTCGAGTCAGGTTCCTCTACATTATAAACCTCATAAGCATGGAGAGCTCCCTGATTTGTGGGCCAAAGGCATACATAACGGTTTTTCCACTTTTCTGGAATTTCATCTGCATAATATCCGGTCTTCGCCCTAAAGGAAAAAAGCCACGGGTCGTAAGGCCATACCACCTGTGGAGGCGCATGCCCTGAATCAGCATAAACAACATCGGCGCTATCTACGCCAGGCAAGTTTAAATAGGCAAGATCTCTTACTAGAAAATCTTTCCAATCATTAATGTACACGTATTCATCGACACTTCTATCTGCCAAGAAACTCTCATTCGCTACTTGCACATCTTCACTGTCAACAGTGTAAGTGATCCAATTTGAAACATACTCGGGAAACACTGCGATTTCCCTCAGATTATAGGCAATATCACTAACGCTTGTTGTATCAACATGGCTATTTTGGGCTATCATAAAAAGATCATCTTCATCTGATATGGGAGGTGCTATGGTCACATAAGATAATATTTGCTTGTTTCCTTTATCATCGTACGTAAATTTCTCCACTGTAACGTAAAAATTAGCACCCACCAACTTAACGTAATTGTTTGAATCGACTGTAGTATCCCCAAAATAAGTCCAAGGAACCACCTCTCTACCTATACTGAGAAACATCGCCGGTTCTGTGATGTCTCTTTCATTTATTCTGACGTAGGGTTCTGGCCACATAGGCCACTTCTCTGCATTTACGTAAACATCAACAGCGCTTGAGGCTCTTGCTCCCAACAAAGAGCCCAAAACCGCAATAGTAATAACCAGTAGCAGCATTACGCAAACATCTATTTTTTTAAGCCTCATGGTATCACCTCCACCATGGCCTCAATTGTTGCATTCACTCCTTCTTTTTCTGCTTTGGATCGAATGGCCATACGCTTGCCACCCGATCCCCCTCCGAAGCTAAAGAGGCGAGAGGGATCTATAATGACCGACGTTCCAGAAGGAGGCCCCAAATAGCCTCCTGAGCCACTTCCTCCTGAACCACCTGGCCACTGAGGAGGCAACTCATCACTAAAACTCTGTCCACTACCCAAAACGTAATTACAATCAAATATCTTTACCTCTACGCTTATTCCAGGTGCTACAGTAAATGTTATTGGGCCAAGAACTGTGCCATCGTCAAGTCGGGCATAGATATCTTCAATGTTTCCTGTGTACGTAAGAGCATCTTCCTCCAGCTCCTTCCTATTCTCCCACAGCAAATTCATGGCCTTCTCCACGCCTTGCTGGGCGGCATTGTACAGCTCCATGTGAGTGACTGATTCCTCTGTAGTCGAGTGCATGTTAACCACCACATACATGGCCACAGCAACCAGCACACCACCGAAAAGCAAGAACACCAAGGCCAAAGGCAAAGCCATGCCCTCTCTAGGTCGGTTAAATTTTAAAAGGCTCAATTCCTTAACCTCCATTCTCTCCTAGTGACGGATAGGTGGTAATGCCTAGCCTCTTCTGGTATGGTTAAAGGATTACCGTCTGCGTCCTCCCAACCAGGGAGATTCTCAGGGGCTATGAGCACCCCCTTGCGGGTATTGCCCCTGGCAAGGATCGCAGCAGTAAGGGTCCTCGTCCCTTCGTCCCAATAGAAGACCGCATCCACTATGCCCTCCACTACGGGCTGCGCCGCCTGCCTTGTTACGTCCTCCGCGTAAAACTTGCCACCCTGAGCGTAAGCCCTCAGGAACCTCACATAGTGCATCTCGTCGTTTGCAGGAAGGAAAGCCTCAAGCTTAGGCTCCAACGTTACTGTTGCGCCCACTACACCCTTCACCAAAAAAGCCCTTCCAAAGGCTGGGAAGGTCACCCAACCCTCAGTCTTGTTTCCATCGTTTGTAACTTTTGTGGTGTCCACGTTGGAGGAAAGCTCTACATCCACATCTACCCCATACTCACAATCATGGGAATCGACGGTGTAAAGCCCCGAAGGTAAGGCGTAAGCTATTGCAAGGACTCTGTCGCCACTGGTGATATTGACCGCATGTGTAAAATCGGTAAGCTCCGCACTGTGGGTTCCGTTTAAGAGGTCTTGAAAATTGTTAGCAAAGTCGGTACTTTCCGGCATCCCCAACCCTGCGTGCAATACCCTGTTTTCCAGGTACGTTAACACCATTATGCCCCTCTGGCGAGCCATGGAGAGGTCATCTGCCTGCTCAAAATGAAGAACATAAGTCGAGCCAAGAGTTATTATAGCGCCCGCTATGATAGACAGAATCACCATCGTTATGAGCAGTTCCACTAAAGTAAATCCTTTTGCTTTACTTCCTTTTTCCATATTCCCTCTCCGCATTTACAGTCCGCTCCCCTAATACTCCCCTCCAAGTAGCGCTGACCGTTACATCCTTTATTTCCTTTGTTACATCCTCAGAGACCACCCACGAAAGGGTAAATTTGCCCCCAACCTGCTCGCTTCCGTTCGTAATTTCGTCGTAATCCAACCCCTCCAGATCGTCGAGCTTCCCAATGGCCAAACTGACCGCCGTCTCTCGATCCGCAGAATGGGATAAAAGCATAGTGGAAGATATCACCACCGCCGCAAGGGCCAAGAGGGCAATGGCAAGAATCATCATTGCTATCAAAACTTCTACCAAAGTAAAGCCTTGTTTCTTATTTGACTTATCTTTGTGATTTACCATCATAATATAATGATAATACCTTTTGTCTTTTTTTTCCAGCGCAAATAAAAAAGGCACACCCAATGGGTGTGCCTAAAGATGCTGTGCTAATACGGAAACTACTTAACTTCGACTTCCGCTCCAGCTTCTTCGAGTTTCTTCTTGATCTCTTCGGCTTCTTCCTTGGAAGCGCCTTCCTTGACTGGCTTGGGAGCACCGTCAACGAGCTCCTTGGCTTCCTTCAGGCCGAGGCCAGTGATCTCGCGAACCACCTTGATGGTGGCTATCTTGTTGGAACCAGCAGCCTTGAGAATTACGTCAAACTCAGTCTTCTCCTCCTCAGCAGGAGCACCGGCGGCTCCAGGCATGGCACCCATCATGGGCATGGCCATTGCAGGAGCGGCGGCGGACACGCCAAACTTATCCTCGAGAGCCTTCACCAACTCGGAAAGCTCAAGGACGGTCATAGACTCGATAGCTTCGATAATTTCATCTTTGGTCAAAACCTTTTTCTCTTCGGACATTCTTTATTCCTCCCTATTATTTCCTAAATTTTATTTTTTGTATCTTCAATAACTCAGCACATTGCGCTCTTCAACTTTAGGCTGCTATGCAGCTTTTTCCTTCTGGTCCTTGATCTGAGAAAGGCATGTGACCAAGCCTCTCGCAGGACCAGAAAGCACTGTAACAAGGCCACGTATCGGCGCAGCCATGGTACCCACGACCTGGGCGAGAAGAACTTCCCTGGATGGAAGGTCGGCCAACGCCAAAAGCTGCTTGACATCAAGGATTTTGTCTCCAAGGATTCCGCCCTTGATAATCAAAGCCTCGTTCCCCTTTTCTTTCGCAAAGTCCTTTAGCACCTTTGCGACGGCCGCAGGATCACCATGAACCGCGGTGAAACCGTTAGGTCCGCTCATGAGGCCTTCAGGAACGGGGAAACCCTCCTCCTTGAGAGCTATGCTCATAAGAGTATTCTTGGCAACCGTCATCTCGCCACCTGCGCCTCTAATCTGGGCGCGGAGCTTGGTTATTTTCTCGACGGTCAGGCCCCTGTACTCACATACGAAAACCGCCTGGGCTCCTTTTATCTTCTCACGGAGCATCTCCACTTTCTGGTAATTAGCTTGGGACGGCATGAACTCACCTCCTTCTTAAAAAATTGTCTCCTGCACGCCAAGGTACAGGAGACAATAAAAACCAATCATGTTTTTATTCATTAAACTCCTGACCTCGGCGGGAAATTAAGCACTTTAGTGCGCCCGCTGTCTGCGGTCTATCTAATTACAACTTACAACGAACAATTATATACTTTCAGAGCTTTTAATACTACCTCTCTTTTATTCCGCTATTTCTTTCTGCGCTGCTGCGGCATCAACCTTTACACCCACTCCCATGGTCGGTGCAATGGCCAAGGATTTTACGTACTGTCCCTTCGCAGCCGCAGGTTTGGCCTTCAATATGGCACCAAATAGAGCCTTTGCGTTCTCGTAAAGCTTCTCTTCATCGAAGCTAGCCTTACCAAAGGCATTGTGGACTATACCAAACTTGTCGACTCGGAACTCAACCTTACCTGCTTTTATCTCCTTAACGGCTGTGGCCAGATCGAAAGTTACAGTACCGGTCTTGGCAGATGGCATCATACCTCTTGGTCCAAGGATCCTACCTAGCCTACCTACAGATTTCATCATGTCTGGAGTCGCTATGACTGCCTCAAAATCCAGCCATCCGCCCTCTATCTTCTGGACTATGTCGTCTCCGCCCACAAAATCTGCATCAGCTTCCTGGGCTTCTTTTATTTTTTCACCACTGGCTATGACCACTACGCGCTTAGTGATACCTGTGCCGTGAGGCAGAACTACCGTGCTTCTTACCTGCTGGTCGGCATGCCTTGGGTCCACCCCTAGTCTCACATGCATCTCAAGACTCTCATCGAACTTGGCAGTCGCCAACTCCTTAGCAAGAGCTACGGCTTCCCTTAGCCCATAAAGCTTATTCTTATCGACCTTCTCCAAAAGAGCGCGGTACCTTTTGCTTCTTTTTGCCATTTTCTTTTCCTCCTCGTGGTCCTTACGAATCTTTTCCAGATTCTCCCACCAAGTTTTTTGAAGTTCTAACAATTGTTCCTATGATTAAACTACTCGACTACCTCGATCCCCATGGATCTTGCGGTTCCCTTGATCATCTCCATGGCCGCCTCAATATCGTTCGCATTGAGGTCTGGCTTTTTGATTTCCGCTATCTCACGAACCTGATCCAAGGTAACCTTACCAACTTTCACCTTGTTGGGCTCTCCAGAACCCTTCTCCAAGCCTGCCGCCTTCTTCAGAAGGACGCTCGCCGGAGGAGTCTTCATCTCGAAAGTGAAGCTCCTGTCAGCATAAACCGTTATGACCACGGGTATGATCATCCCTGGCTGATCAGCAGTCTTGGCATTGAACTGCTTACAAAACTCCATGATGTTGACGCCGTGCTGACCCAACGCTGGACCAACCGGCGGAGCAGGAGTTGCTTTTCCTGCAGGCAACTGCAACTTGATCTGACCTATTACTTTCTTCGCCATTGTCGTTGTTCCTCCTCGTCAACCGTGATGAAACCTAAAAGTCCCTTAAGTCAACAATATTTCTAAAACCCCATTTTTTATTTAGACCTTCTCCAGGTCATTATAGTCCGCTTCTACTATGGTGTCGCGACCGAAGACAGAAACAGAGAACCTTACCTTGCCCTTGTCCTCCATTACCTCGACCACAGGACCAGCTTGCCCTTCGAAAGGACCAGACTTCACTCTCACCGTGTCACCAGGCTGTAGGTCTATCTCTATCTTGGGCTTGGTCAGTTCCTTGCCTATCTTGCTCATTATCTCGCTTACTTCTCGCTCAGAAAGGGGAATAGGAGAACTTCCTGCTCCCACGAAGCCCGTTACCCCCGGAGTGTGCCTCACTACATACCAAGACTGATCGTCCAATATCATTTCAACCAAAACATAACTCGGGAAAACCTTGCGCTTGGTGCGCTTCGGCTTCCCACCCTTCACAGAAACCCTCTCCTCAATAGGAACGAGAACGTTGAATATCTTGTCCTCCATTCCCATTGTGGAAACTCTCTGTTCTAGATTTGCCTTCACCCTATTTTCATAACCTGAATAGGTTTGGACGATGTACCAACGCCGTTCCTTCTTTTCTCCGTTCATCATCTAAAAGGGGGCCACGGCTGGCCCCCTGTCCTCCTCCACCTTTTCTTTAAGCAAGAATATCAAGATTTAAATCGGGGTGAGCCACTACCAACCTACCTGATCACCTTCGAGAACACCGCTGTCAAAATAACATCCGCCACTCCAAGATAAGCCGAGACCAACAAAGTTAAGCTTATAACGACTAACGTGGAATACCACACCTGCTTACGACTCGGCCACGTTACTTTCTTGAGTTCAGCTTTAGCTTCCCGTATAAAATCCATAACTTTCTTCAAAGTGGACAGCCCCCGCTCTAACTGTTCTTAAAAATGGCAGGCCCGGCAGGACTCGAACCTGCAACCCCCGGATTTGGAGTCCGGTGCTCTGCCAATTGAGCCACGGACCTGCGTGCGTTGCGTATTCTACACTACTTTGTCTCCTTGTGCAAGGTGTGAGTTCCACACCACCTGCAGAATTTTTTCTTTTCAAGCTTCTTCTGCATCTTCTTCTTGTTGACGGTAGTCACATAATTGCGCCTTTTGCACTGTGTACACTGCAATCCTACTACGTCTGCCATTTCAAAGGCCTACCTTTCCGCTTATAGCTTAAACTTTAACCCCTTTAATGCTAGTCCAAAATTTTCGTTACGACACCAGCGCCGACCGTGCGGCCACCTTCACGAACTGCAAAACGCAAACCTTCCTCCAAAGCTACTGGCACTATCAACTTAACCTCAAACTGAGAGTTGTCTCCAGGCATTACCATCTCCACTCCCTCAGGCAACTTGATCTCGCCAGTAACGTCCGTCGTCCTGAAATAGAACTGAGGCTTGTAACCAGAGAAGAACGGAGTGTGACGGCCACCTTCCTCTTTCTTCAATACGTAAACCTCGGCCATAAAGTGCTTGTGCGGCGTAATGCTCCCAGGCTTCGCCAATACCTGACCACGCTCAACGTCATCCTTGCCTACTCCACGCAAAAGAACCCCAACGTTGTCGCCCGCTATGGCCTCGTCCAATATCTTGCGGAACATCTCAAGAGACGTCGCTACCGTCTTCCGAGTATCCTCCTGCATACCTACTATCTCTACCTCATCACCAGGCTTGATGATTCCACGCTCTACCCTACCAGTTACAACCGTTCCACGACCTGTGATCGTGAACACGTCCTCTATGGGCATCAAGAATGGCTTGTCAACCTCACGCTGCGGCTCCGGTATGTAACTGTCGCATGCATCCATAAGCTCCCATATGGCCTTCGCCCATGGATTGTCCCTGCTGCTGTCCTCGGACTCCAACGCCTTCAGCGCCGAACCCCTGATCACAGGAACCTCATCGCCAGGGAATTCATACTTGCTCAACAAGTCCCTGATCTCCATCTCAACAAGATCCAAAAGCTCCTCGTCATCCACCATGTCAACCTTGTTCATGAACACTACCAACGCAGGTACGTTAACCTGGCGCGCCAACAGCACGTGCTCCCTCGTCTGGGGCATCGGTCCGTCGGTCGCCGCAACTACCAATATGGCCCCGTCCATCTGCGCAGCACCAGTGATCATGTTCTTGATGTAGTCCGCGTGGCCAGGACAGTCTATGTGCGCATAGTGCCTCTTCTCCGTCTGATACTCAACGTGCGCTATGTTGATCGTAATACCACGCTCACGCTCCTCCGGCGCCTTGTCTATCTGATCAAAAGGCGTAAAATCCGCCCAGCCCACCGAAGATAGCGTCTTCGTTATCGCTGCCGTCAACGTCGTCTTCCCATGGTCAATGTGACCTATCGTTCCTATGTTCAAATGCGGCTTAGACCTATCAAAATGCTCCTTCGCCATTTCTGGAGAACCTCCCCGTATTATTTTTCCCTTTCCCTACGGAAGGGTTTCGCTTACTGTGCAATTTTACCATTGCTACACATAGATTAAAAGAGACCCGGATAGACTCCGGATCTCTCTGCTCACCTGGAGCCGACTTCCGGACTCGAACCGGAGACCCCATCCTTACCATGGATGTGCTCTACCTACTGAGCTAAGTCGGCCTTTAAGTGGTGGGGGGAGGAGGATTCGAACCTCCGTAGACGTCCGTCGGCAGATTTACAGTCTGCTGCCTTTGACCGCTCGGCCATCCCCCCAAAACTGACTTGGGGTCATCTTTTCGGTAACCCGCACTTGCAGTATCTTATCAACTTCCCCCAACTTGTCAAGTATGTACATAAAAATTTTTTTACCTATGAAAGTCCAACTACGAGCGTATCTCTTTCCTCATGAACGCCACATAGGATATTCCAAAACATATTATTGAAAGGGCGCACAGCACCACCAACTGGGGCCAAACAACCATGACGCTCTGCCCGACCGACAGGGGCGTGGGTATTAGCCCCTGAAGTCTATCTGCCGTAAGCGGCGTCAATATCCTCACAGCGGGGTTCAATACAGCCATGGATATCTCCTGAAGCAGATATGCCGGAGAAGCTCGCATGAAGGTTATCTTCAGCCTCTCGTTTCTCATTAATTCTTCTACAGAAGAATTTTGAGAGATTGGGGCCAAGTGATCTGCTAGTATGCCCGCCACCATGTAAACGAAGAATACAAGGAATATCCAAAGAGCAATGGAAGCCAAAGCTGAGGTGGATGTCTTATCGAACAACACCGAGAAAAGTATGGCCATGCTTAGCCAAAAGGAGATGTAAAGAAGGGTGGCAAAGTAAAATACCAAGGTCCTTGCTATCTCTTCCTCGTTAGGCACTATGCCAAGCTTGGACATGGAAACCCCAGCTATAAGAGCCAATATCCCGGCTATCATCAAAGCTGAGACGGCCAAAGCTGCAAGAAACTTGCCATTTATTATGCTGTCCCTGTATATGGGCTGGGAAACCAGCATGCTCAAAGTGCCTCGCTGTTTCTCTCCATTTATGGCATCAAACCCCATTATTATCCCTATAAGGGGCGTCAAAAAACTCACGAAGAACAAAAAAGATGGTAGTGTCCCCCCGGAGGTGGAAAGAAGGGAAAGAAAAAGGTACTCCTTCCCAAAATTATGTAGTTCAGGACTTCCAAGGGCTCCGTAAGCTGAGGAAAGACTAGCAAGCACTATTATGAACGCTATGACCAAGAAACGTTTGCTTCCAAAATGATCCGCCATCTCCTTCCAAAAGATCGTCCGTATGCCAGTCATCTGTCACACCCCCTGGAAATACCTTAGATAAATTTCTTCCAGGCTATAGTCCTTTCCGCTCACCTCAAAGGGAACAAACCCCCTATCCAAAAGGCCACGCATAACCAGGGGCAGTTTGCCTTCGTCAAAATGTGCAACAAAGTGGTCTCCCAAAACCTTAACTTCAGAAAGACCCTCCAGATCTTTTATGTCTTCAAGTTTTGGCATAGTATTATCCTCAGGCTTGAACTTTATTATCCTTTTTCTCTCTCCTAAGATGGCCCTGCCTACCTCCTCCACGGTTCCAGAGGCGACAAGAGAGCTTCTGTACATGATTCCCACTCTGTCACATACCCTTTGGACCTGATACAGCATGTGTGAACAGAGCAAGAATGTCACGTCCAACTCTTTGGCCAAGGACCTTATCAAAGACAGTATCTTCTCTATGCCCTCAGGATCTATACCATTGGTGGGCTCATCAAGTATCACTAGCTTGGGATCTTTCAGCAAGACCGCCGCTATCCCCAATCTTTGTCTCATTCCTTTGGAAAAAGTCCCCACTAGCGAGTCCTTGCTGCCCAGAAGACCCACCATGTCCAATACCTGAGGAACTTTTTTGTCCCTCTCCTTAGAGGATATACCGTTCAATCCCGCCATGTAAAATAAGTTTTCGCTGGCAGTCAGGTCCTCGTAAAAGTCCACGTTCTCGGGCAAATATCCAACCATGCGCTTGACCGCTATAGGCTCCTTCACGGGATCATGCCCTAATACCTCGGCTTTTCCCGATGTGGGCTCGGTCAACCCCAGGAGCATCAATATAGTGGTGGTTTTACCGGCCCCATTAGGGCCTAAAAGCCCAAACACCTCCCCTTTCCTTATGGAGAGGTTGAGCCTATCGACAGCAGTGAAGGAGCCATACTTCTTAGTGAGTTCTACTGTATGGACAGCCAATTCCATGGCTATCGCCTCTTCAGCTTCCAGAATGTACCGAAAAGGAGAGCCAACACCACTACTATTACGAGGACCCCTAGCCAACCCCAACCCGTAGGAACCTTCACAGTTGCACGCAATACAAGGGTATCATCGCTCTGACTTCCTGAAGCCGTCACAGTCACCTGATAGTCTCCAGGAATGGTGCGCTCTGGAGCCTTGACGATCATTTTCACCTGGTCTGGCTTGCCCTTCAAAGCATAGGGCTCAAGGCGCTCTATCTTTTTGGGTTCGAATTCCACTTTCCATCCATCTGGCTTGGACACGAAAAACTCCACGTTATCTATCGGGGCAGTACCATCGTTCCAAACGTACAAGGTCAGAGTGGTCTCCTGACCTGCCGTGGTCTCGAAGTTAAGACGTTGAGTCTCCGGCAAAAGTTTCAGCTCGTAAGTTCCCGTTACAACAGCACTTAAGTCTATGGAGGCCTCGTAATTGTCCGTCTTTGCGACCAGCTTCACAGGGTAACTGCCCTTTTCGACAGTTTTAGGAGGCGTAACAGTAACGGCAAGACGCTCCGTGCTGCTTCCTTCGAGCTTCATCGACTGGATCTTCTTCCCCGATTCCCAACGAGGTGTCACACTTCCAGTCCAACCGCTCGGCAACTCCAACTCGAAGGAAACCACTTTGGGATCCTTGGTGTTGTTCTCCAAGGACACCTCATAGGAAAAGTCGCTGCCAGCTGGATTCTCTATTACAGGATACGAGGTCTCCAGCTTCAACTGCTCCCTTACGGGCGCTATTTTCTCGCCCTTCAGCTCAACGGTGATGGGTATTTCAAACCGCTTTTGAGAGCCTTTAAGGGCCGCATAAAACGTAAAGCGGTACACACCAGGATTCGTATCTTTTCCGGGTTTGAGGGACAAGATCAGCTCAACCTCGTTCAAAGTTTTGTCAGTGCCAAGGCGCACCTGTGATACGCCGTGTCCGTCCCACTTGGAGCTGACCAACTTCACATCCCAATTCGATGCTTCTTGTTTTTTGACTACTCCTACATCTACAACACACTCCTCGGTGGAGGTGTTCTTTAAGGTTATCTCTATCTCAGCGTCTTCTCCCCGGCCCAAGATTAGACCAGTGTAAGGAACGTGGACCTCAAAAGAGCCTGAAGCTGCAAAAACAGGAATACTTGGGACAATAAGAAGTGCAAGCAGAGCTAAGCAAACCACAGAGTACACCTTTCTCCCCATAAACGATAAGATGTTTGAAGAAATGCGCTTCATGACCAGACATCCCCCCTACAGGAAAATTTTGTATTAAAGCAGATGCACACCTATAAATATTTTACAAAAACCTCCTGGGGAAACATCGTAATTTTTGCTTACTCTCTTTGCTGTAAATTCAAGCCATCTTATATAGAAAAAGAGGGCACATAAAGTACCCTCCTTACTGAACATTATGGAGCCGGCGATCCGACTCGAACGGACGACCTGCTGATTACAAGTCAGCTGCTCTACCAACTGAGCTACACCGGCACTGCGAAGTAAATTATAGTTTTACAGTCCTCGTTGTCAACCTCTAACTTTTTTTCTCAAAAACGCTCTCGGCTTCCCAAATATAGGCTTCCAACCCTGCCTCAAGAACGTAGGGCTCTTGCCTTAAACCTTCCAAGCGTTTTACGGCACAACCTATCTTCTCTTCATCTCCACAGGTCATGAACGCCCAGTTTTTCCCAGGGAACACTCCATCACCCCAATGCGTCTTACCCCCAACGTTATCTTTTTGAAGCATATCCTTCCATACAGCGTACCCACTGAGGCCTGAACTATCCAGGCATTCCATCACATCTTCGGCTATGGTCTCGTTACAGCATATCCATAAAACCTTCATGTCACGCTACCTCCTTGGCCTCTACAAAACGCTTCTGTCTCCTGATTTTTTCCTCGACCAGACAGTACATCACCGGAATCAAGAGCAGGGTAACAAACATGGAAACCAAAAGTCCCCCCATTACAGAGACAGCAAGGGGCCTCCATATCTCCGCTCCCTCACCTCTGCTTACGGCCATAGGCAACATACCAAAGAAGGTTGTGAGAGTGGTCATAAGAACAGGCCTGAGACGTCTTCTCCCTGCCTCCACAATGGCTTCTCGAAGCTTCCTTCCTCTAGCCCTCAAAAGGTTTATGTAGTCCACCAATACTATGGCAATATTGACCACTATACCCACCAACATGATGATTCCCAACATGCCTTGAAGAGAAAGATATATACCCGTCACAAGGTATGCGAATACAACTCCCGTGAGGGCAAAAGGTATGCTGAACATTATTACCAAAGGATCCAGATAGGCCTCGTATAACCCTGCCATCACCATGTAGACAAGCAAGATGCCCAAAAGCACCAAATAGCCCATTTGGGTGAACGCTTCCTTCTGCTCCTTCACCTGGCCCCCAAAGGAAATCCTTACCCCTTCGGGAAGCTCCATTTCCGACAACTTTCTAGATATCTCCTTGGTTACCTCTCCTAGAGAACGCCCCTGAACATTGGCCCCCACCGTTAGGTACCTCTGCCTGTCCTTTCGAGTAATTTGCGGAAGCCCTTCAGCCTCCACTATCCTGGCAACCGTGCTAAGGCGTACGAGTTTACCGGTCTCACTGGGAACCATGAGCCGTTCAAACACCGACAAGTCGTCCCTTTCCTCCCTGTTAAGCTGCACCCTTATTGGGTAATCATCTTCTCCCTCCCAGAAGTTTTCATCTCCATAATCATTAGTAGAGTAGCCATAGAAGAAGGTTCTTAGAGTCTGAGCTATAGTTGAGGTCCTGATACCCATGAGAGCAGCTTTTTCTCTATCCACTTCAATCCATACCTCTGGCCTCTTGTGCTTCTGATCCAAACCCACATCCACTGCACCAGGCACATTCTTTACCATCTGGACTATGGACTCTGCTACCCTAGATACCTTGGCAAGGTCATCTCCATACACCTCTATGCTTATGGGTTTTGTTCCCAAGAACATGGAGCTTATGGGTGTGGTTACTTGAACCGTCATCTTCTCTATGCCTGGCTGGCTGCGTATCCATTGTCTAAGCTCCTCCGCAACCTCAAACGCCGACCGCTTTCTCTTGTTTTTATTAATCAGCTTCATTCCTACAGTGCCTATGTTGGGCCCCGCATCCTGCCCCACGGCAATGGAGAACCCTTCTTCTTCACGGCCATCAAAACCAAAAACAAACCGAGCCTCAGGTACCGTCTGCTCTGCGTGCTCTATCACCTTTCTGACAAACTTATCTGTCTCCTCCAGGCGGGTACCCTCAGGAAGCTGGAAGGTTATCTGCACGTCTCCAGTATCAGGGTCAGGTGTCAGCTCCGTTCCTACCAAACGAAAGCCGAATATGGTAAACGTCATTAAGGCCAAAGAGAGCAAAATAACCTTCATGGGATTCTCCAACGCCCAGGCGACAAGCTCTCCATACCTCTCTTCCATTCTCTCAAACAACCGAGCAAAAGCCTTCAAAAATTTCCCTTCCGCTGGAGAACGGTGAAAAACCTTGCTCGCCATCATTGGAATGAACGTTAGGCTAACGAAGAGGGATGCAGATACCGCCAGTACCATTACCACGCTCAGCGATTTGAAGAAAACCCCAACCAGGCCCGATATGAAGGCCAACGGCAGCAAAACCACGACCGTGGTAAGGGTAGAACCCATTATGGCTTCCCCTACCTCGCTGGCACCCAAAAGGGCTGCCACCTTCTTTCGCTCCCCTTTTTCTATGTGATATATGATCTGATCCGAGGTAACCACGGCGTTGTCCACCACCATGCCGCTAGCCATTGCAAGGGCAGAGAGGGTAAAAACGTTTATCGTAAAGCCCAACTTGCCCATCGCAATAAAGGTGACGACCAGGGAAAAGGGTATGGCACCACATATGGTCAAGGAAGCAGGCAGCCTCCTCAAAAAGAGCAAAGTCACCACGAAAACTAGAACGATCCCAGCTATCAGGGATTGACTCAGGTTTCTCAGCGAATTGAGTATGAACTCCGACGTGTCCATAACCACAGTGTAATTCACGTCGGAAGGAAACCTGGTCCTTTTAAGTTCCTCCATCCTTTCCTTTACTGCCGACGCCACCTCCACAGTATTGGCATCACCATTTTTCATCACTATGAGGACCACGGACTCCTTATCATTTTGCCATCCGTGCATTATCGATTCCCTGTAACCGTCCACCACGTCAGCCACGTCCTCCAAAAGCACCGGCCTGCCCTTATGTACGGCAACTACAAGCTTTCGTATCTCATCAACGGACCGGAAACGACCTGGGACCCTTATGTAATATTCTGTTGAACCCTCCTTCAACGACCCCGAAGGTATATTTATGTTCTCCTGCTTCAAGGCCCCAATGATCGCTGCAGGAGAAAGCCCATATCCCTCAAGGGAATCCAACTTAAGAGATACCTTTATTTCCCTTTGCTTTCCACCAAAAATCATCACCTGGCCGACCCCTGGAACCCGGGAAAGTTCGTCAGAGACCACCCTGTCAGCAAAATGATACAGTCCCTCAAATGTCCTCTCCGCAGTCAACGTGAACTCTACCACCGGTATGGTGCCTGATGTTATCCTCAGCACTATGGGGTCATTGGCATCAGCTGGAAGTCGATACTTCACCCTGGATATAGCGTCCCTGATGTCCCCGGTCTTTAACTGGGTATCCTCTCCCCATTTGAACTTGACTGAGACGGCCGATATGCCGTCCAGAGTATTGGAGATGATGTCATCTACCCCTTCGACTGTGGACATTTCATCCTCTATCTCCTTGGTGATCCTCTGCTCTACGTCCACCGCCGACGCTCCGGGCCAAGACGTGAGAATGGTTATAACGGGCGGCTCTATATCCGGCAGAAGGTCTACCTTCAGGTTCAAGAGCACAATGCCTCCGATGATTATTACCCCCAAGAAGAACATGAGGGTCATGACAGGTCGTTTAATGGAAATCTCTGGCAGCTTCACCGGTTCGTCACCTCTATCTTGACTCCATCCGCTATTTTGCTTGAGTTAGTGGCTATTACCAGATCTTCAGGATCCAAACCTCCCGTTACTTCGACCCACTTCCCTTGTTCTTCACCAGTCTTTATGATCCTAGTGACGGCTGTATCACCAGATACAACGAAACATATCCTTTCGCCGGTGCCAGCCAATGTGCGAACCGCCTCCCTAGGCAAGACCTTTACCTTTCGCTGGCCAAGAGATAACGACACCCTAGCATACATGCCCGGTTTAAGCTTGCCGCCGGAGGGCAACTTGAGCTCCACAGTGCCCGTCCTCGTCACAGGATCCAGAGTCGGAGAAACTCTCGTCACCCTGGCCTTAAAGACCTCACCACCGAAGGCGTCCACACTGACAAGGCCTTCTTGTCCCACTTCAACCATGGGATACTGGCTTTCAGGAACCGGTCCAACTACTTTGACCACGTCCTGCTGGTTAATGACAAAGGCAACAGTTGAAGAGCTCACCGTATCTCCAGGGTCAACGGCTCTAAGGGCAACTACACCATCAACAGGAGACCGCAAGAAATGGTAACCCTTGAGTATGCGAAGCTGCTCCAAGGCGGTCTTAGCCTGGACGTAAAGGGTTCTGGCTTGCTCGAACTGCTGCTTGCTTATTACTTCATCACCGTACAATGCTTTGTAGCGTTCATAGTCCGCTTTGGCTTTCTCAAACTTGGATGTGGCGTCTGCCAACTGTTGGTCCACTATGCTGGTATCCAAGATTGCAAGGATTTGTCCTTTCTTCACGGGGTCGCCCTCATCCACCTTAACCTCCATAACGGTCCTACCCGACACCTTGGAAACTACTGCAGACGTATATTCTGGTTCTATGGTGGCGGTGAAGTTCACAACGTCGTAGAAGACTTCATCTTTTAAGCTAATGACCTCTACAGGAAGCTTTTCCACTTCGACGGTTAAGTTTTCGAGCTCCCTTTTTTGCTCCCCTCTATACCACATCAAAGCCCCTAATAGGGCGAATACGCATATAAAGGCTATCCATTTTTTCATCGTCTATCACCTCTAGTTTCCGTTGCTTTGGAGCCCGGATATGCCGATGGCAAAGTCAAGGTCCGCTTTCGCTATCTGGGTTTCATACACCGCATCAGAGTAGTTGTTCTTGGCGTTAACCAATGCCACCCTCGCATCTAAGACATCTATGTTAGTACCAACCTGCGCAGCATATCGCTTCAGCGCCATTCGGTAATCTTCCTCTGCTTTTTCCACCTGGCTTTTTGCAACCTCTATCCTCTTTTGGGCAGCTTCCAACTTCTTCATGGCTGCATTGACCTCTAGGATTATGGCCCTTTTCAGGTCCTCCAGGTTGTACAGCACCTCCTCCGCTGAAGCCAGGGCTTCCTTGACCTCCGCAGAGGTTTTTTCTCCATCGTATAGGGTCCAGACTGCTGCCAAGGAAACTCTCCAGTCGTCCATATCGTCGGGGAAAAACTCGTCGCCCACCTTGTAGGCTTCCCCTGTTAGCATCACTTGTGGCCTTTTCTTGCCAGCCGCCGCAGCTGCTATGTGTAAGGCACTAGCCCTTGCGTTCTCCAGGGCCCTTATCTCTGGCCGCAGCTTCATGGCTAGATCCTGAGGAGCACCAGGAATATCGTAACCGCTCAAGACAGCTAAACCAGTCTTCACTGAGGGAAGGCTGTACTTGTCCCTCATGGGTGTCCCCGTTACCCTTTCAAGGACCAACCAAGCCACATCCAAGGCGCTCTTTGCTTGTATAAGGTCAAGCTCGGCCTGAGAAACGGCAACCTGAACGCGAAGAACCTCGTTCTTGGGGACCACGCCATGTTTGTAAAAGGCTTGCACCTGCCTCAAGTGCTCCTTCGTAAGATCCAGAGCTTCTTGTGCCACCAGGCAACGGTCATTGGCGCTCAGCAAGCTGTAATAAGCCCTCTTCGCCTCGTTTATGACCTGTTGCTTGGTTCTCTCAAACTCCGCCTCAGCTACCTTTCGAGCCAACTTCTGAGCCTCTATGTTGTTTTCCACGGCTCCACCGCTATAAAGCAGGTAGTTCATGGAAAGAGCGGCTTTCCAGGTCCTCCTGAAGCCCGCCTGAGCATAATACGGCATCTTCGATCCCGTAAGAGCGTCGTACACAGGATAAAGGGGCTCCTTTTCGGTTTCCTGATAGACCATGGAGACATCTATTTGGGGATACTTGGAAGATAAAGCCTTAAGAACCCTGGCAGTCGCTTGGTCTATGCGGCGAGATGCCGCTGCGATGACCGGGTTTGCTTCATTTGTTATCTTTAAAACCTCCGAGATGGTAAGCTCGGGCAGCTTTGATGCTTCGACTTTGCGGGCATCACACACAAAAACGGCAGACAAAAACAAAAATAATGACAACAAGCCAACAAAAAATTTACTACGAACGTTCATCAATACCTTCACCTCCAAATAAGCGTCCCATCATTTCCCTCCAATACGCCTTTGCCTCTTCAAGGTCCAAGGTTATACCTAGGTTCACCACCATACCCATAAAGAAATAATCCCCCATTCTCAGCACATCCTTTAAATCCAGCTGCTCTCTGATTTTCAGTTGGGGGAATACGTCTAAAGATTTGGATATGAGCTTATTGCTCACTTCCTCCACCTTATTTCTTATAAACGCAGAAAATTGGTTGCCTCCATCCTTTGACCTTTGTGCTTGCAGAGCCAAGTCTATCCAAAGCAACCTCAATTCCTTATCCCTGTAAAGTATCTCCAGGCATCTTTCGCCACTCTCCATAAAAAAAGCTCTCGGCCCCTTCTTCCCATCCTCAGGCTTGGGAAGAAAATATTCCTCTATACGCCTGACCTCCGCCTCCATTACTGCCATGAACAAGGCCTCTTTGTTCTTGAAATGCCAGTAAACTGCTCCCTTGCTCAGATTAGCAGCACGAACTATGGAGTCCATGCTGGTGCCGTGAAAACCTGACCTGGCAAATTTCTCTCTTGCGACAGAGAGAATTCTTGCACGAGTCGAATCTTGACCCACTTCCACACCTCCAAACTGAACGGTCGGTCTAGTGGGTATAAATATAACACTTTCTTCTTTACTGTCAACCTGGACCGAGACAGGTTCATAAATTTAGTACGTGTTCTGCTATCTCGAAATAAACTATGAGGCCTAATACGTCTACGATCGTGGTAATGAAAGGACCTGACATTATGGCTGGGTCTATCCGCAGAAGCCTCGCAACGAAAGGCAACAAAGCACCTGCGAGGTTCCCTATTAAGACCACAGCTATCAACGCCAAGGCAACTGTTAAAGCGACACCAGCGCCTGTACCTAACATGTAAGCTCTTCCCACTGCCAAAAGAGATAACGTTCCGCCCAAAAGCAACCCCGTCAAAATCTCCCTGGCAAATACGTACCCTACGTTCTTCCATTCTATCTCCCCAAGGGTCATACCACGGATAACAAGGGTCGCCGACTGGGTGCCAGCGTTACCGCCCGTGCCTATCAACAAAGGAATGAAAAAAGATAGCGCTACTACCCTTTCCAGGGCAATAGAGTAGTTTTTAAGCACTGACGAGGTGAGAGCCTCTGTCAATATGCATATCAGAAGCCACAAGAACCTCTTCCTGCTCAAGGCCAATATGCCTGTGTTCAAGTAGGTGTCCTCCACAGGCTGGATACCGGCCATCTTTTCGAAGTCCTCTGTGGCCTCCTCCTCGACTACATCCAGGACATCGTCGAACGTCACTATTCCAACGAGCCTCTTCTCCCTATCCACAACGGGCAAGGCGTGCAGGTCGTACTTTGACATAATCTGGGCACACTCTTCCTGGTCCGTGTCGGTGGTCACATATACAGGATCGTCTTCCATAAGGACGCTCACTGGAGTCTCTGGATTGGCCAATATCAGATCTTCCAACTCGACCACACCCAACAGGTGCCTTTCGTGATCGGTCACAAAACACGTGTATATGGTCTCTTTGCCTCTAGCTTCCTTTCGTATATGCTGGATGGCCTCCTGGGCAGTCATGGAAGCCTTCAAATCAATAAACTCAGGGGTCATTATCCTTCCAGCTGAGAAAGGCCTATAATTAAGCAAGCTGTTAGCTATCTGCCTCTCCTCTGGAGACAGGTGCCTTAAAAGTTTTTTCACAGTCTTGGCAGGCAGTTCGTCGAACAATGCGGTCCTGTCGTCGTCAGACATATTCTCCACTATTTCAGCCGTTTCCTTGTCAGTGAAACTGTTCAAGAGTTCCTCACGCTCGGAACCCTCCATATGCTCAAAAACCTCTATCGCCAGGTCCTTGGGAAGCAACCTGAACAACAAAGCCCTCTTTGGAGTTGGTACTTCAGATAAAATCTCGCTGACATCGGCAGGCTCTAAACTGGATAGGCGCTCCTTGATTTCCGAAAAGCGCTGCTGCGCAAGGAGAGATAGAATCTCTTCATATATTACTTCCAGCCTTTCTGGCAAAACCTTCACCCCCTAAGAGAACAAACAAAGCCGACGGCTCAGATTCAAAAAAGAACCTTCGCCACACATTGGCCTTTCAGTTTTATAAATTCACTACTTCTCCGTGGGGGCATTCAGGAAGGGACTAAATTCAAAGGCAATAAAAGTTTGAGAAAACGGGCACTACTTCAAGATCCTGGAGCAACACCCCCACGCTACTTTATATTTTTTTATAGAGTTATATTCTAAAGGACTGGCGCCTTCTTCCATTTCCATCTCCCTTTTCTCACAAAATCTACAGTTCCTTTTTTACATCAAAACACCATTACATTCAAGAAAAAACAAAATGGGCGCAGTAACGCTGCGCCCATTATACAGATCAATTTCCAATTGTATTTGCCAAAGATTAACGCTTGGAGTACTGCCTTCTCGCACGGGCGCCCTTGAGACCAAACTTTTTGCGTTCCACCATTCTTGGATCCCTTGTCAAGAAACCGCCCTGTTTGAGAACCGGCCTAAGATCAGGATTCATCTTGAGTAGCGCTCTTGCTATGCCGAGCCTAACAGCACCAGATTGTCCTGTCAAACCGCCACCAAAGGCGCTCACGAACACATCCAACTTACCCTCCATGCCAGTTACCTTCAACGGCTCCAGAGCGTGGTTCACCCATACCTGACGGGGGAAATACTCCTCAACTTCCCGGTCATTGATCTTTACGGCACCACTGCCCGGGCGGATTCGTACTCTGGCAATAGCTGTCTTTCTTCTTCCTGTTCCCCAATAGTAACTGCTGCCTTTCACGAATGTTCCCTCCTTTCCCGGCTAGGGCCGATCAGATCTCTAACTTTTCCGGCTTTTGAGCCGCGTGAGGATGATTAGGACCAGCGTAAACTTTCAGCTTCTTGTGGAATTTCAACTTCGTCTTGGGAAGCATGCCCTTCACTACCTTTTCAACAAGGCGATCAGGAGCCTTCTCCATGTAGACACCAAAAGGTACCGCCTTAAGTCCACCCTTGTACCCACTGTGGCGATAGACGAAGGACTGCTTGTCCTTCTTGCCTGTCAACACGACCTTGTCGGCGTTGATCACCACCACAAAATCACCGGTATCGACATGGGGGGTATAAGTGGGTCTATGCTTACCCTGCAATATCTTGGCAACCTCAGCCGCCAACCTACCCAAAGGTTTACCCGCCGCATCGATAAGATACCATTTTCTTTCAATCGTTCCTGGTTTTGCCATAAACGTCTTGTTAGTCACCATCTATTAAGTCACTCCCTCACCCATAGCTAGGCGAAAACACGAACAAATTATCTCTGCCTGACAACAGAGCGACGACTATTCTAAACAAGCTGGCCATAGGTGTCAAGCATAATTTGTTTTTTTACCCTAACTAAAAAGTTTAAGTCTAGGATTCTCAAGCTTCCCCGGCAGACGGCCCCTTTTCGCTACAGGGATACCATCCACTACCTTTATGTCCATAGTCATGTCTCTCGGAGTGGCATGAGCTATGTAGCTCCCTACACCGAAAGCATCCGCACCGGCTTCGGCCAAACTCCTTATCGTATCAGGCCTCAGTCCTCCGGATACCACTATCTTGACATGACCAAAACCTGCCCTATCCAGGCGCCACCTCACCTCTCTGACAAGGTCCGGAGTAACTCCCCCACGCTCTGAAGGGGTATCCAACCTTATCCCGTCAAGTCTGTCTCCTAAAGCTTCGGCCACCCTCAACGCTTCTTCAGCCTCATCCTTGAAGGTATCCACCAATATGGTCCTGCTCTCACCTTCCGGTAGTGCTTCATCATATGCCAAAGCCAGCTTCACGGTGTCTCCCGCTATAAGGATCGCCGCATGAGGGATCGTCCCCTTGGGCTGTATGCCAGCCAGCTTTGCGCCCAGTATACAACTTGCTGCAACACATCCTCCAGCTACAACCGCTGCCCGCTCCATCACAGGGGCAACTGCTGGATGCACGTGCCTGGCTCCAAAGCACAGCACCGGCTTACCCCCTGCTGCATCCACGCATTCCCGCGCGGCAGTAGCCCAGCCAGTTGAGCTGGCAAGCATTCCCAATATGACCGTCTCGTACATGCCAAATGCAGAATAAGGCCCCTCTATGCGCATTAAAACTTCCTTGCCTTCAAAGGGCTCTCCTTCTTCAAGGGAGTAAATCTTTACTCCCTTGCCCTCCAGCAGCCTCAAAACCTCCGGGAGACCGGCGTAAATGCCGGACTTTCTCGCAAATATCTCAGCTACCACGTGGGCATCAAGCTTGCCTAAGGACTCCAGCACGTCCCTGGTTTTGACGAAATACACGTCCGTGGTTAGTCCCGACTGGATCTCCTCGTGAGAGGCGCTAAAAAAACGATTCACGTCAGGATGGGCTTCGTATATGTCTGCCAGCCGTTCAAGCTGTTTCCATTCCATGCTTATGCACTCCGCTAACCGTGTGAGACGACAAGCAGTAGGGACAAAATTATAAACACCGAAGCCAACAGCACCGTGACCTTCGTCAAGGCTGTAAACCTCTGCCACTGACCTGCCATATCAGCTTGGGTTCCACCGCCGAAAATTCCTGAGAAACCGCCCTGTTTTCTCTGCTGCAGCAATATGACAGTTATCAGGGCAATGGAAACTACTACATGTACCAACACCAAGAGGGTCTTCACGAGCCTCGCACCTCCCCATATTGTCTGCTCGAAGCAAGTAGTGATTTTACCATATATGAGCCATTAAGCATATCACTTAATCCCTTAACAGCAATGGACCTGTGAGAAACGCGCAACTTCACATCTGGCCCCAACTCTGCAAAAGTCTTGTCAAACCCTTCAGGCACGAAAACAGGGTCATATCCAAAACCAAAACTGCCCTTAGGTTCTAAGGTAATCCTCCCCCAACAAAAACCTTCGGCCAACCAGCACTGCCCTCCTCCGGGAAGGGCAAGAGCTAAGGCAGCCGCAAACCTCGCCGTTCTATCTTCGACACCTTGCATTTCGGACAAAAGCCACTGAATCCGTTCTTGATCGTTCTCCGCCACCCTGGACGAATATATACCAGGTCTCCAACCTAAACACTTTACCTCTAGGCCGCTGTCGTCCGCAATAGCGGGAAGACCTGTTCTATCAGCCCAGGCCAAAGCCTTTTTGTAAGAGTTCTGCAGGTAGGTACTGCCGTCCTCCACTACATGCAAGCTTTCACCAAGCACATCAGGTCCAAAGAGAAGTTTGATCCCCACCTCCGCCAGCTTGCTTTTTAATTCCAAATATTTATGTTCGTTGCCACTAGCAAACACTATCTCTGGAACAAGATTCAATCAAACGCACCTCTTCCTCTGTCAACTCAAGGCATTCTCTCTGTATCGCAAAAAGCCTCCTTATAGCTTCTTCCGCGGCATCGAGCAACAGGTTCAGTTCCTGCCTCGAAAACGTTCCAGCTTCTCCTGTTCCTTGAATCTCTATGAACTTGCCTTTGTCGTTCATTATGACGTTGCAGTCCACCTCTGCTCTGGAATCCTCCTCGTAGCACAAGTCGGTCATGATGTTGCCATCAACCTTGCCTACACTCACCGCAGCCACAAAGGACGTAATAGGAAGCCCTTGGAGAAGGGCGTTTTTGTGGAGGGTTCTCAAGGCATCCACCAACGCCACGAAACCACCGGTTATGGCAGCAGTCCTAGTACCCCCATCAGCTTGGATTACGTCACAATCTATCCAGATAGTCCTTTCTCCCAATTGAGTTAAATCAACACCTGCTCTAAGGGACCTTCCTATCAATCTTTGGATCTCACTGCTTCGACCGTTCAGCCGCCCCTTGCTTATGTCCCTTGGGGACCTTGTGGCAGTAGCTCTGGGCAACATCGAGTATTCCGCTGTCACCCATCCCTGACCTGTGCCTCTCAGAAACTGAGGCACTTTATCTTCCACCGATGCAGTACATATCACTTTGGTGTCTCCAAAAGAAATCCTGACACTTCCCTCAGCATATTTGATGTACTGTCTCTCTATCGTTATTGGTCTTAAGTCCTTAAAACCTCTGCCGTCTATTCTCTCCGTCATATTCTCCTTCAACTCCCAAACAATCAAATTAGGAAGATGGCATCGCCCAAAAAGAAGATAGGTCCACTGGCTTCCTATCCTGTAGTGCCTTCCCCTCTATCAAAAACTTGACTTTCGTTATGGGTGGGAAATTCTCCACCACAGTGCTAACTATGGAAGTAATTAAGATTCCCGCCTTCTCTTCTCCACCAGCTTTCAGACTCTCGAGAAAAGAAGCGTTCATGTCCAGATAAAGTCTGTCTCCAGTCCTAAAGACATGTAGAACCTTCACATCAGGCCTCAAAAGCCCCCTGGCACTGCATTTTTCAATATATATGGACAGCACCTGCTTAAGCTCATCCTCCAAAAGACCTGGTGAAACTTTTACGTCCTCTTTTATGAAGCCTCTCTTCTCAGGAATATATATTTGGAAAAGAGCCCCTTGGGAGACAGCTCCTCCACTGGAATTTTCCGTCAATCCCGCAACCTCGGTACTCGTTGATATTACGTTCTTTTGTTTGAGATAACCTTTCTTGTCCATCCACTTTATAGCTAAATCAGATCCCCAATAACCTATAGCGAAAAATACTGCCACCGTGGCAACCCAAACAGCAACACGAACCCATAAAGGTACCTTCGGCGGCTCGTATAATTCCTCCAGCTCTTCCTCTTCGATATCATCTTCTTCCCAATAATCCTCTTCCGAGTCGTCGAAGTGCTCTACCTCTCCATCCTCTTCATCTTCATAATCATCCTCATAATCTCTTGGATCTTCCAGTTTCTTCCACAACCGCCTCTTTTTGTCTTCGTTATTGCTTCGGAAATATCCCATCTATCCTTCACCTACATTTCCCATATTCTCACAAAACTACTTCCTTAAAAAGGCAATGATTCCAGAGCCTATGGCCGCGGCAAGCTGCTTTTGGTAGCTTGGATTTTTTAATTTTAGTGCTTCTTCCCTTTCCGTCAAATATCCCATCTCCACCAAAACCGAAGGCATTGCTGCGCCTCGCAAAACTGCAAAAGGAGCCTGGGCAACCCTACGCATGGGGAGACCACGCGCCTTGCCTTTCGAGAACAAAACTTCCGCGAACTTGGTGCTCTCCTGTATCTTGGCGTTCTGCTGCATATCTCCGAGGATCTGAAGCAGCACCTTGGTCTTTTTGTCCACTGCCTCCGTGCTCTCCAGATCTCCGTTCAACAGCTCCCGGTTCTCTATCTTGGCCAGTTCCATGGCATCTTTGTCGCTTGGAAGCGCCATGAGATATATCTCGACTCCCTTGGCATGCCTACCCTTGGGAAGGGCATTGCAGTGCAAACTGACGAAAACCGAAGCGTTCTTGCTGTTGGCTATTTGAGTCCTCTCGGACAGTTTAAGATAATAATCTCCTTTTCGGGTAAGCTCCGCTGCCATTCCCTTGGATCTCAAATACTCAACCAGCAACTTGGCTACCTTCAAATTTATGTCCTTTTCAAGAACTCCATTTGCAACGGCGCCTGGGTCCTTGCCTCCATGCCCAGCGTCAACCATGACCAAAATTTTGGTGTTGGCCTTGGGGATAAAGTTTTCCGCAGGCTTAGGGGTGGTTTTCGCTTCTTTTTCGGCTGGCTTCTTTTGGGTTACCGTCACAACCTTGGGCGCCTCTTTGTCTATTGGCTTGGGATCATAAAAATCCAAAACGTATCTTGATGGGTTCTCCAGTTTGAACCTCTCTACTTTCTCCGCGCGATGGACAAAGGAGAACTCTGCTCTATCACCAAATTGAGAAACCGCCATCCTAACGAGCTCTGGATAAGGGCTTTCTCCTATGCTACCTGATACCGCTGCCCCGTCAAACCTCAGGGTCAATCGCCCTACCCCGGAAACCAGACCTACCTTCACAGGGCCTTCGTAATCCAGCACTACTCTTATGCCAAAGTCCTTATTTCCCCACCTTACAGCATTTACCACACCATAGGTCCCAGTTTTTTGTGGTTTCTTGCTCTCTACTTCAGAGGTTTTTTGCGAATTTTGTTGAGCTTTTTTTACAACTTCATCAGAACTTTTTTGCCATGAAAGGGTAACGTTCTTGCCTCTATCCGCTTCTATAAACTTGCCAAACAATTTCAAAGTTGTATCACTCTCAAACCACCACTGCCCATTTTCCTTAACCAAGCGGTAAGGCAAAGCTAATATTTGTCCCTGTATTATCGCTGCGGCCGCCCCAGGTATGAACTCCAACGAGGTCCTTTCTCCATAGGACGCGATGACGTCATCCTTTTCCTTGATGGAAAACCCCAAAGCCTCTGCTACATCTCTGAGAAGAACGTACCTTGCCCCACCTATAGCGGTTGAGTGGACTTCTCCAACTTTCTCCCCATTCACGAACAGAGTCAGGGTTTCCGCTCCAAAAGAAGCCCTGGCTGAAGAAAAACTAAAAAACAAAATCATCAACAAGAAAAAAAACTTAGCTGCCCGCAACCTGCACATCCTCTATCACCATGGAACAGCCCCCTGTGCTTCCAAAGAAACGAAGGTCCTCTCCCACACTACTTACTTTCATCATCAAATCCATCAAATTTCCTGCTATGGTTATTCCCGCTACCGGTCGGTACTCTGAAGAGCTCTCACACAACGCCCCCTTGGCTCCAAGGGAAAAGTCCCCACTGACAGGATCTACCGTATGCACGCCCATGAGCTCTGTTATGTATAGCTTGGGACCTGGAGCATCCAAAAAATCATTCAAGGTACCCTTGCCTGGCTCCATATAAAGGTTGGTAAATCCTACGTCAGGCAAAGAACCTGTAGAGCGCACGGCATTTCCGGTAGAGTTAACCCCTGCTATCTTGGCATTTTTTAGGTCATACAAGAAACTTTTGACTACACCAGACTCCATCATGATCGTCCTTTGGGTGGGAACACCCTCTGCATCGAAAGACGATGATCCCAGCCTCCCCGGAAGCCTTCCGTCATCTATCAATGTCAGCACTCTGGAAGCCACTTGTTGCCCCAGCTTGTCCTTTAGCATGGAACGGTTCTTATGTATGCTGGAACTCAAAAAGAGCTCTCCTATGACTTCCACTAATACGGCTGCCACCTCTGGATCCAAGACCAACGTGTATTGTCCCGTAGGCACAGGTTTCCCCCCCAAGGCCACAGCGGTCCGCTTAACGGCCTCGAGGGCAGTCTTCTCTAAAGATACATCGCGAAGAGAACAGGTGGCCTCACCAAAGCCTCCCATATCCATCTCGCCATCACTTTCCATGACCACGGCAACCCCCCACGAGACCTCCGTCTGTCTCTCCCAAAAGGATACGCCCTCCGTGGAGACGTAGAACTCCTCGCTCATGCCGCTTCCAAAACTTGAACTTCTAACGGACCTTACCTTATCCTGGGAGGATGCAACTTGGTGCATCGTCATGCAGAAATTGACTTTATCCTCATGTCTCAATCTAAGGACTTCAGGGTCAAAGAGCTTCAAATCCACCGATTCGTATTTACCCTTAAACATCTCCACGTTCCCGTCAGGTTGGGAGACCTTGCAGTTTGCCACGCTCCACTCGACCATTTTTTTTATTCCGTCCATGGAGAGGTCATCTGTATCCGAAACCCCCTGACGACCGTGAGGATCTACAGCTCTGAGGCCAATCCTCCAAAGGACTTCTGCTTTGTTCTCTTCCGGTGTTCCCTCCCTGAAGCTCACGTATGCAGACTTTCTGGCTATATAATAAACATCTGCTTTATAAGGACCTAGAGATTTCACTGCATCAAGGGCGAAAGCTGCAGCAGCCTCTACTTTCTTCCTGTCCGGCATCTCCTTCAACACGCAGCAGCCTCCTCTATTATGATCTTTGCCGCTTCCCTTACGTCCTTCTCGGTAACCCACAGGTGGGTTACAAGCCTGAAACGCCCCTTCGATAGGGCATTGAAAAGAACCCCCCGGGCAGCACATCGCTTCGTTAACTCTTCTACTTTCGATTCCTCACCCTTAACAACGAAATAAACCATGTTGGTCCTCTTGTCAGGTTTCTCTACGTGGAGCCCACCTTCCTCAAGGAGCTCTGCCAACAATGCAGCGTTTTTATGATCTTCCTCAAGGCGATCCACCATCTTTTCTACAGCTATAAGACCGCAGGCAGCAATCACTCCAGCCTGCCTCATCCCTCCGCCAAGCCTCTTCCTCCAATGTCGCGCCTTCTCTATGAAATCCTTTGGACCGCACAACACCGACCCTACGGGAGCTCCAAGCCCCTTGGACAAACAAAGTTGAACGGTATCCACTGCAGTAGTATATTCCTTGACGTCCACGCCCCACGCAACCGCTGCGTTGAAGATCCGGGCGCCATCCAGATGTACCGATAGGCCCTCCGCTTTTGCGGCTTCAGCTACTTCCCTGAAGACGCTGGGCGAAACGGCGTTGCCGCCCTGTCGGTTATGGGTGTTCTCAAGACATAAAAGACGCGCAGGGGCAAAGTGAACATTGTGGGGCCTGCACCACTTTTTTACGCTTTCCTTGGACATTATGCCTCCTGTATCGTCAACCAGAAGGGGCAGCACTCCAGCTATAGCAGCTATTCCACCGCCTTCATAGTTGTATATGTGGCAATCTGCCCCTAGTATGGCTCCATCTCCCTTGGAGCAGTGCGCCAGAAGGGCTATTAGGTTTCCCTGAGTCCCCGAAGTTACGAAAAGCCCCGCTTCCTTGCCAACTTTCTCGGCAGTTACTTCCTCAAGCTTATTGACCGTGGGATCCTCTCCATATACGTCGTCTCCTACTTCTGCCGAGGCCATGGCCTCTCTCATCTCCTGGGTAGGCACTGTGACAGTGTCGCTTCTCAAATCTATCTTCTTCATCTAGCTTTCCCTCCTTACAGGTTCACTAAACATTTTATCAAAGTCTTGCCCCCAACCTAGACCAGGGAAGCAAATCTGCTGGCACTCCCATCCCCAACTTGCGCCCTGGCCTTAGGCCGTCGTGAAAATCTGATCCCGCTGTCTTGTATAGACCATAGCGATCAGCTATCTGAGACCACTTGTTCATTTGTTCCCATGTCTGGCATGCTGCAAAGCATTCTATTCCCCACAATCCTTCGTCAACCAATTGTTCTACAAGTTCTATCTCCCTTTTTTCATCAAGACCCATCAGAACAGGATGAGCTAAAACCGGCAAACCTCCCGCCTCCCTTATGATCTTGATGCACTCTAAAGGAGAAAACCTCTTCCTCTCCACGTAGGCTTCTCCACCTCGCCTGAGGTACCAGGCAAATGCGGTCCTCTCGTCTGGGACGTAGCCCTTTTTCACCATCAAACGGGCTATGTGAGGACGGGCTATTACATCTCCTCCCGCCTCTTCCTCTAGTTCCTCCATCGATATATGGATACCCATACCCTGAAGTTTCTCGCACATAGCCATGTTTCTTTCCTTCCTATGGTCTCTTATGGTCTTGAGGTGTTCATCTATCTTATCTATTTGTATACGATACCCTAAAATATGAAGCTCAAAGGGGGCATCTGCTGAAAGTTCCACTCCTGGAATACAGCTCAGTCCGGCCTTAGCACATTCCCGCATGAAGTCTCGGACACCTGAGACCGTATCATGATCCGTAAGACTCAGTATTGAGACACCAAACTTTTTGGCCTTATGCACCAGCTCCCTAGGTGACAATGTCCCATCGGAGAAATTACTATGAAGATGAAGATCTATTTTTATCAAATAAACCACTTCCCACCATAAATTTAATTGCAAGGACCCATCTTCTGCGAACCAGCTTCTATGGAGTCTCTTAAAAGTCCATAAGCCATCTGTCTCGGGCCAAATCCATCGGAGGCCAGGTAGACTTCTCCTGCTAGGTCGGTCGTTATAATTACCCCCTTGGAAGCCCCTCTCAATTTAGACACTGGGTTTTCGGAGGGAATTATTTCAGGTTTTACAGAGATCTCAACCGAGGAGGATCCCCTTCGTATATTGGCCACGAGCTTCACCCTGCCTCCTTCTTTCTTCGCCTTTCTGAGCATATCTGGGGTAACATTTCTTATCCCCTCGATAATCATATCGTCCAAAGCCTGAAACGGCGCATCCATCAGCGCCTGAGCTATTATTGACGCCTTTATCGCGCTGTCCGTCCCTTCGATGTCCAAAAGGGGATCCTTCTCAGCGAACCCCTTACGAACCGCTTCCATTACTGCCTCATCCAGAGTAGCTCCATCTTCCATCATCTCTAAGACATAGTTGGCGGTACCGTTGAGAACCCCATAGCAAGCACTCACTTTCACAGCAGGAAGGAAGTGTCTCACATAGGAAAAAATGGGAGTTCCTGCAACTACAGCCGAATCGAAGAGCAAAGCCCCCCCTTTGCACTCTGCAAGTTCCTTAAGCTCAAAGTAGTGTCTATAGACCATGGTACTGTTACAGGTCACAACGGCCTTTCCCCTATCAAGGGCTTTTTTAATGGCACGGGCTATTGGGGCACTAGAATACAAAGAGGACGTGGTGCACTCCACCAAAAGGTCATAATCCCCCTGCTCAACGAGGCTCTCGCTATCATTTGGACACGAAACCCCCTCTAGGCCAAATAGCTTACCTGTTTTTGATTCCCAATCAAGGACCGCACTCAAAGGGAGGCCATTACTCTTATATAGGCACCCCCTGGTTCTTGTGCCTATCCCCACGACCCTTATTTCCTCTCCTTTAGGCAACACCTTACGTAAGCTAGAAGACCTCTCTTCCAAAAGTTCACAGAAAGCTCTTCCTACTGCTCCAAAACCTAGAAGTAGTATGTCCATTTAGCTCACACCTTCTTGTTTACGTAGAAAACATGACCTTTCATGCAGTTTATTTTATAATAGCATTGTTTGTATATAATAAGTAGGTCAAAACTCTTAAGCAACAGTTACTTATCATTAAGTTCAGGAGGACAACGGAAGAATGGAAACACAAAAAAGCATCGATAAGCTTGCAGAAACCTTGGGTGCGGTCACAGCAAGGTTAGTGGAATCCGTCTCACGGTCCAACCAGCTGGCGGGAGGACTTTCTCCTCAACTTCAGGAACTCTTCGACAGATGGCTGTCAATAATCGCTGACGAAGTCCTTAAAAGCAAAGATCCCATGGGCAAAATAAACATAGAAGAAACCTCAAAGCGCATAGGCATAGATAAATCATCGGTGATTTGCTTGCTCCAGTACCTTCACAGACAAGGAGTAGTTGAGATAAAGGAAGTGACACTGGTTCCTGGAAACGGAACTGACCCAGAAGTGTGCGATTGCCTGATCAAGAGGTGATACCATGGATATTATCGAAATGCTTGCCAAAAGAGCAGGGATAACGGCAGCAAAGGCCGAAGCTGGCTTCTATGAAAGGGTCAAAAAGGAAGATGTCATAGGCTCCATTGACCACACTCTACTTTCCGGCACCGCCTCGCCTGAGGAGATAATCAATCTATGCGAGGAAGCTGTAGAGAACCAGTTTGCTGGGGTGTGTATCTATCCTGCTTGGGTTCCTCTGGCTAGAGAGGTACTGCAAGACAAACCCCAAAAGATCTGCACGGTCGTAGCCTTCCCCTCAGGGGCCTTGCCTGCAGTTTTAAAGGCCAAAGAGATAGAATGGGCAAGGGAAAACAGAGCAGACGAGGTAGATGTGGTTTTAAACATAGTCAATATACTTAAAAATGACAAAAAGGCATTGTTGGAGGAGCTGAAAACCCTCCGTGAAGCCGCTGGTGACATATGCCTGAAAGCAATCATAGAAACCAACCTCCTGACAAACCATCAGAAAGCCATGTGCGTAACCTTGGCAGAAGAGGCCAGAATAGACTACATTAAGACAGGCACGGGTGAGAAAGGCCCTGTAACATTCTTCGACGTGGCATTTCTTAAATCCCTTACCTCCGACTCCTCGGGACTCAAGATAAAAGCTGCAGGTGGAATAAGGTCCATGAAGGCTGCCGAAATATTGGTAGCCCTGGGGGCCAGCCGTTTGGGTACATCCAAGGCCCTGGAGCTTTTATCAAGCCGCCAATGCTAAATATCCCAGACATATAATTAAAACAAGCCCCAGAGCCGACTCTGGGGCTTGTTTTTTGCGCTTATATAAGATCTATAAAATCCGTTTCTTGTCATTGGAAGATACGTAAGTATCGTATGTGCACAGTCACCTTTCCTTACGCTGCAGTTATTGCCGTTATTGTTAAGTATTTAGGGTTGAATTTGTTTTTTTGTTTTTTGGGATTTTTTGTTTTTGGGGTTGGGGGTTAGGGTTTGTTTTTTAGATTTTTAGTTTTTTTGTTTTAGTTTTTTGTATGTTTTTGTGTGTTTTAGGAGTAGAAAGAGATAGAGGTTTCTGGCGGCGACCTACTCTCCCACGATTACCCATCGCAGTACCATCGGCGCTGGAGGGCTTAACTGCCGGGTTCGGCATGGATCCGGGTGTTTCCCCTCCGCTATGACCACCAGAAACCTCTACAAAACTTAACACACTGACAGCATATATGATGCCTTAGGTAACAGAGAGGTTAAGGCCTCGGTCTATTAGTACCAGTCAGCTAAAGCGCTCACACGCCTTACACCTCTGGCCTATCAAGCACGTCATCTCCGTGCGACCTTACCCGCTTAACGCGGCAAGTGGTCTCATCTTGGGGCCGGCTTCCCGCTTAGATGCCTTCAGCGGTTATCCGATCCGCACATAGCTACCCGGCTTATGCATCTGGCGACACAACCGGTACACTAGAGGTGCGTCCACTCCGGTCCTCTCGTACTAGGAGCAGCTCCCCTCAAACCACTTACGCCCGTGGTGGATAGGGACCGAACTGTCTCACGACGTTCTAAACCCAGCTCACGTACCGCTTTAATGGGCGAACAGACCAACCCTTGGGACCTGCTTCAGCCCCAGGATGCGACGAGCCGACATCGAGGTGCCAAACCTTGCCGTCGATAGGGACTCTCGGGCAAGATCAGCCTGTTATCCCCGGGGTAGCTTTTATCCGATGAGCGACGGCCCTTCCACTCGGAACCGCCGGATCACTAGGACCCGCTTTCGCGACTGCTCGACCTGTCGGTCTCACAGTAAGGCTACCTTATACCCTTGCGCTCTAAAAGGCGATTTCCATCCGCCTCGAGGTAACCTTCGCGCGCCTCCGTTACTCTTTAGGAGGCGACCGCCCCAGTCAAACTGCCCACCTGACACTGTCCCGCATGACGATTCAGCCTATGCGGTTAGAACCCCAGCACATCAAGGGTGGTATCCCAAGGACGGCTCCACGTATGCTGGCGCACACGCTTCACAGCCTCCCACCTATCCTGTACATGACGTACCAAGACCCAATATCAGGCTACAGTAAAGCTCCACGGGGTCTTTCCGTCCCACCACGGGTAACCGGCGTCTTTACCGGTACCACAATTTCACCGAGTCCCTCGCCGAGACAGCGCCCAGATCGTTACGCCATTCGTGCAGGTCAGAACTTACCTGACAAGGAATTTCGCTACCTTAGGACCGTTATAGTTACGGCCGCCGTTTACTGGGGCTTCGGTTCAGAGCTTCGCCATACGGCTAACCCCTCCCCTTAACCTTCCAGCACCGGGCAGGCGTCAGACCCTATACTTCGGCTTACGCCTTAAGCAGAGTCCTGTGTTTTTATTAAACAGTCGCCTGGGCCTGGTTTCTGCGGCCCCCTCCAGCTCAGCATCGTTAATACACCTCACCAGAAAGGGCACCCCTTCTCCCGAAGTTACGGGGTCAACTTGCAGAGTTCCTTAGCGAGGGTTCTCTCGTCCACCTTAGCCTACTCAGCCAGCCCACCTGCGTCGGTCTCGGGTACGGGCACCTTGACTCCTCCCTAGAGGCTTTTCTCGGCAGTTTGGCGTCAATGCCTTCGCTCCCGTAGGAGCTCCCCATCAGATCTCAGGGTTAACGGACAACCGGATTTGCCTGGTCGTCCCCCCTACTTCCTTGGACAAGGTATTCCAGCACCTTGCGCACCTAGCCTCCTGCGTCACCCCTTCGGTACAAACGTCGCCAAGGTGGGGCAGGAATGTCTACCTGCTGTCCATCGGCTACGCCTCTCAGCCTCGCCTTAGGTCCCGCCTAACCCTGGGAGGATAAACCTTCCCCAGGAACCCTTGGGCTTCCGGTGAACGCGGTTCTCACGCGTTTCTCGCTACTCATGCCGGCATTCTCACTTCCATGCAGTCCACCAAGCCTCCCGGCTCAACTTCACCCCGCATGGAACGCTCCCCTACCACACCAGTACCTAGTACTGGCATCCGAAGCTTCGGCGCTACGCTTAGCCCCCTACATTTTCGGCGCAGGGGCGCTCGACCAGTGAGCTGTTACGCACTCTTTCAAGGATGGCTGCTTCTAAGCCAACCTCCTGGCTGTCCAAGCTCCCCCACATCCTTGTAACACTTAGCGTAGCTTAGGGACCTTAGCTGTCGGTCTGGGTTGTTTCCCTCTCGACCACGGACCTTCTCACCCGCAGTCTCACTCCCATGAATCCAGTGCCAGTATTCGGAGTTTGGCTGAAGTCAGTAGGACCCCAGTCCCCATCGTCCAACCAGTGCTCTACCCCCAGCACTTTCTAACATGAGGCTGCACCTCAATGCATTTCGGGGAGAACCAGCTATCACCGTACTCGATTAGCTTTTCACTCCTATCCACAGGTCATCCAACAGTTTTTCAACACTGATTGGTTCGGTCCTCCATCCGGTTTCACCCGGACTTCAACCTGCCCATGGATAGATCGTACGGCTTCGGGTCTACTCCACGCGACTTAACGCCCTATTCAGACTCGGTTTCCCTACGGCTACAGACCTTAAAGCCCTTAACCTCGCCACGTAAAGTAACTCGCCGGCTCATTCTTCAATAGGCACACCGTCATCCAGCATATGCCAGACTCCGATCGCTTGTAAGCACACGGTTTCAGGTCTATTTCACTCCCCGCCAGGGGTGCTTTTCACCTTTCCCTCTCGGTACTGCTGCACTATCGGTCACCAGTAGTATTTAGCCTTGGATGGTGGTCCACCCTGATTCAACCGGAATTCCACGTGCTCCGGCCTACTCGGGATCACGTCCACCACTACACGCTCCCTTTCGCCTACGGGACTTTCACCCTCTACGGTCAGCTCTCCCAACACTGTTCGGCTAAAAAGCGCTTCATGGCGGGTACCTGCGGATACCCACAACGCGTCCCTCAACCCCATGCAGACAACGGCCGCAGCCTTTAACATCTGCACAGTTTAGGCTACTCCCCTTTCGCTCACCACTACTCAGGGAATCTCGTTTGATTTCTCCTCCTCCGGCTACTGAGATGTTTCACTTCACCGGGTTCCCTCCTACTACAGGATGCTTGGACTTCTCCAAGCAGGTTCCCCCATTCGGGCATCTCCGGATCAAAGGCCGCTTGCGCCTCCCCGAAGCTTTTCGCAGCTTGCCACGCCCTTCTTCGGCTACTGGTGCCTAGGCATCCACCGTGCGCCCTTAATACCTTAACCTCTCCATTACCTAATTCACCATATATATCTGTCAATGTGCAAATCTATAAATATAGGCAGTAGGTGAGAACTTAAACACTCTTCCATCATTGCTCCTTAGAAAGGAGGTGATCCAGCCGCACCTTCCGGTACGGCTACCTTGTTACGACTTCACCCCCCTTACCAGGCACACCTTCGACGGCTCCTCCCCTTAAGGGTTAGGCCACCGGCTTCGGGTGCACCCAACTCGGGTGGTGTGACGGGCGGTGTGTACAAGGCCCGGGAACGTATTCACCGCGGCTTGGCTGATCCGCGATTACTAGCGATTCCAGCTTCATGTAGTCGAGTTGCAGACTACAATCCGAACTGGGACCGGCTTTCAGAGATCCGCTCCAGGTCTCCCCTTCGCTTCCCGCTGTACCGGCCATTGTAGCACGTGTGTCGCCCTGGACATAAGGGCCATGATGACTTGACGTCATCCCCACCTTCCTCCGGCTTGTCGCCGGCAGTCCATCTAGAGTGCCCAGCTTCACCCGTTGGCAACTAGATGCAGGGGTTGCGCTCGTTGCGGGACTTAACCCAACATCTCACGACACGAGCTGACGACAGCCATGCAGCACCTGTGTACGCTCCCATACCGAAGTATGGGTCCCTCCCCTTTCAGGTCAGTACCACGTACATGTCAAACCCAGGTAAGGTTCTTCGGTTTGCATCGAATTAAACCACGTGCTCCACCGCTTGTGCGGGCCCCCGTCAATTCCTTTGAGTTTCAATCTTGCGACCGTACTCCCCAGGCGGAATGCTTATCGCGTTAACTGCGGCACAGATGCCCTACGACACCCACACCTAGCATTCATCGTTTACGGCTGGGACTACCCGGGTATCTAATCCGGTTCGCTCCCCCAGCTTTCGCGCATGAGCGTCAGTAACTGGCCAGAGAGCCGCCTTCGCCACTGGTGTTCCTCCCGATATCTACGCATTTCACCGCTACACCGGGAATTCCACTCCCCTCTCCAGTACTCCAGATATGCAGTTTCCACCGCAATGACACGGTTGAGCCGTGACATTACACAGCAGACTTGCATATCCGCCTGCGCGCCCTTTACGCCCAGTAATTCCGGACAACGCTCGCCCCCTACGTATTACCGCGGCTGCTGGCACGTAGTTTGCCGGGGCTTCCTCGTACGGTACCGTCACTGCCTTCTTCCCGTACAACAGAGGTTTACAACCCAAAGGCCTTCTTCCCTCACGCGGCGTCGCTGGGTCAGGCTTGCGCCCATTGCCCAATATTCCCCACTGCTGCCTCCCGTAGGAGTCTGGACCGTGTCTCAGTTCCAGTGTGGCCGTACATCCTCTCAGACCGGCTACCCGTCTTCGCCTTGGTAGGCCATTACCCCACCAACTAGCTGATAGGACGCGAACCCATCCTAGGGCAGATTCCTCCCTTTAACCTCCCGGCCTATGGGGTATTAGCACCCGTTTCCAGGCGTTATCCCCCTCCCTAGGGTAGGTAATTCACGCGTTACTCACCCGTCCGCCACTAGGTAAGTCAGCTTCAACCCGAAAGCTTCCACTAACTCACCCCGTCCGACTTGCATGTGTTAGGCACGCCGCCAGCGTTCGTCCTGAGCCAGGATCAAACTCTCCAAAAAATTCCAAGAGCCCTCACCTATCTGCCTATATTCTCCTGTCAAGGTCCTCTCCACCGCGGCCGTTCCCGCGGCGTGCAAGGGGTATAATACAAACCTTTTCCATTTAAGTCAAGGGGGGAATTTAAAATTTCTTTATTCTCCTTCCATTCCTTGGACTACGTGAACCTTTTCAAGAGCCCTCGCGAACGCCATGTAGGTTTCCTCTCCAAAAAGGTAAAAGGCTATCTCCCTGAGGTTGGTGTCCTTTTCTTCCTCAAGATACAGCACTACTTCCTCCAGCATCGCCTTGGCACACTTATCGACGGGGAATCCCCCAATACCAGTGCCAAAGGCAGGAAACGCAACCCTCTCTATGCCGAGTTCGTCGCACTTATATAAGCTGTTCTGCGTAGCTTCCCTTATTATGGCCTCGCTCGTCTTGAGGTCCTGTCCCATCACAGCAGCATGGATTATGTAGTCCACATCCAAGTCGCCAGCCTCTGTCACTATGGCTTCTCCAACCTTAATGGGGCCCCGCTCCACTGCCTCCTTTTCTATGGACTCTCCTCCTCTCCTCTTTATAGCTCCTGCTACACCAGCTCCCATCCACAAGTGGTTGTTGGCTGCATTGACTATGGCATCACCGTCATATTGAGTTATGTCTCCCTTTACAAGCCTTATTACCGTCTTTCCGACCTTTCGCTCGGAAACCATATTCTCTCCTCCCGTGTCGTTGCGAAATTGTGCAATCCCTGAAAACCACTACACATTATTATTATAAAATAAAGTGGCCCTAAGAGCGATAGCAGGGCCACTTTATCGCATTATCAGCCTTTTTTCAGAATCTTACTCCACACTAATACGCTTTAGCGAAAATGGCTAACCTCGCTCCTTCCTTGCCGGTGTAGAAGCATTTGCCTCTTGCATGCTCTTCATCCAAGGGGAAGCAGCGAACTGTGGCCATGGTCTCCTCTTTTATAGCCCGTTCATCTTCCTTGCTTCCAGCAAAGTAGGCCTTTATAAATCCACCCTTTTCTGCAAGGACCTTCTTGAACTCATCAAAGGATTCCACAAAGTGGGTATTAGATTCTCTGAAGTCCTTGGCTCTCTTGTAAAGGTTGGCCTGGATGGCCTCCAAGGTTTCTTTGACCACCTCGGGAGCCCTATCCCAGGACACATCGAATCTCTCACCAGTGTCCCTCCTCACCAACCTAACCGACTCCTTGCTGTACTCTTTTTCGCCTAGTTCAATCCTCAAAGGCACTCCACGCTGTAGATGGTAAAAGAACCTGTCCGCTGGCCTCATGTGATAGTTGGTGTCGACTTTTACGCTTCTCTTTCCTAATATATCGTTCAATGTGGCAGCCAATTCCTGTGCTTTAGGCTCATAAAGTTCCGTAACTTTGGCCTCTTCAGCGCCTAAGGGCAGAATGACGGCCTTCACGGGAGCCACGTTAGGCGGCACAATCAAGCCATCGTTGTCAGAGTGGGTCATTATTATGGCCCCTATAAGCCTGGTAGATACTCCCCAACTGGTTGTCCAAGCATACTCCAAGGTCCCTTCTTTGCTCTGGAAGGTTATATCGAAGGCCTTGGCGAAATTTTGACCGAGAAAATGGCTAGTCCCCGCTTGAAGGGCTTTCTTGTCGGTCATCATGGCTTCGCACGTATAGGTATTGTCTGCTCCGGGAAAACGTTCCCCCTCCGACTTCTCCCCAGTTATCACTGGCAGGGCCAATACCTCCTCCATTATCTTGCGGTACACCCCAAGCATCTTGAGGGTTTCCTCCATGGCCTCCTCTTTAGTGGCATGAGCGGTGTGTCCTTCCTGCCACAAGAACTCCGAGGTTCTGAGAAAAAGTCTTGACCGCTTCTCCCACCTCATTACGTTGCACCACTGATTTATGAGGATTGGAAGGTCCCTCCAAGACTGAACCCATTTGCTGTACATGTGTCCTATTACCGTTTCCGACGTTGGCCTTACCACCAAAGGTTCTTCAAGTTCCTCACCGCCAGCGTGGGTAACCACCGCGCACTCAGGAGCGAACCCCTCCACGTGATCTGCTTCTTTCTCCAAGAAAGAATTGGGTATAAGAAGGGGAAAGTAAGCGTTGACGTGCCCCGTGTCCTTGAATGCTTCATCAAAATGCTTCTGTATCATCTCCCAAAGGGAATACCCATTGGGCCTTATGACCATGCAACCTCTGACAGGAGCGTAGTCCGCCAACTCCGCGGCCTTTATGACGTCAAGGTACCATTGCGAGTAATCTTCTTCCCTCGGTGTAATATTTTTTGCCATCTTTAATCCTCCCCATCCTACTCACTTAAGAGTTTCTTGGATCCCAAAATCACAAAATTCCTCTTAACAAACTAACATGCAGATTATTTTAGTGAATATACAGTCGTTGTAAAGGAAACCTTCCAACTTGCCTCATGGATACACCAGTTCACCGTAATCTCTGGGACTACCCAAGGAGTATCCGAAACTCCAATCCCCTTCGTCATCGTACACGACGAATATCTTACCATCCAAAATCTTACCGGGCAGGGTTACAGCCAGGCCTGTCTCCCAAACCTCTCTTGCGTCTTCCCAATCCTCCGGGTAAACTCTTCCACCCGTTGCAAAAAGATCCACATAAACTCTTCCCCACCAGCTCTCCGTTAGAGCCTTACGATAGGTAAGGCCAGCCCAAGCAGCGTTTTCTCCCTTCAGCGGGTGGTAGGCTCTGGAGTACAACTCATTTTTGGCCCCCAGATATGCTGAGAACCAAGGACGTCCCTGGTCACCCAGGATCGCCCCTCCCCTGAAAATCACCTTGGAAGATTGCCCCAGAGGTAATATGGAACGTACTTCAACCCTTCCAAGAAGCATAGAATTGTCCTCTAACCAACCAGCAACGTTAATCTCCGTTCCTTTTTCCGGGTCTATGGGATCATCCCTGTTGTCCCACGCTATGCCTATCGAAGGGCCATGGAAGCTGTGATTTTCGCCTTCGTAGCGAGCCTCACCCATTTTATAACCCAGATACCACCTAAGCTCTCCTGTCTTGATGTACTCGCCGACTGTTAAGCCATATTTTTTCCACTCATATGCACCTAACCCCTCTGGTTGGTACTCTTCCTTCAAAGCAAACAAATCCAACCCAAACCTCATGGATTCATCGTCAATTATTCCAAGGTACCCTACCTGGGCTCCCCAGTTTTCTCCAATACCTGTTTTGACGTATAGGACATCTCCTTCATAAACTACATCTCTCATAAATAGGTCCCCATAAAGCTGTCGGTTGGGGGACAAATTGGAAGCGTAACCTGACAGCACAAATTGGTACGGAGGTTCCTTTTCCACCTTTATTATCACTTTGGCCGTGGAAGAAGTCTTTCTCTGAACAACATAAGACGCCTCCTTTATTCCCTCTCTCTCCCTGAGGGACCTGCACACTTCCTGAAGCCTACTTACGTCCAGAGGCTTTCCTATGCAATCCTCGCAGGACTCCAATATTTCCTTCGCTACCTCGCCTCCCATGCCCTCTATGGCTATACTCTCCACTACGGGCTTTTCTGGACGCATTCTCCCTGTCTTGGCAACACCTCCACCCCCAAACAGGGCAAGCACCTCTGGCATCTTATCAGCGGCTGCTATGTAGCCTCTTTCGATTATCTCATCCCAGCCTCTGGTGGATAATATGGGAACCTTGGAAACATCAGGAGTTATGAGGACATCAGCATATCTTGCATCTTCCTCTACGGTTCTTCTGGTCATCACGGTTATGGACTGATCTATAACGTCCATAACCGTACGGATCTCTTCCTTGCTTTTGCCCTTCCCCGTCACGTCCACCGCGACTATTGGATGGTTAGGAAATATCTTTTTTGCTATCCTTACTGGTAAATTTGCAGCAAGTCCCCCATCCACCAGCAGCCGTCCATCCATCTCCCAAGGCTCGAAAAGCCCTGGAATGGACATGGATGCTCTCATGGCTGAGGCAAGGTCCCCTTGTCTTATGACTACGGCCTCACCGGACACCAAATCTGTAGCAACTGCGGCAAAGGGGACAGGTAAGTTATCGAAATTGTTCACAGGACATACACTGGTCCACCTTGCAAAACGTTCGATCAAACGCTTGCCCTGCATGGCCCCCTTGGGGCCCTCTACTCTCCAAGACTTATCCATGTCTATCCTCAGAAGGGTCTGCTGTTCCGCTAGGGCCCTTTCCCCAATGGCCATTTTTGAGGGAGCCGTCCTATCATATAAAAGTTCAGTCAAATCTATATCGCCTATGATTTTCTCGAGTTGTGGGGCGTCATATCCGCAGGAAGCAAGGGCCCCCACCAGGGATCCCATACTGGTACCAACGATCCCCACAACTGGAACGTTCCTTTCTTCCAGGGCCTTTATAACCCCTATGTGAGCCAGGCCTCTGATTCCACCTCCCGAAAGAACCAAGACCACACCCCCGTCTGCTGCAGCTGTTACCCCATTAAAAAAACACATAAAAAAGGCAACCCACACGGACAAAAAAAACAAAGCCCCTTTTTTTGGCATTCTCAACTATATGCACCCTTTCTTCGTTTATTCCAAAACCCGTTCTTTTATAATATATTATTAGGTATTCATTCAACAAAAATAATCAGTCCCACGAAATAACTTAGGAGGAGACTAAAGAATGAGTTCTTACAACAATAAAATCCTTGGGGTTTTAGGTGGCATGGGGCCTGCTGCGACAGCCGAGTTCTTGAGACTTCTTGCCACAATGGCTCCAGCCCAAAGGGATCAAGACCATCCCAAGATATATCTTTTATCCAACCCTCAGATACCTGACAGGACTCAAGCCATACTGGGAGCCGGTGAGGATCCCTTCGGCCTAATCAAGGAAGGACTCGAGACTCTAGCCAAGTGGGGAGCCCACATTCTGGCAGTCCCCTGCAACACAGCCCACTTTTTCATAGACAAGATGGGTGACTTACTACCTGCGCCTTTAGTTCACATTGTGACCTCCACCCTAGACGAAGCACTAAATAAAGACGAAAGGGGCGCTTGGCTTTTGGCAACAGAAGGAACCATCAAGACAGGACTCTACGATGCCCACGCAAGCCAAAAGGGCTTTCAACTGTATAAACCAAACCCCAACGTACAGAGAACAATAACCTCTGCCATAACAGCCGTGAAAGAAGGCCGCCCAGACAAAGCAAAGAAGGCACTAAGAAACGCCGTTGAAGAGCTTTGGAGTGAACAGGACCTACCTGTCATAGCAGCGTGCACTGAGCTTCCCATTGCATACGAGGCTGCCTCCCTTCCCAAAGAAAGGATGATCTCAAGCCTGGAGGCTTTGGCTAGGGCATGTATTAAGGAACTTTACTGAACTTCATCGTCTTTTCTCTGGTCACGCAGATGGAAAGTTTTGCGGTTCCAATAGAGTTTGAGCTGTTCTCGGAGGTAGGGGATCAGAGTTTCCCTGGTGATCACTTCGTGGCTTACTTTCTCAACAGGCTCATTTCCATTGCACCTGAAGACGGGAGACTTGGGACGAGCCAGTATTTGACTGGGATAGACGCTCCTGTGGCCACTTATGACGAACGCCACTATGCATGAGGCCGCAGCATATGCCGTAACGCTCGACCCGAAAAGCTCCACAGCCATTATGGTCGCAGCAATAGGAGTGTTAGCCGCACCAGCAAGAACCGCCACGAAACCTATGCAAGCAAAGAGCATGGGGTCCAGACCAAAGATCTTGGCAAAGGTCACCCCAGACGTGGCACCCACGAAGAATGTGGGAGTCAGTATTCCACCGCTTCCACCTACTGATAATGTGATGCTCGTAAAAATAGGTTTGAGGAAAAAGGCAAGAAGGGGCACATCTTTCCCCGATAATGCCTGCTCTATGGTCTCAGTTCCCAAACCGAAATATCTCGTTCCAAAGAGCAATCCGAGCACCAGGAGTAAACAACCTCCATAAAAGGCTTTCTTGTAGGGCCCTATTGAGGTTTTGCCCGAAAGTCCTTCAACAGCTTTGATTATTTCTATATGAAGCAAAGCCACAAGGCCGAAGAAGACCCCTGATGCTATGGCCAAAACAAATCCGCTTTCAGAAAACGTTGCGTGAAGCTCTACAGGAAACTTGAAGTACTCTACGCCCAAAAGGGACGCCGTCTGGAAGGCCACCATTCCGCTGATGAAGGACGGCAAAAGGACGTCGTACAAAACCTGCCCGATGAAGAGTACCTCAAGGCCAAATATGGCCCCAGCTATGGGAGTACCAAAGATGGAAGCAAAACCTGCAGATATACCACATACCACTAGCTTCTTACGGTCAATGTCGTTAAACCTGAACAAACTAGCCATGGAAGAGGTAATACCAGCTCCTATCTGGGCACATGGCCCCTCTTTGCCTGCGGATCCCCCCACCGAGAGGGTTATAACCGTAGCCAAAAGCTTTACGGGAACCACAACAATGGGTATTCTGCCTGAACGCATGTGAATTGCCTCTATGACCTTCTCGGTCCCATGACCAGCAGCATCTGGTGCAAAGGTTTTAACGAGATATGTACTCACCACCAACCCTGCCGGCAAAAGGACAAAGCTCCAAGGGGAATACTTCAGGACGAAATCTATACTCTCATGCAGAATCAGCAAGAACAAAGAAGCCGCCGCTCCAACTACCACACCAGCTAATATAGCCAAAAATATCCACTTGAAAAGAGAATAAAAAAGTATTCCAATCTCGGCGGTTATAGACAACAGCGACTTTCGCATAAAGTTCACTTTCCCCTCCCTTGAATTTAGGATTAAAGTTTACACCAACTGTGGTTATTTATTGGTACTACTGTAAAGCTTGATCTATGGCCTTCTTTATGGTGTCCCAGTCGGGAACACCTCTAAAAATGACCTTGCGGTTCAACACCCACGTCACTTCCGTGGATTTGATACCCAGAAGTAAAACGTCCTTCAAAGCTACGATGTTCCTCGGATCGACCAGATCCAATTCCAATCTGTCCTTATAATTCTCCTTGATCTTAACCAAGAGCTCCCCCACCTGATGGCGAACACCTGCCATGGGAAAGGACTTCATCTCCTCTTCTCCATACTCTAACTCGACACACCCCACACCAAAACCTGGTTGCTCCATGTAAACCTTCAATCTAGGAAGTTTTTTCATATTTCCACCTCTTGTATAATGTATAATCTTTTTCTCTTCTGTGCAAGGTTTCTAACGGTTCCTGCTTTCTTCAACCCATCGCTCCAAGAGAACTAACGCTGAAAGATCGTCCAAGTCCCGTGGAGGGACTCTAAGAGACCTGGGAATCAATCTCATAATCCCCCTGGGTGGATGGAGTCTCCAATACAGGTTCCTGGCCTTTAGGGTGGAGAAAGCTTCATCAACTAATACGTATTGAACTCCTTTTGCTTCCAGAACCTTGCGAAAAAGGCCACTTCCCGTTCCCTTTCCCAAAAGGACCATCTCTGGCCTCTCCAATGTGAAGGGCTTATCACCTTCAGTAGCCCAACTTTCCAAAAGAGCTCCTTCTTCCCTAAGGACGGCATCTATAAAATCCTCCATCCTGTCTGTAGGGGTTATGCCGCATAAAAGAAGCTCTCCTTTTGAGGTACCAAAAGCCCAACCGAACTTTCCTCGGCCAGGGTCCATGGCCAGTATCATCGTTTTCTCTCCCTGGTGGAGGCCCACCGGTCATAGAGCCACATCCACTGTCCGGGAAACCTCAAGATCCACTGGCTTATGACGTCATTGCACATCGCAGCGGACTCCTCCAAGGAATCCTCAAACTTTGATCCTTTAGGCTGCAATGGCTCCAAAAAGTACAGGTCATGCCTTATGCCGTCTTCTCTTCTTATTATGAAAAGAGGTACAATCAAGGCTCCGAGCTTGTCCGCCATCTTCAATGGTCCGTATGGTGTGCTCGCATCAACGCCCAAAAATGGCACCACCACACCTTTGTCCCTGAAGTCCTGATCCAACAAAACTCCTAAAAGCTCCCCTCTTTTAAGACAGGCTAGGGCGCTTTTCAGATCAAACCCCTTACCTATGGTCTTTACTCCGCAGCTTGCCCTAAGGTCCTCTATTAAATTGGTTATCCTTTCATCCCTCTGCTCCGCTCCTATTGCGTTCATTGGATAACCAGAAAGCCCCAAATAAGCAGCTGCAAACTCCCAATTGCCTATATGGGCTGTAAGCAAAATCACTCCTTTGCCTTGCGAAAAGGCGCTTTTGAGGTTTTCCTCTCCATGAACAGTGACATATTCAAAAAGGCCCTCCCTCAACTTGGGAAGAAGCACAAACTCCGAGAAGCCCCTTCCAAGGTTTACATAGGAGTCCCTTACTATCTTTCGTGCCTTGGTCACTCCTACCCCTAACACTTCCACACATCGTTTCTCCGCTTCGTCAACTTTCTTTTTGGAAAGTGCCCAAACACATAGCCCCAAAAACCCCCCAAGACGCACTGCAACCTTATGAGGCAAAATACTGGTCAAGTGCATAAAAAATTTAATAGCACCCCATATGAAGTTGTTTCGTCTGTCCTTGTTCTCTGCCATATTGTGCTTGTCCTTTCCCGAAAAAGTTTTCTTAAAACCTACAGTCCATTAAGCTCTGAAAGTCTTTTAAGCATAACCAAGTCAGTGGTGACCATGCCTTCCCTGCTCAACAAGCCTATGGACCTGGCGGTTTCCACAAAATCCTCAGATATTAACCCCTGGGCAACAGGAAAGCTTCTGTCCTTTAGGGCCAGCAAAGCACTGGTGTAGGCTTCCCCTGCCGCTGTAGATACCTTGAGCGCACATGCTTCTTTCGCTCCATCGCATATCATGCCAAGCAAAGAAGCCGCCAAGAAACCTACTGCCTGCTGGGCCTGCTGATAAGTTCCACCACAAAGCCTCACAATGGCTGCAGCCGCCCCTGACCCGGCTGCTACGGCACAACCACATATGGGCGTCAGGCGGCCAGTGTGAGCTTTTATGGCACTGGTAACCATGTGGCTAAGGGCCAAAGCTTCTGCGAGGGACCTTTTGTCCTTCTTTAGCCTTTTCGCCACTATGGTAGGCGGTAGAATGGCTGTTATTCCGTGGTTTCCACTCCCCGCACTACTCATCACCGGGTATGATCCTCCTGCCATTCTAACATCCGCTGCAGCACCGCAAACAGCCTTAATCCCCATCAGGATATCCTCTCTTGAAAAATCTTGCATGTTGATCGTATACCCCACACCTATACCCCACGGCTCCTTCAGGCCTGCCTCAGCTACTTTCAAATTCATCTCCGCTCCCGAGACCAAAAACTCCTCGTCTTCTTGGGTTATCTGATCTGCAAGTTTCCACAGCTCCTTCATGCCCATGTTCATCAGCTCGTCTACATGTCTGGGTCTAGTCTGAGATGTCGAATCCACCTCCAGCAACCTTCTTGTTATGTTCCCGTCCTTCCTTACCTCAACGACCCTGTCATGCTTTCCTGAAACAACACACGACGCACTGTGGCCACCACCATAAACATCTGCCTCCACGTAGACGGATGGCACGTCCTGCACCACTTCCTGCGTCACCCCTCCGCTTTGGAGCATCCTCAAAGCTTTTTGTTGGGTTTCTTCTCCGATCCCCTCTAAAACCATCAGGCCTTTATCGGGATTACCTCCTAATGCCCCTAAAGCCGCTGCCAAGAGGTTACCTCTTTTGCTCTTAAGGCCAGGTATCCCCACACTTAGTCCGTTTTTGAAGATGTTGGCAGAAAGCTTAAGATGTATACGCTCCACATCTGATGCAAGTTCTTTAGCCGCTACAGAGGCAGCTAGGGCCACAGCCCCAGGCTCAGTACATCCCAGGGCAGGTTTCACTTCCTCTCTGATAAACGTAGATATGTTCATCTAACATTCCCCCCAGGCTTATTGACTCACCAACACCTCATTATATTAACCTCTAGGACATATTTACGGTAGGCTGATTTATCCTTTTGTCTTGACTATTCCCTTCATGAGTGTTACTAATTAACAAAAAAGTATGAAAGGAGCACCTACAATGGCTACCCGCAAGCTGACTGGCTGTTCCCTTTTTGTAGCGTTGGGGATTTTGTTGCCCATGCTCTTCCACCTGTTCGGTCTTGGGAAAATATTCCTGCCCATGCACATCCCGGTTTTCTTGGCTGGATTGCTTCTGGGCTCCCGTGAGGGATTGCTAGTTGGAACACTCACTCCATTGCTATCCTCCTTGCTCACAGGAATGCCTCCCATGGTGCCCCCAATAGCACAACTTATGATTTTTGAACTTGGGACATACGGATACGTCTCCGGCAAAACCAGAGAAAAGGGCATGAACATATACATCTCCATGGTGCTAGCCATGACGGCAGGCAGAACTGTTACTGGGATCGTAGGTTGGGGGCTTTTGCCCCTCTTCGGACTACCTAGATTCCCGCTTTTGTTCCCCTTCACTACCTCTTTAGTGGCTGGATTGCCTGGCGTTATAATGCAAATTTTAGTTTTGCCGCCTTTGACCTTCGCTCTGGAACGCGCAACCATCTACATCCAAGGAAGGGAGCACGAAAAAGTTGGATAATGTGGTTAGTTACTTTGATGCTATAGCCCCAAGCTGGGACAAGAAAATACAAGTTGACTACAGGTTGATTAAAAACATCCTACAGGAAGTCCAAAGCCCCACAGGCCCTTTCAAATCCATCCTGGACATCGGTTGTGGTACAGGAACTTTATTTCCCCTGCTCTTGGAGCGCCTGCAAGAGAATGGTACCCTCTGGGGCCTGGATCCATCAGCCAAGATGCTTGAAGTGGCTTCTGCCAAGTTCAATGATCCCAGGATAAAGCTAATTAAGGCCTTCAGCGAAAACATACCTATTGAAGACGAAAGCATTGACTTGATAACTGTATTTTCCTGTTTTCCCCACTTGGAAGACAAACGAGCATGCTTAAAAGAGTGGTTTCGGGTCCTTGTCCCAAAAGGGATGGCCTTCGTGTTTCACTCTCAGAGCAGAGAAAAAATCAATTCAATTCATAAAGCTCTTCCATCTCCAATAAACAATCACCTTCTGGACTGTGCTGAGACCGTAGCCCAGTGGGCTTCTGAAGAAATGTTTTCCGTATTGAAGACCCAAGACGACGACACCATGTATCTTTTGATTCTTCAAAAACCCTGAATAAAATAAAGCAGGCGATGGGATATTCCTCGCCTGCTTTATTTTCTTAATCGCAAGGACGCTATCTAGTTGCTCAAGAGCGTGAGCATAGCACCTGCTGCAACTGCCGTTCCTATAACTCCTGCCACATTTGGGCCCATGGCGTGCATCAGCAGGAAGTTCGAAGGATTTTCCTGAGCGCTTACGCGCTGAACGACCCTTGCCGCCATGGGAACAGCAGAAACCCCTGCAGCACCTATCATCGGGTTGATCTTGCCTCCAGAAAGGATCTTCATAAGCTGGCCGAAGAGAACACCTCCGGCAGTTGAGAAGATGAAGGCCACAAGCCCAAGGAATATGATCTTTATAGTGCCTATGGTAAGGAACGAGTCAGCCTGCATTGTAGCACCCACCGTAAGTCCCAGGAATATAGTCGTTGCGTTCAGTATCTCGTTCTGGGCTGCATGGCTGAGCCTTTCTGTTACCCCGCACTCTCTAAGCAAGTTACCGAACATGAGAACACCTATCAGGGGTACCGAAGCTGGAAGGATAAGCCCTGCAGCGATGGTACAAATAATTGGGAAAAGGACTCTCTCCCTCTTGCTCACTGGGCGAAGGCTGTCCATCCTTATAGCCCTGTCCTTCTTAGTAGTAAGAAGCTTTATTACAGGAGGCTGAATTAGAGGAACCAACGACATGTAGCTGTAAGCTGCAACTGCCACAGCTCCTAGAATCTGGGGGGCCAGCTTCATCGTAAGGTATATGGAGGTCGGACCATCAGCACCGCCTATGATGGCTATAGATGCTGCCTCCTGCACGGTAAATCCGAGCATCAAAGCTCCGAAAAGAGCTATGAAAACTCCCAACTGGGCAGCAGCCCCCAGCAAAAAGGTTATGGGATTCGCCAAGAGGGGCGAAAAGTCCGTCAATGCACCAATACCCATGAATATTATGACCGGGTATATTTCGTGCTCTGTACCAAAGAAGACGTATCTCAAAAATCCGCCTTCATCCATTATTCCCGATAACGGCAAATTGACGAGCAGACAGCCGGTAGCAATAGGGACCAGAAGAAGGGGCTCAAATCCCTTTGCTATGGCAAGGTAAAGCAGCACGAAAGCCACTATCAGCATTATTATGTTACCTAAGGTCAACCCTGCAAATCCTGACTGGGTCAGGATAGTCGACAAGGCCTTAAAATACAGTTCCATGGCCTCTCACCCTTTCAAGCTGGACTAGCCCAAAACTACGAGCACGTCACCGGTATTGACTGAATCGCCGTCTTTTACTCGCACCTCTTTGACAGTGCCGGATACTGGCGCCTGGATTTCGTTTTCCATTTTCATGGCTTCCAAAATAAGGAGAACATCCCCGCTGTTCACCTGAGCCCCAACGCTCACTGCCACCTTTAGGACTTTACCGGGCATGGGAGCCTCAACAACCTCACCGCCTGCTGGTGCGGATGCTGGAGCGGCCGCAGGCGCCGGTGCTGGCGTTGGCGCGGGAGCTGGAGCTGGTGCTGGCGCAGCAGGTTTGCTCGCCGCAGGAGCGGCAGCAGGCGCTGGCGCAGCTGCTGCTTGAAGTTCCTCCACTTCCACCTCGTAACTTGTACCATTAACCGTGATCCTGTATTTGCGTGCCATTGTTTCTCCTCCTTATCGACTTTTAAAAAATTTTCTAGTAATTACTTCTGTCAATTTTGGGTTATTCCAGGCCTTCGGAAAGTTCCATCCTTGCTGCAAGCTTCCAAGCCTTGGCAGCTTTCATGCGCCCCGTACTAACGGGAGCGGCCCTGCGTATGGAGGTAACCACGCCGCCACATGAGGCCGCTATAGCCGCTGCTATCACGGCCGCTATCTCTTCATCCTTGGCGGCAACCTGGGCTACCTTTGGGGCCACCGGAGCAGAAGGAGCAGAGGTGGCCGTCTTTACAGCCCCTCCTCCCTTGCCAGCGGGCTGTTCTTTCTTGTTCCCTGCCGCTATGAACCTAACTGCATATATGACCAGGGTCAATCCCATGAGTACAAGAAAGACCACTGAGAACGCAATCATAGCCAGGGCAACTGCACCGCTTGTTCCTTGAGAAAATCTCTCAGCAAAAGTTGTCATCCCCATATTGAAACCTCCCTAATGAGGCATTACGCCGTGCTTCCTACGAGGTCTCAGAGCCCGCTTGCCTTCCGTCTGGACGAGTGCATTGTAAATCTCCAACCTCGTCTCCTCAGGCAGAATCACGCGATCCACGAAACCTCTCTTGGCAGCCTGATATGGCGTGGCGAAAGCAGCCCTGTATTCCTCTATCTTCTTGGCCCTCTCGGCCTGAGGATCTTCAGCAGATTCTATCTCTTTGCGGAAGATGATGTTGGCTGCGCCCTCTGCACCCATAACTGCTATCTCGGCCTGGGGCCATGCCAATACCACGTCCGCCCCAAGGTCCTTGCTGCACATGCCAAGGTAGGCGCCACCGTACGCCTTTCTCAGAACCAGGGTAATAAGAGGCACCGTGGCCTCACTGTAAGCATAAAGGAGCTTTGCACCGTGTCTTATGATTCCACCAAGCTCCTGGGCCTTTCCTGGGAGATATCCAGGCACGTCAACAAAGGTTACGATAGGAATGTTAAAGGCATCGCAGTAGCGGATGAACCTGCTGGCCTTATCGGAGGCATCTATATCCAAGCATCCAGCCATCACTGCGGCCTGGTTTGCGATGATGCCTATCACATAGCCGCCTACACGAGCAAAGCCAGTTACGATGTTCCTTGCCCACATGGGCTGAACTTCGAAAAACTCACCGTTGTCAACGATCTTCTCTATGACGTCCTGCACCTTGTATCCCTTGTTGGGGTTGGTGGGAACTATGTCACGAAGGGCCATTTCGGTCCTATCTACAGGGTCATCGGTCTCAACGAATGGAGGCTCTTCCATGTTGTTGCTGGGAAGGTAGGAAAGAAGTTTGCGTATCTGCGCGAAGCACTCTTCCTCATTGGCAGCGAAGAAATGGGCGTTACCGGAAATCTGGTTGTGGGCTCTGGCTCCACCTATCTGCTCGCTCGTTACGTCCTCGCCGGTAACAGCCTTGATAACGGCGGGGCCAGTTATGTGCATTATCCCTATCTTGTCCACCATGAATATGAAGTCTGTCAGAGCCGGGCTGTATACCGCACCACCGGCCGTCGGTCCCAGTATGGCTGAAAGCTGAGGAACGACACCGCTGGCAAGGGTGTTACGGAAGAAAATGTTGCCGTAACCTGACAAGCTATCCACAGCCTCCTGTATGCGTGCACCGCCAGAATCATTCAAGCCTATTACTGGAGCACCATTGGTCACCGCAAGGTCCATAACCTTGCATATCTTTTTGGCGTGCATTTCTCCCAAAGAACCACCCATGACGGTGAAGTCCTGGCTGAAAACGTAAACCAAGCGGCCATCGATGGTTCCGTACCCTGTGACAACACCATCGCCGGGATAGACCTTCTTTTCCATCCCGAAGTTTGTGCACCTGTGCTCCACGAACTCATCGATCTCCACGAAGCTTCCTGGATCCAGCAGCTTGTCGATCCTCTCGCGAGCCGTAAGCTTGCCCTTTTGATGCTGCTTTTCGATAGCCTTGGCACCACCACCACTTCGGGCTTCTTCCCTGCGTCTCAGAAGTTCTTCACACAACTCTCCGATGTTACGCTCACTCATTTTGCTTCCCCCTTAACTTTATGCCGATAATTCCTTGCCTCAGTTTCTTTCACTGAGTTCAAGGAGAACGCCGCCAGTCGACTTGGGGTGAACAAAGGCTATACGAGCCCCTCCAGCCCCGTACCTAGGCTTTTCGTCTATGAGGCGTACGCCTTTCTGCTTCAGTTCTTCCAGCGCCTCCTCAAGATTTTCCACTCTTATGGCTATATGATGGATACCCTCGCCCTTTTTCTCTATGAACTTGGCTACGGGGCTATCCTCGTCAGTGGCCTCCAAGAGCTCAACTTCCGTGTCCTTTATGGGCAAGAAAGCCGTTTTTACCTTTTGCTCCTGCACTTCCTCTACACCTTCACACTTGATGCCCAAGGTAGCTTCCCAAAACTTCAAAGCCTCCTCGATGCTCTTTACCGCTATGCCGATATGGTCCACCACAACAGGTTTCATACTGCTTAACCTCCTTAAAATGCAGGTCATACATCTTACCTTAATGCATGACCTGCGTTCAAAATTCTGATGGAAATTTTAAAAGGTTCTATGGCACCAGTTGACAAACTCAACAACTGTTTACGTGTTTTCTGATATTTATTTTTTCCGCTTCTCGGCGACCGCCTTTTCCAGCCACTCTATGCAAGTCTTGGTTGGAGTTCCAGGTCCGAAAATAGCTCCAACCCCCATCTCAAGAAGAGCGGGAACATCGTCTTCGGGTATAACTCCTCCGCCAAAGACTATTATGTCTTCTGCATTTTTTTCTTTAAGGAGCTTTATTATTTCCCTGAAGTAGTGCTCATGAGCACCGCTCAAGATGCTGACCCCTATGGCGTCTGCGTCCTCCTGAATGGCCGTTTCCACTATACTTTCTGGAGTTTGCCTGAGGCCTGTGTATATTACCTCCATGCCCGCATCCCGAAGTGCCCGGGCCACAACTTTGGCTCCCCTGTCATGGCCATCGAGACCAGGCTTTGCGACTACCACTCTGATTTTTCGTTCCGACATCACCGTCGCACCTCCCGTATCACTTCTTGTAATCCTACAGAACTATATTTTCCTGATACTCGCCAAACTCCTCGCGGAGAACGCCACAGATCTCACCCTCGGTGGCGTAAACCTTTACAGCCTCAATGATAGCGGGCATGAGGTTTCGGCTTTCATCGCGGGCAGTCTCCCTGACCACTTCAAGAGCACGCCTTACGGCCTCTCCGTCTCTTCTGCTCTTCATTTCCTGCAGGGCCTTTACCTGGTTCTCTCCAACCTTGGGGTCTACTTTCAAAAGTTCTCTCTTTTCGCCCTGTTCGTCCACGGTAAAGCGGTTGACTCCAACGACTACAGCCTCTCCGCTTTCAACGGCCTTCTGGTAGTTGTAGGCTGCATCCTGGATCTGCTGCTGGACGTAACCATTTTCTATGGCCCTCAGCATGCCACCCATTTCGTCGATCTTGTTTATGTACTCCAGCGCCTGTCTTTCTATCTCGTTGGTCAGGCTCTCTATGGCATAGCTCCCCGCCAACGGATCCACCGTGTTGGCTACGCCAGACTCGTAGGCGATTATCTGCTGGGTTCTCAAGGCTATACTTACGCTCTTTTCAGTGGGTAGGGCCAACGCCTCGTCGAAACTGTTGGTATGCAAGGACTGAGTTCCTCCCAAGACTGCAGCCAAGGCCTGAATGGCCACGCGCACTATGTTGTTCTCTGGCTGCTGAGCTGTCAGCGTGCTGCCAGCAGTCTGGGTGTGGAAACGGAGCATAAGGGCTTTTGGATCGGTTACTCCAAACCTTTCCTTCATTAGCTTGGCCCAAAGCCTTCTAGCTGCCCTGAACTTGGCTATTTCCTCGATGAAGTCGTTGTGAGCGTTGAAGAAGAACGAAAGCCTCCTACCGAACACGTTGGGGTCAAGCCCCTTGGATACGGCAGCCTCAACATATGCAAGGCCGTCAGCCAACGTGAAGGCCACTTCCTGAACAGCAGTCGCGCCGGCCTCTCTTATGTGATAGCCAGAAATAGATATGGTGTTCCATTTGGGAACGTGGGTGCTGCAGAATTCGAATATGTCGGTTATCAACCTCATGGAAGGTTTAGGTGGGAAAATGTAAGTACCCCTAGCAATGTACTCTTTCAAAATGTCGTTCTGGATGGTACCAGACAGCTTATCCGCCGATACTCCCTGCTTCTCCCCGACAGCTATGTACATGGAAAGAAGCACTGATGCCGGAGCATTGATGGTCATGGACGTGGAAACCTTGTCCAGAGGAATCCCGTCGAAGAGCACTTCCATATCAGCCAAGCTGTCTATGGCGACCCCAACCTTACCCACCTCGCCCTGGGCCATGGGATGATCCGAGTCATACCCTATCTGGGTAGGCAGGTCGAAAGCTACGGAAAGACCCGTCTGGCCCTGCTCCAGAAGATATCTGTAACGGGCATTGGATTCTGCAGCGGTAGCAAAACCAGCGTACTGGCGCATCGTCCAGAATCTGCCGCGGTACATGGTGGGCTGTACACCTCTGGTGTAAGGATACTCACCAGGGAATCCAAGATCCTCAACATAGCTTCGGCCTTCCAGGTGAGCAGGCGTGTAAAGCCTCTCTAGTGGAAGACCTCCTCCGGTCTTGAACTCGCCCTTCCGCTCAGGGAACTTCTGAAGGCTCTTTTGAACCTTCTCGTCGTACTTTTTGGTACCTTCCTTGATCTTTTCAAGTTCTTCCTTATCAAACACTTCAGGACGCCCCTTTCCTTCTTAAGCGTTCTGTCTCCTTCATACATATAGTGAAGGGATATTCAATCTCGCAACATTATTTATCATAAGACCAAATAATGCAAGCATTTTCTTAGAATTGCAAGACAAAAGACTACAAATTATACAATAGACAACCTCAGTTGACTGTCTTAACAATTAGAGTGGTGAAAATCACCATACAAAACAAAGCGACTGGATAAGCCGCACCATAGCCTGCAGCGCAGTCTTCACTATCCGTAGCGCTAATGGCTGCCCCCAGGCCTGGAGTGCTGGTCATGGCACCACATATAGCTCCGGCTAAAATAATCCAATTAATCTTCCACAATTTTCGCCCCAAGAAATAACCAGTTAATATGGAAAGAAACGCTGTTATCACGCTTATACCCACCAACACAAAGCCTCTTTCCAAAAAAATCTCTATTATTGCAGGTCCAGCCATCAATCCGGCGGAAGTCAAAAAAAATGCGAGGGACATATCCCTCAATATGGCCAAAATTTTTCTATCCATGCACATATCCAAAGGACCTATCTTCTGTAAAGCTCCAAAGATCAGGGATACGAGCAAAGCGCCACCTGTAGTACCCAGACTAACCTTACCTATCCATGGAACAGGAATAAAGATACTTCCAACAAACATTCCAGCAATAATACATATCAAGAAAGATGCGATGCTGAACTCATTTAAATATGTCTTTGAATCATCCCCAGTTCTTTTGTCATTCAGCAAATTAACCATTTCCTCTAGGTCCGCTCTCTCTTTTTCGATATCAATCTTCAGTAAAATAGGAGCCAATTGCACAAACAACACAACAGCTAGTACCCCAAATGGATATGCTATAGTGTAGCCTGCTACCACTCCTGGATTTCCTGCAGACGATTCCAGTGCCGCCCCAAGACCTGGAGAACTAGTTAAAGCTCCGACATATGTGCCCGCTGCAACGTATGGGTCAACAAAACCTCCAGCAAAATGGGTAAAAACCCATGTGCTGGCTGCTCCAACACCGGTCACTGCCACAGAAAGGGCTGCAAACTTCAATCCATAGTTTTTCATAAAGATGATTACATCCTTCGCTGCCAATAGCCCTACGCTCACAACAAAAATTATCAAATTCCAATAAAAAAATGTTTTCCCCACTTGCAATCCCAAGGCTCCGAATATCAATCCTGAGAAAAGGCATCCCGAAAGCCCCAAGGAAACCTTACCCACAGCAACTTTACCTAAAAAAACTCCTATGGCGGTAGTCAACACCAAAATAAATATTTCGTTGTTTTTCACTAGATCCGCAAATATGTGCATTTTCTCATTCCTCGTTTTTTATTTTTTAATACGTGCCCACCTAACTGGTTCCGTTTCGTACAGGTCGTTGCCATGGGCGTCAATAACAACGATCGCAGGGAAGTTTCTGACAGTAAACTTCATCACTGCCTCAGGGCCCAAATCCTCGTAGGCTACCTTTTCCACCCTAACGACGCTTTTGGCCAACAGCGCTGCTGCCCCTCCAACAGCTCCAAAATAAACGGCCTTATACTTTTTCATAGCTTTTTTGACCTCTTGGGATCTTCGACCCTTTCCTATCATTCCCTTGAGTCCCAATTTAAGCAGCATAGGAGTGTAAGGATCCATCCTGCCGCTAGTGGTAGGCCCAGCAGATCCCACGACCCACCCTGGAGGGGCAGGAGCAGGACCAACGTAATAGATGACCTGCCCTTTAAGGTCGAAAGGTAGAGGTTCTTTGTCCTCTATGGCCTCGATCATGCGCTTATGAGCCGCATCCCGTGCCGTATAAATATCGCCGCTAATAAGGACCCGGTCGCCCGCTTTTAGGCGCTTCACAAGCTCATCGTCCATTGGAGTTTTAATCTCAATGGTCTCTATCAAGAAAATCTCCCCCTTAAATGGTCACTTCTGCGTGCCGGCAGGCATGGCAACAAATATTAACCGCAACAGGAATTCCAGCAATATGTCCCGGAACGAACTCTATGTGGACCGCAAGGCAAGAGGTAGTACCTCCCAGTCCACCAGGTCCTATGCCTAGACCGTTTATCTCTTCCAATATCTCTTCTTCAAGTCGAGAATAACGGGGGTCTTCATTACATGACCCTACAGGCCTGGCCGTAGCTTTCTTGGCTATCAATGCCGCCTGCTCCATGGTACCTCCTATCCCTACTCCTATAACGGTTGGTGGACAGGGATTAGGCCCAGCTTCCATCACCGTATCGACCACGAACTTTTTCACTCCCTCAACACCTGCTGCGGGAGTGAGCATTTTAAGGGCGCTCATGTTCTCGCTACCGAACCCCTTCGGCATGGCAAGAATTTTCACTCTGTCTCCTTTCACTATCCTGGTATGTATGACTGCTGGGGTATTGGTGCCGGTGTTCTTCCTGTCAAAGAGGGGGTCGGATACCACAGACTTTCTGAAATAACCCTCCTCGTACGCTCCCTTAACTCCCTTATTAACGGCCTCCTCCAAGGCACCTCCTACAAAGTGAACGTCTTGCCCCACATCCAAAAAGACCACTGCCATCCCCGTGTCTTGACACATGGCTATCCCTTTGTCCCTTGCTATGTCGTGGTTTTTCAAGATTTGATCCAGTATATCCTTGCCCAAAGGAGACCTCTCGTACTTCTCCTTCATATCCATAAGGGCATTATATATATCTTGGCCAATAGACGTATTAGCCTTCAAAAAAAGAGATCTTACCGTCTCCTCTATCATCCCCACGTGTATTTCCCTGACGCCCATGGGTACACCTCTCTTTCCTGATTATTCAAACCTCTTATGCCGGAGGCTTTTTCATGCCAGAACCGGTAAGAGGGATCACCACCAAGTCACTGGCTGTTATAAGGCCCTTCTCCCTCAATATGCCCTCTGCCGCTGGTGCTACAGCCGAGGTAGGCTCCACCAATAATCCTTCTTCCTTGGCTAACCTAACCTGTTCAGCTGCTATCTTTTCTTCAGAGACCACCACTACCCTTCCGCCAGTAGTACGCACAGCGCTAAGCATCTCGTTAAGCCTAGGCGGGTCTGAGACGGCTATACCCTCCGCAATAGTCTTGCCTATTCTCTTCCTCTGTCTGGTGAAGGCATTGTAAAGAGGACTACACTGCTCTGCTTGCACAGCAAATATCTTAGGCATCCTTTTCGTTAAGCATCTTTTCATAAGCTCCCTGAAACCTTTATAGAGCCCCAAGAGCATGGTTCCATTGCCAGCTGGAGACAAAACCGCATCGGGCGCCACCCCCCCAAGCTGCTCCCAGATTTCAAAGGCTACTGTCTTGGTTCCTTCTAAGAAAAGGGGGTTCCATACATGGCTGGCGTAAAACATCTTTTCGGCCATCTCCAACCCCTTCTTTGCCGCATCAGACCTTCCTCCAGGCACCTCTACGACACAAGCTCCAAAGGCAGCAATCTGCTTCTTCTTCACCTCAGACGTTCCTTTAGGGACCACCACATGAGCCTTTATACCGGCCCTGGAAGCGTATGCTGCAACTGAGGCTCCTGCGTTGCCAGAGGAATCTATGACTAAACTATCGCAACCAGCTTCTACGGCATCCGCCACTACCATGACGGCCCCTCTGTCCTTGAAAGAGCCCGTGGGGCACAGAAAATCCAGCTTCAAGAACAAATTCTCTCTCCCCAAGGCAGGAATCAAGGGGGTCCCACCCTCGCCCATGGAAAGATCTTCATTCACTAGGGGCAGCGCTGATGAGTAGCGGAATATACCCCTCTTTGAGGAATCCATATCCAGGGTCTGCCAATCAGTAGTCGAAGAAAGAGGCTTACCGCACAAACATCTCGGAGGTCTTAAATGAGGTTCATAACTTTTGCCGCACTCGGGGCAATATATCCTAAGTCCCATATTTTAAACCACCATCTCTGAAGAAGATTTTCTATATAAGGGCTACGGGGATAAATATACCACAGCAAATCCCTATACACCTCAGCTTAACTTAGCCATTTGACATTATTTATTTTTAGGATTATAAATTGCTTTGCAATGGGGGAGCCTGCCATATGCGGGCTGAGAGGAGATGTATTCTCGACCCCTTGAACCTGATCCGGGTCATGCCGGCGTAGGAAATTGCATCACTTTTCACCGACCTTATCTTCCTAACCCCTTCAAGCATGATTTGGATGGTTCCCCCCTAGACAAGGCCATAAGGCCCTTATGAGAAAGGAGGGATTCCCCGTGAAAGACGAAAGGATAAAGCTCATAATAGAGGGAGCCCTTGCCGCTTCCTTCGCACTGGCCCTTTCGTATCTGAGGCTGTGGCACATGCCCCAAGGAGGCTCAGTAACTCTGGAAAACGTGCCCATACTCCTTTTTGCACTGCGCAGGGGGCTGAAAGCTGGAGTGGGCGCTGGAGCCATCGCAGGAATACTACAGCTGATCCTGAGTGGCTACGTGGTACATCCAGTGCAAGCCCTCTTGGATTACCCCTTGGCCTTCGGCGCATTAGGGGCTGCAGCCCTCATCAAAAAACCTCTCTGGGGAGGGCTGGCCTTAGGATCAGGGTTACGGTTTTTGTGTCATCTCCTTTCTGGAGTAGTCTTCTTCGGAAGCTACGCCCCGGAGGGAACCAACGTCTGGGTTTATTCCGCAGTGTACAACGGAAGTTACATGATCCCAAACTTGGTACTGGCCGTAATTTTAACCTACCTGATATGGCCGCGGCTCAAAAATCTGTAAAGAGAAAGGGGGAGGCAAATCTTGCCTCCCCCTTTCTTGTCATCAACTTCGTGGAGAACTAAAACTCACATTCAATCATTATTCTTTCTCGTATAAGCTTCATCTTCCTGGGAACTCAGCCACTTACTCCAATCTATGCCAACGAAACCGCTTGCGATATAAATACCTATACCAGCTAGCGGGGCCTTTTCCCTCAGCACAAATATAAGAGAGAAAGCTAAAACCCAAAGAAAAGCGGCCTTTTGTTTATTCAGAAAACCTTTCTTTATCCCTTTCAAGTTCCCAAAGGGCACAGAAGATATCATAAGCAAACCAGTGCCCACAGCTATGAGCGCCATAACAGCAGGATGTACTGCGATGCCTGCAAATACAAAGGAGGCTAAGAAATGTCCTCCAGCAGGTATTGGGAGTCCCTTGAACGGCCCTGGGGCATGCTCCACATTGAAGCGAGCAAGCCTCAAAGCCCCACAGAGAGCGAAGAAAGCAACCGCAAGGGCGCCCATCGCTCCGCCGAAGCCTCTCAAATAATAGGCATATATCAACATAGCAGGTGCAACACCGAAACTCACCACGTCCGCCAAGCTGTCCAGCTCGCCACCAAAGGCGCTGCTACCACCCATTAGCCTTGCGACCTTACCATCCATGAAATCAAAAACCACGGCCATGTATATGAGAATCACCGAGGGAACATAATGGCCGTGCAAGGTCAAAACCAAGGACAACATGCCGCACAGCATGTTGCCGCTGGTTATCATGTTCGGTACCAACTTCCTGAAGGGTATCTTCTCACGCCTTTTCCTCAAAGCTATCCTCTCCTATTATCGATATTCCTGCTTTGACTCTATCTCCGACTTTGACCACCGGGTTGACGCCGTCGGGCAGGTAAAGGTCCACTTTAGAACCCAATTTTATCATACCTATCCTGTCCCCACGCTTAAGTCTTTCGCCCATATTTACCGTTGAACTTATTCGTCTGGCCAAAAAGCCCGCGATTTGAACCACCATGGCCCTGCCTCGCTTAGTATCAAGGCCCACGTAAAATCTTTCGTTCAGCTCAGAGGCCTTGGGCTCAAAGGCCATCCATTTCTTGCCGGGAGCGTATTCCAGAAAGGCAACATCTCCATCGTAAGGACACCGGTTCACGTGGACATCAAGAGGAGACATGAAGATACCCACCTTGCACGCTTCCCCCGTGAAGGGGTGATAAGCCCTTTCGATCTCCACAACCTTACCATCGGCTGGGCTGACCCAAGCGCCCTCAATGTTGGGAGCTTCTCTTTCAGGGTCCCTGTAAAACCAGAGCAAAAAAAGACCTACAACACCGAAAAGTGCAGCCAAATATATGTTTAAAAACGAAAAACCAAGACAGAGGGCCAGCGCAACAAGGATGCTGGCCCTGCCCTCTGAAGCAATCTTCATGGCGAACTATTCTCCTTCATCTTCGTTGCCGTGTATCACGCTGACATCCGCTACCTCGTCGCCCTCTTCGAGCTTTACGACCCTGTAGCCTGTAGCCACCCTGCTCAAGATGGAGATATCTTTTGCGTCCAGCCTTATAACTCTTCCCATGCTCGTCATGAGCATAACCTCGTCCTCGGGAGCAAGGCTCCACGAGCCCACCAAAAGGCCGGTCTTATCAGATATGGACATTGCCTTTACCCCACCGCTTCCTCTATGGTGGCAGGTAAACTCACTGTACTCGGTCCTCTTACCTACTCCTTTTGCACTGACCAGGAAGGTCTGCTTGCCCTCCTTTATAACATCGCAACCCACTACTATGTCACCGGAAGCCAGACGTATTCCTCTTACTCCCTTAGCCTGTCTCCCCATGGGACGGAACTCATCTTCCTTCACCCTCAATGCTTTCCCATGAGCTGTCACGAAGAGCAATTCATCCTCTCCTGATGTAAACCGCACGCGGGCTATCTTATCCCCTTCTCCAAGGGAAAGCACTATCCTTCCCGCTCTTGTTAGGTTCACAAGCTCCTCCGCGGGCATACGCTTGGCCGTACCCTTTTCAGTTATAAAGAATACGTACTTTGCTCCTTTGAGCTTGCTGTCCGCCACGGCAACTATGCTTTCGTTTGCATCAAGGTTTATGTAGTTGCTCACCAGCCTCCCTTTGCCGACTTTCGGCTCTGGAAGGACATGCCCTTTTATGGCGTAGACCCTGCCCCGGGAGGTGAACAGGAATATATCCCTGTGGGTCGAGGAAACGGTGATGATCGCAGCCTCATCACCACTTCTGGGGGTTGCACCCTTCACGCCTTTGCCACCTCTACCCTGACATCGGTAGGTTTGAAGGGGCATCCTCTTGATATAGCCATCCCGTGAAAGTATCACCACTATCTCTTCTTCAGGAATCAGATCCTCGAACTCCACGTCCTCTTCAGCGCTCATGATCTCCGTTCGCCGCTTATCGGCAAACTTGGTTTTCACCTCCAGGAGTTCCTCCTTGACCACCTCATCAAGCACAGCTGCGCTGGAGAGGATGCTCTCGTATCTTGATATGTCTGCCAAAAGTCCAGCTAGCTCCTCCTCCAGGCGATACTTCTCCAAACCTGTCAACCTTTGAAGGCGCATATCCAAAATGGCCTGTGCCTGGGCTTCGGTAAAACCAAACTGCTCTATCAGGCCCGCTCTGGCTTCTGCGGTATCCTTTGATCCTTTTATGAGGGCTATAACCTCATCTATCATGTCTATGGCCTTAAGAAGCCCTTCGACTATATGAGCCCTCTCCTTAGCTTTGCGCAGCCGGTAGGCCGTCCTCCTTCTAACCACGCTACGCCGGTAATCCAGGAAAAGGCTTAGCATCTGGGTTATGGACAGAACCTTAGGTTCCCCGTCCACAAGAGCCAAATTGATGATGCCAAAGGTCGTCTGAAGCTGAGTTCTTCTGTAAAGTTGCCTCAGGGTCAAGTTGGGATCTGCATCCCTGGACAACTCCAATACTATTCTTATACCCCTCTTGTCCGACTCGTCCCTAAGGTCAGTTATACCGTCAAGGACCTTGTTCTGAACTCCCTTTGCTATGTTCTCAAGTAGGCTAGTCTTGTTGACCATGTACGGAATCTCGGTTATCACTATGGCGCTTTTCCCTCTCTTGCCCTCTTCAACGTGAGTCTTGCCCCTTACAGTTATCTTGCCTCTTCCCGTCTGGTACGCCTCGACTATCCCGTCCCTGCCCAGGATTATTCCCCCTGTAGGGAAATCTGGTCCAGGCATCCTCCTCAATATCTCGTCTAGTTCCGGCTGAGGTTCCTCCAAAAGATAACACAAAGCATCAATTACCTCTCCTAGGTTATGAGGGGGGATGTTCGTGGCCATACCCACAGCTATTCCTGTGCTTCCATTTATCAATAAGTTGGGGAGCCTGGTGGGAAGGGTCAATGGTTCCTGGAGAGAATCATCGAAGTTGGGCCCCCAGTCCACAGTCTCTTCGTCTATGTCCGAAAGCATCATCTCGCCCATAAAGGAAAGGCGAGCCTCTGTGTACCTCATGGCCGCTGGCGGGTCCCCATCTACGGAGCCAAAGTTACCCTGTCCGTCAACCAAGGGATACCTCATGGTGAAATCCTGGGCCATTCGGGTCATAGTGTCGTAGATTGCCGAGTCTCCATGGGGATGGTACTTACCCATGGTCTCACCGACGACCCTGGCCGATTTCTTGAAGGGCTGAGTGTGCCTCAATCCCAATTCCAGCATGGCATAAAGTACCCGCCTTTGGACGGGTTTAAGCCCATCGCGGACGTCAGGAAGCGCTCTCCCCACTATTACGCTCATAGCGTAATCCAGATAACTATGTTTTATCTCTTCCTCCAAGGGCAAAGGAACCACTTTGCCAAAAGGAAGAGTTCCTGAATTCCTTTCCATAATCTACCTCTCCTTCTTAATAGCAACGATCAATCTATGGGCACGATTTTTTATTGTACCCCCAGATTTATGAATTTGCTACATTTTTTCCGGGATCACCACTTATTTAAGTGGACCTTGCCGTCCAATATCCCCTCGTGTGGGTCCTTTTTTTCTGCCGGATATCCTATTGCAGCTATTCCCAAGACCTTTATATGAGACGGTACGCTTAGGATCTCCTTCACTGCAAATTCCACTTGGGGATTGTGCTGTACTCCCAGCCACACAGAACCCAATCCCAAAGCTTGGGACGCCAAGAGAATGTTTTCCATGGCAGCAGAGCAATCCTCTTCCCAATAGAGGGACGCGAGGTCACTCTGCGTCGGATCTCCGCACACCACTATCGCCAATGGGCAAGCTTTGAGCATCTTGCCGAAGGGATGAGCCTCTCCCAAGGAGCGGAGCACTTTCTTGTCCTCCACTATAATAAAATGAGCCGGCCTGCTGTTGCCAGCACTTGGAGCAGCAAAGGCACATTCCACTATCAGTTTAACCTTTTCTCTCTCCACTTGTTTTTCTTGAAATCGTCTTATACTTCTTCTGGCAAGTATGTTTTGTATCGTTTCGTTCATAGTACTCAAACCTCCACATAAACCTTTCGTCTGGTTTATTATAAACCATACAAACAGACACAAGCGTGGTGCTATAATATCCAGGTAAACAACTAAACAAATTACTAGAAGGAGGTAATAACATGCAAAACAAGATAGGTATTCTTGTAGAAAATGATTTTCACGATATAGAGTTTTGGTACCCTTACTACCGACTCCAAGAGGCAGGCTTTGAACCCCTGATTGTTGCTCCGGTTGCTCCCATGCTCTACCGAGGAAAGTACGGAACCACCATTGAGGCAACATACGATCCCCAACGCCTGAAGGGCAAGATGCTCAGGGGCATAATAATCCCCGGCGGATGGGCGCCCGACAAGCTTAGGTTATCCAAGGAGATCCTTGAGCTCGTCAACCAAGTTTACGACAGCGGAGGGGTTGTAGCTGGAATATGCCATGCAGGAAGCGTTCTAGCGTCGGCAAAAATAGTCCAAGGCAGGAAGGTCACCAGCTATCCGAGCATAAAAGATGACCTGGAGAACGCAGGAGCTCAGTGGGTGGACGAGGTCGTTGTAAACTCTCAAAATATAATAACAAGCCGTAAACCTTCGGATCTGCCCTACTTCATGCAAGAAGTGATAAAAGCGCTCTCAAGCTGAGAACCAAAGGCCAAGGCAGAAGCCAGGCTTTCTATGTTTCTTATTACCTCTTTCTGAAGGGGCAAGGGGTTCCCCCTTAGGGCTGCTTCCTCGAAGAGTGATATATAGGGAACAACCCCTTGGGGCTTCAAGCCCCTTTCCTCCAAGGCTTTTGCCATGAAAGTCAAATTACTGTCCTTTACCTTATTTAAAACCCAATATATCTTTTTGTTCAGCCTCTCAGCGAATTCCTTCATTTTGACGGCTAGTTCTAGAGACTCCCACGTCCCGTCGATAACCATCAAAAAGGCATCACACACATCGTACAGCGACCTGCCAATGTGCTCCATGGAGGAGCCTGTATCTATCAAATACGTCCAGCTTCCTGCATAAAGCATTGAGATGAACTGTTTGGCAAGATCAGTCATGACGCAAGAGCAGCCTTCTCCCATCTCCTTTATCTTTCCTATGGAGACAAGATATAAATTATCCCTGCAGCTTGTACAACTGCAGGGCAAATCTTTTACGTGCAGCTTTTGGGGAAAGTTAGTCTCGTCAAAGCACACAGAGGAGCAGTTTTTGACTATCGCTGGCCTGCCACCGAGCTCCTCAGCCAAAGTCCGTCCGGGATGAGGCAGATCAACCATCCTATAAAGACAGGTATTGCTTTCATCTGCATCAATCACACATACGGACCGTCCACTTACAACCAAATAACGAGCAAGCAGAGCAGTAACGGTGCTCTTGCCGCTACCTCCCTTGCCACATACTATGACCTTTCCCAACCGAAGCACCTCACACAGAAAGGAAAATGCCGGGTAGAACTCTAGCCCCGAAGGATAATAGCACACGAAGAGTAAAAACAAAAGCCCCTCATGCCTTTGTCTTGCTGAAGTGATATAATACTAGAGAGATTGAAATCAATTGCATAAACTGTGTCATTCGAACGATAAGGAGGGTTGAGCAATGAAGTCAAATCACCCAAGAACAAAATACATGATACCTGTTTTGCTGTTGTTAGTAGCGCTCCTTGCCGCTCCTCTTCCCGCTTTTGGGGCGATGGGAGAAATAGAGAGCCTCCGTTTCTCGGACATGTCAAGTGACCTTATTTCCCTTGACGGGACCAAATCTCCAGACGGAACCCCGGAGGCTCACTTCGTGGTATCTATCAAGGGGATAGGTGCCCTGTCCAATGTAGAGATAAGAGCGCTAGGTACAGGCCAAACGTGGGGAAGATCAAGCAACAAAATGCTTATTCAGGACTCAAAGGGAGAGATTCTGATGGAGCCGGGAGGGAGCGTGCCCCTTCTGCCCTTTTTGGGCTTTTTAACCCTGCACATTTACATTGCAGATAACGGAGAAGCCTTCTCTGTAAGCCAACAATACGAAGTGACCGTGACGTTTCTTGATGGAAGCACTGCCAAAGGCAGGGTAGCCGTTGAGGAACAAGGCACATCTCCCCCAGGAGAGACCTTCCCAATGGAAGTGGTAAACCTTGGCATAGGCAATCAGGACCTAACACGGCGGAGCGAAGTAATCCAACCTGACGGTTTCAGGGATGCTCATTTCAGAGTGCGGTTCAATGCAATATCCGTCGTAACAGAAATCGTGGTCAGAAATTTGGACGGAACATCGTCCGCATGGGATACCGTTCCTGGGAACGGCATCTGGGGCATATGTGTGGTAAAGGATGGAGACATAAAAAACAGGAGCGATGGCAGCGTCCTTTTCACCGTCGAAGGCGATACAACCTTGGATCTTTGGTTTTCCGACAATGGATCGGTCAACGGAGGCGATACCAGCTATGAAGTAATTGTAAAGTTAAACGACGGGACCACCCTAAGAGGTTCAACCCCACCCTACTCTCAGCCTTCGTCAACTCCAGGCAGCGAAACCATAGTTTCTGCCTGGCTTTACACTCCTTCAGAGGTGGATATAACCAATAAAGGGGAGACCCTGGGAGGGGATGGAGAACCTGATTGGCTTATCAAAGCCGAGCTAAAAGGGAAAAATAGGATCATAAGCTTCATAGTGAGGGGAGACGACGAAACCTCTGAGTGGGACACCCTTCCGCAAAACGGAAAGTGGTTGATAGGCGTAACAGACAGTCAAGGGAACATAATCAACAACGAGAGAGGCGCTGTATCCATTCCTTTCGACGGAACGCTCAAAGTCAATCTATGGATATCCGATAATGGTTCCCTTAGCCAAGGGAACACCTCCTACAAGCTAATAGCCGTTGCGGAGGACGGAAGGATCTACGAGCGAAAGATTATCAGGACAATTACACTGGAAGAGCCTTTGCCGCCCAAAATTACGGCGACCAAGGAAGCAAAGGCTCGTTTCCTCGGCAAAGGACCTAAAAATTATTTACGAAAAGGAGAGGTCTCATCACTGCTTGAACCCCCAGATGCCAACGTGGACGCTCACGTGGAACTTGCACTATCCAACGTAAACGGAACAATAAAGAGCATCACCATACAGAAAATGGGCGGAGGGGGGCTAAAATGGGACACCATACCTGGCAACGGCAACTGGAACATAGTCGTGACCAAGACTGCCTCAGGAGGGATTTTATCTAACGCAGATGGTTCCATAAGTTTGACCGTTTCGGGAAACACTACATTACATCTCTGGCTGGCGGACGACGGAGTCTTTGGTTCCAAGCCAGACCTGTTCGAAGTCATAATAACCATGGCCGACGGGAGAAAGATCAGAACACCTATCCACTAATTGCTACCGTGGCGGGGAAGGCCTCTTCTCCGCCACTTATCCTCCAAAATGATTGCAACTACTGCTCCCATTATCAAAGTTCCTCCTAGCACAGCTCCAAGGGTGGGCTTTTCTCCCAACAAAAGATAAGCAAAACATCCTGCAAAAACGATCTCCGTCATGGACGTAAGAGAAGCCACCACGCTGGGGATGTACCTAAGGGCCATGCTGATCAAGGCATAGGAAAGGACCGTTGGGAACAAGGCCAAATGGGCAACAGCAAGCAATCCCTTCGGCGGAACACTTCCAAGATCAGGAATCTCCCCACGCACTGCCATGATAGCTGCCATGATCACAGTACCCCAGATGAACATCTGCACGAAGGTCTTAAGTGGGGCTTTCTGTCCCGTGCCATATCGGGTGTTCACCATGTAGAGAGAGTATCCCACACCTGACGCCACAGCAAAAAACGCTCCTGAAAGCTTGAAATCTCCGCTAAAAGGGCTCCCGACGGCCAGCCACACACCCAAAAAACCCACGATTATTACCACGACCCTGAAAGCAGTTATTTTTTCCTTTCCCAGGAACGCAGCTATCATTATCGTCCAGAAAGGATTCGTATAAAAGAGAAGAACCGTCAAGCTAACGGGAATCGTCACAAAAGCGATGTTGGAAAAATAAAGTACGAAAACTACGCCGAAAAGGCCCGTCAGGGCAAACGTGAAAAATTCTTTAACACTTATCTTGAGAGCATGAGGGGCCTTGAAAGCTGAATATAGGACTCCAGCTAGAGCGGTTACACCTGCTCTAACGAAAGACACTCCTGCTGGAGTGACGCCGTTTTCCAGCGCCACGCGCTCAGCAGGGCCGAGGGTCCCGAAAAAGACCGTCGCCGTCAGCATCATCAATATGCCCTTAAGGAAATTCATTTCACACCTTTCGCCCACGGCATAGCACCTTTACCTTTTCTTCGCAAGAGATGTAGACCCTATGAGGCAGACCTCCCAAGAAGCCGGTCTCCACTACACCTGGAATGGTTATCAATTTTTCATTGATTGTCGCCATATTCACAGGCAGCCTTTCGAAGTATACATCTACCATAAAATTGCCCCTTTCGGTCACCAACGGGCCGTTCAAAAGGGGGTCCCTCCTCAAAACTGGTTCACCAACCATCTCATATATCCTCTTCAACGTGGCCATGAAACCAAAGGGGATTATCTCCACTGCAAGAGGTCCCTTATAGTAAGCCAAGTTCTCTACAGGGCCCTCCGTAGCGATCACCACAACCTCGTTTGCAGAGCTCGCTGCCACCTTTCCGTCAACAAAATCTCCACTGTTTTTTAGCGCCATAAGCTCCACATCCACCATATCTACCTGCTCCACAAAGATATCTAGCCCCCTGTCGTCAAGGTCGGTAGATGGTACTCCACATTCCTTAGCCCAAAGCTCCATTTTTTTTGAGCAGGGTACAGTCCAGATGTCCACGAGCTCCCCACCCACGAGCCGGCGTCCCATCTCTTTGACCAAACATTCTACAGCCGGTCCCGTTCCAATACCCACAAACATTCCACTTTTTATCTCCTTTATTACTTCCTCTACGACATAAAACTTTACCATCACAGAGTGTCCCCCAGTTAAACAGCTCTATTCTTCGAACTTTTTTGATAATATATTAAAATACGGTATAATGAAACTGTCATTCCTAGGAACCTTCAAAACATGCTGGATTCTGCTAAAGACTTTACCTCGCACCAAGTCCTCTTAGTATATTCTATCCCAATTAGGAGGTAATGGTTCTTGACGGATAGGAAAAGCAAAGACCGCTTCATAATAGTTTCAAATCGCCTACCCATAAAAATGGAAAAAGAAGGAACATCTTGGAAGGTTAGCTCTTCAGCAGGCGGGCTGGTGTCGGCCTTGAGCCCCATACTGAAAGACCGAGGCGGCATATGGATAGGCTGGACCGGCGCTACGGAGCCTGTGGGGCTTAGAACCTGTCGAGAAATACTGGACAAAATGTCCAAGGAGATAGGGTACCGCATATTCCCCGTCATTCTCAATCAAGAAGAAGTATCCCTGTATTACTATGGACTTTCTAATGAAATAATATGGCCCCTTTTCCACGACCTGCCCGGTTTGGCTAACTTCGAACCTCACTACTGGAAGGCCTACAGGAACGTGAACGGAAAGTTTGCCCGAGTGGTGGCAAGGCACAGCAAGAAAGACGACCTAGTTTGGGTACATGACTACCAGCTGATACCCTTAGCTCGGAAGCTAAAGGAGCTAGGCGTCGAAAGAAAATGCGTCTTTTTCCTGCACATACCCTTTCCTTCGCCCGACATCTTCATGAAACTCCCCTGGCGGTATGAACTCCTTGCAGATTTAATGGAATACGAGCTCGTGGCCTTTCAGACCGCTCAGGACCGGAAAAACTTTTTGAGTTGTTTAAACAGCTTTTCCAAAAAATTCAAGACCTATGGAAGAGGACCAGTCGTCGAAGTAACGGACGGAAACAGAACCTTTAAGGCCGCTTACATTCCTATAAGCATCGATTTCAAAGGCTTTACGACCATGGCCGGTGCTGAGAAAGTTCACTCCATACTCAAACAATATAAAAGCAGACTGCACAGAAAAACGGTAATCTTAGGCGTAGACCGCCTGGACTACACCAAGGGCATCCCTTTGCGCCTCAGGGCCTTTCAGATGGCCCTAGAAAAGTATCCTGAACTTCATGAAAACGTAACCCTAGTACAGATAGTCGTTCCAAGCAGGGAGGAGGTTCCTGCCTACTCCGAGCTGAAGGATAAGATTGAAAAGTTGGTGAGCAGCATAAATGGAACATTCACCACTCCAGGGTGGGTTCCCGTCCACTACATGTACCATTCCGTGCCAAAGGACGAGCTTATAGCTCTTTACAGGCTCGCTGATATAGCCTTGGTCACCCCCCTCAGAGACGGAATGAACTTGGTAGCCAAAGAATACTGTGCATGCAAGCTGGACAACGACGGAGTCCTGATACTAAGCGAGTTTGCCGGAGCCGCTGCCCAAATGTACCGCCACGCCCTGATCGTCAACCCCTACGACATAGAGGGAGTTGCAGAAGCCATACTGAAAGGCGTTTCTATGCCCCAAAGGGAGAAAAAAGCACGAATGAGAAGCTTGCGCAAAAACATAAGAGAGCAGGACGTTTTCTGGTGGGTAAACAACTTCCTGCGCGTAGCAGCAGGCAAGACTTTAGTGGACTTCCCCGAGAAGGAGCTAGCTCCCATTCTCTATGGGATAAAATCCAAAAGAGATGAGGCTTTCTAGCAGCCTCTCTCTATTTTCAATATAACTTCCCTGTTCCTAGGACCGTCGAACTCACAGAAGAATATTCCTTGCCACCTTCCCAATAGTGGCTTACCTTCCTCTACTATCAGCCTTTCGGATATCCCCACGAGTGAAGACTTTATGTGAGCGGCTGAGTTCCCCTCCATGTGTCTGTAGTCGTCATCAAAGGGCACTATTTTATCTATCTCCTTCATGAAGTCCCTGGAAACATCGGGATCTGCGGCCTCGTTTATGGTTACAGCTGCCGTGGTATGGGGCACGAATATGGTGCAAAAACCGCTATCTATGCCGCTTCGTTCGATCTCTTTCTTTACTTGCGCTGTTATATCTATCATTTGGGTTCTCTGAGTGGACTTGATGTTCAGCCTAATCAACACAAAAATCCCTCCCTCTATAATACGATCCCCAATCGAAGCCTCACAGGGGTACAATAAATGTATCTCAAATGGGCAAATAAATTCAAACACGAGGAGAAAATATGAGCATAACCTTGGTTTTCCATGGAGATTTACTGTATTTTCTAAGAAATGCCCCCGAAAGTACAGAAAGAAGAGTTGCCAAAGTCTTTGAGAGGATTGCATCGGTCAAGGACCTTATTGAATCCCAAGGTGTCCCCCATACAGAAGTAGGGAGAATAGAACTTGGGGGAGAGGGAAAAATTTTTGGCTACATCCCCAACCATGGAGAAACAATTCATGTTTATCCCCTGACGCCCCCAGTGAACGCAACGAAACCGTCCTTGCTCAGACCAAACCCTGTGGCGGAAGTATCTTTCGTGGCCGACGTAAACGTCGGTAGGCTAGCAAAACTCCTTAGGCTCTTAGGTTTTGACACCCTCTATGATCCAAGCTGGCAAGACAAGGAGTTGGCGAATCTAGCCAGCAAGTACAACAAAATCCTTTTGACCAAGGACAGAGAACTTCTGATGCGAAAGTCAATAAACTGGGGGAAATTGATAAGATCAATCTCCCCCTGGGATCAACTTGCCGAAGTAATTCTCTTTTATGGGCTTTCGGATCAAATAAAGCTTTTCACCAGGTGTACCAACTGCAACCAAGTTCTTGAGCCTGTTTCCAAAGAGGAGGTTCTGGATCGGCTAGAGCCCCTAACTCGTCTGATGTACAATCAATTCACTCAGTGTCCTGCATGCGGCAAGGTCTTTTGGAGAGGCTCTCACCACAAACACATAGAGGAAAAACTGCGCAGGATAGCGGGTTGCTCATGACCCAAGATCACGCCCTTGAACAGGCCCACCTCTCTAGAGCTTCGGCTATCCTGGTAGCGGCCTCCGCCAGGGTTTCTGTTTCCCTCACCAATGCTATACGAACGTATCCTCGTCCTTTTTCCCCAAAGGCTCTGCCGGGAGTCACGACTACACCGGCCTCTTTTATACAAAACTCAACGAACGCCATATCATCGTCACATTCCGGCACCTTTGCCCATATGAACATGCTTCCCATAGGAGGTGTAACCTTCCAACCCTTTTGAGCAGCAGCCTCTATGAAAGCATCTCGTCTTTCTTGATACATCTGTCTTGTAACCGCAATGATCCCGTCTCGCTCCGGATGAGTCAAAGCCCTTATGGCTGCCTTCTGCACGGGCATGAAAAGGCCATAGTCTATATTGCCTTTGAGTCGACCGAGAGCCTTTATGAACCTTTCATTCCCCACCACAAATCCTATTCGCATGCCCGCCATGTTGAAGGTCTTGGAAAAGGAATTGACCTCAACCGCTACATCCATAGCCCCCTCCACCTCCAAGACACTTGGGGGCCTGAAACCGTCAAAGGCTAGCTCGCAATAGGCGTTGTCGTATATTAGCCATATATCATGCTTCTTGCAGAACTTAACGGCCTCCTCCAAGGTCTCCAGTGTGGCCCCTACGCCAAGGGGATTATTGGGGTAGTTCAGGACCATGAAACGGGCCCTTTGCGCCACATCCTCTGGCACCAAAGAAAAGTCAGGCATAAAGCCCCGTTTCTCTTCCAGGGGCAGGTGCCATGAGCAGCCATCTACCATGTTGGGCATGTAATGATAGATGGGATAACCCGGATCTGGAAGGATACATAGATCACCTCGCTCCATGGCCACAAGAGGGAAATGGGCAAAACCTTCTTGGGAACCCCAAAGAGGCAATACCTGGTTTTTAGGTTCAAGAGAAACCCCGAACCTATCCTTGTACCACCCTGCAATAGCCTCAGGAAGTTGGGGATCAATAAATGGGTATTCGTAAGATTTATCCTCCGTGGCAGTCTCCAAAAGCTCCCGCAGTATAGGGTCCGCCGGGCGCCTGTTGGGACTTCCCACGCCCAGGTTTATTATTTCTTTACCGTCTTTCCTGGCCTGGGTCATCCAATCCTGCAAAAGGCAAAATACCCCTTCCTCGCCTGCGTTTACTCGATTCGCAATATACGGCATTGGTCAACCTCCCCTATTTAAAATCAGCCATATCGCACTTTGATACTTTATCAAAATATGCACCTGTTTAAAAGGCTATCCTGCGCCAGCTATAGCTTCTGGAACAAAGGAATATCTATCCCTTGACGAAAAACACCAAAAATAAAGACCTCGTACATTATTGTAGAGGCTAGGGAGTTTATACTAGCTTTAGGATGGAGGTAAGGGTGGGTCGTTAAAGACCGGGTCGGCATATTAATGATGTTGGGCCGTGGGTCAGATAGACCACCCTCCGCCAACCCGGACAGTATCAAGGGCGAGGCGGACCTCGGCCCGAGTTCACGAGGTAGGGTGCGGAGGGCAGCCCTCTTTACGCTCCATCACTACAAAATGATGGAGGTAACCCTATGAATAACTGTATAGGTATTGACGTAGGAAAGCAAGAGTTAGTTGTATTTGACGGTAAGAATCATAGAATATTCCCTAATGACGAACACCTATCGCAACTGCACAACTACATAAAATCTAGGGGTAAAGATGTAAAAATAATATTTGAACCTACCAGCACATATTCAAGACGGTTAGAAGAACTGTGCATAACGAACAGCATTCCCTTCAAAAAGGTCAACCCTAGCATCGTCCCAAACCTCAGGCGTGTAGAGAATATCCGTTCAAAGACAGACAAAAGCGATTCGCAATTGCTCTTTCTATACGGCAGCAGAGAGGATGTTGTAGAGAGTGCTCCCAAAGACAACTGGCCTAAAAGCGTAATATCAATACTAAACCTATACCAAATATTTCAGCGTAATCGCATAGCCCTTCAAGGTAGCTTGGACGCCCTGATACGAGAACCCTATATGCTTGAAGATTCCTGCAACCTCATAAAAGAAGAGATCCGCCGCCACAAGGCCATGGAAGAAAAAATGCTAAAGGACGCCGAGGGTTTAGTAATCGAAAATGGAAGGGAAGATATGCTGCAGTTTCTAAAATCAATTCCTGGAATCGGAATAGTTACGGCTCTGTATCTCCTAGTCTTTTTCTTTAAATTCCCTGATGCAAACAGAAAACAGATAACTGCCCTTGCAGGGCTAGATCCCATTCAGCATCAGTCTGGAAGCTCTGTACACGGAAAACCTCGCATCAGCAAGCAAGGAAGCTCTCTTATAAGAAAAATCCTCTACCAGGCTACCCTATCTGCTGCAAGGTATAACCCTTATATACGAAAACATTATGAGAACCTAAAAAAATCAGGGAAACCAGACAAATTAGCTAGAACTGCCGCAGCCAGAAAACTCTTACTCTTGGCTTTCTCTATATTTAAATACAAGCGACCCTTTACTCTGGAATATGAACCTGTAAACTAAAAACAAATCTATAGATCAAAACCCTTGACTTTCAATACAGTATCTGACCCAAAAAAGGGATTGACAAGATAGCAAGAAGAGTGGTATAAACCCTCCAACGACATAAAGCATACAACATTTGGAGGAAGGTATAATGCATACTCCGGAAGTAAACATAAATATAAGCAGCGCTTGCAGCTTCTTTTTCTTTTTTACCGGCGCGGGTCCCGTTCGCAGGACCGGTGCCAGTTAGGCGCTGGACACAGGCGAACTGAGGGCCCCCACAGAAAGGTGGGGGCCTTTTTTTTATACTTGCAAATGACCTTGAGGAGGAGATAAATATGAAAGAAGGCAGAAAGACCAAGGAACTCAAAGAGCTGATAAGGAGAGTATGGGAAAGGGTCCCCCACTACAGGGCAAAAATGGAGGACGTAGGCGTAACCCCAGAAGACATATCCTCCCTGGATGACCTTAGGAAATTGCCGTTCACGACGAAAGAGGACCTGAGAGACACTTATCCTATGGGCCTTATTGCGTGCGATAGAAAGAAGATCGTGAGATTTCATGCATCCTCTGGGACCACCGGGAAACCTACGGTAGTAGCATACACCCGAAAGGACATAAAAACCTGGACCAGCGCCATGGCATCATGTCTTTCCAGGGCGGGCGTCAGAAGTGAAGACGTAGTACAAGTAGCTTACGGATACGGGCTTTTCACTGGCGGGTTGGGGCTGCATTATGGGGCAGAAGAGCTTGGATGCGCTGTAATACCAGCTTCAGGGGGATTTTCAGAAAGGCAGCTCATGCTCATGGAAGACCTGGGAACCACGGTTTTGGCGTGCACCCCTTCCTATGCCCTGAAACTTTCCGAGATGTTAAGTCAGAAAAAACGGAACCTAAAGCTTCGCCTCGGTATATTCGGTGCGGAGCCATGGTCTGAAACGATGAGGCACACCCTCGAGGAGGGCCTTGGAATTACTGCCCTTGACGTGTATGGGCTTTCGGAAATAATGGGCCCCGGCGTCGCCATGGAATGTCCTGCAAAAGAGGGTCTTCACCTAGCCCAGGACTTTTTCATCGCGGAGATAATAGACCCCGACACCGGAAGACCTGTTGAGGAAGGAAAAGAAGGAGAGCTGGTTATAACCACTCTGACAAAAGAGGCCCTGCCTATAATACGCTACAGGACAAGAGATATAACAAGGATCCTCCCTGGAAAGTGCAGCTGTGGCGACTCAGGAGCCAGAATAGCCCGAATAAGAGGCAGATCAGACCAAATGTTGATAATAAGGGGAGTGAACGTCTTCCCGACACAAGTGGAAACGGCCCTGGGCAGGACACCGGGACTTTCCTGCCATTACTACCTTGAAGTAGTTGGCAAGGAAGGACATAAGGACCTTCACGTCTACTCTGAGATGTTAGAACACCTTTCCCCTGAGGCTGAAGAAAGACTTAAAGCCAAGGCCTTGTCCAACCTTCACAACATATTGGGCATAAGAGTGGAGCTTCACCTTCTTCCCCCTGGAACCATAGAAAGAAGCGAGGGGAAGTCACAACGGATAAGAAGCGCCATCTGAGGGGGACTCATTCTGCGGGAGAGGAACCCCTCTCCCCCTTTTTCCCCAAAGAGCTTCTCCTCGGCTTACGCTCAAGAGACATCAACGCCACCCCTGAAAGCACTATGGCACCACCTACAACTGCTGAAGTTTCAGGCACTTCAGATAAAATAAAGAAGGCCCACATCATGGAGAAGGGAACTTCGCTCATGGTTGCTATGGAAGCAGCATTGCCAGATATGAACCTCAAGGACAGAATGAAAAGGCCATAAGGAATGAGTGTACAAAACACCGCAAGATAAAAGAGCACCAGCCAAGCCCTCAGAGGAATACCAAGTAAAACTCCCAAATTGCCAGAATAAATGGCCAAGGCCGTCATTATGGCCGTGGCCACAAAGAAGGTCCTGGCATACATGCCCAATCTATCGTTCCTACCTGGTCCAAAGTGCCCGTTCAAGACATAGGTAGCATACCCCATGGCCGCCAACAAAGCAGCTGCCACTCCTACAAGGTCCAACGTGCCTTGAGCTTGGGCCCCACCTAAGGCCTTCCAAATACCAAGCAAAGCCATGAAGAAAGCGACAACCTGAACCATCGTGACCTTATGGCGCCAAAAAAGCCAGCTTCCCAACATCACCCAACAAGGAGCACTGTAATATATGACCATGGAAAGTCCTATAGATATCCTCATGAAGGCCACGTTGAGCCCTAAACTGCTCAAGAGCATACCAGAAGAACCGAGGATGAAAAGAGGACTTTTCCAATCCCATGACTTTGTGTTTCCTTTTTTGACGAAAAACAACAGCGCCAAAGAGCATACGGCATACCTTACGAAGTTGACCGTTATGACGTCCAATCCCCACTGACCAGCTATCCGGAAAAAGGGCCCTGTGGTCCCCCAAAGGGCAGAGGCAAAAACAGCAAGCAGAAGCCCTAAGATATACAACATTTCACCCCCCTGACCTCTTCATTGTACACCATCACTGGTTTTACGCCAGAGGGGAGAAAAACTAAACTGCTATAAGTTTGCAATTCTGTACGTCATGATTATGGCCTCCATAAGGCTCTTCGAAAGAATTTCCAGCGTCTCGGCCTGTTCTTTTCGAGCACTCAAACAGAAAAAGACCTTATCATCGAAGACTAAATACCTTCCACCGAATCCATCCTCCACCACTGGACCATAGCATACCAATTCCAAGCCATCGGGACTGCTTGTGCTTGTAGCGATAGTTGAGTGATTCAAGATCTTCCACGACCTGGATTCAAACAAAGACGGAGGACTCTTTAGTGTCACCCCGAACATGTCGCCGTGGTCATAAATGCTTTTTAATCCGAAAAGGTGCCTTTCCACTCCTTTTGCAGACTTGCACAGGGCGATACGCATCTTGTGCTTCTTTTGAGCCCTTATGTAGGCTTCCCATTTTTTATTGGGCGAGGAGAGCTTATCCAGCATGGTCCTCACAAACTCCTTGGATTCGAATGTAACGGCCCTTAGGGCCTCCGTCCTGCCGTGGTGGTAGTGGCGCATCATTATGGTCTCATAGGAGTTGACGAACTTGCCCATTGCTTTGTACTGAGCCAACTGTAAGGTCATCTGGCAAAAGGCATCGGGAGTTATTCCTTTGAGGCGCAGAGAAGTCCTCCCTATATCCTCTTGCTCCACTACTCGAAAAAAGCTCTTTGCCTTGGCTGATTCAAGCCATTTTTCGGCCTCGGCCAGCTTTCCCTCCAACTCCTCGTCTCCAAGTAACACACCTTTCTCCCAAGGCAAACAATCTTCCGCACCGAAGTAACCAACCTGTTCCTTCTTGACGTTGGAGACCAAATAGGAGCAGAGCCTTACCACAACAGATCCATCAAGATAGGTGTGTTCCATGGTCAAACCCACCTGACCATCCTCGAATACGATAATATCCAAGGATTTGTCACACCACCTGTTTCTACCTGAGCCCACAAGTCCCTTGATGGTGAAATCCTCCAACGTTCGTGGTGAAGCATCATCAAAGGACAAAACAAACAGGGAAGACTTTAGCTTATTTAACGTATGTCGGTTCAGCTCTTCCCTTTCAAGGATCTCCCATATAGAAGCCCACTCTTCTCTGGGAAGGGCAGTGAAAACCCCCGCCCCAATTATGCCCTCCCTATGGTTTATGTTTTTCAGGATATGCATAAAGCCGCTGGCAAGTCTTTCCACGGGAAAAACTTCGCCATTTTCGTCCAATATATCCACAAAGGCCATACACCCTTCGCGTATGACCGTTATATGCCTAGATACAGCGCTTCCTTCTCCATCGCAGATACTAACTATCTCATCAATGGACTTTCGGGGTATCCTGGTGGTGCCGAAAAGCTTCTTGTACTGAGACATGCACAACCTTTGGCCATGGTCCCATTCAGGCTCCAGCTCATCTTGCATTACGAGGTTGTAAAATCTTCCTGCCCAGTGACATAAGCTAGCCGCTCGCCATATTTTTTCTTTCTCGTTCGAAGTTGGAGGCAGGGCTAGCTTATAGAACACGTTGTTGCTGTAAAGAGGGAGGGAACGTCTCTCAGAAAGGTACGCCTCTATCCAGAAGGGTTCGAGCCAATTGGCCACGTCTTCCCTTTGCGAAAAATCCTCCAATTTACGCTGAAGGAATATCCCTGCTCCGTTTTCCGACAGAAGCTCCTCCACACATTCTTCTGCTTCCTTCAGAACGCTCGAATCCACAAAAGGTGCAATCCACGACAAGTACCTCCTTGCCGTCTCTTCCAGAGGCGGTACCGGCAACTTTGGTATATTTTGCATCTTCTCTGCACCCTCCTATGTAGATTTATACAAGGTCTATGTATTCATCTGGAGTAACAGAGGCTTCTATAGTTTCATCAGGATGGACATAAACACAGGCCGAGGACGAGAAAATTATACAACACCGGAGACCAGATTTTTTCACGTAGTCCATAACTTCGACTATGACCGAGGCGTAACCCTCGTAGGTTATGTTCTCCCCTTCGTATGGGCGGGAGCACGCCACAAAGAAACCGTTCTCCACCGGATCGGGAGTGCTTGACATGAAATCTACGAACTTCACCAGCCTCAATAGAGGCCTTTTACCTTCTATGATTACGTAAGGGTACTTCATCCTACTTACGAGCTCGAAATCTCCCTTTGCAGAGTTTCTGGCTACCACGTAGGACCTTCCCCCTGTGGTCATCCTGCTTGCCATCAAGCTCACCTCCCTAAGTAGGTCGAGCAAAGTACAACCAAAACCCCTCCTTCAAAAAACGTTCCTGTTGCCATTTATTACTTTACCCAAATAGCGTACTTCCTGTCGGGTTTTCTGTCAATATCCCATACAATACAAGCACTAAAGGATTGCAAGATCTTTATACTTTTGATAGTATTCTGCGGACGCTATAACAGCAAATGTTTTAAAAAGTGTACCTTTCTATCTGTCTTTAAACTCTAAATTGGCGGTGGACTTTAATTGATTTTAGAGGCATTCAAACTAGTTAGAGAAACAGCCACGGTCTTCCTGGAATCATGTACCTCCGACTACATCAACGACCGCATATTATGCGTGGATGGCGGCTGGTTAGCTAGATAAAGGGCGGATGACGATCAACAATGAGAGACATGAACCAAAAAAGTTTATTATTTGACAAAATATTTGAGACCTCCACGGACGCCATAATAGTCTTTGATGAGGATCTACGGATAATAAAGACATCTCAAAGCATTCATAAAATCCTAGGCTACACAGAAGAAGAAATGTTGGGTAACAACGTGAAAAGCTTAATCTACGTCAAGGATACTGCCATTTTAGAAAAAGAGGCCAAAAAAGCAAATGAGCCTCGCACATCAAGTCTATCTTTCTTTCCACACCGGCTTTCTTTTCTGCAGAAAGGCAGCCAGGCCTTCTTTAGCGTCCTCCGAAAGCCCTAAGGCCGCAAACCTTTCGCCGGCAAACTCTATGGCCCTCTCCAAGGGTAGACCTTCCATCTGCTGTAAGGACCTTTTACCGGTTCTGACAGCAAGGGGGCTTTTCTCCGCAAGAGTTCGCGCAAAGCTCATTGCCTCCTCCAACAAAGCTTCCTGTGGAACGACCTTCCAGACGACCCCCATTTCATGGGCCTTACAAGCAGGAATGAACTCTCCCGTCAGAACGTACTGCAAAGCCCTCTTGGGACCTATCCACCTAGAAAGCTGGTATCCCGGTTCAAGGCATATCAATCCCACGTTCACCGCAGTGGTACCGAAAACGGCGTTGTCAGCCGCTATAATGAAATCGCACGCCAAGGCCAAACCTGTGCCGTTGGCAAGGGCATACCCCTGAACAGCTGCAACAACCGGTTTGGCCATCCTGAAAAGGGTGAAGTTATGCTGATCCATAATCCTGAGAAACTCCCTCAACTCGTGCCGTTCTTGGGCAAGAAACTCCTTCAAATCTATACCCGTAGAAAAATGTTTCCCCGCCGCGTCCAATACAACGACCTTTACCCTTTCATCCTCCTCCATCGCCCAAAGAGCATCATTCAGCTCTTGAGCCAACTCCAAGGTGAAGGTGTTCATGCTCTCAGGTCTGTTCAGCGTTACCCTTCCAATGCCACCTTCGAGCACAGAAGCCAATACACTAACTTTTGCTGTACCTTCCAAGGTGTAACACCTCCTTTATAGATAAGAATAAACCAATTTACAAACGAAAGCTATATTGACACCTTTTAGCGGTTGGTGTAACTTTATATTTGCACTTATGGGACAATGTGTCCCAGTTTTTGGGAGGCAGTTATGGAGACTCTGACGAAAAAGATGGACCACGTTGAAAAGATAACCCGCGTCATGGAAGTGCTCTGCCGGGACAGGGCTACCTACAGCTTGAGGGAGTTGGAGCGGCTAACGGGGGTACCAAAGAGCACCCTACACCGTATTTTGACCTCCCTGGAAAGACAGGAATGGGTCTACAAGGACCCAGCAAGCGGAAGCTTCAGACCGGGCATACGATTTTTCCTTTTGAACAATCGCGCCTTTTTCTACCAGGAACTCATAGAGAAAGCCCAAAAACAAATGGAGCACCTCGTAAGGCAAACCAACAAAACCTGCCTCATGTCCGTCCTTGAGGGAAGCGTAGGGCTTTGCATTCACAGCGTTGAGCCTCCCCATCCAGTAAAGTACGTAGCCCACAAAGGAATGGCCATCCCGCTGCATGCTGGAGCATCAGGGAAGGTCCTGTTGGCCTTCTGTAACGAGCACATTAGAAATAGAATTCTCGCAGAAATCATCCCCCCTGAAGTTGACAAACAGAAACTCCTAGCACAGCTGGAGGAAATCCGCCGAAAAGGATATGCCTCAAGCCGGGAAGAATGGATACCCCACGCAGGAGACATAAGCGCCCCCATCTTCGACCGCAGGGGCAACTTCGTGGCTCAAATAGGCGTAGCTGGCCTTGCTAACAGCTTTGAAGGACAGGAAGAAGAAATAGCGGAAATGGTGAAGGAGGCAGCTCGAAACATAGGCTCCTCCCTTTGATAAAACAACAAATAAAGATACGGAGGTAAGCAAGATGGCAAAACAGCTAATTGAGTGCGTACCAAATTTCAGTGAGGGAAGAAGAAAGGACGTAATCGAGGCAATCGTCGAACCTTTCAAGAAACAAAAAGGTTGCTACCTTTTTGACTACCGCGCTGACGAGGATCACAACAGACTCGTAGTCAGCCTCGCTGGCGAACCCCAGCCCATATGCGATGCAGTACTGGAAGCTTCAAGGATAGCCATGCAGCACATCGACATGAACACCCACCAGGGCGCCCACCCAAGGATCGGTGCCATAGACGTTATACCCTTCACACCTATAAGCAACATAACCATGGAAGAATGCGTTGAGTTGGCAAGAAAGTTCGGAGAGCGCTATTACAACGAACTGAAAATTCCCGTTTACTACTATGAAGAAGCGGCACTCAGACCCGAAAGGACCCGCCTGGAGGTCATCCGCAAAGGCCAGTACGAAGCTCTCAAGGAAGAAGTAACAAATCCAGAGCGTCATCCCGATGTGGGAGAGCCAAAGCTCCATCCAACCGCTGGAGCCACAGTTATAGGCGCCAGGAAGTTCCTCATAGCCTTCAACGTGAACTTGAACACCACCGACGTCAATATAGCAAAGACCATAGCAAAGAGGGTAAGAGCCTCAGGTGGCGGATTCACTGCAGTGAAAGGCATAGGCTTGGCCTTGGAGGAAAAGGGCCTGGTACAGGTCAGCATGAACATCGTTGACTACGACAAGACCGCCATCTACAGGGTATTGGAGTTCATCCGGATGGAGGCTGCAAGGTGGGGCGTAACCATAAACGGCACGGAAGTATACGGTATGATACCCGCCGCAGCGCTGATCCAGAGCGCCGAGTACTACTTGCAAATTGACGATTTCGATCCTTCCCAGGTCTTGGAGCTCAAACTCCTTGAGCTCATGAGAGAGGAAGATTAACCATGCTTACTACCCTCTTTCGCAACGCTGCCATATATACGCCTGTGGACGAAGGCAAACCCTTGGCAGGAAAGCTCCAAGGGCATGTAAGGTCCTGGGAAAGGGGCGCTCTGCTATGCGATAAGGGAATCATCACTGCAGTAGGATCTGAGGAGGATGTCCTTGCAAAGGCAAAGGACATGGAGGTGGATATGGAAGTAGACTGCCAGGGCGCTTGCATGATACCTGGTTTCGTAGATCCCCATACCCACATATGCTTTGCGGAGCGAAGAGAGAAAGAGTTCTCCATGCGCCTTGCGGGAGCATCGTACCTCGACATCCTTAAAGCTGGAGGCGGCATACTCTCATCGGTGAGATCGGTAAGAAATGCCAAAGAAGAAGAGCTCTTGTCCACAACGCTGGACAACGTGCTCACAGCCCTGAGCTTCGGCACCACATCCATGGAGATTAAAAGCGGATATGGCCTAGATACCGAAACAGAACTCAAAATGCTCAGGGTGATAGAGAGGGTAGGCAAAGAAACACCTCTGGACGTGATAGCAACCTTCATGGGGGCTCACGCTATACCCGAAGAATACAAATCGAACCCTGAAGAGTACGTGAAGCTGTTAATAGATGAAATGATACCTGCTGCCTCAAAGCAGGGTATAGCTCAATACTGCGACGTTTTTTGCGAAGAAGGCGTTTTCTCTGTAGAACAGAGCAGAAGGATACTAGAAGCCGCTAGAAACAGGGGATTCAAACTGAAAATCCATGCCGATGAAGTCCACGACCTTGGCGGAGCAGGCCTTGCAGCGGAGCTTGAAACCGCTTCGGCAGAACATCTTTTGGCGGCAAACGAGGAAAACCTCAAGGCCATGGCCGAAAAGGGCGTAATAGCCGACCTTTTGCCTGCGACAGCATACAGCCTGAAGAAACCCTACGCGAAGGCCAGAAAGATGATAGAACTGGGAGTTCCAGTGGCATTGGCGACAGATTGTAACCCAGGCTCAAGCTACACTGAATCTATGCCCTTCGTCTTCGGCCTCGCCGTCCTGAACATGGACATGACAGTAGAGGAAGCGCTAGTAGCATCCACCCTTAACGCTGCCTACTCCATCGGCCTAAACCACAAGGTAGGGAGCCTGGAGGTAGGAAAACAAGCGGACTTCCTGCTCCTCGACGGGGAAACTCCCGCGATCCTGGCATATCACGCCGGCGTTTCTCCCGTAGTGGAGGTTTACAAAAAAGGCATTCACGTAGCCTAGTTAGGAGGATGAAAAATGAAACTTGCAGAACTTACCGTAAAAGCCTTTACTGATGAACTTGCATCTTCCTCTCCTGCTCCAGGAGGAGGGAGCGTAGCTGCTTTGGCCGCCTCCTTGGGCTCTGCACTCTCATCCATGGTGGGCAGACTTACCGTAGGAAAGGAAAAGTACAAGGATAATTGGGAATCCATGGAGAAGGTAATAGAATCTGGAGACGCCCTCAAGGACCGTTTCCTAAAGCTCATGGAGGAAGACACTGAAGCTTTCAACGACTTCATGGCCGCCATGAAGATGCCCAAGGATACAGAAGAGCAAAAGGCCGCCAGAAGTAAGGCCATGCAGGAAGGGCTCAAGAAAGCAGTGCAAGTACCTCTGGAGACTTTGAAAGCTTGCAAAGCCCTGGCAGAGATAGCCCTCACTGCCGCTGAAAAAGGCAACCCCAACGCCATAACCGATGCCGGAACAGCAGCGCTTCTGGCCAAGGCCGCGGGAATAGCTGCAGCCTATAACGTCAGGATAAACCTCGGAAGCATCAAGGATGAGGCCTTCGTTTCAGAGACAAACCAAGTAGTGAAGGAGACCTTGGACAATATCTTCAATTTGGCCGACCAGGCAGGGAAAATCGTAGAGAAGGCCCTTGGATAAAACCGGGGTCTGGAAATGATGAAAGACAAAAGGAGGGAATAAAAGATGGATTTGAATTTCCTAAACGGAGAAGCCATGACCATAAAACTGGACGCTGAACTTCCGGAGTACCCGGAGTTCGTACCTGGAATAAGAAGGGCACCCGATAGAGGTTGGACCCTTAACCAAAAGGAAACTGAGCTTGCCCTGAAGAACGCTCTCAGGTACGTACCCGAGGAACTCCATGAGAAACTGGCTCCTGAGTTCATGGAGGAGCTCATGACCAGGGGTAGGATCTATGCTTACAGATATCGTCCCGCAGGACGCATCTGGGGCAAACCCATTCACGAGTACAAAGGTAAGTGCCTGGCCGGCAAAGCCTTCCAGGTCATGATAGACAACAACCTGGACTTCGAAGTAGCCCTATATCCTTACGAACTGGTCACCTACGGAGAGACTGGACAAGTTTGCCAGAACTGGCTCCAGTACAGGCTGATCAAAAAATACCTGGAAGAACTGACCGATGACACCACTTTGGTCATAGAGAGCGGTCACCCGTTGGGCCTCTTTAAATCAAGGCCTGATGCGCCGAGGGTCATCATCACCAACGGCCTCCTGGTGGGCATGTTCGACAACCCCAAGGACTGGCACAGAGGCATGCAGCTTGGCGTAACGAACTACGGCCAGATGACTGCTGGCGGCTGGATGTACATCGGCCCCCAAGGAATAGTACACGGCACATACAACACCATCTTGAACGCCGCAAGGCAGCGCCTTGGAGTAGGCCCCAAGGATAACCTTGCCGGCATCCTCTTCGTTTCTTCTGGTCTCGGCGGCATGAGCGGCGCCCAGCCCAAAGCCGTTGAGATAGCAGGTGGCGTGGGCATTATCGCCGAAGTGGATCCCTCAAGAATAGAGACCAGAAGAAAGCAGGGATGGGTCACCGAGGTCACCGACAGCTGCGAGAAGGCCTTCGCAATGGCTAAGGAAGCCTTAGATCAGAAACGGCCTCTCTCCATAGCCTACCACGGCAACGTCGTAGACCTGTTGCAGTACGCGGTGGACAATAACATCCATATTCCTCTACTCTCTGACCAGACCTCCTGTCATGCTCCATACGAGGGTGGATACTGCCCAGTGGGCCTCACCTTCGAGGAAAGGACCAGGATGCTCCACGAAAATCCAGAGGAGTACCGCAGGAGAGTTGACGAAACCCTTAGAAAGCACTTCGAGCTGATAAAGATCCTGACCGAGCGGGGAACCTACTTCTTTGACTACGGCAACTCCTTCATGAAGGCCGTCTTCGACGCAGGGGTCAAGGAGATATGCAAGAACGGCAAGGACACCTACGATGGTTTCATCTGGCCTTCCTACGTGGAGGACATAATGGGACCAGTCCTTTTCGACTACGGCTACGGCCCATTCCGTTGGGTGTGCCTCAGCGGAGACCCAGAGGACCTGAGAAAGACCGACAAAGCTGCCATGGAGTGCATTGACCCCAACCGCAGAGCCCAGGATTACGACAACTGGATCTGGATCAGGGACGCTGAGAAGAACAAACTAGTCGTTGGAACCCAGGCAAGGATTCTCTATCAGGACGCAGAGGGAAGACTCAAGATAGCTCTCAAATTCAACGAAATGGTTAGAAAGGGCGAGATAGGCCCCGTCATGCTTGGAAGAGACCACCACGACGTTTCGGGCACCGACTCTCCCTTCAGGGAGACCTCCAACATCAAGGACGGAAGCAACATAACTGCCGACATGGCAGTCCAGTGCTTCGCAGGTAACGCAGCAAGGGGTATGACCTTGTGTGCTCTCCACAACGGAGGCGGAGTGGGCATAGGTAAAGCCATCAATGGCGGATTTGGCATGCTCCTTGACGGCTCAGAGCGGGTTGACGAGATACTGAAGTCCGCTATGATGTGGGACGTTCTCGGTGGCGTGGCCAGAAGAGCATGGGGGCGCTGCGAACACGCCATGGAAGTCAGCAGGGAAGTCAACGCCAAATACAAGGACAGCTACCACATAACCCTTCCCTACATCCCCGACGATGAGCTGGTATCCAAGACCGTAGAAGAAGCCATCAAAAAGTACAAGAAATAAGAAACCCTGACCAGAAGACGCAAAAGAGGTCCCGGCAGATTGTCGGGGCCTCTTCAATAAGGGGGAACCAAAAATGGTACTTTTCATAAATCCACCTGCTCAAGAATGGTTCTACAGCCGCCATGACCCTTCAGACCCGAGGTTGGGAGACCTGGTCAAGCCCTCAAGAGGTAATGTCATTGAGGAGCTTAGGGAAGCTCATATTGCTATCCTAGGTTTTCCAGAGGACAGAGGAATAGTGGCAAACGGCGGAAAACCCGGAGCTGCCTTGGGACCAGAGCACATACGAAAAGCCTTTTACAAGCTCACCCCTGGCTTTGGGAAAGCCCTGATGGGCCTCAAAATAATAGACATAGGGAATATAATACCCGGCCCAACGCTGAAGGAAAGCCATTCAAGACTGGCAGAGGCCGTAAAGACCGTCGTGGAGAATGGGGTCTTCCCCATAGTCTTGGGAGGCGGCCATGACCTTTCGTTTGCTGGTTTTTGTGGTCTTGTAGAAGGTCTAAAATTAGGACAAAAGGAACTTGGAGCCATCAACGTGGACTGCCACTTGGACGTAAGAGAATACCAAAAGGAGATCACTAGTGGCACACCTTTCAGGAGGGCCTTGGAGGAATTGCCAAACAACGCCCTAGACCCCAGAGCTTTCGTCGAATTTGGAATACAGGAACCATACAACTCCCCTTATCACTACGAATGGGTAAAAAAACAACATGTAGCGGTCATGACCTTGAACAGCATAGGCAACAGGCCCATGGAGTTCTTTCTTGAGGCCTGCCGTATAGCAAGCGAAGGAACGAAAGCTGTAGCCCTCTCCATAGACATAGATGCGGCAAGAAACCATGAAGCACCTGGCGCCTCGGCCAGCAATCCCAGGGGATTCAAGGCTCCAGAGCTGGAGAGGATAGCTTACATCGCAGGGAAAACTGGAAAAATACGATACCTGGACATAACCGAAATGAGCCCCCCTTTGGATGAGGGAGGGAGAACGGCTTCATTGTGCGCAGGGATCCTATTCTGGTTCTGCAAGGGCTTTTCTGAAAGAGCTTATTTGACATAAAAAAACACATATGTTAGGATTGCCTAAAATGGAAGAACAAGGAGTATTCTTGGGATGAAAAGTTTCAGCTTCGTACTTTGTTGTTGTAGGCAGATGGTTCGTTGACCTCTGCCGCAGCCGGAAAGGCTGCGGGAGAAAAAGCCCGCATATGCCTTCCGGCCAAAAGAAGCTGAGAACATAAATTTGATCCAAAGCGGGCTTTCTCGAGAGGAAGCCCGCTTTCATTTTTCCTAAAGGCCCAAAGGAGGTGAGGACCGTGGAAAGCGGCTGCGGTTGTTGTAGCTTCAAAAGCAGTGAAAAACTTGAAATCAAACTATCTAAGGAGGAGAAAAACATGAGTTTCTTAAAAGACATAAAAGCTGATTACAAGGCCATAAAGGACCAGGATCCCGCTTTCCGCGGCGGTATGCTGGGGTTTTTGGAAATAATTTTGTGCTACCCTGGCTTTCATGCCCTCTTGATCCACAAGGTGAACCACTTCATGTACCAAAAGCTTAAATTGAGGATCTTGCCTCGTTTCATAAGCCTTATAGTGCGGTGGCTTACGGGCATAGAGATCCACCCCGGTGCTCAAATAGCCGGAGGGGTCTTCATAGACCACGGCATGGGCGTCGTAATAGGCGAAACCGCAATAGTAGGGAAAGGAGTGACCATATATCAGGGAGTCACTCTGGGAGCTACCGGCAACGAGAAGGAGTTTCAAAGACACCCAACCATAGGGGACGGAACCATAATAGGAAGCGGCGCAAGGGTCTTGGGCAACATCACCATAGGCAAAAACTGCAGGATAGGAGCAAATAGCGTTGTCCTGAAGGATATCCCTGACAACAGCACCGTGATCGGAATCCCTGCCAGGATAGTAAAAATAAACGGCATAAAGACCATCTCGTCGGAATCTGACAAGGAGATTATGGGAAAGATCAGCAGGCTGCAAAGGGAGATAGAAGTCCTGAAGCGGCAGCTCAAGGATATAGAGAAAACGAAAGAAATTTTTACCAAAAGGGTGGTGATCTAAATGAAATCCCTAGCATCCCTATCTCTTGTCAAATTGATAGGCAGAACTCCCATGCACACCATAACCCCAGTCAAAAATGGGGCACACATACTCGTAAAGCTTGAAGGAAATAACATAGGAGGCTCCATAAAGGATAGAGCAGCCTGGGGCATGCTTCACATGGCTGAAAAGGAAGGAAAACTCCAAGAGCAGACGGTAATAGTGGAACCAACTAGTGGAAACACGGGCATAGCTCTCGCAATGCTTGGAAGCATCATGGGCCTTAAGGTCATACTCACCATGCCGGAATCCATGTCGGAAGAAAGGCGAAGCATCCTAAAAGCCTATGGAGCAGAACTTGTACTAACAAAAGCGGAAAAAGGCATGAAAGGAGCCATTGAAGCAGCCACAGATATACTAAAAAGCACCCCTGGAGCGTTCATGCCGGATCAGTTCTCAAATCCTGGCAACCCCTGGGCACACGCAGTGTCCACTGCTCCCGAGATAATAAGGGACCTAAATGGCATGGAACCTTTCGCCTTCGTCGCAGGCATAGGAACGGGAGGCACCATATCAGGCGTAGGCAAAGCACTGAAATCGACCTTTCCATCCGCAAAGGTAATCGGTGTGGAACCGGCCAAAAGCGCGGTGCTCTCCGGCAACGCTCCTGGACCCCACGGCATACAGGGAATAGGCGCAGGGTTCATTCCTAAGAACTTGGACCTTGATGTGGTGGACGAAATAATAACTGTCGAGGATGAGCAAGCCTTCGACATGGCCAAGTGGTTGAGCAAAAAGGAGGGGTTGTTCTGTGGAGTCTCTTCCGGAGCGAACCTTTGGGCAGCCATGAAGGTGGCAGAAAAGGCCCCAAAAGGTGCAGTGATTGTGACCATCGCTCCAGACAGAGGAGATAAGTACCTGAGCACTCCTGCTTACAATTGACACAAAATATCAGGGGGCGGTAATACCGCCTCCCTGTCATCTTTAAAGATAACGCCACAAAATATATACTGCCGAAACGAAAAGCGTGGAAGACATAAGGACCATACCTCTTGAAAGGAAGGTCTTGAAATCCAACCTTATCCCCGCCTTGTTGGCTATCCCAGCCATAACCAGGTTTGCCGAGGCCCCAACTAGCGTACCATTCCCCCCCAAGCACGCACCAAGGGCCAAGGCCCACCACAAGGGCTTTGGATCGTACCCACCAAGATGAGAAATATGCTTCACCAAAGGAATGACCGCCGCAGTGTAGGGAACGTTGTCTACCACCGCAGAAGCCAAACCTGAAACCCATATGAGGATCATGGTCAACGCCTTGAAGTGTTCCCCTACCAGAGCAAACATCTTGGTGGCAAACAGCTCTATCACGCCAACGTGCTCCAGAGTGCCCACCAGCATGAAAAGCATGGAGAAAAACAAAATGGTTACCCAATCTACGTCCAAAAGTAACTCCTCAACATCCACAGGACAAACTATGAGAGCTAGAGTCGCTCCCGCCAAGGCTATGGTTGCAGCCTCCAAGTGAAGCACTCCGTGCAGAACGAATCCTACGAGGACCAAGACCATGACCGCCACAACTCGAATTGCTAGGGCCGGATCCTGAAGTTTTCTTGGGCCAGAGAAATCACCTCGTGAGGTCTTCTCCTGTCCCTTTGGCTTCAACTCTCCTCCATACCAAAGATAAAGCAGGCCGAACAAGACAATCATGGATAAAATAACTGGAGGGCCTAAGTTGATTATGAAGTCGTTGAAGGTTAGCCCCGCTGCGGAGCCTATCAAGAGATTTGGGGGATCTCCTATTAGAGTTGCGGTGCCTCCTATGTTGGACGAAAATATCTCGGCAAAAATGAAGGGCATGGGATTTATCTCCATTACATCAGCCACCGCTAAAGCTATAGGGCCCACCAGGAGCACGGTGGTTACGTTATCTATCAGGGCAGATATCACGGCCGTCAAAAACGAAAGAAAAACTAGTAATACCCACGCGTTCCCTTTACTGTAAACCACCGCTTCTGCTGCTATGTGCTGGATTAATCCAGTTTTTTTCAATATCCCCACCAGGATCATCATGCCCAACAAGAGGCCTATGGTATTGAAGTCGATAAAGGAAAAGATCTCGCTCTGCTCCACTATCTGCATCAAAAGAACCAGGGAAAAACCTAGCATAGCAGCCTTAAGCCTATGGAGGCGCTCCGTTATTATAAAAGCGTACGTAAGACAAAAGATCAAAAGAGCAAGAAGCTGGACACGGCTCAAGATTATCATCCCCACGATCTTGCAGGTTTGCCAAGCATGGCCCTAACGGGAAAAAATAGTACTCCTTTTTCTCATTTTTTCAAGTTACACTCAATAATTCTTTACTGCTCTACAAAATACAATATACAAAAAGCTTTCAGTTGCCCATTAGTCCTTCAAGCTTCGCTGCCATGCCCTTGTTCAATATCTTTAGGATCTCCACCTCTTTGGCCGCTCCATCCCTGTCGCCCAAAAGCAAAAGCACCACACCTTTCCCGAAATGGCTATCGGCAAAGTTAGGTTGCAAAGCCAGAGCCTTGTCAAAGGCCTCCTTGGCTTCCTCGTAGCGATCTACTCCTATGAGGGCGAAGCCCAAACTGTTGTAGGCTCTGTAAGACTGGCTGTCGGTTTCTACAGCCCTCTGGGCTGCCTCAAGAGCCCCTGGGTAATTTTGAAGGCGCAGATAAGTCTGGCTAAGGTTGTTCCAAACTTCTACCGATGTGGGATCCAACTTTCCTGCCTTAGAGAAGGCTTGAGCCGCTTCGCTGTACTGCCTGGTAGAAAAAAGCATTACTCCAAAGTTGTAGAGCAGCTTGGCGTTGTTGGGATCCCTGGCTATGGCCTCCTTGAAGATTTCTACTCCCTTGTCGACCTTTCCCATCCTCCCATATGCAAAAGCCAATGCCACTTCAGCATCAGTATAATCGGGTTTTAGCTCGAGGGCCTTTCTATATTGTTCTATGGCTCCTTCTAAATTGCCCAAAGCCTTTTTCGCTTCTCCTAGATAGTACAGGTTTTCAGGGTTTGATGGAGCAAGCTCGGAGGCCTTTTCCAGCGCAGGGAGAGCCTCCTGAACCTTACCTTCTGCCAGTAGCAATCTCCCAAGATTGCTCCAGGCAGCTAAATAGTCTGGTCTTTTCTCCAGTGCTTTTCTAAAGGATTCCTCCGCCTTCGTTGGCTCACCCATCTTCCAGTAAAGATTACCCAAGCTGTTGTATCCTTCAGGGAAATCCTCCATGAGGTTTAGGGCCTCCAAGTACTCCGAAAGGGCCTCTTCCAGAGAGCCTTTTGTCTCCAGAACTACTCCCAGGTTGTAGTGGGCCTGAGCAAGGTTTGGTTTCAACTCAATGGCCTCTCTCAAAAAGGTTTCTGCTTCCTCCAGCCTACCTTGGGTCGCAGCATCCACTCCTTTGTTGACCAATTCCTCCGCTTTTTCTGCGTATGCTCTGCCCGATACCGCAAAATTTAAAACCAGCATGCCTATAATTGCGATCAAAAAAAATTTTTTCATGATGATATCTCCTTTCATGGTCCACATAACTTTTCTTTGGCCCACAGATCCGCTTCTTTCTCCTTTTGCTCCTTGAAGCTGAACCACCAATTGGCATCTTCAGTGTGAAAAGGCACCTTCTTCTTATGGTGCTCAAGCTCAAGGTGAGCTATTTCATGGAGCAGCAAAAACTCGAAAAGCTTGTCCTCGGGCACATCCCGATTGCCCCATTTGGCATAATACTCCTCAGGCGAAAAAGCTTCCAGTATTTCTACCCTTGCCATGCCATCGGAAGGGATGGTTATACGAGCGAACATATCCGCCCCAAGGTAGGGCCTAAAATCCACTGTGACGCCCCATTGGGTAGCCAATAACTCCAACCACTTCTTTTCCGAATCGGTCACTTTTATCTTTTTGCCGTTCAAGGCCTTTCACCAGGCTTTTTCATGTGAATTGCAAGCCACAGGCAAGAAGGGTCAAAAGATGTATAGGTAACTCTGTGCCTTTCACCAGCGGGGATAAACACCCAGTCGCCCTCATTCAGATCCAATAGGAAGCCGTCTTCAAACTCTAACTGCGCCCTCCCCTTTACGAGGAGCACCCATTCGTCCGTATCCTGATCATACCACACGCCTTCTGGAGTCTTGCTGCCGAAGGACGTTATGCGCTCAATCCACATGGCTTGATTTTCCAAAAGCTTTTCTATTATCTCCTGCCCCTTCTCTCCCTCCGGCATCAAGTAGAAATTACCCTTTTTCATATGACCTATCAAACCTCCAATGAATTTGTTTTGGCTTTCCGTTTGACTTCATACATCCTTTCGTCTGCCCTACCCAATATATGTTCTTTTTCTTTTCCATCATCTGGATATGAAGCTATGCCTACGTCGATAGCTATCTGTAAGTTTCTACTTCCCCAAAGCCTCTCTTTCAGTTTTTGCTCTACCCTACCCCATAAGGCTTTCGCCTCTTTCTCTCGGGTCCTTGGATGCAGGGAGACAAATTCGTCTCCACCGTAGCGGGCTATCACATCTATTTTTCTCATCGCCCCAGCAAGAAAACCAGCTACTTCCACTAAAATCCTGTCTCCTTCGAGGTGTCCAAAAGTGTCATTTATAGCCTTGAAACCCCTGATATCTATTATAGCCACGGAGAAAGGCTCACCGGATCGTTCGCAACGGGCCATCTCCTCCTTTATCTTCTCCGCAAAATACCTCCTGTTCCACAATCCCGTCAAAGAGTCCTTAAGAGCCTCTTGCTTGGTCTCATGAATGGCCTTCTGATATGCCCAAAGAACGCCTAAGTGTCTAGCTAGGATGCTCAACATGTCTTTCGTATCTTTAGTGCTGAAATACCCGTGTTTGTCGATAATCTTGAGAAGACCAAAGACTTGACCGCCAAAAGCTATGGGGATCTCTTCTGTGTATCTGTGGTTTTGCAAAGGGAACAGGCCTTCATCATGCCCCTCGCCCAAGAGGGTCTTGTCCAAATCCACAGACGCTAGTTTTCTTAGCTTTTTAGTTCCATTCTCCGCTGCGATTTTATAGACCAAAACGTCACAATACATCGTCTCGCTGAGCTTTCGGGCTATGTAGCGACACACATCCTCTATGGAATTTTCTTTCGCAGCCTCTATAAGGATCTCCACTAAAGTCCTTTCCATGTATCTTAGCCTTTGAATGCTGCGGAGCTGACTTCGAGCCGCCAAGACCGCAGCAACGTAACCGCACAAAGAGCTCAAGAGCTCTCCATCGCTTTTTGTAAATGCCTTGCCTTCGGAACTTGTTGCCGTCAAAAGCCCCCTTAAACTTTCTTCATCCTTTATTAGCACCGTCATCTGCAATGGTTTGCCAGCTTTTATAATGAAGGGCAAATCGCCCAGTTGGGGTTGTACATCACTTGCAAATATCCTATATCCCTCGCCCGACTCTCCTTCCATCCAGAGTACTTGAACCTCATCAAATCCAAAAACTTCTTTTACCTTGCTTACGAGAAATCGTCCCATCGCCTCTTTTGTAGGCTGCTCAAAGAGCTTGAGGGATACATCCACTAAAAGCTTTTGCCTCTTATTCAGGTTCGATAAGGACTTGAGGCTTTGCTCAAGAGTATCGGTAAGTTTTACGACGTTCATGCTCTTAGCAACAACGAACGCCACAAACTCCAGAAGTTCTAGCTGCTCCTTTGAAAGCTCTTCCAGGGCCTCCACTATCAATGCTCCAATTTGCCGCTCTTCCCACAAAAGAGGAATTATAGCCTTTTGCTTTGAGTTGCTTACAAACAACATCTCCTGTGGGAGAAGACCGCAATTGAGGACAAGCCGCTCCCTCCTAGCAAAGGCTCTCCAATAAGAAACATTGCTCCTATCGATGCTGTAAACCGCCGGGGGATAACTACCATAGGCCAGAAGGGTCAGCTTACTTTGGTCATCACTTAATACGTATAGGCAAGCGAAACACCCCTTCAACACCCTTTCTAGGGAATCCACCGCTGCCTTGGCAACTGCAGCTTGAGTTTCGCCTTTTCCGATCTTCTCACATAGGTAACGCAATTCTTTGAATTTTATCATTTTAACTCTTTCCTGTATTTGATATGTTTTTATTTTAAACAATAAACCTCTTGCCCACAACAAAAGAATTAAATCTATGAGTTTTGTTGTATTATTATCTTTAGCAACTTCAGCACTCCATATCCTTTTACGAAGGAAGGGAAATAAATTGAACAACTCCATAACCGTTTTCGGAGCAGGAAGCTGGGGAACCGCCCTAGCAAGTCATCTAAGCCACCAAGGAGAGGACGTAACTCTGTGGTGTAGAAGACCGGAACAGGCCAAAGCCATAAATATGACGGGACGAAACCCCGACTACCTTAAGAATATAGATCTTCCCGAAAGACTCACGGCCACCTCCGATTTGGAGGAAGCCTGTAGTACTGATACGTTCATATTGGCCGTCCCCACTCAATCTGTCAGGAGCTTCCTGAAGCAGGCGAAACCTTTCCTTCGAGAAGGAATTCACCTTTGCAACGCAGCCAAAGGCTTGGAAATATCCACTGGAAAGCGCATAAGCGAGATAGTTGCAGAGATCATACCTTCAGCCAGATACAGCATAATCTCAGGACCAAGCCACGCGGAGGAAGTGGCCCTCTCCAAACCCACGGCAGTGGTAGTGGCGTCCATCCACGAGGAAGAAAGAACTCTGTGGCAAAACCTTCTCAACAGGGGTTTTTTCAGAGTTTACACAAGCAGCGACGTAATAGGTGTGGAGATAGGAGGGGCGGTCAAAAACGTCATAGCCATTGCTGCAGGCATAGCCTCTGAAATGGACCTGGGAGATAACGCCATGGCCGCTTTGGTTAGCAGAGGCCTTGCCGAGGTAATGCGGCTGGGAGCCAAGGCAGGGGCGCATCCTTTGACGTTTGCCGGCCTGGCGGGAATAGGGGACCTCATGGTGACATGCTACAGCAGCCTCTCTCGAAACTACAGACTCGGCAGGGCCATAGCCAAGGGCATGACTCTAGAAGGGGCCCAAAAGTCCTTAGGGCAGGTGGCAGAAGGGGCATACACCGTAAGGGCACTGGTGGAACATGCCAAGGAACTTGGTGTGGAACTTCCCATAGCAGAAGCCGTATACCGAGTCCTCTATGAACAAAAAACGCCGATCTCCCTGCTGGAGGAACTGTTCTCCCGATGTCCTAAGCCAGAGATGCCCCCAGAAATACGTTGGGTATCAAAATAGTACCATCTAGCCTCTGAGCACCTCCAAGCTGCCTTTGGTAGCTACTGGCGACTTATGACAGTGGACTAGCTTCCATTGGGGCTTTTCGTCGCTTCCAAAGTTGTAAAAAACTCGCGTCTCGTTATGGCTTTTGTGCACCACTCCCTCGGGCAAAACCGCCCTTATCATGAGGGTGAAGGTCGCTATTGCAGTCTTGCCGTAGAACTGAACTCGCGGCTGAAGAATTTCGTGTTCAAAGACGTGTTCCTTCTCCTCAAAAGGATCCGCCGGCCCTTCCAGGACTTTTTTGTGGATCTTGAGCTCCCTAAGGTGAAAATCAAGACCATCTATCCTCACAGGACTTATGTACCATTCAAAAAAAGAGCAGTCCTCCGCCACCGTCTCCGCATACGCCTTGCCGTCACCCTGCCATATGCTGTCCAGCTGCTTCTCCACTAGCTGGAGTATAAAATCTTCTTTGCCAGTCCTCTCCATGTTCACTCATATCCCTCCCCATTGTTGTTCATTTGCTCTTTATAGGATAAAATGTTTTTGTTCCAACTTCAACGATCTTTAATAACCAACCAAGTAAGGAGGGAATGAAATGGCAAAAGCAGTTGTAGACAAGGACACATGTGTAGGTTGCGAGGCTTGCGTGGGGACCTGCCCTGTAGCAGCTATCAGCATGGTTGACGGCAAGGCAGAGGTTAATCCGGACACTTGCGTAGAGTGCGGCGCCTGCGTTGCAGTCTGCCCGGTAAGCGCTATTTCTCAGTAGTAATCTAGACTTTAAATGTACTTACATACACTGGGGCCGCCCTGTGCGAATTAGCGTAGGGATGGCCCCAGTGTATTGTTCATAAAAGGAGCAAAAGCAAAAGATGAAAGAGCCCTGGGAAAACGCCTTATATATCATCGAAACGTTGGAAGAAAAGGGATACCAGGCCTTCATAGTAGGAGGAGCAGTAAGGGATCTTTTGCTCTGCAAGGACCCTCTCGATATAGATGTGGCTACCTCAGCCAGCCTGAAAGAGGTTGCGTCCACTTTCCCCCAAGCCAAAATAATAGGCAAAGGAACGTTGCAGTGCGCCACCATGTCCTTGGATAACGTTACTCTGGACGTGGTCTCCTTCGCAGACAGCACATTGGAGGAAGACCTCAAAAGAAGGGACTTCACCGTAAATGCTATGGCCATGGACAAAAACGGCAAGATCATTGACCCATGGGGAGGTCAAAACGACCTGTGCACAAGGCAGGTAAAGTTTACTGAATCCCCCAGGATGCGAATCACCGAAGACCCAGCAAGGATAGTTCGAGCTGCCCGCTTGGTCGCGTCCCTTCCCGGATTTACCTTGGCGGAAGATACGAAGAATATGTGCATCATCCATAGAGAGCTTTTGGGGATAGTGCCCGCTGAACGGATAGGCAAAGAGGTTCTAAAGGCTTTAAGCGCTAAGACGTCCCTATTTATCAAAATTTTGGACGATCTTGGCGCACTGAAGAGCGCCATAGCCCCCCTGTACAACCTTAAAAGTATAAGCCAGGACCCCATTAAACACCCCGAAGGAGACGCTTTCGTTCATTCGTTGCTCTGCCTCAAACACATGGAGGATTTGACCCATGACCCTCTCATGAAGGCTGCAGCATTGTTCCATGACATCGGTAAAGCATTAGGCTCGTCGGGACATGAAAAAAAGGGGGCAAAAATGGCCAGAGAGCTTTTCAAAACCTGGGCATGGCCGCAAAAGCTGGCAAATGAAGTTTGTTCTCTCATAGAGTGGCATGACCTACCTTTTACGCTACCTGAAACGAAGACGGTTGCAAAGCTCATCTTGGAAAGAGGCACAAAGTGGATCGACAAACTTTTCCTGTTGGGATACGCAGATACCCTGGCAGGATCTGGTGATCTACCCAGATACACGAGAAACAGGTCAGAAACGATAAGGTTTATCTTTAACTTAAGGCACGGAGTACCTTTGAGAGGCAAAGACCTCATTGAACTTTTTCCTTCGTTGGATGAGAAAAAGATAGGGGAAATCCTTGGTGATTTGGCCGGGAAGATAGCATCAGAAGGCCTAAAAAACAGAAAGGATTTACTCCGTTGGATCGAAGATAGATATCATCATCAAGGCAAAGGTTGTTAGTATACCTTTATTCAGTTATCATCTAAATAGTTACATATAAATTCTTATTATTGAAACTTTTACCCCTAGGAAAGGGTGATGTTTGATGACTACAACTGTCCAAGCGGAAGCCGTACAATTCAAAGATAGAAAGACTTTCAGGGCGCTCAGCAATTGCCTGGTACTGGCGGCATGGTTCGGGGCGATGTACTTTGCGGACTACGCCTTTGGATTCCCAAAGGCAAAGGCTCTCGATGCATCATTGGCCTTGATCTATCTTGCTGCCTCCCCCCTTGTGACGCTGAAGCTTTCGGACACCTGGAAAAAGATCTTCGGATTCGTCGTTATCGCAAACCTCATACTTATGTCCTCCATCCCTTTATTCTACATTCAACTTGGACTCACAGTCCACGTGGCCCTTTTAAGACACGTAGTATCCCTTTTGTTCTGCATTCTCCTCGGCCCGTACTTCCTGCAGCCCAAGGGACTGTCCTTTTTCTTCGTATTGTTCTACAACGCCCTGTGTTTCTACATACCCCTCATGAAGCATGGGGAACTGGACATGAATTTGGCTTATATAGTCATAGTTTATTCCTTTACTCTACTTTTCTCTTATTTTTTCATGGACATATTGAGGCTACACGTGACCCAAATATCTCTTCTCATAAAGGCCCAAAGGGAAGCACAGAGAAAAGCCATAGAGGACCCTGTAACGGGAGTCTACAACAGAAACTATCTGGATAACTTAATAAAGGCACTGGTGGAGAGCGATGCTGAGAAGGTGGTGCTTTTTATCTCCCTGGACGAACACGATAAAATTGTGGAAAACCACGGGTACATAGTAGCAGACGCTTACATAAAGAAGGTCGCCAAGATGATGGAGGAAAAAATACGATCAAAGGACGTGTTGGCCCGGTACGGCGGCGTGGAGTTTATGGTTATATTGGATCACTCCAGTATAAACCTAGGTAAGACCGTTGCAAAAAGGATCCTGGAAGGCTTAAAAGCAATTATGCCCGAGTACTCGAAAGCCTCGGTGGGTATAACCAAGATTATTCCGGGGATAACATACCAGGCAGTAATGGTAAACGCAGACACGGCCCTGTTCAGGGCGAAAAATTCTGTCTTCGAGGAGATCTCCATTGTAGATCCGGAAAATCCCTCTTTTGACCCTATCCATATAGAGGGCATATTAGAAGAGAAAGATCAAGACATTACGCTAAAAGAACCCCAAAAGGAGGTAGATGGATAATGAACGACGCAACCAAAGCTTTGGATGTAATACTTTCCAGAAGAAGCATCAGAAGCTACGAAAATAAGCCCCTGAACGACACCATTTTCGAACACCTCTTGAAGGCTGCCATGACAGCTCCTTCTGCACATAACCAGCAGCCTTGGGAGTTCGTCATAATTGACGAAAGGAAACTTCTCGACCAAATACCTGAATTCCATCCCTATTCCAAGATGCTTCTTGGAGCACCTGCCGCCATACTGGTCTGTGGAAATAAAAACTACATAAAAGATGAAGACCTTTGGCCCCAAGATTGTGCTGCTGCCACCGAAAACATACTGCTGGCAGCCACTGCCTTGCAGTTGGGCTCGGTATGGTTGGGAGTCTACCCCAAAAGGGACCTAATGGAAGGCTTGAGTAAATTGTTGAACCTGCCTGAAAACATAATACCTTTTTCTCTCGTAGCCTTGGGATTCCCAGCAAAGACCAAGGAACCAGCCAATAGGTACGACCCTTCTCGAGTCCACAAAAACAAATGGTAGGATTGAATATGGAGCGTAAATAAGGGCGGGGGACCCAGTGACGTCGGGCATTGATAATGCAAGGAAAAGAACCGTATTAAAAGACGAAAACCTCTACATGGTTTTCGCCGTGACCTTGCTCTCGGTGCTTGGCGTCGCTAGCGTTACCCCCGCTTTCCCTCAGATCGCAGAATTCTTCGGTATATCTCCAGCCAAAACGGGTTTAGTGGTCTCTTCCTTCACCATTCCTGGCCTGGTTGCAACTCCACTGTTGGGACTTCTTGCAGACCGGTACGGTAGAAAAAAGGTGCTTGTGCCCTGCTTGCTCTTGTTCGGCGTATCTGGTGGATTGTGCGCCCTTTCAAGGAGCTTCAATGAACTTCTGATGATGAGGGTGCTCCAGGGAATTGGGGCCTCAGCACTTAACTCCCTTAACATAACCATCATAGGGGACCTCTACAAGGAAAAATACCGAACCGAAGCCATGGGATACAATTCCAGCGTGCTAGGGATAGGCACGGCAACCTACCCGGCCATAGGTGGGTTGCTATCCATGTTTGGATGGAGATATCCCTTTTTGCTACCTTTTGCCGCAATACCTGTAGCACTATGGATAACGCTGAGATTGAAACAAAACCGCACTGCAACGAACCACAAGGCCGGCAACCCCTTCAAGGAAATGCTTAAGGCCTTCTCTAACCCCTTGGCAATACTACTATTCAGCACGAGCACGGTAACGTTCATAATCCTTTATGGGGCTTTTCTGACCTTTCTACCTTTTCATCTAAACACCAGCTTCCAAGCTACAGCCCTTCAAATAGGTCTAATATCAGCCTTCATGTCCTTTACCAGCGCTGTCGTTGCCTTCAACATGAAAGGGATATCAAAAGCCCTATCCGAAAGGTACCGCCTCTTTCTTGCATTCATCCTTTATTGCCTTGCTCTAATAATAGCCTTGAACCTACCTAATTGTCTCAGCGCCCTAATCCCTGCGGGGCTGATAGGCGCTGCCCAAGGGCTCAACATGCCCACACTGATGACCATGATCACAAACATTGCCCCAGAGGAAAACAGGGCCGCCTTCATATCCTTGAACAGCATGTCTTTAAGACTGGGGCAAACCCTGGGCCCATTCCTCATGGGGGGCATCTACTCCCTTTTTGGCATAAGGAGTGTCTTTTCCTCTGGAGCAATTTTGGCCGCTGTAATGGCCTCTGTACTTTATTTCGCTCTCAAACCTACTCAGCGATAATGGCCATGAAGACCAAAGGCTCTTCGCCGGTGTTCTTCAGGGAATGCCTATGGCCATCCAAAGTAACCATGACGTCCCCTGGCCCTACTTCATACTTTTTGTCATCGTCAGTGAATACACCATGCCCTGATACAACGAAATAAACCTCCTCATCTCCTTTGTGCTCGTGCTCTCCAACTGCCGCCTTGGGATCCAATTCTATTCGTGCAATCATCTTGAAATGGCTTCCCTGAGGCTTTTCCCCAATGGCTATGAAGGGATAATAAAGAGCCCCACCAGGCCCGTTCTGCAGCCCTTCTCTCCTGAAACCCTTGGTCTCCGAAAATTTGAAGAACATACTTTCCATACCTCCTTATAATAATTTACAGACGATCATGCTTACTCTTCGCCCAATCCAGTAGCTTGTCAAGTTCCCAAGTGTTCACTATCCTATCCTTATTGATCCAGGCCCTGCGGGCAACTGAGACGCCAAAATGCAAAAGTTCCATTTGGGAGGTTCTATGGGCATCTGACCCTATGGAGAAAAGGCATCCCTTCTCATTGGCCAAGGCCGCAAGATAATCAGGAAGATCCAATCTATAAGGGTTAGCGTTGATCTCCAATATGGTTCCAGTCCTCGAAGCTTCCTCGAATATGACCTCCCAGTCTGCATCCATCCCCTGTCTCTGCCCCAAGAGCCTACCGGTTGGGTGAGCTATTATGTGCACCCTGGGGTGTCTTATGGCCTTCAAATATCTGCGAGTTATCTCCTCCCTAGACTGGCGCATGGAAAGATGAAGAGATCCTATCACTATGTCCAGTTCATCCACTAAGTCACCCGGCACATCAACGGTTCCGTCAGCCAAAATCTCCGCCTCCACCCCCTTCAATACCCGAACGGAAGTTTGTTTTCGGTTTACATCGTCTATCTCAACCATCTGAGACCTCAGTCTTGCAGTGTCCAATCCCCCAGCGACGGCAAGGGCGGCGCTATGATCGGTAATGGCAATCCATCTGAGGCCTTTTTCTTTGGCGCTTAAAACCATTTCCTCAATGGAGCTAAAACCATCGCTCCACAGGGTGTGAACGTGAGGGTCTCCTTTGAGGTCTTCCTCGTTCACCACGTTGGGCAGATTTCCCTTCAACGCCTCGTCAACGGCCCTTCTGCCCTCCCTGAGCTCCGGCAGTATCCATGGAAGGCCTAAAAAGGCATATACCTCCTCTTCTTCTGCACAAAGGATTTCGTCTCCCCCATCAACAGCTTTAAAGGAGTATTCGCTAAGACTAAATCCTTTCTTCAGCGCCAGCTCTCGCATTTGTACGTTATGCTCCTTGCTACCGGTAAAATACTGAAGCGCCGTCCCCCACCTAGAACGCTCGATCACCCTGAGGTCCCCCTGGATTGAACCTTTGAATAGGACGCTTGCCTTTTTGCTACCCCTCAGTAGGACCTTCTGGACCATAGGAAGGGAACAGAACCTTTCCACGGCTGCCTCAGGGTCATGGGACGACACCAAAAAGTCCAGATCTCCCACGGTCTCTTTCTTCCTGCGAAAGGACCCTCCCACCTCGATTCTTAAACCTGGAAGGCCCAAAAGCCCTTCCTTCACCATCTCGGCCAGGATCCAGGCACTTACCAGAGGTATCCTGTGAGTTTCAAGAGCTCTCTTTCTCTCCTCTATCCCGGCAAGAATCCTGGCGACGCTCTTAGGTCCAAAACCTGGAAGCTCCGCCAGCCTTCCGCTTTTTGCGGCCTCCTCCAGCTCTTCTATGGTTGTGACTTTCAACTTCTCCCAGACGGCTTTTACCCTCTTGGGACCCATATCAGGTATCTCCAAGATCTCAAGCAAAGAGCGGGGAACCTCTTGTGAGAGTTTTTCGTAATATTCCAATCTTCCCTTTGTCACCAGCTCGGTTATCTTTTCCCCTATAGCCTTACCGATCCCCTCAACGGCAAATATGCTCCCATCTTGCACCATGGAGGATAAGTCTCTTCCCAGGCTCCTTATGTTCTCCGCAGCCCTCCTATACGCATTGACCTTGAAAACGCTCTCTCCCTGTATTTCCAACATGTCAGCTATTTCTTCCAAAATCTGCGCTGCTTTTTCGTTATCCACTCTCTCTGACACGTTTTTCACCTCTATGTATTTCTTCCTGCTTTATCATAAATTATACACACTGTATCGGTAATTAAGATATTTGCCGGCATTACACTTTATAATTCAAACTGTGCTATATTTTGTTAACAAGCACGTAAGGGAGATGGGAAAAATGACGAAAGCCCTTAGGACATATTTTTTATTTATCGTAACGTTTATCGTCTGCGTTTCCTCCTTGTCATCGGCTCCGTCCATGGGAATGGACGGGAAAATAGACATAAACAGCATCAGGGGACCAAAGATCAAAGATCTGTACATGGTCATATACAGAGACCCTGACTCCCAGATCCTCGCATTGGAGACCGGAAAACTGGACGTTTTGAGTGACATAATAAGGCCTGTGGACATTAAGAGGCTTGCAGCAAGAGACGATATTCTGTTGACGTTATCTGAAGGCTTTCACATATTCTTCATGGGGTTCAACCTAAGGGAGTTTCCATGGAATGACCTGGCACTCAGAAAAGCTCTCTCCCATGCCGTGCCCAGGAAGAAAATAGTGAGAGACCTGTTCGCAGGGTACTGCATGCCTGTGTCTACATACCTGCCTCCTGTCTCGCCCTATTACGAACCCAACGTTACCCATTACGATTACGATCCAGATAAGGCAAGGTCCATCCTATCCGAGGCTGGATGGCGATGGAGCAAAGAAGGAGTGCTGATACCTCCAGGGAAAGACAAGCCCCTGAAAAAGGTATACCTCCTCTGCCCTACTGCCCAGGCAGCGCCTACCACGGCGGAACTGGCTGCAAGAATAGTCGATTCTTTCGTGAGCCTTGGACTGCCAGTGGAACTACAGATGCTGGATTTTTCCATGATGATAAAACGCCTGGACAAGCACGACTTTGACCTCTTCGTTATGGCCTGGAGCCTCAGCCGCGACCCTGACAACCTGTTTGCTTTCTTCCATTCATCCATGGACACGGAGGGAGGGTACAACATCCAAGGCCTGCACGACCAAGCAATAGATGAAGTCCTGGAGAAGCTCCGTTGGGCCAAGGACAAGGAATCGGCGACCGCTTATGCGAAAGAGGCCCAGAGAATGCTATCTGAAAAGGCCCCGTGGATTCCCATATACTCCCGCTACATGATATCCGCCATACGAAAAGACTGGAAAGGAGTCATATACTCCAAGAAGACCACAGCAGACAACATGTGGAGCCTTCTCAACATGGAGCCTAAAGCGGGCAAAATGAGGCCCCTATACTGGTGCCTGCCGGAGGACCCAAGGACCCTGAATCCCCTGGCCGCAAGCTCTGCCTACGATTGGTCCGTTTTGGGCCTTATATATGAATCCTTGATTGCCACCGATCCCTACACCATGGATGATGTGCCATGGCTTGCGAAGCAGTGGTCCGTAGAGACCAAGGGTACCGGCGAAAACAGCTCGACGATCCTCAGATTCCACCTGAGGAAAGGCGTCACTTGGCAAGACGGTAAACCCTTCACGGCAGAGGACGTAAAAGAGACAATCTTATATTTAAAGAAACATGAAATTCCCAGGTACTTCGATCAGGTGAACCACGTAATATCCGTTGAGGCACCGAGCAGCCAGGAGGTCATAGTGACCCTGGATAGGACAAGCTACTGGTACTTGCACAACATAGGAGGCCTACCTATATTCCCAGCTCACCTCCTGAGGAACGTGAAGGACTGGAAGAGCTGGAGACCGGAAAGGCTTAATAACCCCAATGACCCTAAACTAACTCAACTTATAGGAACTGGCCCTTTCATCTTTACGGAGTACAAGCCGGGAGAATTTGTGCACTTGATAAGGTATGATGGATATTGGAAAAGATGACTAGAATTTTTCGAAACTACTGGACTAAGCGCATAGCAGGATCCATAGCGGTACTCTTGATGGTGCTCGTACTAAATTTCTTCTTGTTTCGCATAATGCCAGGCGACCCTGTTAGCACCATCATAGATCCTCATTTTTCTCCCCAGGCAAAGATGCACCTCAGATCCCAGTTTGGCCTGGATTTGCCCCTTTATAGGCAGTTTTACCTTTACGTAAAATCCCTGGTCACCTTCAACTTCGGCCATTCCTTCCTGTCCCAAAAGCCCGTGTGGGAGGAGCTTAAAACCAGAATCCCCAACACGGTATTCCTTTTGGGAACGGCTTTTTTGCTCTCTGCCGCACTAGGGACATGGCTAGGGGTGAAGGCAGCTCACAAAAGAGGAGGCGTCCTGGAGAAGGTGGTTTTAGTGGCCGGATCCATTTCCTTTTCCTTTCCTTCCTTCTTCGTTCAGCTTGTCTTGCTCCTGGTGTTTGGGTGGGCCATCCCCATATTCCCCATAAGGGGGTCTTTATCGGTTCCACCGCCTGAAGGGATAATGGCTTTATGGGATTTTTTGTGGCACATGACCTTACCCATTTCATCCCTGGTCCTCTTGGGCTTTGGCTCATGGGCCATCTACGTTAGAAACCTCATGATCAAGACCTTGTCGGAGGACTACATCCTCCTGGCAAAGGCAAAGGGGCTCCCAGAAAACAAGGTTCTTTGGGGACATGCGTTCAGGGCTTCCCTACCGCCCATAGTGACCATGTTCCTTTTGGCCCTTCCCGGGATCCTTTCCGGTGCTGTTATAACAGAGACGGTCTTCTCTCTACACGGTGTGGGTAAATTCCTGCTTGACTCCATACTGGGACATGACTACCCTGCCGCCGGGGCAGCCTTCTACCTCTTAGCCATTATAACCATAATATGCAACCTAGCTGCCGATTTCGCATACGGCCTGGTAGATCCTAGGATAAGGCTTGGGAGGAAAATGGAATGAAAAGGCTCCTAAGGCGTTTCAGTTTCTGGCTCTTGATAGGGTTTATTTTGGCGGGCATTTGGAGACCTAGCTTGTTCGACATGAACGCTGAGACTCAGGTAGCTTCGCCCTTTTCCAAGCCTCTATGGATAGGAAAGGATTCTCCTCCTGCCATGACGTTCACTTTGACTCCGAAGACGAGGGCGGCCCAGTTCCAATGGGTTTACCCTGCCCCACCGAACATCGCCATATGGGGCACCGTGGAACTGAACAAGCCCTCTAGTGCATCCTTGGTGTGGGAAACACCCGATGGAGATAGGATAGAAATTGCAAGAAACGAAGACCTCCCTTCCTTTAATGTGGATATAGATGGAAGAGACATGAGCTTTAAGACTTCCCTTGGTTTGTCACCCTTCGACAATCCCATGGAGAAGCTCTTTCCATCAAAAGGGAAATATACTCTTAGGATGTCTCCGGACGATTTGGACATCCGATCTGGAGCAATCCACGTGAGAATAGAGGGGGCCAGATGGGGACTTTTGGGAACAGACCAAAGGGGAAGGGACGTATTTCACCTTTTCCTGTTGGGAATAAGGGTGTCTTTGCTGGTAGGAATTTGTGCCACAATACTGGCGACACTCCTAGGGGTCTCCGTCGGATTGGTGGCAGGCTATGCAGGAGGAATGGTGGACACCATCTTAATGAGGCTGGTGGACATACTCCTAGCCATACCTGGGCTCCCCATACTGATGGTCCTTGCTGGAATATGGGGGAAGGGTCTATGGCAGCTTATAGTCATCTTGAGCATCTTTTCCTGGATGGGAACGGCAAGGACAATAAGGTCCCTTACTCTCTCCCTAAGGGAAAGCGCCTTCGTTGAGGGATTGAGGGCCTTGGGCGCCAGGCCCTCTTACATCATGTACAGACACCTTTTGCCTGAGAGTCTTCCAATCCTCCTGGCAAATATAGCCCTAGGAGTACCCTCAGCCATCTTGGCAGAGGCTGGTTTATCCTTCCTGGGACTTTCAGACCCAAGGATAATTTCATGGGGGCGAATGCTCAATGAGGCCCATGGCTTCGGGGCATTCACTACAGGTGCTTGGTGGCTGATACTTCCACCAGGCGTTGGCATATCCCTAATCTGTCTCGTCTTCCTGGACTTGGGCAGAACCCTGGAGGAAATGGCCGATCCCAGGCTCAGAGGTGGTGGCAAAAGATGATACAGCTTAGATCTTTGTCGGTCTCGTACAGAACCCCAAGGGGAACCGTAGCGGCCCTAAAAAACATAAACTTTCACATTCCTTATGGGTCGGCCACGGCAATCGTAGGAGAATCGGGCAGCGGCAAAAGCACCCTACTTCACAGCATAATGAGGCTTCTACCTCCAGAAGCGATGCTTTCAGGGCAAATAATATTCCAAGAAACAGACGTTACATCCCTGGACGACAAGGCCCTGCAGTCCTTCCGCTGGAGAAAATGCTCCATGGTCCTTCAGGGAGCCATGAGCTCTTTCAACCCTGTCTTGACCATAGGTAGGCAGATATCGGAAGTATTGGTCCATCACCTGGGTTTCTTGTGGAAAGAGGCTTTTGAAAAGTCAGAGGAGCTTTTGAAGATGGTGGGACTGCCTAAAAGTTTCTTAGATCGTTTCCCCCATGAACTGTCCGGAGGGCAAAAGCAGAGAGCGGCCATAGCCATGGCCTTAGCCTGCAAGCCTCCATGCCTACTGGCCGATGAACCTACAACTGCACTAGATGTGATAACCCAGGCCGAAATAATCTTGCTGCTAAAGGAGATAACTCAGAAAAACCAAATGACTTTATGCATGGTAACTCATGACCTTCCCCTTGCCCTGTCCGTTTGCGACAGGCTGGCGGTCATGCATAAGGGCGAGATCGTGGAGGTTCAAACCCCTTCAGGAATACTAAATAATCCCACCCACCCCCACACAAGGAAACTGGTGGAATCCATAAGGTCCATCGAGGAAAGGGGCAGTAGAACGTGAAGCAAAAAGTCCTTGAGATATCCAACCTTTGGGTCTCTTTCGAAAAAAATTCCGAGGTTTTCCACGCCCTTAGGGGCATTGACTTGACCCTTTATAGGAAAGAAGCCCTATCCTTAGTGGGAGAGTCGGGAAGCGGTAAAACCACCGCAGCACGGGCCTCTCTTGGCCTTGTTCCTCTGGCAAAGGGCAAGGTGCTGCTGTTGGGAAAGGACATACAACACTGCAGCAGAAAAGAACTGATAGAAACCCGCCAGCGCTGCGGGTACATATCCCAAAATCCCTACGATTCCATACCTCCCACCTTGACCACCCTGGATGCGGTAGCAGAACCTCTTGTGATATGCAAGAGAATGAACAAAAAAGAGGCAAGGGAAAAGGCCAAAGAAATGCTTTCCCTGTGTGGTATAACTGACGAGGTGATATTGAACGGAAGGGTTAGGTTTTCTCTCTCTGGAGGCCAAAAACAGCGGGTGGCCTTGGCCAGGGCCCTCGCAACAGACCCTGAGGTTATCTTCGCCGATGAGCCTACCAGCATGCAGGACGCCTCAAATAGGGGCGACATACTGGACGTGCTCCAAAGATACGTAAAAAAAGGTTCCGCTCTAGTTCTAACGACCCACGACCTGTACCTGGCCGCTGCTGCCACCGAGCGCTGTATAATACTTTTTCACGGCAGAGTAATGGAAACTGGCCCATCCAAGGCAATACTTAAAACCCCCCTTCATTTTTACACAAAAGCCCTGCTGGACGCCCTCCCTGGGTTGGACAAGAAGATAAAAAGGCCCCCCCTAAAACAGGGAGAGCCGAACATCATAGTCTCAGGCTGTCCTTTTCTGGCAAGGTGCCCGGAAGGAAGAAAGAAGTGCCAAGAAACCCCTCCGCTCAGGGAAGTGGCACCAGGACACTTCGTCGCCTGCTGGTTGATTTGAAGAAACTGTAATATACAACTTATGCCCTGGGGAACTTCTTCTCCAACAATATAAGCAGCGGAACTCCCAGACAGAAACAAGCCACTACCTCGCCTATCCCCACGTACAGCATGGCCGCTTGCCATGAAAAATCCGTCAAAAAGGAAAGATATGCACCTACTATCACTGCGTTCACCACGACCGGAGGGACCGCGGCCGTTACCTTGCTGGGCATCTTCCTCGTCAAGATGGCGGCAAGAAGCGTCGCTAAGCTTCCAAAGACCACGTCTATTATGCCAAATCCTCCAGCGAAATTGGCTATGATGCAACCCACGAACAACCCCGGGATGGCCTCCACCCATATCCAGGGAAGGAGAGTCAAGGCCTCAGATACTCTTACCTGCACTGGACCATAAGAAATGGGCGCGAAAAAGATGGTAAGCATTGCGTAGGCTGCTCCTATCAAAGCTGCCTTTGCTATCCCCCCTGGTGTTGCCGTTTTCCTCCAAGCTTCCTTGACGTCATTGAACATATCTAGCTCTTCCCTCCTGTTTCTTACTTGTCCTCAATCATTCCTTGAAGGACTTCACTGCCTTCTCAAGGAGGGCTGGGAAGACCTCCAGTGAGAAAGGCAGATAAAGCCTCTCTGTTGGCTTATGAGGATCCTTACCTGACGGTCCTATATTGAGGACCGGAATGTCCAGCTTCATAAGGTCCTTAACTGCTACTCTGTAAATGCTTCCCCAACCTGGCATATTGGCCGCTATGCAGAAGGGGTCAAAGGCGCTGCCTTTGTAGCCCATGTAGCTTAAGTCACATATGCCGCCAAAGAATTCCTTTATCTCCATTTCCGTGCCAAATTTCTCCCTGGCCTCGTCCATTACTTTCTGGGCTACCTTGGCGACCAAAAGGTCTGGGGCGCTCTCTCTGGTGTTCTCCCTGTGGGGGTACCAAGGAGGCAGAAAACCCACTACTATCTTGGGCTTTCTGGAGAAATCCCTTTCGCTCAGCCTCTTGAGGAGCTCTATGGTCCTTTCCCTATCGTCATTTATGTAGGCAAGCTCCGACGCAATTTCACGGATTTTGCTCTTTATGTCAGGATTTTCCCGGGCGATCTCGGTCAAGTACTCCTCAAAGGTCAAGACCAGCGGAGAAAATTCATCGGCAGCAAAACCAGCGCTCTTCGCCGAATCCGCCAGGTGATCCAGGGCCTGTCTGAAAGCCTGTTCAGCTATCTTCTTGAGCTCCTTTAGGATGTCTGCAGGATACTTTCTCAACGTCAAGAGATTATAATATACCAGGGCCCGGTCAGGAAGGGTGACCGAGTAGGAATCCCTCAGGTCCCTAAAGTAAAGGCAAGCTGGTGGTGGCACCTTCTCCCCCCCAACCTCCTCCACCAGGTCGGGGTTGGCTTCCATTAGCTGGTTGCAGAAGGATGCAAGAAGCGTGGCGCTGAGACCTCTGTAGTATTGGCCCACATGGGCTCCTGTGCCGATGCAATAGAAAAAGGGCATCAACTTGCCTACGGTACCAAAGAAAATGAGCTCTTTACCCTCAACTTGAGCCCCTGCACTGGAAGGCTCCGTCAAAATAGCTCCCAGGTAGCGGAGGGCTTCCTTTTCCTGAAGCTCCACCAATAGGCTAACTGCTGCCCTCATCCCCTCAGAGCTATCCTCCTCGTCGGGGACGGCCAAGAATAGGACGTTTACCGGCAAATCCGAGGGATTGGCCGCAAACTTCTCCAGAAGGGCCATTTCTACAGCCAGACCACATTTCATGTCCATAATTCCCCTGCAGAAAAGGTAATCTCCTGAAAGAAGGTCCTCTTGTACCTCATGTTCCAGGGGCTCCCCATGAAGGGCCTTGGTGTACTCTAAGGGAGAGAAGGCAAGGCTTTTGTGTTTTCCAAAATCGGCTACATCCACGACGTCGTAGTGACCTGTAAGGATAACAGTGTCCGCGGTATGTCTTGCAGAGCGCACTAAGGCTCCAACCACATGTCTTTTCAGGGGGTCATTGGGCAGAGGATGCCATATCAGGTCTTTGGGAGTATCCTTCAAGCCAGGTATCCTTTCAAGGAGTTTCTCCTTTATGAAGGCTCCCATTCGGACCTCTCCCTCCGTCCTGCTTACGCTAGGCACTTCCGTAAGCTCAAGGAGCAGCTCCATCAGTTGGGATTTATTCAAGGTCATAACAACACCTCTCCATTCAAAGGATAATGCTGTCCTCCTCAGGTGGACTTTCTCATTAGGATACAGTATAACATCTAGGATATTATATTTGTTGCGAGGTGGTACCTTTGAAAAAAAGGAAGTTTATAAAGGAGAATTTCAAGCTGTTAGTCATGGCCTTATCTCACTTCACAAACGACGTTCACGGTTCTTTCTTGCCCACTTTCGTGCCATTGATAGTTGAGAGCTTAGGAATAACATATGCTCAAGCTGGGCTTTTGAAGTCCATTTCTGGTGGCATGCACGTGGTAATCCAGCCCCTTGCAGGATATATTTCAGACCTATTCTCAAGGCCCTATGCCCTAATAGCAGGCCCTCTCCTTACAGCCCTTGGGGCAAGCATGCTGCCTCTAAGCCCAACCTATGGGTTAGCAATCCTTTTCGTGGGACTTCAGAGTATGGGAAGCGCCATATACCATCCCCTGGGCCATGGAGGCGTAGGTCACATTGTACCCCCAGGAAAACTTGCGTCATCCCTTGCTATATTCGCTGTCGGCGGCATCCTAGGTTCCACAGTCAGCTCACTATATGCCATTTCCCTGTACGAGCTTTTCGGTCCAAGTGTACTTATGCCCTTGGGGGCCATGGTGCCAGTAGCCTTTGTCTCGTACCTTACATGGAAAGCCATACCGAAACTGGCCATCAACAACTCTAAGAACAAACCCTCACCCATGGATTTCATAAAAACCATGGCCAAAACGCTAAAGAAGATTTTCCCCATATGGGGTGTATCCATCTCAAGGGATACGACCATCCAGGGCATAAGGTTCTTTCTTCCCCTCTTGATAGCCGCAAAGGGGGGAAGCCTGGTGGACATAGGCACCATTCTGTTCATCATAAGCATCATCGGAACCCTCTCTCCCATGATAGGAGGCAAGCTGGCAGATGAGCTCGGAGAGAAAAAGGTCATAGCAGCAGGCATGACCTTGGCTCCCTTGTTTCTTTTGCCTGGGGCGTTCTCCCAAGGTTTCCTCTCCATAAGCCTATACATGATTGGCATAGCCCTGCTACAGGCCCTCCTCCCGGTAACGGGTGCTGCGGCTCAGAAAAAAGCTCCAGAATCCCGAAGCGTTGTGGCGTCCTTGGTAACAGGAGTGGCTTTCGGACTGGGAGGCGTCTTGATAGCACCCCTAGGGGTCATAGCAGACAGCTTGGGGTTGGAGACAACCCTTTCCTTCATTGCCCTTCTTCCCTGGTTCCCCATGCCCTTGTTTTTCCTGCGCTGGAAGAACATATAAAGGGTATGGTGTTTTACCGAGATGATGTGATATAATGTCGCACTGAAGGAGGGTGATTTAATTGCTTAAAATGGAAGTAGACCAGTATCTTGAACTGCACAAGAAAATGGAGGCAAGAGCAGAACAGTTATGCCGGCTTTATATGAAAGTTTATTTTGATGTTGAGAACAGTGATATAGTGGTGACCAACCTTGAGGCTGGGAAGAGCGGGCGAATAAGGATAATGTTCACCGAATCAGCCACGAACACCGAAGAGATACTAAATCTACCTCTTGAGTACTTCTGGCTCACCGACGACGAGGTAACAGTTCGGATGTCCCTGGACAAGAAAGAAAAAGATAGAGCAAGGATGGAAAAACACCAGCAAAAAAAGGCATGCTAAGACACATCTTTTCTCGGGGGGCCATCTTCAGCAGGTCCCCCAAAACCTTTAAACGACAATAAGGCGGCAAAGGCGGCCACCATCACCAAGGCGTAATAAGCCACAACCACGGAAGACCTGCCCAAAAAGCCACCTATTAGGGGCCCAAAGGTCCATGCCATGTCGTCAGAGGTTATAACAGCCGTCAGCAAGGCGTTTCTTTCATATTTTATCCTCTCTACGGCAACGGAGATTAGAGTGGGTTGCAGAGGTGCAAAGGTTATCCCGATCAAAAAGGAGCTTACCAAAACCCACGTGGGGTTGTAGGAGACCGCAAGGAGTGCCACAGACAGGCTCAACGTGGAAAACCCAAAAGCCAAGACCGCCCTCGGGGAGATCTTGCTAACCCATGAAGCCAGCGGCCCCCTGACCAGTAAGGTTCCCGCAGCATAGGGAGTGAAAAAACGCCACAAGGAGATTCCCCGTTTTTCTAAAAGTAACGCAATGAAGTTGCTGGAGACACTTATCACCATGGCCTGAGAAAAAACCAAAAAGGCAATGTAAAAGAATTCCTTTCTCCTCAAAAGGGAAGATATGTTTGCAGGAGACTCGAGCTCCCCTCCTCTGTCGCCAAGGCGCAATGAGAGCATAAGCGCCGTGGCCGCCAACGTAGCTACTCCGCCATAAAACAACCATAATCTCCCGGACATAATGGCTTTCTCCGCCAAGGATATGAAAAACAGCTGGGGCAGTATTGCGGTGGTACCAAGCCACAAAAGGGCTTTCCTTATCATGCCTGGAGGGAAAAGGGCATGAACGTACACCAGGTTGGCCACAATGAAGATGGAAAGGGACACCCCATGGACGGCTTTGGCCACGGCCAGCAAGGGAAAGGACCTTCCTGCCAATGTCAATATAACTGGAACCAAAAGGAGAAACACAGAGGAGATGAATAGGGCTTTTTTGGCCTTGTATTTATCTATCAGCTTCTTGACCCAGGGCCTTATGGCCAAAAGCACACCATCCATGGAAAAGGCCAAAATGGCTACATCCATGGTATCGTATCCCCACTTGACAACCTGGAGAGGAAAAGCAAAAAACACCATGACAGCAGTGTAATGGCATAAGGAGATCACTAAAAGCAACATATAATCCCTATATTGGCTATCTTTAAAAAGGGCTTGAGCTTCCACTCTGACTCGTCCAAGTAAATTCAACATATCCTACCTTCTTTCCCTCATGTGGCATAATATTATCAGAATGAGATTAAATAAAGTAGCAGCACATAATATTCTCGAATATTAGGAAAATCCATAACAGGAGGGACTTTAGTGAAAAAATTTACTGTAGAAGATTCTTTTTGGCACATATTCCCCGATGCCAAGATAGGTGCTGTCGTCTGTCGCGGTGTAGATAACTCCGCAAGGGATCACGACCGATACAAAGAGATGCTCATGAACGCTGAAAATGCGGCATTAAAATACTTGAAAAACCCGACGCTGAGCAAAAATGATGTAGTAAAGGTGTGGAGGGAGGCTTTCAAAAAGTTTAAAACCAAGAAAGGCGCAAGATCATCAATAGAATCCTTGGTGACATGCTCCCACCACCTACGCTTCGCTTAGAGGTGGGGGCTTCTCGGGTAATCTCATCTCATGATGAGAAATTGACCGAGCTATCCCCGTGTGTCCCACGGTTCAAGATAAATCAAACAATAGATAATTGTTTGATACCTTCATGTTTGATATTGATGGCTGCGTTGACATCTCTGTCGGTCTCGAATCCACATTCACAGCGGAATGTACGTTCAGAAAGCGATAGAGACTCCTTAACCCGACCGCAGCACGAACACGTTTTGGATGAGGGGAACCATTTGTCGATTTTGATCAGCTTCTTCCCCTGTTCTTCCAATTTGTACCGAAGGAACGTGGTGAACATGCCCCAGCCGTTGTCATGAACGCGTTGACCGAAATGGAGGGCTTGTGACATTCCATTCATGTTGAGGTCTTCGATGACCACGCAATCATACCGTTTCGCTAATTTGTGCGACTCCTTATGCAGAAAGTCCTTGCGCTGGTTGGCAATTTTCTCATGCAGCTTCGCTATTTTCAGACGCTGTTTATGCCAACGATTCGAGCCTTTCTTTTTACGAGACAATTTACGCTGTTCTTTCGCTAATGTTTCCAATGCTTTGCGATAGAATCGAGGATAATTGGCTCTCTTACCCTCGCTATCGACATACAGCGTACTCATGGAAAAGTCAAGCCCAACAACCGTTTGTACTTCTTTTGGTGCAGGTTGATGTTCGTACTCTGTGAGAATAGAAATATAGTATTTTCCTGTTTTGGTTTTCGTGATCGTACAAGCCTTGATGATATGGTGGGCAGGAATCTCCCGGTGTTGCTTGAGCTTGATCCATTTCAGTTTGGGCAGCTTGATATAGCCATCTGAAAGCTTGATGTTGCCATTCACCACATTTGTGGTGTATGACTGTTTCGCCTTGCGGTTTTTGAACTTGGGAAATCCAGCACGACCGGAAAAAAAGTTTTGAAACGCTTTCCGCAAACTCAATTGGGCATTTGCCAGCGCAAGGCTGTCCACTTCTTTTAGCCAAGGAAACTCCTTTTTGTACTTGGCAGGGGTTGGAAATGTTTGCTGTTTCAAGGATTCTTTATTGTCCTTGAACTTTTCATACATTTGTATGCGCTCTTCAAGCATTTTATTATACACGAAACGGACACAACCGAAGGTTTTGGTAAGCAGTTGTTCTTGTTCTTTTGTTGGGTATAGACGGAACTGATAGGCTTTGTTTGCCATATCGACACCACATCACTTCATACCTTGATTTTCTATATATTTTTTTATTGCTTCAATGGACGCACCACCCGTTGTAAGCAGGCAAAAGCTTCTTGACCAAAAATATTCTTTCCACAGTTTTCGTTTCACTTGCGGGAAATGCTTTTTGATCAGTCGAGAACTTGCACTTTTATAGGCATTGATGAACTTTGATAATTCACTATTTGGGTGTGCTTTGAACAAAATATGCATATGGTCCATATCGTGATTCCATTCGACCAAGGAAATATTGTAATTTTTACCCAATCTCACAAACATATCTTTTGCATAGTCAGATATGGTATCGTCAATCACTTGTCTGCGATATTTTACAACCAGAACAAGATGATAATACAACATGAACACTGAATGGTTATTATTGTCTAATTTCATTGATACAACAACCAGTTACGTCCATATAATTGTGTAAAATTAAGAGCCAAGGCAAGGTCTCTGGTTTAAAATGGTAAGCGGAAAAACAAACCCAAACCGGAGGTGACCTTGCAATGGCTCAGTACAATATTACCATCGACTCAGAATTACTGCATCAGTTATTTTTGTCGGACAGTAAGGATTCTGGAGTATCTAAGTTATTGGAGTCGGTATTGAATCAAGTTCTTCAAGCCCAGGCAACGGAACAATTGAGAGCAGAGGCTTACGAGCGGACAGAGGAAAGACGAGGGTATCGCAACGGAACATACCCGCACAGGCTTACGACGAGAGTAGGGAGCCTTGTTTTGAGGGTGCCCAGGCTTCGTAATGGCAAGTTTTCTACGGAGCTTTTCAGCAGATATCAGAGGAGCGAACAGGCCTTTATTTTGGCTTTGATGGAGATGGTAGTAAATGGGGTATCAACCCGTAAGGTATCTGAGATAACCGAGGAGTTATGTGGAGTAAGGATATCCAAGTCATTGGTGTCGGAATTATGCAGGAGGCTGGATCCAGTTATAGAAGCGTGGAGAGATAGGTCTTTGAAGGATAAGGAGTATCCCTTTCTGATTGTAGATGCATTGGTTATAAGGGTGAGGGAAGAAAACAGGGTCTTACATAGGAGCATGCTTATATGTGTGGGTGTGAACAGAGAAGGTATACGAGAAGTTTTGGGGTTTGTGGTAGGAGATAGCGAATCAGAGGAGAGCTGGGGGGATTTTTTCGGTTGGTTGAAAGATAGAGGTTTAAGAGGTGTGGATTTAGTGGTATCTGACGACCACAAGGGATTAGTAAAGGCTTTGAGGAGAAATTTTCAGGGGTCAAGCTGGCAGAGGTGTCAAACTCATTTTATACGGAACATACTATCTGCTTCACCTAAGGGTCTTCAGGGGGAGCTCAAGACTCGGATACAGGCTATTTTGCATGCTCCGGATATGGGGACAGCCAGGATGTTGTTGATGAGGGTTTTAGAGGAATACGAAGAAAAAGCTCCTAAGGCGATGAGGATTTTGGAAGAGGGATTTGACGATGCTGTGGCGATATTGTCTTTGCCGGAGAAGTATCGTAAGCGTCTGAGGACGACCAACAGTGTGGAGAGATTGAATGAGGAGATAAGGCGTAGGGAGAGGGTTATACGGATATTTCCAAGCAGGGAATCGGCAGTAAGGTTGCTTGGCGCAGTTCTTCTTGAGATAGACAACAAGTGGGCTGGTGGAAGGAAGTACCTTGATATGGATGAGTACTATGAATATCTTTCACAACAGCAATCTAGATCAAGCCCTAAAATCTATTGCCTTTAACAAAAAATAAGAAAAATGCATAAGACCATTACCAGAGACCAAAACAAATTTACACAAAATATAGGACTTGACCCAACAACCTTTCATTTTTCTAAAACTGATTATATAATAACACACAAAAAAGAGACAACTTTAGACTATACCTAACCGAAATTCATCTCCCACTTCATTTAGAAGTGGGAGACTTCTTTCGGAAAAAATGTTAAAAAGGATCAGTAAAGGAGAGCACATAGGAACCATCAATCCCCTGGTTGATATCTACAACTCCATCTCCTTGAGGTACGCCTTACCATGTGGCGGCGAAGACATAGACAAGTTTGTGGGTGATATTAGGTTAACTACTGCCTCTGGCAACGAAAGGTTTGTTCCCCTTGGTTCGAACGAAAACCTGCCTCCATATGAAGGCGAAGTAATATACAAAGACGACGAAGGTGCGATAGTAAGGTGCTGGAACTGGCGCGAATCAGGTAGAACCATGCTAACAGAGGAAACAACCAATGCTTTCCTATGCATTGAATTAGTGGACACAAGCAGGCTAAAGGAGTTTGAGAATGCTCTAAAGGATTTATCCACATTGATAACAGAAAATTTAGGGGGAACGTGCAAAATCTCGATTTTGGACGTTAAAAACAAAGAAATTGGGATATAGGAAGGGTCAATCCTTCCTATATCCCAAAGCTACTATTCGTAAAAAAGCTCTATCTGTTCTTCGGGACTATGTTTAGTAATCAACGATACAAGAACTAGGGTGATAAAAGACACACCCCAACCTATGTAAGACCCCGAATATCCTCCAGGGTTTCCCATCAAGGACCATGCTATTGCAGAACCTCCGCCCAATAATATGCTCCAAAAGGCCCCTGCAGCCGTGGCCCTTTTCCAGAACAGAAGAGCCAACATGGGAAAGAATAAACCAGCTGCCCCAAAAGTATATGCGTACATCACTAAGTCTATAACTGTCGGAATTTTGTAAGCTAAACCTATTGCCAAACTACCTAAGATGAAAACTGCCAGTCTATTGATCCTCATAAGATCTTTATCCGACGCATTAGGATTTATGAGTTTTCTGTAAAAATCATTGGTGAAAATGGCCACTGCTCCCATTAGACATGAATCAGCAGTTGACAGAACCGCAGCCATGTATGCTGCTACAACTAACCCTGAAAGACCTATGGGTAAGATGGTAACTATCATGGTCGGTGTCGCAAGCTCTGGGTCGCTAATGTTTGGAATTAGAACATGTGCTAAAAGACCAACTAAAGTCATACCTATAGCAAATATGGGCCACTCTATGGGAAAACCGGTGAGAAATATACCCCATTTAGCGGTTTTTTCATCCTTTGCTGCTATCACCCTTTGGAACGTAGCTATGGAAATAAACCACACTGGGAATATAGACAGGAACCAGCCTATAGCTGTTTTCCAGCCCACAGCACCCCAATTTGTGAGCTTAGCTGTTTCAGGGTTGGATGCTAGCTTTGCCATGAGAGCACTATATCCACCTACTTCTTTGAGCCCCAAAGGCACCATTATGAAGATAACTCCTACGCATAATACCACTAACTGATACACATCTAGAGTCATAACAGCTTTCAAACCTCCCATGGCTGTGTAAAGCAATATAATGACTCCAGCAATAATAATCGTAGCAGTTACACTAAGCCCCAATGTGCCAGCTACCAGCTTTGCTCCTGCTATCACCTGCCCTCCAACGAAAGTCCACCACGCAAGACCTATCAGCAATGCCGCAATAGTGCCTGTTTTTTTATCAAACCTCGTCTCAAACAGGTCTCCCGTAGTCAAACCTTTGACTTTATCAGCCCATCGTTTAATTTTGGGAGCCATCAAAAGAGCTGCGAGAACCGCACTTAAGGCCGATACTCCTATTAGCCACGAACCTGAAATACCTATACTGAAACCCAACCCTCCCATGGCTATACTGAACCCACCACCCAAATCAGTAGCCGCCGCGGAACCAGCTGTTCTAATGAGCCCCATATTTCTGTCTGCAGCAAGGAAGGATTCTGACTCCATTCCTCTTCTTTGTGCTTGGAGCATTATGTAGTAGCCTATAGCAACAAGGGATATAAAATAAGCTACAACAACAAACAAATCAATCATATGTAGCTGCATCTTAACTCGCCTCCTCTTTTCCTAAACTATTTCGTTTTCGTTTCCTTAACCCAACGATCTTTCCAAAAACTCTAATATCACCTCCGTTGTAGTTTTCACATCCTCAATATTCACGTACTCATCAGGACCGTGAAAATTTCCTCCCGAAGGCCCAAATACTATCGTCGGGATACCAAGCCTGCCACCTAGGTAGCAAAAGTCACCTACGCTGGCAAAATAGGTTTCCTTGGGGCTTTGTCCTGTCACATGTTTTGTGCTTTCCTCAAAAAGCTTTACGTATTCATTGTCCCGCGACGTGACGTAGGCTGGGAAACCATCACACTCTGGGTGGGGTGCCTCTCTAAACTTAAAATCCACCTTTGACCTTATATTGGCCCTTTCCACTGCGGCTTTGACCTCCTCGAGGATCGTGTCCTTGTCCTCCCCCAACACAGTGTGTCGGAACACTGAAAACTCCGCCCTGTCAGGCACTGATAGGGCCGCTCCTCCACCCTCAAAATCAATGCAGCAGATACTTCCCCTACCAAGCTTTTCGTCAAACCTCATGGAAGTTTTCTCCAACTCCAGCAGAACCTTGGCAGCATCGGAAACGGCGTTTATACCCTGCTCCGGGAAGGCGCCATGTGCCGACCTGCCCGTAAAGGAAAGTTTGTAATTGTACCCTCCTCTAGCTCCCAAACATACGGCTGGGAAAACAACCCCGGCAAAGGCGCTGCTTGGCTCGGTAACTATTGCTATATCTGCTTTTTGGGGTATTATGCCGTCCATAATCAAGGCATCGGTCCCCAAGCCAAAGGGCCCTTCCTCATCGCAGACCAGGGAATAGACTATTCTTCCTGAGAAAGAACCATTACGCATCAAAAAATGCTTCAGCGCCAGCATTATGGAGGCACATCCGCCTTTCATGTCACAGGCTCCAAGACCATATAACCTACCATCTTCAACCTCTGCTCCAAAAGGATCCCGGGTCCATCCCTCACAAAGTTTCACCGTATCCAGGTGCCCGTTCAGAACAACTGTGGGTCCCGACTTTGCTCCCTCTACAACTCCCCACACATTTATTCCTTCGTAATTCAATATCTTGTCTTCATGAAATCGATGAAACTCCACGGGGACTTTCGCCTTCTCGAGCCAGTCGAAGGCAAAGCGCATAACGGGCTCTTCCTGGAAATAAGGGCTTGGAATTCTTACCAGGTCCGCCGTAAGGGTTTGGGCTTCCTTAACGTCTATGGAAAACTTCATGCCTCTTTCCTCTTCTCCGCCCTTTTTCTTCTGTCCAGGTTGGCAGGTTCAAGGGATATGGCCTCGCCCTCAAAGAGCTTGATCAGCCCTTCCCTGGATAGCTGCCTCTGGCGAGATGTGTACTCCTCCCAGTGATAAAGCTCCTCCGGACGGCTCATATTGTCCTCAGGCTCCGTGTAGACCGTGAGCACCCCCTCGTAGTTCCTCAATATAACCTTACGGTCCGAACGGCTCACCACGTAGTTGGGACCCACAGGAATCTTACCTCCTCCACCAGGAGCATCCACTATGAACAATGGTTGGGCCATACCCGTCGTGTGACCCCTCAAATACTCCATTATCTGTATGCCCTTGCCTATGCTCGTCCTGAAATGCTCTATACCTTCCGACAGGTCGCACTGATATATGTAATAGGGATTCACTCTTATCTTCAAAAGCTGCTGGTTAAGCTCCCTTATCAAGTACGGACAGTCGTTCACTCCCTTCAAAAGCACCGTCTGGTTGCCCAACACTATACCCGCATCCGCAAGCTTGTTGCACGCCTCCGTCGACTCCTTGGTTATCTCCTTGGGATGATTGAAATGAGTATTAAGCCACACAGGATGATACTTCTTCAGCATGTTGCAAAGCTTGTCCGTTATCCTCTGAGGACATACCACCGGCACACGGCTCCCCAACCTCACAAAATCCACGTGAGGAATGCTCCTAAGCTCGCTTATAACCCACTCAAGCATGTCCTCGTTCACCGTCAAAGGATCTCCTCCTGAAAGCAATACATCCCTGAACGTGGGCGTCTCCCTTATGTACTCTATGCACCTCTTTATCTGCTCCTCAGAGTACGCTCGGTCCGTCTCTCCTGCCTTGCGCCTCCTGGTACAGTGCCTGCAGTACATGCTGCACTGGTCGGTTATCAACAACAAACCCCTGTCAGGATAACGATGGGTCAAACCAGGAACTGGAGAGTCCACATCCTCGTGAAGGGGATCATGAAGATCTGCCTTGGAAAACATGGTCTCATGAATCGAGGGAACCGCCTGCTTCCTTATGGGACACCGAGGATCATCGGGATCCATCAGCGATGCATAATAAGGCGTTATGGCCATCCTCAGCTTGGTCAAACTCCTCTCTATTACCTCCGCCTCCTCGTCCGTCAGGTTGATAACCTGCCTCAGCTCATCCACAGTCGTGATCCTGTTACGAATCTGCCACCGCCAGTCGCTCCACTCCTCCTCCGTTACTCCCTTCCATAAGGGAACTTCCTTCCAAGAGCGCAGCTTGACAACCATATCCCTTTCCCCCCACTACATTAGTTTGCACAGTTATTTCTCTAAATATTCAGGCAAAACCACAAATATGTCAATACTATGTCTATTATGTATATTGTATTTCCTTATAGATATATTCTTGTTTCCAAATAAGAAAACTATCTGACCTTGTGTCGTTGTTTTAAAGCATTTATTATTTTGAGTGATGATTGGAGGTGTTCCATGTGAGTAAAAGCATGCTCATATACAATGGAGACATATGGACGGGGGAAGGAAAGGCTAAAAAGGCCGATGCTGTTTTGTTTAGTTCCTCACACATAGAGGCCGTGGGAACCTACGATGAAGTAAAGAACCACCCTCTTGCTTCAGAGGCCCTCAAGCTGGACGTTGAGGGAAGAACGGTGATACCTGGGATGTACGACTCTCACTTGCATCTTACTGCTCTATCGAGGCAGCTTGAGGCCCTGGACCTTTCAAAGGCAAAATCCAAGGAGGAGCTTTACGACATGTTGAGAAAGAAAGCCTCACAAACTTCTCCGACGGAGTGGATTTACGGCGTTCGCTTCGATAACTCCTCCTGGGAAGACGACAGCCTGCCCACCCTCAAGGAACTAGACGAGCTTGGGCTGCCCAACCCTGTGATACTTGAAAGGGTGTGCACTCACCTTCACGTGGTCAATTCCAGAGCACTCATGGAAGCAAATTTTACGGTTTCTGCCACCACCAAAGGAGCACTTTTCGACTCCTCGGGCAATTTTACGGGGGCCCTCGTGGAAGGAGCAGCCGAACCCATGGTTCAGATCATGGGAAAATCCTTGTACGATAAAAAAAATGAGCCAAAACGAATCCTGAGGACCTGCCAACTTTTGGCCTCTTTCGGACTCACCGCCATAAACCCCTGCAGCGCAGCGTCCTACGGCCTTAAAGAAAACATAGATGCCCTCTTGGAGTTAAAAGAAAAGAACACGCTCCCTCTTCGAGTCCGCCTTTACAGCGATGAACCGCACGAGGCCATGAAATTCTTGCCCCAAAATGACAAGTGGCTCTCCTATGGGGGGCGCAAGTTTTTCCTTGACGGCTCCTTGGGAGCTAGAACTGCTGCTTTGACTTTCCCATACGTAGATGCACCTTTCACCCAAGGTATACTCAACTACTCCAAAGAGGAGATCAAACACCTTATAGTGGATTGCCATAAAAAGGGCGTTCAGACTCAGACTCATGCCATAGGCGACGGGGCCCTGGACCAGCTGATAGAGGCAATAGAAGCAGCCATGGAGCTTAAAGACCAGCCGGGAGGAGTTAAACACAGGGCCGTACATCTTCAAATATGTAGGCCAGATCAAATGAACAAGTTAGCCAAACTCGGAGTCGTAGGGGACGTGCAGCCAGTATTCGTGCCAAGCGACATAAAGATAACGGAAAACCGCATAGGCAAGGAACGCTTAAGCTGGGCTTACGCATGGAAAAGCATGGCCAACGCAGGCATGTTGCTTACCGCCTCAAGCGACGCTCCCGTTGAACCCCCGAATCCCATGAGAGGGATATGGTCCGCCGTCGAGAGGACTGACGACCAAGGGCTCCCAAAAGGAGGTTGGCTGCCGGAAGAGAAGCTCACCCTGGATGAGGCATTACGAATGTACACGGTAAATCCCTCAAAGGCAAGCGGCCTTGAGGATAAGATAGGCAAGATAAAAGCAAAAATGTACCCCGACCTGGTGGTTTTGGACAGCCGAATAAGCGTCCTTGACCCGGACAAACTCAAAGATGTCAAGGTCCTTTTAACTTTCGTGGGAGGAAGACTCAGTTTTGGAAAGCTAGATGGCTGGGAAAGGATTCCATACTGAAAAAATTTTACTTTTTCTCATTAATTAGGTTATACTTAAAAACAAATACTCCGTGTACGGGAGATGATATCATGAGAACCAATAAATCTCTGCTTTTACTCGGCGCCATATTGGCGGTGATGGTTTTATCAGCTCCGGCCTTTTCTCAGGAAGCGGTCCAGCCTCTGGTTCCTGGCCTAACCCTGGAGAAGGTACCTGGAGGGTTTGTGGTAAGAAACGTCGTGGAAGGTTCCCTCCCTCACGCATCAGGCCTACTTCCGGGGGACTTCATAAAAGCCGTGGATTTTCGCCCCGCGGACACCTTATCCACCCAGGAAGTCCTGGATGAGATTTTGGTTTTGCCCGAAAGCCACGGCTCTATCTTGCTATCGATAAAGCGCTCCAACCGCAACTTGTTGATAAGGCTAAAGCAACCAGTGACGTTCGAGGGGCAGGAGGCCTTCCTTGAAGCGGACACATCCCTAAGAATCCACTGGCAGGCCTGCGAGGAAACGTGGCTGGACATAAGGCAAAAAGTAGCATCTCGAAGCCCTATTCCAAAGGAGACCTTCGACATGGCCTTCAATACCTTTATGGACTCCAGGAACGCTTTGGCTTCCGTCGAGGTTCCGAAAGTCATACCAGAAAAAACTCGCACAACACTCTTGAAGGCAAGGTCCCACCTCACTAGAGCGGCCAACCTTAGTCTACTGGCAATAAGGGCTCTGGAGGACGACCTTTCAAAAGGCAAGACTCTGACCGAGGCTACGATGATAAAGAACTTCCCCAATGACCCCAATTGGGATGAGGATTGGATCCTCAAGTTTGAGAGCCTCCCAGGAGGGTTCAACTCGTTCTACAGGCAGATGCTATCGGAGCGTGGCAAAGGCCTTGCTCTGCTTATGGAGGCTCAGCAGCTGATGAAAGAATATCGCTAGGAACCTTTGGGGCGCCAACAAAAGATATACACGGGCAATGACGAAAACAGAAGGAAAATCGGCAATAACCTGAAGGCCCAGCTTGCCCCGATGAATGCAGAGAGGTAACCAAAGATAATAGGAGTGACAAAATAGCAACCGTCGAGGAGGAACCACGCCAAGGCGGTTGCTTTTGGTCTGAACCGCCTGGGAGTAACCTCACCCACCAGGGCCAAATAGAGAGGAAACCCTATACCTACGCCAACTCCATAAATCAGCCCGGAAACTCCAAAAACCAGGCTACTGGACGCTAGTGCTGCCCCTATCAGTCCAAAGGCGTTCACAGCTATCACCAAAGAAGCCAGGATTCCTTTCGGAATTATGTCCAATATCTTGAATCCCAAAAGCCTTATCAAGAGAGCTCCCCATGCAAAGGGGACCATGAAAGCAGAAGGAGGAAGTTCTTTCTCCATGGCCAAAGAGGTGATGGAAATAATGGCAGCATCTGTAAGACCATAGAGGATGGCCGATATCAAATACCCCTGCACCGATCTCAAGGACAAAAGCTCCCTCCAGGTTCCCCATTGCTCCTCTTCAAGCCTACTCTTCTTCTTTGCCGGCCTCAAAGTCAAGGATATAACCCCACACACCAAGGCCATAAGGGGGGCAAGCCATATGTAAAGCCACTCCATGTTCCTGTGCAGCATAAAGTCGCCGATGGGCAGAACGACGATGAATGGAAAAATAGAACCCACGGTTATAAGGGCAAAGGCACTCCCTCTGACTTCTTCAGGTATTACGAAGGTCTGGTAAGTGGTCAAGGCCACCAAAAAAAGCCCGAAGTCCAACCCCGCAATCAGCCTCCACAAGATCAACAAAGGCACCGTCTTTGAGCACGCTATACCTATACCCGCCACAAGGCCTAGGATCGAAGAAGCAAAAAGCAACTTCCTTAAAGAAAAAGCTTCCACCAGGTATGCCAGAAAGGGCCTTGGGACAGTGCTTGTAAAAAAGAAGGCGCCCAAAATCAACCCAACCGCTTTGGGATCTGTGATCCCCTTATAGGATAGATACATGGGCAAAAGGAAATAAACCTGACTGAAGGCCATGATGCCGAAATTTGCGACCATCAACTTGGGAAGAAGCCTTTTGATCTGTTCCATTATTTTCTCCTCTCCAGGAAGATCTCAAGCTCCGCGAGAAAGACTCCCGCTAAAATAAGCACACCTCCTAACACTATCTGGAGGTTCAGCATTTCCTCTCCAAGAGCTATAGCTATTACGTAGCCAAAGGGGCTCTCCATGGAGAGTATTATCGCAGCGTGGGTCTCAGGACTGTACCTTTGGGCAACAGTCTGAATGAAAAAGGGAATCACGGTCACGAAGGCCACAATGTAGCCTATCCCCCACCACACCTTGGGTGATACGTCGCCAAAGTGGGGTATCGGCTCAAGCACCAAGGACAAGGTCAAAAGAAACACCCCACTGGCAAAAAGCTGCACTACCGTCAAAGCCACGGGGTCCATGCGCCTGCTGAGGTTTCCAACCAAAAGGACGTGAAAGGCTATCCCCACTGCCAAAAGGAGGGAAAGTCCATCACCGAGGTTGAAGCTCATCCCAGGAGTGAATGCCATGACCAAAAGCCCCACGGTGGTCACAAAAGCTCCAAGGGTGGCCAAAAGGGAGGGAAGCCTCTTATAGAATAGGGCGTAAAGAAATGGAACCATGACTACGTTGCTTCCTGCTATGAAGGACTGCTTTCCAGGGGTTGTATATAAAAGTCCCACCACGTGAGCTATGAAGGTGGCCGCGAGGACTCCGCCCAAAAGGATCCCCAAAACCACGTGCTTTCTTCTCAGCTTTTTGACTCTGTTCCACAAAAAACACATCAAGATTCCCCCGCTTGCCAAGAACCTAACGGTCAAAAGCCACAAGGGGGACATGTAGTCTAAAAGCCAGCTGGTAACAGCGAAACCCGAACCCCAAAAAACGGCGGCAAAGAGCATTGCACCGTCCGCAATGAGCACCTGTTTTCTGGTCAAAGTAACACTCAACCTATCACCTCCCCCGCAAAAGGATACCACTTTTAATGTCAATTGCACACAAAAAAGGCTCCCCGTTTTTGTGGGGAGCCTTTTCAAAAACATTTACATCAAAGTTAAGAACAATCACAATTAGGGCCGCAGCAGGAGGACTTTTTCAGGTTTTTGACTGTCTCGCCGTAGATGGACATGATCTCCTCTATGTCGGGGTGACAGCACCTGCCTCTGGGGTTAAGCTCCTTGCACCTGCCTCCGATTCCAGCCTTGGTCTTTTTCATAACCTCTTCCATAGTGTTTGCTCCTTCGTACATTGCCTTTACTATCTCGCCCTTGGTTACCTTTTGGCAATAGCACACTATTTCGTCCTTGCTCGCTTTCTTCCAATCCATTTCCTTACCCCCTCGCTATCTTGCTGCTTTGCATCTTAACCAAAGATGGCACCGAATATCATACCAGCTATAGTGGAAAGAATTATCACCAAAGCCACATATGTCACCGTTTTCTTGGTGCCAAGGACGCTTCTTATCACGAGCATGTTGGGCAGGGACAAAGCTGGGCCAGCAAGGAGAAGAGCCAAGGCCGGTCCCTTGCCCATTCCTGCTCCTATGAGCCCCTGCAGTATGGGAACTTCCGTCAGCGTGGCAAAATACATGAACGCCGCTGCCACCGTGGCAAAAAAGTTGGAAAAGAAAGAATTACCCCCCACAAGAGATGCCACCCATTCTCCGGGTATTAGAGCTTCATGTCCAGGTCTTCCCAGGAGAAAACCTGCTACCAAAACGCCTCCGAACAAGAGGGGCAAAACCTGCAAGGCGTATCCCCAAGTGGACTGAAACCACTCGGCTCGCTCGTCTTTGGTGTACCATAGCCAAGAACTCGCCACCGTGGAGATCAAGGCCAGCGCAGCAACGTACCACTTGACCCTGTACGCTGCTGCCCAAAAACCCACTGGAACCTTGGGAGCAGCCCAGTTGGCGAAGACCAAAAACACCACCATGCTGGCCATGAACCAAACGGTCTTCCATAAAGGTCTATTATCTTCGGGTTCCGGAAGAGCTGCAAAGCTCTCCTGTCTTTTTGCTTCTTCTTCATGAAAGATAAGGGCCATCAAAAGGCCTATTATGACGCTGAAAGATATGGCTCCAACGGCTCTTGCCACCCCAAGCTCCACACCTAGGACCCTCGCCGTGAGGATTATTGCCAGAACGTTTATTGCTGGTCCTGAATAAAGGAAGGCCGTAGCTGGACCAAGACCAGCACCCCGCTTGTAGATTCCCGCAAAAAGGGGAAGCACTGTGCAGGAACAAACTGCAAGTACCGTACCTGAAACGGCAGCAACCGAGTAGGCAACCCATCTTTTAGCGTTGGCTCCAAGGTACTTCATAACCGACTGCTGAGAAACGAACACACTTATGGCACCAGCTATGAAGAACGCCGGCACTAGGCATAGTAGAACGTGCTCTCTGGCATACTCGTGAAGCATTGCCAACGCTTCAACAGCAGCGTTCTGAAGCCTGGCGCTCTCAACGGGCATAAAGTAAAAGGCAAGAAAAGCAAGCAAAAGATACATAAACTTTTTGAGCTCCGAATTCATTTCATATTCACCTCTACTTGATAAAATACAAAGCCTTTATGTGAAATTATTTGCACATATACTGCTCTTTAAAGGCCCTCGCCTTGCGGCCAGGGCCTCTCTTTTTTTTCAGCTTTAACTAGCTGGCTGACTCCTGCAGCATTTTTTTGACGTCCTCTACAGACGGAACCTTCCCAGCCACCAGGACCTTCCCGTCCACCGCTAGTCCAGGAGTTGCCATGACTCCAAAGGATATGATGTCATTTATGTCCGTAACCTTTTCCAACTCAAAGGAGAGTCCCAATTCCTTTGCCGCCTTTTCCGCTGTTTCCGCTAGTTTCTTGCACTTGGGACACCCGGTCCCCAGTATCTGAATCTTCACTGTGTCCACCCCACTTCATCTTTAGTTATTCCGAACCCGAGCTACAGCATTTTCGCTCTCGTTCCTGGTTTATAACTTTCTCTATACAAGGCATGACATCTAGAATGCATGGCATTTTAAGATGATAGATTATGTTTCTTCCTTCCTTTATGTCATCTACGAGACCGGCCTTCTTCAGTATGGCCAGGTGCTTGCTCACGGTGGTTCTGTCGCTTTCGAACATGTCCGCTATGACGCAGGCGCACATGTCACCTGCTCTAAGCTTCTCCAGTATAGCCAACCTCACTGGATGGGCCATGGCCTTCAAGATTTCCACTTTACGCTCGTAATTTTTGTTATCGTTATAACAAATCATGTGCATATATTACCACACTTTTTAGGACCGTCAAGCCCCCCAGGGTATTCATTTAGAAGCTTTTGTTCCAGGCGCCCAATCCTATACTTAAGTAGAACATCTATGAAAGCCTTCTGCCTTAAAGGATTATGGGGAAAATAAAAAAGCCCATCTGCAGTCAAAGGACTAACTGCAGCCAGGTCGTCTTGCAGCGACGCCATGTCCTCGTTGGCCCTTATGGGTAAAACCCCCACGAGGCTTAGGTCTTCCTTTATTGCGTTTAAAGTTGGGTGAGGCATGAGAGTCTTTCTTGTAACCCTTGCCATGGATGCCGTAAGATCTTTCGGTGCCCTTTCAACTACGCAATAAAAGCCATCCCCCAGGGGGGCTTTGGGGTCTTTAATCTCAAATATGGAAACATAACTTCCGGCGTCCACGCACTCCTGCTCCAACACCCCCCAGGGGATTTCAATCCTGTTGGAGCGCTCCTTCAACTTAAGATCCTCTGCTCCCCACTCCAAAGAGATCGGAAGAAACTCCACATGCTCCTTTTCTGCAAGGACAGTCCTCGCAAAATCGTAATCGGTATGAAAGTCCGGCAGGAAAAACTTGGGATGGGGTGTTTGAACTGCGAAAATTACGGCGGTCTTTACACCCTGCCTGGCGAGTTCTCCTAGGTGTCTTACGTGATTTACCGCGCGCTTCGACGGCGCGTCGGGAAACATGGCCAGAAGCTCGCCAAAGAGGGTACAAGACTTAACCTCCACGAGAATCTCCCCTTCGGGACCGCTTAACAGCAAGTCGAACCTGTGCTGTCCATGGGTAACTTCCCTTCCCTTAAGTTTGTAATCCTCAAATCCGATAAGTTTTCCTCTCGCCAAAAGCCAAGCAACTGCACTGTTCACCCTGTGGGTATGGAGCATTACAGGGCCTCTTTCCGTCCTTACCGCCACGACCGTGTAATCGGTAGCCCTACCTGAAGCGCTGGTTCTCTCTAAAACAAGCTCGGCATCCTTGTAAAGAAGCTCCCACAATCTACCAGGGTTTGGAAGGTGAGCTTTTACCACATCTGTGCCTACCCTGCAGAGGACCACGAATCGATTAAGCCTTTCCAGAAAAAAAGCTCTCGTAGGGCTTCCCTTTACGGCACTGTAGGAACTTTGCTCATCGGGTGCAGACTTCACCATAGCACCCTCAGCCTCAAGGCCTTTTTGTACGCGTACTCAGATAGCAAATAATCACCCTCCCTGGCCGCCTCCTCGGCAAGAGCCAGCCATTTCATCCTTACTTCATCGCTTGTTTCAGAAGCCTTCAAAAGTTCTTGGGCTCTCTTCCTCAACGCTGTGTCCCCTTCAAGGGGTATCCTTCTCTCCACCATGGCCCTAGTTTATCATGGGGGGCCCTTTTAGACTTATGCCCTTTAAGTTTATTTATGTTTATAATATTGTGTGTAAAGGGATAACGTCCCTGTGCAGCCAAGAGCAAGAGGAAGGAGAAGAAACGGTGCTTACTTATGAAGACTTCGAAAAAGTGGACATGCGCGTGGGCAAAATAATCAAAGTGGAGAGGAACGAAAAGGCACGAAAGCCCTCCTACAAGATGTGGATAGACCTGGGAGAGGAGCTGGGCATACGGCAGAGCTCAGGCCAATACTGCGACAACTATACCCCGGAAGATTTGGTGAATCAGCTTGTAATATGCGTAGTCAACTTCCCTCCAAAGAGAATAGCCGGTTTCAAGTCCGAGGTATTGGTCCTGGGCGCAAAGGATCAAGAGGGCAATGTAGTATTCTTGAAGCCAGAAAGGCCTGTTCCCCTGGGAGAACGAATATTCTAAGAGGCCGGGCAAATTTCTTCGCTGACGGCTTGTTGGTTCTTCTTTATAATAGAAGTTGTTTTAAGGAGGAAATTTAGCTTGAAAAAAACAATAGCCCAGGTAAAGGACCTTCATATCAAAGAGGCTACCGAAGAGGACATCCCGATAATATTGCAGTTCATCAAGGAGCTTGCCGAACATGAGGGTTTACTTCATGAGGTAAAAGCCAATGAAGATTTGCTTGCAGAACATCTGTTCGGGGAAAACCCCAAAGCACGAGTCATCTTTGGATGCGTAAATGATGAACCTATAGCTTTTGCCCTTTACTTTTTCAACTTCTCCACGTTCGAGGGAAAACCTGGAGTGTACCTTGAAGACCTGTACGTAAAACCCTCCCACAGGGGTAAAGGAGTAGGCACTATCCTTCTGTCCTACCTTGCCCATCTTGCCCTGCAGATAGGCGGTGGCCGCCTGGAATGGTGCGTCCTTACCTGGAACACAAAGGCCCGGGCTTTTTACGAATCCATAGGGGCAAAACCTCAAGACCGTATAATATTGAACCGTGTGGAAGGCAACAAGCTAATGGATCTGGCAAGCACGTTCCGCAGGTTATCAGTGCAAGATTAATATAAATCTGCAAATTGGAGAGATGGAGAATGAACAGTATAAGGAAAACCTTTAGCATATTGGTCACCATGATAATACTAGTAGCTTTTGCCTTTCCTCCCCATGCAAGGGCTCAAGATGAATCCTCTCCTCCATCTCGTAAACTTTATGAGGCTTTCATAGAAGGTCTGAAACCGGAGAAAATGGAATTGATCCTAAACCATGAACCGGACGGAGAGGGCAAGGTTGGACATTTATACTTGGACCTAATAGGTTGCGACATTGGTGGTGTGAGGATCGACCACTTGACTGTTGAAGCTGTGGATGTTGAGTTTACTCCGCCCTCTACCTGGAACACCGAACCACCAGACGTTAAGAATATGCTGGACATAAAGGCAAAAGCCGTCATTCTCGAAGAGGACGTAAACAAAGCCCTACTCAGCGAGGAGTTCGGCGACGACGACGGCCATTGGCACGACCTTCTCCTGGACTTCAGGGACGGCGGTCTCTACGTCAGGGGATATTACCTGACCAAATTCCTATTTCGGTTGGACATCCTTATAGAGCTTGAGGGACGCTTCGAGATCCGAAAAGGCAAAGAACTTTGGCTTGCCGACTACGTTATGCGGGTCAACAAGGTTGACCTCCCCAAGAGCATAACCGACCGGGCCATATCGCAGATACAGCCCGTTATAGATTTAAATGAATTCGTCTTTCCCCTGGTACTGGACAAGGTGGAACAAAAGGATGACAGGGTGGTCCTAGCAAGCCGCATACTACCCAAGCCTTTCGAGGGCATAAGGTACACTTACGAAAAACCCAAGCAGCTGGACTAGGCCTTGGAGACCTTACGGGAAGCATAAATGTTCCTGCACCCCGTCTCCTTCGCCAGGAAGGCCAACCCCAAAGCCAGAGCCGTCGCGAAAAGACACAGCAAGAAGGCGTTTCGGTAAGCAAAGGAAGCGCCCGATTCCCTGAATATATCTATGATCTTTCCCATGAGTGGCGGGTAAATGGCCAACCCAAGGAACGTTATCATGTTCATCACCGATATGGCCACTCCCGTACGCTCCGGATGACTCATCTCCTTTATTATCGCCCAGGTTATGACCACTCCCATGGAGGTAAAGCCCATTATAAAGAACAAACTCTTAAGCAGTGGCTCGTTGATGGGTCTTCCAACCCAAAAGACTATCCCTGCCCAAGATAGGACCTGCACTATGCTGACAATGATCACGGGAAGCTTTCGTTTCTTCAGCTTATCGGAGACCCACCCCATGAAGACTCCGCCCAGCATGGCCCCGAAAACGGCCATGACGATGAACCCCGAAGCTTCCTTGGCGGACATGCCATAAACTTCCGATAGGAATGGAACTCCCCATGCTCCAGTAAAAGCTATGTAAGCGCCAGCAACAAGAGGCACGTACAAAAAGCAGGGCCACAAACATATATCCTTGATTACCTCCATTAGCCCTGAAGAGACACTTGCCTTTTTATTATCCTCCAAAGGAACCTCCTGGTGTATCGGAGGGAAACCCATGTCCTGAGGCTTATTGCGGATAAGAAGAAAGCATAAAACCGCTAGGGCAGCCGACAAGGCCCCTATAGCTACGAAAGTGTACCTCCATGTGAACGCTGCGACCAACAAGGCCAAAGGCGTCTGGGCCACCAGCCCCCCAAGGTTTCCCATGAGGTTCGTTGCGCCAGAGACGGATGCGAACTCGTCCTCCCTGAACCACTGAGATTGAACCTTGAGAACGCACACAAAGACCACCGAAACTCCTATACCTACCAGGAAACGTCCCAGAAAGACCGCAAAGACACTCTTGGCCAGACCGAATACCACCGACCCCAAAGCAGCCACCAGCATGCCAGAAGAGACCGTAATCCTCGCCCCCAAAGAGTCTGCCAGAATGCCCACCGGTATCTGCATGACCATGTAGGCATAAAAGTACATGGAAGCCAGATGTCCAAATTCAGTGTAAGACAAACCAAAGGTGTTGATTATGTCCTCCTTAACCACTCCCGCCGCCAACCTGTGGAAGAACACCACCATGTAGGCTAAAACCATGGAACCCCACACTATCCATCTGTATCTGTAGGCTTTCTTCAAAGACTCAGACACCGAACTGTCTTTCCCCACCACGTTTACTCCTCCTAATTAAAAAATTCTGCCCTACATGTTTTCCGCCGCATCTATCGTTCAATAGTCTATCAGAACCGACGCATAATTTGTATGAAGTTCCAACCAAACATGTACGCATACAATATACTCTTTTGACAAATTCCACCTTGGGATGTAAAATTACCTGAAAATTCAAATCACATACTAAATGAAGGAGGGAAACCCTGATGGCAATGAGCGTTGGTCTCTTGTTCCAACTGAGCGTAATAATTAGCCTTATTATTCTCGTACTCGCCGTTGGGTCCCCTCCTGGTGTACCTGCCACCTAGGCGCACACTAAAGGTACAAGGAGCCGGGACCCAAAAGGATCCCGGCTCTTAATTTATTCAGCGACCTAAGAAAAACCCAGAGAAAGAGGAGGAGTAGAAATGAGAAGAGAAGAAAGGGAAAAAACTTCCCAGGGAAGGAAAGAAACCCGAAGCTTCTTGTCCAGCGAACGCCGCTTCCGAGAGTGGGCTCTTGCAGAACGCATGGAAAGTTTGCCCCAGGACATGCTCTGGAGAGGCCCCTTCGAAGGATACCGTTAGACCATACCTTGGACTTAAACGACTTCATCCATCTCCTGGGGGAAAGCTGGTAGAATAAGAGAGTAAATAACGCCCAGCACCCCCATGGAGGTGGCCATGTCTGCCCAAGTAAAACTAATCCGATACAAATTCTTTCACAATGCCGCTGGAGTCGTAGCGAAAGCTGTAAAGGACGCCCAAAAGGGATGTTACGTCCTGGTGCCTAGCAGTGGTGACGTGAGGATACTGGAGAAGGCTCTCTCCAGCGATCCCTCCCTTATGGGGAAAAAACGCATGATAATGCGATGGGAGGAACTATATAGGGAAGCAGCCTCGCAGCTTGGCACGCCAAAATCCAAACTAAGGCGGCAAATAGATCCACCGGACCATTGGCTCGTCGTCCATTTCGTACTCAAAAACCTGATACGGGAAGCAGAAAGTATCAATGTCAATGTTCCTCCTTCATTCAAGCAGAGAGGCTTCGTGGAGCTTTTGGGTAAGACCTTGAGGGAGCTGCTCCGCGAGGAAGTGTTGCCAGAACACCTCTGGAGGCTCAACGACTGCGAAAGATGCGAAAAAGGAAAATGCCTTTCTCTTGGGACAGAATCCAAAAGACTTTTATGCCGCTTGTATCATGACTATGTTCAATATCTGGAAGAAAGCGGCCTGATGGACAGCGCTCAAACAGCCACAGCGGTAAGACACCTCCTTGAAGACGCCCCCCTTTCGGCTCAAAGGTGGCTTTGGGGCCAGACCTTTGTCTTCGCAGGTTTTTTGAGCTTCACTCACGGTCAACTATTGTTGGTGAGAAGCCTCAAGGATCTGGGCGCAAACATAGTGGTTCTGACACCAAATACGGGCCTGGACATCCATGACGCCCAGGAACAGCTCCGGACCATAACCGACGAGCTTGCAGAACTGAAAGAGGAAGATAGCCCCCAGATAGTAGAGGCAGTTCTGGGAGATTACAGGCTGGAGCTCGAACTTTTGGCTCGCTATCTCGTCCTGTGGCGTAAGGGCTACGGCCCCCTTCATGAACTCTCCCACATGCCCTTTCCCGGTTGGGGAAGGATAGGCATCATGGTGGAACAACAAAGGCTTCCAACCTTGAAAGAAGCCTTCGATAGATACGGCATCCCTTATTTCCTGGAAAACGGCCCATCAGTGGCATCCACCCTACTCTGGCAGGGAGCCAGGAAAGCCTGGGAGATCGCAAAAAACGACTTCCCCACCGAGGAGACCGCATGGCTTTTGGCTTCTTCATACATGGCGGCCAAGGATTTCCCCTTGGAGAAAGCCCTGGAAAAAGCCCCCAAGGGCCTTGAAGGCTGGAGGTCCTTCTTGTCCTCAAACGCTCCTTCTTGTCTGAAACACTTGGACAGAATAGTCTCCTTCACCCAAAAAATAGAAGGAGGAGGCACTCCCTCCGAACTCTATGAAGCCCTATTGAATCTGGCAGGGAAAGCAGAGCGGACATCCCAATGGGGGAAAGCTCTCTCTTGGGAGATCCAGGACCTGACCGAACTGGACGAGGACGCCCGGCAAACGAACCAAGCCATAAAAGAGTTGGAGGAAAAGGCTCTTCAGATAAAGGAAGCGGAACCAGACATAGGACCAGCAGGGGAAGAACCGTTAAGAAAAGAAGATGCCATGGCCTTCCTAGCTGCCTGGGCCGAGCGGTCAAACCTATGGCGAGGCGTAAAGATCAAAGGCTCCATCTCGGTCTACACTGCCACTCCCCCGGTCCTAACGTATCACGACGTATGGATACTTACAGGGGCCGATTCTTCCTCATGGCCAGGAAACCTTAGGCAAGGCCCCCTTTTGACAGACGAGGAGCGAGAGACCCTGCACGATGATCCGTCTTTAGCTCTGGGGGCCTTTCACCTGCCCTTACTCCCGGAGATAAGACAGCAACGTCATGCCTTGTTGCGTAGGCTTATGTGCTGCGGGACAAATCTTTCTATCGTGAGCCGCCCCCTACAGGACGACGCAGGTAGGCCTCTGAGAAGATCCCCTTTCCTCGAAAAGGCCTTGGAAGGAAACACTCCATGGGCCAAAAGGATTCACGACTCTCCTTTGACCAGGGGACTCAAGGACGTAATACCTCCAGACGATGACTTTCGCATAAAACCTTTAGAGGTAAGGGAAAAAGATACGCCCTTGGTACCCAAGAGGTTCAACCTGCTGAGGAAAAAGGATCTTCCCACAGCTAGGTTCACTGAAAAGATAGAAAAAGCCCACTTAAGCGACCTGGACGTCTGGAACGACTGTCCTTTCAGGTACATGGCATCTCGCCACTTGAAAATAGAAGAACCGGTAATAGGGCTTTTCGATACCAAAAGGGCAGGCATTTTCATCCACAGTCTCTGGGAGAATGCCTGGAAAAGGAAACTGACTACCTCTATGCCCCTGGAAGAGATAGTGGAAAACATATGGGATCAAGAGCTGGGAAAGCACTATCCGGCGCTTTTGGACCCAAAGGGCCCCCTCAACAGGCACAATAAAAGGCTCAAATTCCAGGCTAAAAGGCTCTGCAAACTCCAGGAGACGCTCGATGAGCAATTGAAATTATCGAGAAAGAACCTTCTCACAGAAAAGGAGCTATCCATAAATGTGGAGGGATGCCTGTTCCGAGGCCGTTGTGACAGGGTGGACGTGGTAGAGGACGGAGTTTTCATTTATGATTACAAGCTCGGAAGCTCCCCAAACTATAGTAAGGCCCTTCAGCTGGCATCTTATGCCCTTGCGTGGGAACAAGAAGAACCCTCTATGCCAGTGAATGGAGTTATATACCTATGCATGGGAGACGGCGGTTTTGTAATGGCAAGCCGCTCGGAAAATGAAAAAACACCAGACAAAAAGTTTAGATCCTTATCAGAGCAAAAGGAAAGGGCGTTAGAGAAACTTGAGGAATGGGCCAAAACCCTAAAAGAAGGAAACTTTCCTCCGAATTACAACTCCGACACCTGTAAGGTCTGCGGTTACAGAGGGCTTTGCAGGAGAGAGGAAACCCCCTCTGGAGGCACTGAGGAAGATGAGTAAAAAAACTTCAGACAAAAGAACCTTGCTCTTCAATTATCTGAAGGACAAGGAGGGACTGGAGGAAAAACAGCTGGAGGCCGTCACCTCCGAGGAGAAGCTGATAGCCGTGAGCGCCGGAGCAGGTTCAGGCAAGACCCTCACCTTGGCCTGGAGGTTCATATGGCTGGTCTCCGTCCTGGAGGTCCCGCTGAACAGCATACTGACCATAACCTTCACTGAAAAGGCAGCAGCGGAGATGAAGGAGCGAATAGAAAAGATCCTGAAACGGCTGGTCCTTGATCTTCCCGCCATGTCGGATACGTTCAATGACATCATCGACAGGATGGACGATGCCTACATATCCACCATTCATGCCTTCGCCATGCGGGTCATGAAGGAATCGGGCCTGTTTTTGGATCTGGACCCTAACGCAAGGATCATAACTAACGCCGAAAACGCGTCTCTTTGGCTTACCATAGAGCGGGCGTTGGATTATCAGGAAGAAGAAGTCCTCCTGGACCAGCTACCCAAGGAGTGGAAGGAAAGGGCACAAAAGATCCTCTCTTCCTCGGAGTTGGAAGATTTGCTCAACACCTTCGGGGCAAAGACCATCTCCGAGTCCGCAGAAAAATTCATAAGCTCCTACGCAAGCCGAGGCTACAGCCCCGAGGACGTCTGGTCCATGGCAGAAAACATGGAAGCAGAGGACGACAAAATAAAGGCTCTACTATTGGAGCGCCTTCTTGGGGAGTGGCAAGAGGCCCAAAGTCTCTGGATCGAAGAGCTCATACCCCATATCAAAGGCCAAACCAACCTTGACAAGGAAAAGGCAAAATTTTCCCAAAGGCTTCTTTGGCTCCACAATAAATGGAAAGAGCCCATAGACGAGACAAATGCCCCAGATTTCATAATGGACCTTTTTGGAAATGAAGGACCCTTGAGAGCCCTTCAAAACGGAAAAGTCAAAAAGGCAGCAGATGAGTTCTTGAAGGAAACATTGGGCCTTAGTCTCAAAGAGTTCAGAGACGGCAACACAGGATGGTTCCAAGCCGCAAGCTTCATAAAGGAGGGAGTCCCCCACGAAGAAAAAAGGGCGAGAATGACCCTGATAAAGGTCTTCTCCGTCTTATGGAAGTACGTTGAAAGGGCTCGATACAACAGAGGAACCCTTTCCTTCGACGATCTGATCCGATTCGCCCTGTGGGCCCTGGATAGGGACGAAAGATACGCGAAAAAATTTGCCCATATCCTGGTGGACGAGTTTCAGGACACCGATGGCCTCCAGGACCTTATGCTCAAGGCCATCAGAAACAAAGGGGATTCCACCCTGTTCATAGTGGGAGACCTCCAACAGTCCATCTACCGATTCCGCCACGCCCAACCCAAGGTCTTTTGGGAGTACATAAGGGAATCCCACTCCTCATCCTGCGCCAAATCCATAAACCTGGACATATCCTTCAGGAGCAGGGGGGCCGTCATGGAGAAGGTGAATAATATGTTCTCCAAGATATGGCCCAGCACCATAGCAAAAGACATCCAAAAACCCTTCATGCCCCTAGAGGCGCCTAAACATCATCATTGGTGGCAAAAGCGCCAAAAGAGCACCGTAGAGCCCTTCAAGCTAATAATTGCAACCTCCTGCCCCGACAAGGAGGACAAAGAAAAAATCGATCAGCTCAGGGCACGAGCCCTCGAATCCCTTGGACACTTCATCGTCCAGTCCGTGGAGGGCAAAAAGACCATTTGGGACAAAGACGAAAAGGGCAATTTCATACTGAGGTCCCTTCGCTACAGGGACTTTGCCATTCTCGTACCCAGCAGAACTCAGTACGATGCCATAGAGAACGTCCTTATAGAGAAACTTGGCCTTCCCGTCTACTTTGAGGGGAACAGGAGCTTCTATGGTCGAGGGGAGACCAAGGACATATCCTTCCTGCTCAAGGCACTGGCGAACCCCGAAGACGACCTTGCCACGGCATCGTTCCTATGCTCTCCTCTAAGTGGCCTTCCCATTGAGGAAGCATCTTCCCTGGTGAAGGAACATAAGAAAGCAGACAACGAAAGTTGCAGCCTCATCTTTTTATTTCAGCGGAACCACCCGGAGGAATGGAAGGCCTTCGAAAGACTCCGCAAGGTAGCCAAGGTCAAGGGTGCCTCATGGGCCCTCGCCTCCCTCCTGGAAGATGGCAGGATCCTCCTTGCCTATCCAAGCTGGAAGCGCAGAAGAATAGCGGCAAACTTGAGAAAGGCCATAGACGTTATAAGGGAGTACGAGACTTTCGTTGACCCTAGCCTGGAAGGGACTGCTGCCTACATGGAGAGAGCCACGTATCTGGAGTCAGACCTACAGGAAGCTGACATCCTCGGCGAAAACGACGATATGATAAGGGTCATGACAGTGCATGCCGCCAAGGGGCTGGAATTTCCCGTGGTAGCGGTAGTGGGTCTTGAGAACTCCTCCAACAAGAGAAACGACTCCATCTTGCCCTCCAAGTGGCTCGGCGTGGCCATCAGCAAACTTCCAGAGGAATGGCTGCCCCAAAAAGAACAAAAACTTCTGAGCAAGGACATACACTCCCTCTTTGAGTCCCAGGAGATCCTGGAGGAGCAAGAAAGGCTCCTGTACGTCGCATGCACCAGGGCAAAGGACTCTTTGATCCTCTGTGGAGTGAGCAACCTAGACGATCAAGGCAGGCTGAAACCCAAGAAAAACTCGTGGCTTGAGCTTATCCTCCTGAGGATGGAAGAATTGATGGAAGAAGAAAGCGTTAAGATACTTTATTCTGACCAACAAAACCAGGGGGCCCAAAGCCCTAAGCAACCCGAGCCCTCCTGCTCTCTTGGACCAATTGTCACCATAGAGAAAAAGCCCCTCGTTGAGGAAACTTTCCTCGAGAACATAACGGCCAGCATATACGCTCTATACAGGTTCTGCCCCCACGCTTACAGGATGAAATATCGCCAGGGGCTGGATATAGCCTGGGAATCCCCCACAGAGGACGGCAGGGGCGGCAGCGACATGGGGAGCCTAACTCACTGGATCCTAAAGGATTGGGATTACAGCCAGGAATCCCTGGATGTGCTCCTCCCCCTAGATGAAGCAAAAAAAATGGAACGACTCAAGATAATTCCTCCCTACCTGCGCCCTCTTTACAAAGAAAGCTCCACCCTTAAGATCATAAGGGCATGGTTATCCAAGCTTGCTGAAAGCCCACTGGCTTCTCAGGTAAGGGCGTCCTCGAAGGTCATGAAGGAACTTCCCTTCCGAGTGGACCTGGGAGGCAAAACCGAAATGACCGGATACATGGACCTGGTCTTCGAGGATCAAGGAGCCTTCTGGATCGTTGATTACAAGATAACGGCACCTCAGGAAGCCTCCAAGGCCCTTTACAAGGACCAGCTCCTCTTCTACGGCACAGCTCTTTGGAAGATGACTCAAAAGCCCCCAAAAGGGCTTGGTATATATCACTTGCCTGAGGGAACCTTGGAGAACGTCCCCTTCTCCCTAGATCTCCTGGAGGAAGAGGCGCAGAAGATACAAGAGGTAGCATCACTGGGCTGTTGGGGCCCCTTTACTCCCAACGAAACCAACTGCAGCATTTGTCCGTGGAGGGGCTCATGCACTGCGCTGGCCTTCACCATGAGGAAGGAGGAGCTTTCATGAACATGCCTTGTCTTGTAACGGTGGACCTGCAGGTGGACTTTCTGCCCGGCAACCCCTTTGGAAGAGAAGAAAACGAAAAAGTCTCAAAGAAGGCCGGCAGATTGTGCGAGGCTTTCAGAAAGAAAGGGTTTCCCATAGTTCACGTAGTCAGGATATACCTCCCCGACGGCTCCAACGCGGAGCCCTTCAGGAGAAGCTCCATAGTATCCAAAGGGGGACCCGTTTTGGCCTATTCCAGAGGGAGCCAACTTGCTCCAGACTTGCTTGAAAGCCCCATAGAGCTTGATGTCCCCCTGCTTTTGGCCGGAAAGCCCCAGTGGCTAGGGCCATCAGAGTGCATAATATACAAAAGCCGGTTCGGAGCCTTCTACAAGACGTGTCTCGAAGAGGTACTGATGAGGCTTGGCGCTTCGACCCTGGTTTTCTCGGGCTCCAACTTCCCCAACTGCCCTAGAAGCAGCATATATGAGGCCTGCGAGAGAGACTACAACATCATAGCAGCAGAGGACGCAATCTCAGGGCTTTATGAAAGGGGCAAGAAGGAGCTCGAGAACATAGGCGTCATGTTGATGAAGGTTGACGAAATAATAAGCACCCTTTCTGCCCTATAAAGGCAGCACATGACGAAAATTCCCTTCGATGAGGGCTACATGTGGTAAAATTATATGTAGCATTTGTGCTATATATAACCTTTCAGGAGGTCTTCTTTGTGTTTTTAGTCCTTGAGCAAAACACGTTTGTGCATATTGACCGAGTATTGGCCTTGGTTCGAGAAGGCAACGAAACTGCCATCATACTCCGGGACGGCTCCGTCATGGCCACGGGTTTTCAACCCATGACCGTGGCGCGAAGGTCCGAAGAGTTCATCAAAAGAGGCATGAAACTTGCATCAAAAGTGAAAGAAGAGGGAGATAAGAAATGACAGCATCGGCAAAGCAATACACGGCGCAAGACATTCAGATACTTGAAGGCCTGGAAGCCGTAAGGCGCAGGCCAGGAATGTATATAGGAGACACTACGACCAGGGGACTTCATCATCTGGTGTACGAGGTAGTGGACAACTCGGTGGACGAGGCCTTGGCGGGATGGTGTAATCGGATTGAGGTCATCATCCATGAGGATGGCCACGTCTCCGTAGAGGATAATGGTCGAGGAATTCCAATAGATCCCCATCCTATAACGGGAAAACCAGCCGCTGAAGTAGTTCTTACCACTCTTCACGCTGGAGGTAAGTTCGATAAAAAGGCCTACCAGGTAAGCGGTGGCCTTCATGGCGTAGGTGTTTCAGTGGTGAACGCCCTCTCCGAGTGGCTGAACCTTACGGTTTGGCGCGACGGAAGGGAATGGAGGCAAAGTTACAGGAGGGGAAAACCGGTCTCTGAGCTGTGCTGCGGTGAGAGCACCAATAAACGAGGAACGCTAATAGAGTTCAAGCCCGACGGAGAGATATTTGAGGAAACCACCTTCTCATGGGACATACTGAGCAGTAGATTCAGAGAAATGGCCTTCCTCAACCCGGGATTAACCATCATCTTGAAGGATCGGATTTCGGGCAAGGAAAAGACCTTCCACTATGAGGGCGGTATATCCTCTTTCGTAGAGTATCTCAACAAAGGCAAAAACCCCCTCTTCACTCCTCCTGTGGTAGTCAAAGGGGAAAAAGACGGCGTATCCGTGGAGATAGGCTTACAGTACAACGACAGTTACCTGGAGCGAGTTTTTGCCTTCGCCAACTTGATCCATACCGTGGAAGGTGGAACTCATGTTTCGGGATTCAGAACCGCCCTAACCAGGGCCATCAACGAGATGGCACGAAGGAACAAACTCCTTAAAGATAAGGATCCCAACCTCTCTGGCGATGACCTCAAGGAAGGCCTTACGGCGGTAATATCCGTGAAGCTTCCAGAGCCTCAGTTCGAGGGCCAAACCAAGACGAAACTGGGCAATGGGGAGATAAAAGGTATCGTAGATTCCATATTCTACGATGGCCTAATGGTGGAGATAGACGAAAGGCCGGAGATACTGAAACCGGTGGTGGAAAAGGCCATTAAAGCCCGCCTGGCGCGAGAGGCCGCAAAGAAGGCCAGAGAGCTAGTGCGGCGTAAAACTGCCCTTGCGGGGCTTGACTTACCTGGAAAACTAGCCGACTGCTCCAGCCGGAACCCAGAGGAATCGGAACTCTTCATAGTAGAGGGAGACTCAGCAGGAGGCTCCGCCAAGCAGGGAAGGGACCGACACTTCCAGGCCATATTGCCCTTGAGAGGAAAGATACTCAACGTGGAAAAGGCTCGGATGGACAAAGTCCTGGACAATAACGAGGTCAGGACCATAATCCAAGCCCTGGGAACGGGTATCGGGGAAGATTTCGACATAAGCAAGCTTCGCTACCACAGGATCTTCCTCATGACCGACGCTGACGTGGACGGTTCCCATATAAGAACGTTGCTTTTAACCCTCTTCTACAGGTTCATGCCCGAACTTATAGAGAGGGGACATCTCTACATAGCTCAACCTCCCCTTTACAGAGTCCAAATAGGCAAGGAGATCCACTACTGCTTCAGCGACAAGGAGCTAAACAACCTGAGGCAGAAAGTTGGAGATGGCAAAAAACTCAACATACAAAGGTACAAAGGTCTTGGAGAGATGAACCCATCTCAGCTTTGGGAGACCACCATGGATCCTGCAACCAGGGTATGTAAGCGAATAGAGATAGAGGACGCCGTGGCGGCAGACGAATATTTCAGCATCCTCATGGGCGACAAGGTGGAGCCCCGAAGGGAATTCATAGAAGCCCATGCCAGGGAAGTGCGAAACCTCGATATATGAATCTTAGCGTCCACGAAAAGCCGAGGCTCAATGCCTCGGCTTTTTTAATAAAAAAAGGAGGGGTAACATGTTTTACTTGCTTTTATTTGTAGTGATTTTGGCCTTCATCGTCTTCGTGCCCATAAGTATATACAACTCCATGGTAAAACACAGGAACATGGTAGACGAGGCATGGAGCGGCATAGAGGTGCAGCTCAAGCGAAGGAGCGACCTGATAGGGAACCTGGTGGAAGCAGTGAAAGGCTACGCAACTCACGAAAAGAACTTACTAGAAAAGGTGACCTTAGCCCGAGCTGCTGCAACCCAGTCCTCCTCTATCTCTGAGCGGGCCCAGGCAGAAGGTGCCCTACAGCAGGCATTAAGGAGTCTCTTTGCGGTGGCAGAAAACTATCCAGAGCTTAAAGCCAACGAAAATTTCCTAAACCTGCAGAACACGCTCTCCGAGCTGGAACAGGACATTCAAATGGCCAGAAGGTATTACAACGGAGCAGTAAGGGAGTACAACAACATGATTCAAGTGTTCCCCAACAATCTTTTCGCTAGCATGTTTGGCTTCTCCAAAAGGGAGTACTTCGATGCCCCTGAGGAAGACCTCGATGTTCCCCAGGTCAAATTTTAGTACCTCCGGGCTCTGACAAAAGAAAGGAAGACCTAGTATTATGGCCAAAAAACCGCTGTACCTTGCCCTTTTTGTTTTGTTCTTTGCTCTGTTTTTGGGAGGAGGACCTTCGGCTGCATCCTCAAAGGAGCGCATACTGGAGTTTTCAAGCGTTATCGATGTATCAAAAGACGGAACCTTGACAGTTAGAGAAGACATAACCTTCTTAGTTGAAAACAGGGAAATCAAAAGAGGAATATACAGGAGCTTCCCCATAAAGTACAAGGACAAGATGGGAAACGTCATGAGAATGGACTTTCACCTATTGGAGGTCCTGTTGGACGGAAGAAGCGTCCCTCATAAAACATCCACGGAAGGAAACATGCTTAAGATAAGGATAGGAGACCCCAACAAACTCCTATCAAAAGGAATACACACATACACCATAACTTACCAGACTAGCCAAGTTTCCTTCTTCGAGGATCACGACGAAATATATTGGAACGCCACCGGGAACAACTGGCCCTTCCCTATTGACAAGGCAAGGGCTTGGGTTTCGCTGCCCGAAGGAACGCCTATTCTTCAAATGACGGCCTACACAGGAAGGTTCGGTTCTCACGAACAAAAGGCCCGTTGGGAAAAGGACGGAAGCGTTGCATACTTTGAGACCACATCACCTCTACTAGAAAACCAGGGGCTGACCATAGCTGTATCTTTTCCAAAGGGATACGTAAATCCCTCTGAAGAGTACAAAAAGAGGCAAAAACAATACCGTACGGCCGCCACTCTTAACTGGCTTTTACCTCTCATATGCTTGCTTTTGGTAACCTCTTATTACGGCCTCACGTGGCTAAAGGTAGGAAAAGACATAAAGGCAGGTCCCATCATACCCATCTTTCGCCCAATTAAAGGGCTTTTGCCTTCGGAAGCGTCCTACCTTTATAGGCAAAAATTTAACGAAGACGCCTTTGTGTCCACCATAATTGACCTTGCGGTAAAAGGCTTCATCAAGATAGAGGAAAAAGAAGAGGGCCTGCTCAAGTTTCTGGGAAAAAACAAAAAGTACACCTTAATTCGTCAGCAGGGCCAAGACACAGACCTAAGCCTCCCGGAGCAAAAATTTCTTGCTGAGCTTTTCCGGGACATGCCATATATCTCCCTGGACAAAAGCAGCGCTTCTCATATCAAGGCAGCCAGAAACGGATTGAAGGAATGGTTGAATAGTTGGGGCAAAAGATACTTAAAGAGCAACCTCAAATGGGTCCTTGCAGGTTGCACCCTGTCCGCCATACTTTTGACCATAAGCGGTTTCTTCCTATCCACACTAAAAGGATCCACGGGGATTTTCGCATTCATGACCCTTTGGCTTTCCATATGGACTTTGGGAACTGCAAAGCTCTTTACATCCACACTTTCTCTATTTAAAGAAGCTATCTCAAGAAGCAAGTTCTGGCTTGTTTTGAGGGCCTTTATTATGGCTGCCTTCAGCATTCCCTTTGTCATGGGAGAAATTTTTGGCGTAACAACCCTGGCCTTTGTGGTTTCCCCCCTATTTGCCGTCAGTGTCGTAGTGATCATGATCCTAAACCTGGTCTTTTGGAGGCTTATGAAAAACTACACGCCTGAAGGAGCTGAGCTTTTGCGCCACATTAAGGGACTAAGAATGTACCTCCAAGTAGCGGAAAAAGACAGGATAAGACACCTTGCATCCCTTCCCATCCCAGATAGGACACCTGAACACTTTGAAAGGCTACTGCCCTTCGCAATAGCACTTGGCGTCGAAAAGGCGTGGGCATCTCAATTCCAGGATGTGCTTTCTGCCAGCAACTATTCCCCCGCTTGGTATTCGGGCAGATCTTTTTACGGAGGCATTTATTATGGAAACCTGGTAAGCAATCTCTCTGGAAGCATAGGGAGCGCCATCGCTTCCTCCGGCGTCTCTCCAGGGTCATCGGGCTTTGGCGGAGGCGGATTTTCCGGCGGAGGTGGAGGTGGAGGCGGAGGTGGAGGCTGGTAGCCTGCAAAGATGTCCTTAAAGGTCAGACAAAAAAATAAACTTTGGACACAAATAGTTTATTCTTGTAGAATAGTGAACCAATAAGCGGTGTGCCAAATTAGGAGGTGAGAAAGAGCAGTACAGATAAGGATAGTTCAGAGTGCAGCGCGTTTTCATTCTACTGAAAAAACAAAAAGGGGTGAGGTGCAGTATGAAGCGTTTTGGTTTGTTCATTTCCTTGGTGCTTGTGGCCACTTTCATGGCCAGTGGTGCCTTTGCGGCGGATGTTATCAAAATGAAGCTGGCCAATGCTGGCCCTGCGGATCCCAACGACAGGACAGTCATAGCCGTTGAAGTGTTCAAGAACTACGTAGAAACCAAGACACAGGGGAAGGTAAAAATAGACGTATTCCATGCCAGCCAGCTGGGTAACGAAAAGGAGATCTTGGAAGGACTCAAGATGGGAACCATAGAGCTTGGGACCATTACCACTGGGCCTATACCTACACTATTCAAGCCCATAATGGTCTTCGACATCCCCTATTTGTTCCCCAACAAGTACGTAGCCTGGAACGTGCTGGACGGCGAGTTCGGCCAGGAGCTCATGGAGGAGATGTACAAAGTCACGGGCATCAAGTGTCTTGCCATAAGTGAGAACGGCTACCGCCACTTCTTCACCGGCAAAAAGCAGATAAAATCCCCTGCAGATATGAAGGGGCTCAAACTGAGGACCATGGAGAACCCGGCCCACATGAAGCTGGTGGAGGCTCTAGGTGCCTCTCCGACTCCCATCGCCTTTGGTGAACTCTACATGGCACTGGAGCAGGGCGTAGTCGATGGTGCAGAGTGCCCCATCACCCTTATAAACAACATGAAGTTCTATGAAGTCCAAAAGTACGTTGTCCTGGATGGTCACCTGTACAACCCCCTCATCATGTTCATAAACGGCAAGCTGTGGGAAAAACTTCCTGAGGACATCAAGCAGGCCCTCTTTGAGGGAGCCCAGCTCTTCAAGATCACCCAGAGAGCTCTCACAGAACGTCAGGTTCAAACGGGTATAGAGAACCTGAAGAAACATGGAATGACCATTTACGTTCCCACTCCCCAGGAGGCCAAGGAGTTTAGGGATCTATCGCAACCGGCAGTGCTTGAATACGTAAAGGCAGAAGTTGGTGAAGAGTGGGTAGAAAAGGTAATGGAAGCTGTAAAGGACGCTGAGGAAGACGAAAAAGAGATGCTTGAGTAAATCAGGGAAAAAGGGGGCCCGAAGCCTTTCGGGCCCCATATGGAAGGAGCAATAAGGTATGAAGGTTATCACCCCAATTCTCAAAACCCTGGACAAAATAGCGAAGGTTATAATCATAACCCTTATGGCCTCTATGAGCATCATAGCCTTCACGGCAGTGTTTTTCAGGTTCGTCCTCAACAATCCCCTGAGCTGGTCGGAGGAAGCAGCCAGGTACATGATGGCATGGGTGACCTTCATGGGGGCCGGCCTGGCCATGGGCCAGAAGCGCCATATAGGAGTGACTCTTTTAGTGTCCCGACTTTCGAGACGAACGAGGCTGGCAGTAAACACCTTTGCAGAGATCCTTATCGCCTGCTTCATGGCTATTCTTATCTGGCAAGGCCTGAAGCTCGTGTGGGAACTAAGGACCCAGGTTTCCCCAGCCATCCATTTTCCGATGATCATACCCTACCTTTGCATTCCGGTGGGCTGTTTTTACATACTGCTTCACACCATAAGGCTCCTTTTTGAGCGAACCAGCGATACCCTATCCACCGCTGATGCCGAGCTTACAGAAAACGTGTATGAAGGGGGTACGAAAAAATGATGACCATTATTGCTCTGACTTTCGCTGTTACGTTCGCCATTGGGATCCCCCTGGCATTGGTGTTGGGGCTCACCGGTCTTGCAGCACTGATAGCCATGGGCGTCCCCCTTCAAGTAGTAGCTCAAAGGATGTTCACAGGCATAGACTCCTTCCCATTGATGGCCGTGCCCTTTTTCATCCTCGCTGGAGACATAATGAACAAAGGCGGCACAACCATACGGCTCATAAGATTTGCCAACAGCCTGGTGGGACACATAAGAGGAGGTCTTGCCCACGCGAACGTCGTGGCAAACATGCTCTTTGCGGGCATAAGCGGCTCTGCCGTGGCTGACGCCTCAGCCATAGGGGCCATAATGATACCATCCATGGAGAAAAGCGGATACGAGAAAGATTTCAGCGCCGCCTTAACTGCATCGGCGGCAACCATAGGCCCCATCATCCCGCCGAGCATAATCATGGTAATATACGGCGTCTCCGTGGGAGTATCAGTAGGGGGGCTATTCGCTGCAGGGTTTATCCCCGGAGTTCTTCTGGGTCTTGCTCTCATGGTGATCGTCTACAGCACATCCAAGAAGAAGGGTTATGCCAAGTACGACAACTTTTCACTGAAGAGGGTAGCTGTGGAATTCAAGGATGCCGTCTGGGCTATGATGGCTCCTGTGATAATCCTCGGAGGTATTCTGGGCGGCATATTCACTCCCACGGAAGCGGCAGCAGTTGCGGTAGTATACTCTTTCTTCGTCGGCAAGTTCGTCTTCAAGGAGCTCCAGTGGAAAGACCTCCCTGGAGTTCTTCTCCAAAGCGGGATAACCACCGCCACCATACTGCTCATAATATCCATGGCAAACGTCTTCGCCTGGGTCATAGCAGCGAACATGATCCCCTTGAAGCTTGCCAATCTTTTCCTTTCCATAACGGAAAACCCTTACGTATTCCTCCTGTTGATAAACATCTTCCTGCTTTTCGTCGGCATGTTCATGGAGACTGGAGCTGCCATAATACTTTTGGCACCCATCCTTGCCCCTGTGGCAGCCAAGTTAGGTATTAACCCTCTGCATTTTGGTTTCATAATGGTATTGAACCTCGCCATAGGAATGGCTACCCCTCCCGTCGGGGTGTGCCTATTCGTGAGTTGCGGGATAACGGGTCTAAGCTTGGAGGAAATATCCAAGGCCGTCTATCCCTTCGTCCTTGCAGAGCTTGTCATACTCATGCTCGTAACCTACATAGAACCCATTTCCATGGTGTTGCCCAAGCTTTTGGGTTTCCTATAAAAAACGAGGCAGGAGAAACCTCATTCCTGCCTCGTTTTTCTTGCCTTTTCGGTTAGCTTACTTCAATCTATTAACTATCGCCCTTCCTGCTACTATACCACTTGCCGAGGCCTGTATCACCCCGCGGGTCACCCCTGCACCATCGCCGCAAGCGTAAAGTCCCGGTATGCTAGTCATTAGGTCCTGGTCTAGCTCTAATTTCAAGCTATAAAATTTGACCTCAACTCCGTAGAGAAGGGTATGCTTACCGTTTATTCCAGGTATTATGGAGTCCAGGGCTTGGATCATCTCCAATATGTCGGTAAGATGTCTGTAAGGTAGCACGAAGGACAGATCCCCTGGCTCAGCAGATGCCAACGTAGGTCTCACGAGTCCCCTGGCTATGCGATCAGGCGTGGAACGTCTTCCGTGCTTGAGATCTCCAAGGCGCTGAACCAACACCCCTCCGCCTAGCAAGTTGGCCAACCTTGCAATGTAGCTTCCATATCCGTTGGGGTCCTTGAAGGGGCTGGTGAACTCGGTGGAGACCAATATGGCAAAATTGGTGTTCTCCGTCTTGCCCTCACCGTTCTTGTTACTGTGGCCGTTCACGGTCAGTATGCCGTGCTGCTCCAGGTATTCAGTGGTCACTTCCCCGTGGGGACACATGCAGAAGGTCCTTACCTGGTCGTCGAAGGTAGGCGTATCCAAAATAGCCTTCACCTCGTAGAACTGCTCTGTAAGCATTTCTGCCCATTCGGAAGGAATCTCCACCCTGACTCCGATGTCCACAGGGAGAGACTTTATCTGGATGCCCAGCTCTTTTACAACTTCCTCCATCCAGAAAGCTCCCTCTCTACCAGGAGCCAGCAAAACTACCTTGGCTTCTATCGTAGTACCGTCCCTTAAGATTACTCCTTTCGCCTCGTTATCCACAACCAAAACTTTTTCCACAGCCTGGTTCATGTACACATCGCAGCCAGAAGCAATCTCGTCGTACATGCTCTTTAAAATGTCCTTGGAGCGGTCGGTCCCCATGTGTCTTATTCTGGCAGGAATTATCCTCAAACCTGCAGAGCTTGCCCTGACAGCCACGTCCCTTGCAAAGGCAGGGTCTGGCTCGAAAACCTGCGGACTGGCACCGTGTTTCAAGTATTCTTTATCCGCCTCATCTATCAAGGATATGAGAGCGGCCCTTCCTATGTATTTGTCGAGGTTGCCACCAAACTCCGGCGTGAGGGTCAGCTTACCGTCACTGAACGCTCCCGCACCGCCCCAGCCGCATATGATGTTGCAAGGCTTGCAGTGGAGACATTTATCAGATCTTCCATCCTTCATGGGGCAGGTCCTGTTTTGAATATTCCTGCCCTTGTCTACGATGGCTACTTTCAGGCCTCCACGGATCATTTCCCTAGCGGCAAAGAGCCCTGCAGGACCGGCTCCAACTATTACGGCATCATACATAATTTTCCCCTCGCTTTATATATCTTTAGGCATTCTCCCCAAACACATTTTTATACAATATCACGCCGTTTTTCACAAGCACTTTTCCCTTAGTGTGTCGCCGGACAGTGATATTGTCACCCTGTAAGTGGACAGAGAAAATGTCACCATGAGTAGGGGTGACGTATATTTGAGCAAGAAGGAATCCAGGCGAGTATATGTTATGGAGCGGTTGTTGGAGGGCGTAGTGACGGTGAAGGATGCATCGTGTGTATTAGGGTTGAGCGAGCGCCAAATAAAGAGGCTGAAGGCAGGTGTGAAGGAAAGAGGTATAGCGGCATTGGCGCATGGTAACAGGGGTAGGAAGCCTAAACACGCTACGCCGAAGGAGGTAAAGGAGGCCATAGTTGGTTTTGCGGTGGGTAAATACTCTGGAGCCAGTTATCAGCACATGTCAGAGCTAATGAAGGAGCATGATGGGATATTTGTATCGGCCAAGACAGTAGGTCGCATTCTCAAGGAGGCCTCAATACCCAACAAGCATACTCACAAGTCTCCGAGGAGGAGGCGCGCTAGGAATCGAATGCCTATGGAGGGCATGTTAGTGCAGTGCAATGCTAGTCCCCACGATTGGTTTGAGGGAAAAAGCTCCAAGCTATGTCTTCATGGAGCCATAGATGACGCCACGGGGAAGGTTTTGGGCCTTTATTTCAGGCCCAATGAAGATTTATTGGGGTATCTGCATGTTTTGAAGCAGATGGTGGAAGATTACGGGGTTCCCAGGAGTATTTACAGTGACGGTCATTCTATATTCTTTTCTCCTAAAGGGGACAAGCTCACCATAGAGGAAGAGCTCAAAGGAGAGAGAGTTAAACTTACCCAGTTTGGAGAGGTGTTAAATCAGTTGAGCATAACCCATATAAAGGCCCGTTCCCCTCAAGCGAAGGGTCGTATAGAGCGTCTTTGGGGAACCTTGCAGAGTCGGTTAATTGTAGAGCTCAGGATAGCCAATATTTCCAGTATGGACGAAGAGTATGGACGAAGCCAATGATTTTCTGCGTGGATTCAAAAAAAGGTTTAACAGTCGTTTCGCTGTAAAGGCAGAAGATAAAGAGCAGGCATTCAGAGCAAGTCCTGGGGTAGACTCTTTGCATAAAATCATATGTATAAAGAGCTATAGAAAAGCTTCCAATGGCTCCACCATATCTTATGAGGGCAATACATATCAATTGTTGGATTGTAGAGGTCGAGTGGTACCATTGAAGCCCAAAAGTACTGTCTGTGTCACAAGACATCTCGATGGATCCCTTGGAGCTTTGTACAGTGGCGATTACTTCAAATTGAAGGCCATCTCAAATGATATTAACAAGAAAGCTATCCAAGAAGAAAATCTAGAAAACAGGGAAAAGCCAAGAGAAAAATATAAACCACCCATGGATCACCCATGGCGCAGAGGTATTAATAACACCATTAAGGATTACAAACACAAGAAAAGCTATCTCGTGAATGATGAATTAGGGGAAACTCATGCCCCATGCCAATGACTACTACAAACCTATGAAATAGCCCTGCCCTAATCTGCAAAAACATAAATAGGACAGGGCTAATATCTATACACTTAAACAATATCTAAAGGTGACATTTTTACTGTCCGTTGACAGGTGATCAGCCAGGGATAGAACCCAACCGACAATAAGTGTTAAACCAAAAGAAAACAGAAATAAGATCCAGCTTGGTTTCAAACTCATCGGAAAGCCCTCCTATAAATGGTGACAGGGAAAGGGACCGTACTTTGATCTGTCGGACACATAACGACCAAGCTCACTGGCCGCCATGAAGCGCCAGCGAAATGGCGGTCCGGTGGAGCGTTTTGTTAGAATTTTTTCAATATTTTATTTAAATATCCCTTTTGTAGCATGTCCAAATTCAACAGGTAATCAGCCTGATTAAAATATTCTCTTAAAGGAAGTTGTGTACTTACCCATCCTTGTCCGTCAGTAATCCATAGAAATTCTATCCCCTGTTTATTCCAAAACTGATTCATTGTAATATATTCACCAGCAGTGGATTTTAGTTTTGAGCCACCACCCCCATAAAAATTTGTTTCAATAAAGTAAAGTTTGTTGTTTTTATTAATAGCAAAATCAATTTGTCTTGACGATTTGTCTATTTGAATATTTATTCCCCACTTGTTTTTTATTTTAGATGCAGTTGCTTGACTAATATAATCTGCATTATTAACTGCACATGCATCGGCCACAAAAACCTCAACAATTGATTCCATTAAACTGCCTGTGCGATTTTTTCTTGCATTACTGTCTAAACCTACCTCAACACCAGTTACATAATCTACCAAATTTTTGATTTCTCGATCTTTTAAAAATTTTCCTATTCCAGAATCTAATAAGAACCTTGCAAAGTCAGTAGCTTTTTCTCTGTTTGGTTTATTAATGGTAAAATCAAAAGCTTTGTATATGAATTTAGTTACGTCAACCAAAATCTCTATTGAATTTTCCCTAATTGCTAAAAGTTTGGGAATTGCTTTTATTACTTGTGGATACTCTAAAATGAGTTCAGAGGCTTCTCTAATAAAATCTTCTTTTCCTATCAGACAATTCAAAAGATTCAATTCTCTTTCAATAGGCTTTACATTTTTTATAACTTTTTCCCAATTAACAAAATAGTCCCATTTGGTAATTTTAACTTTCAAATTTTTTATAAAATAGCTGAAGAACTCATCCTCAGACAATTCCGCAATTTCACATATTTTTTTCATGTTTTTTGCCTCTCTTTATGGTAACATTCCGTACTCAGCAATATTTTCTCTTATAGATGAAACATTAAACGAAAGACTTTGTTTTCTCTGGTTTATTTCATCTTTTAATCTTGGAATTGCTAATTCATTTAAATATTTTCTCTCCGAATCTATACCTACAAATTTTCTTTTATGGCGTATCGCCACAACTCCAGTGGTTCCACTACCACAAAAAGGATCGAGAACAATATCTCCTTCATTGCTCGATGCTAATATAATTCTTTCCAGTAAGGCTTCAGGCTTTTGTGTTGGGTGTTTACCGTATTTCTTCTCGCCATTTTTAGGGGTATTTATAGCCCAAACACTTCTCATCTGCTTGTTGGGCTTTTTAATGAAATCACCATCCCAATTGCCATTTTTCATTAAATCATAATTGAATGTATGTTTTGCTTTTTTATTTTTCTTCGCCCACAGCAATGTTTCATGGCTAGCTGTAAACATTCTACAAGATAAATTGGGGGAGGCATTTGGCTTAAACCAACAAATGTCATTGATTAAATGCCACCCCTGTTTTTGAAGAGCAAAACCACAAGCATATATTGAGTGATAAGTCCCAGAGATCCATAAGCTCCCATTTGGTTTTAAAACCCTTTTACATGCTTCTATCCATTTATAATGAAACTGAAAGTCCTCATCTATTCCTCTACTTTTGTCCCAATCGCCCTTGTTTACACTGACTCTTTTTCCTGCATGACAGGTAAATCCATCATTTGACAAGTTATATGGCGGGTCAGCAAAAATCAGATCAATACTTTCTTCTGGCAATTCTTTTAAAACTTCTATAACATCTCCAAGATAAAGCCTGATGCCTATATCACTAAAATATGCTTTCATTTTTCATCCTTTTTTAGTTTTTCAAGTAAATCTTCTAGTCCGGTGCCAGTTTTTATCCAATTATCTCCGTCTTTTTCCCAGCCTTCCCAAGACATAGCTCTACCTTTACCAGTCGGATAATTAACATCTTCTTGCCCCCAAATCCATTTATAAGCTTTTAAAAGAGCCTCAGGATTTTCACCTATAGGGTTTTCAAACGAAGTATCTTTAAGAATATCATCAGGGTCTACTCCATTATATACTCTTTCAAAAGCTTCTAAAATTTTAATTGTTTCCTTTGGATTTTCTCTGGATTTTTCCAATATATCGTCATATACCTGCTTATGAGTGATTTGCCATAGAGTTTGTTCTTTAGGATCGTAAATAAAGACAAAAAAATCTTCTTTTCGGATTCTTCCAAATGATTGCTTCCCTCCTGGTTTTACTATAACAATTTTCCGCCCATCGGAAATATCCTCAACCTCATATCCTCGATATGGTATTTCTTCTAATTTTTTTATAAATTCCTCTCGTTCGGCATTCTTTATATTTAGTTTTCTTAAGTCAATTGTATGCTTATAAATGTTACGCCTTGTCATATTCGTATTATCCTTTTAATTCTAACTTCTTATTCTACACAATCTCCGTTTATCCGGCGACGACTCCTTATCAATCCACGAAACTGAACTTTATTTTAACTGCCGCTCGACCATTGTCAAGGTAAAATGTCGTGTCGCCTGTAGATGAGCCTATATTTCGTTCCGTCTACTTTGGTAAAGTGAAAGAGATAATGGAAAAGGCGGGTACCTCTCCTTTATACTGGTGCTGCAACAACAACCAAAACAAAGGAAAAAGGAGGTAACCCGCCATGACCTCATTATACCAGCGACTAAAGGAATCAGGAAATCCCAAAGCCCCTATGGAAGTTATATGCGACTTGATAGAAAAAGGTAAAACAGCCAAAGAAATAGCTAACATCATGGGAATTACTGAAAGATGGGTTAGAACATTGATGAAACGGAAAAAAGATGGCCTATCTGCCAAAGAATTATTGCACAAAAAAGGTCCCAGATCCCCTCATCCAAAAAGAACTAAACCTCACATCGAAGCTTTGGTTATTGAAACTCAACAGAAAACCAACATGGGTCCTAGAAGACTTGCAAGAGAGCTGAAAAGAACCCTCAATCTGAATATATCTTCCTACACCATCAGAAACATCTTACGCAGAAACAACGTTAAAACTAAAAAAGTACGTTCTAGAAACGGAAATAAACGCTACTATGCCAACCTAAACCACTGGGAAGCCCTACAATACTTCCAGATCGATTCAAAACATATAGCAGACGCAAAGACTCTCCCACCAAAAGCATATGCTGCCCTGTTTAAATACAGGCTTCCCAAATACCAATTTACCGCTATCGATATCAAAACAAGAATGAGAATCTTATGCTTCTCCGATGAATGCTCTTTCGCAAATGGCTTCTCCTTCATACTTTACATCGCCTTCCTCATGCGGGCTTTGGGCATCAGACATAGAATGTTCTTCCAAACTGACAACGGGAGCGAATTCGGCGGATCTGAAGAAAGCAGAAAAAGAAAAATATTGCAGGAAAAATTCCTAGAACCCTTAGGCGTTACTCTCCTCTCCATACCAAAAGGAGAAAAAGAAGCCCAAGGTTTTGTGGAACGAAGTCATCGCACCGATGATGAGGAATTCTACATACCTGCACTACCTCACATAACATCCCGAAAGGTCTTTATGACTTCTGCCGCAAGCTGGGTAAAATATTACAATCAAAAACGATCTCATGGAGGCAGAGATATGAACGGGAAAACTCCAAAGGAAAAAATATTTGAACTCTCACTAGTCAGTTCTAAAGCCGCTACTTCCATACCCCCTATACTCTTGGACAAAGTAAACACCTTTATACTAAAAATGGTGGGAGCTCAAAACATCTCCTGGGACTCCCACCATCTCCTTCAACTAATTAAACGGAAGCAATTTGTGGCCCCTTACAAAATGTCGTGTCGCCGGACAGTGATATTGTCACCCTGTAAGTGGACAGAGAAAATGTCACCATGAGTAGGGGTGACGTATATTTGAGCGAGAAGGAATCCAGGCGTGTATATGTTATGGAGCGGTTGTTGGAGGGCGTAGTGACGGTGAAGGATGCGTCGTGTGTATTAGGGTTGAGTGAGCGCCAAATAAAGAGGCTGAAGGCAGGTGTGAAGGAAAGAGGTATAGCGGCATTGGCGCATGGTAACAGGGGTAGGAAGCCTAAACACGCTACGCCGAAGGAGGTAAAGGAGGCCATAGTTGGTTTTGCGGTGGGTAAATACTCTGGAGCCAGTTATCAGCACATGTCAGAGCTAATGAAGGAGCATGATGGGATATTTGTATCGGCCAAGACAGTAGGTCGCATTCTCAAGGAGGCCTCAATACCCAACAAGCACACTCATAAGGCTTCAAGGAGGTTTAACAGTCGTTTCGCTGTAAAGGCGGAAGATAAAGAGCAGGCGTCCAGAGCGAGTCCTGGAGTAGACTCTTTGCATAAAATCATATGTGTAAAGAGCTATAGAAAAGCTTCAAAAAACTTCAAAAATGCACATCGGGCAGGGCTAATATCTATAAACTTAAACTATATCTAAAAGGTGACATTTTTACTGTCCGTTGACACTTAGAGCGGTTATGTTTTGAAGCCACGTAATGAGTGCTAATGTGTTATTCTAACAATACATGTATTATCATTGTGTTGTAGGATCAACTTTTACCAAGTGGGGGCCGTCTCATGAAAAAACAAGAGCGACTTGACGAAAGAGACACCATGTTCGCCAGGATGGCTTGGAGAAAGGGAGGTAAGGCGTACCAGGACTATTACCAGCGAAACCCCGAAAAGAAAGAGATCGATGAAGAACTCCGGTTATTGCCAGATCTGGGAAGTCCCCGCACTCCCTCGTGGAACCCTCTTGCTGCGCCCATCATCGACGGAGTTTTTGGGCTTCTAGCCAACTGGCATCCCCTGGTGGACGGAGAACCTGCCCCTGAAAAGATCCAAAATTCACCAGAAACCTGGACAAAATGGGTTAAAGGACTCTGCCTCCACTTTGGCGCTGATCTGGTGGGTATCGTTAAAATGGAGCCCCGTCATTACTACTCCCACAGAGGACGGAAAGAGGAGGTCTACGGAGAGCCAATAGTGGATATGCTCCCTTGGGGTGTGGTGATCGCAAGAGCCATGGACCCCGAAATGATTCACCGTGGCCCTTTGGCTCCCCAAACCGTGGAAACCGTCAGGGGATACCTCAATGTTGCAGTCACAGCTTTAGCCCTGGCATCCTCCATAAGGCAGGCCGGCTATAAAGCAAGGGTTCACATGGACGGCAATTACCTTCTTCCGTTAGTACCAGCAGCGGTGGATGCCGGCTTGGGAGCCTTGGGCAGAAATGGCCTTCTTATAACAAAAGAATTCGGGCCCTGTGTTAGGATAAGCGCTGTAACCACAGATATGCCCCTTTTGGAAACCCCGAAAGATCCAATCTTCGAGAAAGTCCCTGGGTTTTGCAATGGTTGCAACCTATGCAGCACCATGTGCCCTGGCAAAGCCATCCCCAGTGGGCCAATGAACAAAATGAAAGACCACTGGTCATTCTCACCTGAAAAATGCTACAGGGTGTGGAGAAACGTCGGAACTGACTGCGGAGTATGCATAAGCTCTTGTCCCTTTACCCAAGGCGCTGTAGATTGGAAAAAGCTAGTAGAAGCCGAACCTACTGAGAAGTATGCCCAGGATGTGACTGCGCTATGCCAAAAGCGCCCCTTCAACCCAATCCCTCCAGAATGGCTGAAAGGAGAATGAAAATGAGAAGCTGCAAATTACCAAAGGAGCAAATAGAGCAAACCAAGGCCTTTCACGGGCACTGGTGTCCCGGACTTGCAATAGGCATAAGGATAGCTGAAGCTGCTCTTGAGGCAGTAGGACATAACAAAGACGAGGAAATACTGTGCATATCCGAATGCGACAACTGCTCCGTCGATGCCGTTCAATTTCTTACAGGATGCACCCTAGGTAAGGGAAATCTCAAGATAGAAAACATAGGGAAAACAGCCTTTAGATTTTATAGAAGATCAGACCACAAGGCCGTGAGGATATCCAGACTCAACAAGCCTGCACGTGTAGAGGATCCGAAGGAAAGAGAGCTCCGGAATAAATACGTATCGGGCACCCTTTCCGATGAGGAAATGGCCCTTTACGCCTCACTACGAAAAGAAAAAAGCAACCAGATTTTGAAAGCAGATTTAGCAGAGCTCGTAAAAATCCAAGAAATACCTTATGAGACTTTCCCTCGGGCCCTAATGACCGACAGCGTAACCTGCACCCAATGCGGCGAAAGCACCATGGAGACCATGGCAAAGCTTTTAAGGGGCAAGCCCCTGTGTATCCCCTGCTTCGAAAAAATAGTTAAAGAAGCTACATCTTAACCTCTTGATATGGAGGCGAACTTGGCACCTGCTGCCTCCGCTAGGTCTTTCGGCGACAGGTAAAGCTGAAGCCCCCTCTCTCCAGCGCTCACGCATATGGCCTCGTGCTGGAGAGCCTTCTCGTCTATATACAAAGGATATTTTTTCTTTGTTCCCAGAGGGGAAACGCCGCCTCTGATGTAGCCCGTAAGGGCCTGAATTTCCTTTACGTGCACCATTTCAACCTTTTTGTTGCCGCTTGCTGCAGCTAACGCTTTGAGATCCAGCTCCGCATTGCCTGGTATGCACGCCATCACTACTCCTGTCTTGTCTCCCCTGGCCACAAGGGTCTTGAACACCCGTTCAGGAGGTAATCCCACTTTCTCGGCCACGGCCTCCGCGCCAACGTTGTCAGGATCCACCTCATAGGACCACAACTCGAAGGGGATTCCCAGTCGTTCCAGAATCCTAGCAGCGTTAGTCTTTTTCACTTAAAGCAAGACCCTCCCGTCAGAAGCTCATCTTTTCCTCTGCTCCGCGCCATTTACCTCGTTGTAGGCCAATGGCAGACCTTCGAAATCGTACTCAATGTTCAGCGCTTCCTCTCTCAGCAAGTCCTCTTGTTCCATCCTTTCGTCTCTTCTCTCCAACATGATACCTTACCTCCTCCTCTGGTTTCAAATCTAATGTTCATAAACTTCTCAATTAACCCTAACTATCCTCGCCGCCTTGCCTGATGAGCGCTCCACTGTCCCTGGCTGCACAAGCCTAAGCCCCACCCTTATACCCAAGACTTCATGAAGCACTCGGGATGTTTTTCCCTCTACGGCCTCCAATTCCTTTCCTGAAAGGCTGTCTTTCAGCTCGCACACAACGCACAGCTCCTTGAGGCCCTTTCGTTCGGTGACCTCCAAGAAATAATGAAGGGAAAGCTCCGGAACCTGGGCAAGGGCTGCCTCGACTTGTGACGGGAATACGTTCACGCCTCTTATTATGAGCATGTCGTCGCAGCGACCTTTTACTCTGTCTATCCTTACATCCTGCCTTCCACAGGAACAGGTTCCTCTTATCAACCTTGTGAGATCCCTGGTTCTGTACCTTATAACTGGCATAGCCTCCTTCTTCAATGAGGTTATTACCAGCTCCCCTTCTTGTCCCTCCGGAACTGGAAGTCCCGTTGCTGGATCCACCACTTCGAAGATGAAATGATCCCAGTTTCCGTGAAGTCCCTTTCTTTGGGGGCACTCCATGGCCACTCCAGGACCTACGACTTCCGAAAGGCCGTAGGAGTCGACAGCGACAACATCCAGGGCCTCCTCTATTTCTTTTCTCATCTCCTCGGTCCATGCTTCTCCACCTAATATGGCGAGGCGCAGCTTTAATTTGTGTCTTATATTCCGTTTTCTGATCTCCTCTGCCAGGTACAATGCATACGAAGGCGTGCTGGTGAAGACCGTGGTACCAAGGTCCTCCATGAGCATCAACTGCCTTCCCGTGAACCCTCCGCCCGTGGGGATTACCATGGCGCCCAACCTTTCAGCCCCGTAGTGGAATCCCAAAGCGCCAGTGAAAAGTCCGTATCCCAGTATCACCTGGAAGACGTCTTTCTCGTTCACTCCCGCCGTTTTAAGACAGTTGGCCATACATTCTGTCCAGGAATCAATGTCGCCTGCCGTGTACGCCACTACTGTAGGTTTCCCGGTTGTCCCTGAAGAGGCATGCACCCTTACAACCTCGTCCTTCGGACACGCCAAAAGGCCCATCGGGTAGTTGTCCCGCAGATCCGATTTGGTCATGAAAGGAAGTTTCTTAAGGTCATCAAGGCTTTTTATATCATCAGGAGTAACGTTCCAGTCTTCCATCCTTGCCCGGTAGAAAGGAACGTTCTCCCATACTCTTTTGACAGTTCTTTGCAGGTCCTCAAGTCGTGAATTAGACTTTCTTGCGCTCATCTTCATTCCTCTCCTCTCACATTTTTTCTATAAAGGCATAATAAAAAGGCCGGGGTCCCCATCTAGTTAAGGGGACCCCGGCCTCTAGTGGTCAAAGACGCCTAAGCGTCGAACCGCTGAGGGGGTCCCACGCCGGTAAAGTAATAAAAATAGAAGCCGTCTACATATATTGTTCTTTGTAGCTTTTGAGCTCTCGCCATACTACATACACCTTCTGCTTCCATAAATATTGTATAGTTTTATACCACTTACTCCCACCTCGGTCAAGCCCCAGCAATGAAAAAAGCCCTCCTTTGAGGAGGGCTTTCAAAAGGCTACCTTTACCCTTCTTTTTCTTCCAGTGCCTCTTCCAACAGCTTATCCCTAAGCTTGGCCTTGTAGCGCTCCTTTCCTCTGGTTCTTTCACCAAAGAGGATGGCATCCACAGGGCAAATGGATATGCATCTCATACATCTCAGGCAGTTGTTGCCCCTAAGAAATCTAGCTTTTCCATCCTTCATCTCCAGGTTCCCATCGGGACACTGCTTGACGCACCTTCCACACCCAACACAGCGTTTTTCGTCCACCTTAAAGTCCCTGTAAAGACGTCTTTCCATGACGTGACGGGCAAAAAAGCCCAAAAATATGTTATACCACTTCTTCTTGCCTATGTCCGTGAAGGGGCTTTCCTGGAACCTCTTTAAGGCTTCGTCCACCCTAGCTGCAAACTTATCCAGCTTGCGGCCCAGGTTAGGTTCAAACTTGACCATCATCTTGTACATCGGATGATTTTCATGAAAGAACGTAGCAGCCCCGTTGGATGGAGCCTTGAAGCTCTCTCTTGCTACGGTCATTATGTTCTTTTCCAGAAGTTTCTCTGCGGCGCACACAAGGCTGTCGCCAGAGGACCAGGCGTGAGTAGAGAAAATGAAAGCAGGAGTTGGCTTTTCCGCTCTGGGCAAGTTTCTCAGGAAGGGCTCCATTATGGACGGATAGCAAAGCCCATAGGAAGGGAAACCCAAGCCTATGACCTTGCCCTTCAGAGATTCTACGTCCACCTTCTCCACAGATTGGGTTTCAACACTATGTCCTCTATCTCTTAGACGTTTTGCTATTTCCTCAGCAATCCGGGCAGTGTTGCCTGTCCCAGAAAAATACACGATCGCTATTTCCATCCCCATCACCTCCACCATTCAAAATCCATGAAGCCTAAAACAAGCCTCCACTATCCACTCTCCAACACATATTACACTCATAACAACGCGCTTAGCGACAAACCGTCGTAAGGACATCAACAAATGTCAGATAACAAAGAATAGACTACTCTTGGAGCACAAAAATTTTAAACAATTTTGCTTTACTCGTCAATATATACCTATATTGGTATGTGTAAAACATATATAAAAAGGGGCCTCTGTGCTTTGGGCCCCTTGAGTATCTGTTCCTTGATATATCTTCTGAAACTAGAAGAGGTTCAGGATGTTTCCGTTCTCATCTATGTCGATGATCTCAGCCGCTGGCTTCTTGGGCAAACCAGGCATGGTCATTATGGAACCACATATGGGAACGATGAACCCAGCGCCTGCGGAGAGTCGGACCTCGCGAACGGTAATCCTGTACCCCTTAGGTCTTCCCTTCTTGGCCGGGTCATCAGAAATGGACATCTGAGTCTTGGCCATGCAGACCGGCAGGTTACCATAGCCATTTGCCTCTAGCTCCTTCAATGTGCTTTCTGCAGCAGGCGTGTAATCAACGCCGTCAGCACCGTATACTTCCCTGGCTATGGTCTCTATCTTCTCCCTGAGTGGCAGCTCCAGTTCGTATAGGGGGCGGTATCCACAAGGCTTATCCAATGCCTCAAGGACTGCCTTGGCTAGCTCTATGCCGCCTTCTCCACCCTTTGCCCATACTTCCGAGAGGGCAATTGTGGCGCCATGACGCCTTGCAGCCTCGTGAACCTTCTGGATTTCAGCGTCCGTGTCGGTAGTGAACCTGTTGAGGGCGACTACTACGGGCACACCGAACTTCTTCAGTATGTCAATGTGGGCTTCCAGGTTCTCAGCACCTTTTTCGAGGGCCTCGAGGTTCTCCTTACCCAGCTCATCCTTGGGCACGCCACCGTGCATCTTCAAAGCCCTTACGGTGGTTACCAGCACGACAGCGCTCGGGCTGAATCCTGCCTTTCTGCAGACTATGTCCATGAACTTCTCTGCACCAAGGTCGGCCGCAAAGCCCGCCTCAACGACCGTGTAGTCGGTAAGCTTGAGGGCCATCTTGGTCGCAACTATGGAGTTGGTACCGTGGGCTATGTTGGCGAACGGACCACCGTGGACGAAAGCTGGAACGTGCTCAATGGTCTGAACCAAGTTGGGATTGATAGCGTCCTTCAGGAGGGCAGCCATGGCGCCGTGGGCCTTGAGATCCCTTGCAGTCACTTTCTCGCCCGTCCAGGTGTAGCCTACAACTATATTGCCCAGCCTTTCCTTGAGGTCCTGCAGGTCCGTGGCAAGGCAAAGAATTGCCATGATTTCAGAAGAAACGGAAATATCAAAGCCGCTTTCCCTGGGGATACCGTGGGCCTTTCCACCAAGGCCTATTACTATGTTCCTGAGGGCCCTGTCGTTCATATCCACAACCCTTCTGAAGGTAATTCGCCTTGGATCAATTCCAAGCTCGTTGCCCTGCTGAAGGTGATTGTCAAGCATGGCAGCCAAAAGGTTATGGGCAGTGCTTACAGCATGGATGTCTCCAGTAAAGTGAAGGTTGATGTCCTCCATGGGGAGAACCTGGGAATAGCCGCCACCAGCAGCACCACCCTTTACTCCAAAGCAAGGCCCCAAAGAAGGCTCCCTCAAGCAAAGCATGGCCTTCTTGCCCAACTTCACAAGAGCCTGGGTCAAGCCTATCGTCGTAGTAGTCTTACCTTCACCGGCAGGGGTGGGAGTCGTTGCTGTGACCAGTATAAGCTTCCCATCGGGCCTGTCTTTTATCTCTGAATAGTACTTCAAATCGATCTTGGCCTTGGTATGTCCGTAAGGGATTACGTATTTCCCAGGAATACCGAGTTTCTCTGCAATCTCTCCTATGGGCTTCAGCTCGGCTTGCTGGGCAATCTGGATGTCCGACAACATGTCATTTCCCTCCTCGAAAATTTTGTTTATAACATTCCCAATTTTACTGCACATTATATTAAGGGCGCAACTTTCTCATTTTTGGGACACCATGTCCCAAGAAACCGCTATACGATAAAGCTACAACAACACCTTTTTCATGTCAAGAAAGAACGGCACGATAGGAAAAATTATCAGTTTCATGCAGGGTCAACAGCAATCCTCCTAAAAACGGACTTTTCTGTTTTTAATCATATCAAATTTATGAGAATATGCATCAGCAAGGGGGTGTGGTAGGATTATTCTTACCTTGAAAGGAAAAGGGAGAGAGGAGATTTTCTTCCAGCAGGAGGTGCAAAATGTTACAGGCCATGAATGAAGCCCTGGCAAGGGGCAAGAAGGTGCTTCACTTAGGACAGGTAGCAACGTATATCCCCGAATTAGGCAAGGCGGACCCCAATACCTTGGCGATAGCTACGTGTACCCTTGACGGCAAGATAAGCCAAGTGGGCGATGTGGACAAGAAAGCAACGATTCAGTCCATTTCAAAGATAGCATCGCTAGGGCTGGCCATCTCCGAACTCGGAGAGGAAAAGGTCTTCTCCAAGGTGGGCGTAGACCCCACAGCCGATCCCTTCAACTCCATAATGCGCCTTGAGATGCGAAAACCCCACAGGCCACAAAACCCACTCATCAACGCTGGCGCCATAGTGGTCCTCTCTATTCTCCCATATCATGACAGTAACAGTCGTTTTCTGGCAGTGCTCAACCTGGTCAGGAAGCTTTGCGGCAATGAGAAGATAGAAGCCAACGAACAAGTATATCTATCAGAAAAGGCCACAAGCGACCGAAACAGGTCCCTGGCGTATTTCCTTCGCAGCGTGGGCGCCATGGAGGGGGATATAGAGGACATCCTGGACAGTTACTTCCACCAATGCGGCATAGAGTGTTCAGTAAAGGATCTTGCCGTCATGGGGGCGACCTTGGCAAACGATGGTATAAACCCCATAACAAACGAAAAAGTACTAAGCCCAAGGGTTTGCGTTCTAATAAGAGCCCTCATGGCCACATGTGGCCTTTATGATGGATCAGGAGAATTTGCGGTCAGAGTAGGCATACCTGCCAAAAGCGGTGTGGGAGGCGGAATAGTAGGGGCAGTGCCAGGGAAGATGGGAGTAGCAACCCTGGGTCCCGCCCTGGACGACAAAGGAAACTCAGTAGGCGGAATAGAGGCAATGGAATACCTTTCAGAAAAGCTCAAATTGAGGGTGCTATAATTTTGCTTGCAATGCCCTACATGTAGTAGTAGGATATCGATATAAACACTATATAATGAGATCTACAGAAAAGGAGCGCTATAGCATGACGAGTAAGGAATTTTCAAAAGGGCACATTACAACGGTGAAGCTGTCGGATAATGCTCTCAGGGTATTGAGGGAAAGGTACCTCATAAAGGACGACGAGGGCAACGTAATAGAGACTCCCGAAGAGATGTTCATGCGGGTAGCGAAGGCCGTAGCCCAAGCTGAAGGGGAAGAAAGCGAAGAGCTGGTAAAAGAGTTCTACAATCTCATGGCAAGCTTGGATTTCTTGCCCAACAGCCCCACCCTCATGAACGCCGGAAGAACGGGGGGACAGCTTGCAGCCTGTTTCGTGCTACCCATTGAGGACAGCATGGAGGGCATATTCGAAGCCCTAAAGAACATGGCCCTCATCCACAAATCTGGTGGAGGAACAGGCTACAACTTCAGCAAGCTGAGGCCTGCAGGAGACAAGGTCTCCAGCACCAACGGCGTGGCCTCAGGCCCTGTGTCGTTCATGGGTATGTTCGACCAGGCAACCGAAGTGGTCATGCAAGGCGGAATGAGAAGGGGAGCCAACATGGGCATCCTCAATGCCGACCACCCCGACGTATTCAACTTCATCAGAGCTAAAACAGAAGAAGGAAAACTCAAAAACTTTAATATCTCCATAGGTGCCAGCGATAAGTTCATGAAAGCCGTCGAGAACGACGAGGACTGGGACTTGATAAACCCTAGAAATGGGGAGGTCACCAAGACCGTAAAAGCAAGGGAACTCTTCAACCTGATATGTGAGATGGCCTGGAAGACCGGAGACCCAGGAATGATATTCCTCGACAGGTTAGAGGAGACCAACCCCACCCCCCACCTGGGAAAGATAGATGCTACCAACCCCTGCGTTCCTGCTGACACCTTTGTCATGACCTACGAGGGACCTCGCCAGGTCATGGACCTTATAGGTAGAAAGACAATTCTAATCATAGATGGGAAACCCTTCGCCACCACTGAAGCAGGTTTCTTCAAGACAGGGGAAAAACAACTGTTCTCCGTCACAACGAAGGAAGGATATTCTTTCCGTGCTACAGGGGAACATCCCGTTCTCAGGGTTACCAAAAAGACACGATACACTATAGAAAAGGAATGGACCAATGTTTCAGAGCTCAAACCCAATGACGAAATCATGCTGCACAACCACAGAAACTTTAAGGGATGGAACGGCCTTTACGGAGAAAAGGAAGGCTACCTAATCGGGCTTTTGGTGGGCGATGGCACTCTCAAAGAAGACAAGGCTATTCTGTCCGTTTGGTCTTCTGAAAAGGCATCCGGAGACGGAATCGAAAGTATAAAAGAGCGAGCTCTTGATGCGGCGCTGGCATTACCTCACAGGAGCGATTTCCAGGGCTGGTACAAAGTCTCAGGAAGAAATGAGTATCGCATGAGCTTGGCTTCCCTTAGGGAACTTGCATTTTCTCTAGGGATGAAGCCTGGCGACAAAACCATAACACCTTACATGGAAACTAGGACCTCTTCGGACTTTGCGCGCGGTTTCCTGCAGGGCCTTTTTGATTCAGACGGTTCCGTCCAGGGCTCACAACAAAAAGGCATTTCCATTCGCTTGGCACAAAGCGACCTTAACCGACTAAAGGCCGTCCAAAGGATGCTTGCTCGCTTCGGAATCGTAAGTGCCATCTATGAAAACAGGCGTCATTCAAAAATAACGGACTTACCCAATGGAAAGGGAGAGGTAAAACCTTATAAAACTAAGCCCCAGCACGAGCTAATTATCTCTCGGGACAACGTGATGCTTTTCGCCGAACGAATAGGCTTCGGCGACGCGTCCAAAAGTGCCAAGCTTTCATCACTTTTGGCATCATATAGCAGAATGCCCAACCGCGAGCGATTTACGGCCACAGTAAAATCAATAACGCCGGCAGGAACAGAAGAAGTTTACGACGTTCAGGTTCCAGGAGCAAACGCCTTCGATGCCAACGGCATTGTGCTTCACAACTGTGGTGAACAACCCCTTCTACCCTTTGAGGCATGCAATTTGGGGAGCATCAACCTGTCCCACATGGTAAAGGACGGAGAAATAGACTGGGAAAAGCTCAAAAGGACCACTCGCCTTGCGGTGCGCTTCTTGGACGATGTCATAGACGTAAACGAATACCCCATACCCATAATAAAAGAGACGGTCATGAAAACCCGCAAGATAGGCCTGGGCGTCATGGGATGGGCAGATATGCTATTCATGCTCCGCATACCATACGACTCTGAGGAGGCCATAGAGCTGGCCAAGAAAGTAATGAGCACCATAACAGAGACAGGCAGAGAAGCCAGCAGGGAACTCGCCAAAACAAGGGGCGCCTATCCTGCTGACAGGGGCACGGGACAGCGCAACGCCACCATAACGACCATAGCACCCACAGGCTCCATCTCCATGATCGCCGACTGCTCCTCTGGCATAGAACCGGTGTTCGCACTGGAATTTACCAAAGAAGTACTGGAGGGCAAGCGGTTCACGTATAAGAACAAGTACTACCAGCAGGCCCTGGAAGAAGGCCTAGATGAGGCCATCATAAAGAGGGTCTTCAAGACGGCCCACGATATATCACCCGAATGGCATGTGCGCATGCAGGCAGCATTCCAGGAAGCCGTCGACAACGCAGTAAGCAAGACCATAAACTTGCCCAACAGCGCCTCCGTAGAGGACGTAAAGAAGGCCTATCTTTTGGCCTTCAAGACCAGGTGCAAGGGCATAACGGTCTTCAGGGACGGCTGCAGGAGCGAACAGGTCCTGTACAAGGAAAAGCATCCTGTGCAACAGAAGCTTCCCATAGCTTCCACTCCCCCAGGACCTCAGCCTGTGGAAAGGCCCTTCGTGCTATCGGGTAAGACGGCCAAGATTCCCACAAGCTACGGGAACCTCTACCTTACAGTTAACGAGATCAACGGCCGCCCCATAGAGGTATTCACCACCATGGGCAAATCGGGACATGAGACCATGGCATTCACCGAGGCTATAGGAAGGCTCATATCCCTGGCTCTTAGGAGCGGAGTAAAGATCCACCACATCATAAAGCAAATGAAAGGCATAGGCGGCTCTCAACCTGTATGGCACGAAGACAGTGTGATAATGTCGGTGCCTGACGCCATAGCCTTTGGGCTAACGTACCTGGGATATCTGGACAAGGAAGAGAAGGAGATAATGGAATCCATGGCAGAGACGGACATGTGCCCCGTCTGCGGTGCTGCAATGACCAGGATGGAAGGCTGCATAACCTGCACGGTGTGCGGTTTCTCCAAGTGCTAGAAGCTTTAAAAAACGAGGGGGCGCTTCTTTTAGCGCCCCCTTACTTTTGCGGAAAGACTCCAAGCAAACCTACAAAGACTCTTTGATCTTCGCCAGTTGTTCCTTGCACGCCAAGCCGAATATGAGGCTGTCCAGGCTGTAGGCAATGTAATTGAACCCCTCCTGGATCCGTTGCACGGCTTCCTCTACAGAGGTTACGAATATTCCCGCAGGTTTTCCGGCACCCTTTATTATGGAAAGAGCCCTTCCCACGGCTTCTCTCATATCAGGATGCATGATCTGGCCCGGTATCCCCAGGGATTGAGACAGGTCGTAAGGCCCTACGAATATCATGTCTATGCCACTGACGCTCGCTATTTCCTCAAGTCTGCTCAAGCCTTCCACGTTCTCACAGTGAACTATGACCATGGTGTCCCTGTTGGCTTCCTCCAGCGCCTCTTTAAGGGGTTTAAGCCCATACTCAAGAGCCCTTGGCACCGCCGCCCCTCGCATTCCCTCAGGGTAGTACCTGGAAGCTTTTGCAACCATCTGAGCAGTTTGGACATCGTTGACCTGGGGCACGTGAATGGCCTTCGCTCCTACGTCCAGCACCCTTAGGATATTGGTAGGGCTTGCCTCGGTAACCCGGACAACTGGAGTCATGCCCGAAAGCTCTGCCGCTCGGATTAGGTGCTGTATGGACTCGGGGTTCATCGGACCATGCTCCGTGTCTATGACGCAGAAATCAAATCCCACTATGCCCATTATCTCCACTAGATCTGGACAGTTGAGCCCCACGAAGGGCCCCACCACCACTTCACCGCTTTGGAGTTTCTCCTTCAGTTTGTTAACCATGTCCACCCTTCTCCCCCAAAAGGATTTTTAAACCTATAAATATTTTATGTCATCAATGACCAACTCAAAGTCTTTTGCATCAAAGTTCTGCCATTATCCTCTTTGCTACCTCGGGCTTGTTCATGGTATAAAGATGGATACCGTCCACGCCTTCCCTTACAAGACCCTTTATCTGATTTATGGCGTATTCCAAACCTGCTTCGTGGAGTCCTTTAGGGTCCCTCTCGTATCTGGCTATTAGGTGAGCAAGAGCCGAAGGAATGGAGGCACCGCACAAGGACACCATTCTGGAGATCTGCTTGGCGTTCAACACGGGCATTATTCCAGCAGTGATGGGGATACCTATGCCCAAAGATCTGGCAACGTCCCTGAAGCTCAAAAATAGCTCGTTATCGAAGAAAAGCTGGGTGATCAGGAAGGACACCCCCTCGTCAACCTTCTTCTTCAGGTTTATGAGGTCACATGCCATCGATGGTGCCTCAACGTGTCCTTCTGGGTACGCTGCTCCCGCAACGCAGAAACCACCAGGCCTTTGTTCCCTTATGAAATGCACCAAGTCCTTGGCGTACTTGAAGTCTCCGCCTTCGGCGGGCCCATCCTTCGGTGGGTCGCCTCTCAACGCCAGAACGTTTTTGACCTCCAGGGCAGAGAGTTCGTCCAGTATCCGTAGGATGTCCTCTCGATGGGCACCTATACAGGTAAGGTGAGCCAGGGGTGGCTTGCCCCATCGTTTCTTTATATAACCTGCTATCTCCACGGTCCTGTCCTTGGTCCCTCCAGCGGCACCATAGGTGACACTTACAAAATCGGGATCCAATGTGACCAATTCCTCGATGGTCTCATATATGGACTCTATGGGATACTCCCTCTTGGGAGGAAATATTTCAAACGAAAATACCGGCCCCTTTTTGGAACTAAATATCTCGCTTATGAACATCACTCGTCACCCCTCTCTGTCAGCCTCGAAACTAGCCTTACCGCCCCTATGGCATCCGGGGCCGTGCCGTCTGAGCCTATCTTTTTGGCGAAGCTTTCGTTAACCGACGCTCCTCCAACTATCACCGGAAGATGGGGCAACTTTTCCTTAAGTAGTTTCACCGTTCTTGCCATTTCTTCCATGGTGGTGGTCATCAGAGCAGATAGGCCAACTATGTGGGCATTGGATTCAGAAGCCGCCTCCAGTATCTTTTGGGCGGGCACGTTCCTTCCCAAGTCGATTACCTGGTAACCGTAGCTTCTCAAGACCGTCCCAACTATGTTCTTCCCTAGATCGTGAAGGTCCCCTTCCACTGTGGCAAGCACCACGGTTGCCTTGTTCTCTCCCCTGTCGGAGGGCTCCATTCTCTCCCTGGCGAAATCACATGACACTTGAGCTGCCTGCGCCGAGGCCAAAAGCTGAGGTAGAAAAAATTCTCCCACCTCGTAAAGCTTGCCCACCTCTTCCAGGGCAGGAATTATTCCACAGGATATTACATCCATGGGTTTTACGCCTTTTTCGTCTATCAGGTCGCGAACATGCAATTGGGCAGCCTTTTCGTCTCCCTCTATTATGGCCTCCATCAATGGAAAGTAAGGGCCTTGGTTCTTTTCCTCCGTGGGCTCTTCTATTTCCTTTTTCCTCTCTTCCTTTTTGGGGGCAGAATCCCTGCCGGGTTCAACGAGGGCCCGCTCCTTAAGCTTGTCCTGGGCTTGAATGTAGTTTAAAGCCTTAGGGTCTGACCCCCTCAAAAGGTTAGAAGCCAAAATGGTCTCAAAAATCCCTGGTGCTGTGGGGTCTATTATGGCAGCGCCTAATCCAGAAGCCATGGCCATGGCCAGGAAGGTCCTGTTGACTAGATGCCGCGAGGGAAGACCGTGAGATACGTTGCTCACGCCAAGGATGGACAAACATCCCAACTGAGAGATGTACTCCAATGCCTGAAGGGTGACCCGCGGGGCCTTTTCATCGGCGCCCACCGCCAGAGTGAGGCCGTCTATGATCAGGTTCTCCATGGGGAAACCTGTCTTTCGGGCTCTTTCCACTATGCTGTCTATGACAGCTCTTCGCTCCTCTATGGTATGGGGCAAGCCCTTCTCGTCCATGGGAAGTACCGTCAAAACGGCTCCATAGCGGCTAGCAAGTTCAAGCCCCTTCTCCAGATGCCCCTGTTTCGCGGTCACCGAGTTTATCAACGGCACTCCCGAGGCCCTCTTTAGACCCGCTTCGAGAACCTCTATCTTGTCGCTGTCGATGGATACAGGAGAAGTAACGGTAGCTTCCACAACAGATATGGCCTCACTCATTAGGGCCACCTGGTCCACGCCCGGTAGGCCAACGTTTACGTCTATCACCTCGGCTCCGGCCTGTTCCTGAAGCTTTGCTTCCTCCTTCAGAAGGGTGAAATCACCATTTGCCACCTGTTCCTTCAGGGCCGACTTTCTTGACACGTTTATCCTCTCACCCACCACGAGTAGGGGACCGCCGCAACCAGCGGCCACCAGCTTACTCCTGGAGGCAAGAAAGGTCTCCTTTCTGGAGCTAGGAGGAAGAGACAAAACTCCGGCCAAAGCCTCCTTCATCTCTCTGATATGTTCTGGTGTGGTCCCGCAGCAACCTCCTATTACGCTGGCGCCAGCAAGGGCCAGCTCCTTCGATTTTTCTGCAAACGCTCTTGGATCCCAGAAGTTTTCGTCTCCGGGAAGGCCTGCATTGGCATATACGAAGACAGGCAGCCTGGAGTATTCCCAAAGCTTCTTGACCGTCTCCACGTACTCTCCCGGGCCCACACCACAGTTGGCGCCCACTCCAGCGGCTCCTACAGCGTAAGCCCATGCTGCAGCGACCTCTGGAGGGGTCCCTGTAACGGTCTTTCCGTGGTGATCGAAAGTAAAACTCACGACAAAGGCTAGGCCTTGCGCTGCGTCCTTCGCCGCTGCCACCGCAGCCTTGGCCTCCCTTATATCCATCATGGTTTCTATTAAGATGAAATCCGCTCCACCCTCTGCAAGGCCTGCTATCTGTTCATAGAAGGCCTCATAGGCTTCCTCAAAGGATAGGGATCCGAAAGGTTCCAAAAGCTCACCAAGGGGACCTACAGATCCGGCAACGAGGGCTTTGTCCCCTGCACACCCTTTGGCTATCCTGGCAGCTTCTTTGTTTATGTCTCTGGCCTTGCCCTGAAGGCCCCTGTGAGCCAGTTTTCTCGTGCTCCCACCGAAGGAGTTGGTCTCTATTATGTCCGCCCCTGAGGCCAAATATGCCTCGTGAATTGAGGCTACTACGTCAGGAGAATAGACGTTCATCTCTTCAGGCAACATTGGAGGCTTCCAACCTTTTTCTGCAAGAAGGGTGCCCATGCCTCCATCCATAAGTATTACTCTACTTTTTGCCTCCATCCATTGCCAGAATTTCATCCTGTCCACTGGACCACCCCCCATAAATATTAGGTTATGTTTGTGTATATTATTAGGAGTTGGGGTCAAGTCCTATATTTTGTGTAAATTTGTTTTGGTCTCTGGTAATGGTCTTATGCATTTTTCTTATTTTTTGTTAAAGGCAATAGATTTTAGGGCTTGATCTAGATTGCTGTTGTGAAAGATATTCATAGTACTCATCCATATCAAGGTACTTCCTTCCACCAGCCCACTTGTTGTCTATCTCAAGAAGAACTGCGCCAAGCAACCTTACTGCCGATTCCCTGCTTGGAAATATCCGTATAACCCTCTCCCTACGCCTTATCTCCTCATTCAATCTCTCCACACTGTTGGTCGTCCTCAGACGCTTACGATACTTCTCCGGCAAAGACAATATCGCCACAGCATCGTCAAATCCCTCTTCCAAAATCCTCATCGCCTTAGGAGCTTTTTCTTCGTATTCCTCTAAAACCCTCATCAACAACATCCTGGCTGTCCCCATATCCGGAGCATGCAAAATAGCCTGTATCCGAGTCTTGAGCTCCCCCTGAAGACCCTTAGGTGAAGCAGATAGTATGTTCCGTATAAAATGAGTTTGACACCTCTGCCAGCTTGACCCCTGAAAATTTCTCCTCAAAGCCTTTACTAATCCCTTGTGGTCGTCAGATACCACTAAATCCACACCTCTTAAACCTCTATCTTTCAACCAACCGAAAAAATCCCCCCAGCTCTCCTCTGATTCGCTATCTCCTACCACAAACCCCAAAACTTCTCGTATACCTTCTCTGTTCACACCCACACATATAAGCATGCTCCTATGTAAGACCCTGTTTTCTTCCCTCACCCTTATAACCAATGCATCTACAATCAGAAAGGGATACTCCTTATCCTTCAAAGACCTATCTCTCCACGCTTCTATAACTGGATCCAGCCTCCTGCATAATTCCGACACCAATGACTTGGATATCCTTACTCCACATAACTCCTCGGTTATCTCAGATACCTTACGGGTTGATACCCCATTTACTACCATCTCCATCAAAGCCAAAATAAAGGCCTGTTCGCTCCTCTGATATCTGCTGAAAAGCTCCGTAGAAAACTTGCCATTACGAAGCCTGGGCACCCTCAAAACAAGGCTCCCTACTCTCGTCGTAAGCCTGTGCGGGTATGTTCCGTTGCGATACCCTCGTCTTTCCTCTGTCCGCTCGTAAGCCTCTGCTCTCAATTGTTCCGTTGCCTGGGCTTGAAGAACTTGATTCAATACCGACTCCAATAACTTAGATACTCCAGAATCCTTACTGTCCGACAAAAATAACTGATGCAGTAATTCTGAGTCGATGGTAATATTGTACTGAGCCATTGCAAGGTCACCTCCGGTTTGGGTTTGTTTTTCCGCTTACCATTTTAAACCAGAGACCTTGCCTTGGCTCTTAATTTTACACAATTATATGGACGTAACTGGAGTTGGTCCATTTATCAAGATTTTCTTATGTATGTTATATTTTGCACTTTATTGGGTCTTCGAGAGGATTCCGTGAAGGGGGACCTGTCTCTATGGGGTTGGATTCGTCCATGCTCCATTCGATCCAGCCGCCGTCATATACCGCTATGTTTTCCCAACCCATTAGGTAAGCCGCGAAAAAGGCCTCACTGGCCCTCCAGCCGGTACCACAGCTGAAAACCACTCTTTTCTCTGGAGTAATACCCCACTGTCTCCAGTTTCTTTCTATCTCATGCAGGTCTTTCATAGTGTTATCCGGGTTTCTGTAGTCTTCCATGTGATATGCGTCAGAACCTCCGTGGCCCCACACGGCCCCCTTTATCCTTCCTTTTGCCTTTATGTAAGCATAGCCGCTGGTCTCGCCTATATATTCCGCCCAGCTTCTTACGCAAACCAAAAGGGCGTTTTCCTCCGAAAGGAGCTTCTTTACTTCTTGGGTATCCACCAGGAATTCAGGAAAGGCAGGGACTTTAACGCCGAAACTTTTCACGGGAACAGGGCAATTGGGCCGCACTTCCAAAGGGAAACCGGCAGCCTTCCACGCTTTCAATCCGCCATCAAGCACCTTAACATCTCTTACTCCAGCGTACATCATTATTACGGCCACCCGAAAAGCTGCCGCGGTTTCAGATTCGTAAAGGATAACCGTGGTGTCCCTTGTTATTCCATGTCGGACAAGCACTTCTTCCAGCTCTTCGTCGGGCACCTTGTTCCATAAGGGCTCCCTTTCGAATAGATTGGTATCCAGATGAATAGCTCCAGGAATGTGTCCCTTATCATACTCCAAGGGCTTTCCCCAGCTGACTTCAAAGATCTTGTAATCCTTGGTAGGCTCCTTTTCTGATGTTTCACCATTTATAAGGTTGTACAACCAATCAGGGGACACAAGTTTTTTGCATATTCTTGGTTTACATGCAGCCAAGACCATTTCTAACGTTCACCTTTTAAGATGTCACGAACTTCGGTCGTCATATGCACTCTAAATACTTGTTCTACCAAACATAATGTTCTCATATACTTCAATCTTCTACCACCTACACACTCAAGTAGATGGATTATACATTTTAGTGACTTTCGTCACAACCCCAATTTATTATTATGCAACGAAGCTCCTTTCCCTTCGCTTTTAATTACTTTCTTCAAAAACACCACAAACAAAGACCCAGTTATTCAATAAGCACTCGAATCTTTGCCTGGACATCTGCAAGCACTTCTACTGGAGCCCTGCATATAAATTTTGCTTTTCTTGCTCGCCAATCAAGGCTTTTTATCTGATCGGCCAAAACAACACCGAAAACGCCAAGATCTTTAGGCAGAGCCACTTCAAAGGGATACCCTTAATTTGTTTAGTAATAGGACATATCAATGCCAATCCTATTTTACCGTTATAGAGGGCTGGGGATAAAACTAACGCCGGCCTCTTCCCTGCCTGCTCGTGCCCAAGTTGCGGGTTAAATTCCAGCCAAATAATATCACCACGATCAGGAATATAACGCTCTATCACTCTTCTCTCCCCACGGAATTCCCAGTATTTATCTCACCATGAATGTTCTCCGACGAAACCTGAGACATGAGCTCTTCCAAGTTATATCCTTGCCGCCGAATAATAATAGCATCATCATTCAGCTGAAGCTCCACGGACACTCCCTCAAATAGACCTGCTCTCTCTGCCAATATCTTGGGAACACGTATTGCAAGGCTGTTTCCCCATTTCTTAACTTGAGACCGCATATCACCACCCCCGTATAAACAAAGTATATACCGGGTTCGGTTTTATTTCTTTCCATATATCCCTTTTATTGCCTCCTACCGTAAAAAGCTGGGAACCTAGCCACATAAAACATCAAAAATCAAGGTATGTCCCCAATTATGTTTAGTCTTTCCAGGAAGGCCTCAAGCTTGTCGGGTGAGGGAACGCGCAGGCGGGCTGATCTGTCGTCAAGGTTGAAGTATCCGCTGCCCGGAGCACATGCAATCCCCACATCGGCCAGGCGCTTAACAATGTTTCCCGCCTCCTGTGAGAGAAGGAATATGGGAACCCGTTGGTCTGTATCCGCCACCGACCAACCTTGCTTTTGTGATACCAACTCTAAAACTTTAGATTTTGCTTTTTTCACATAATCCCGCACCGCATCCAAAGCTTTTCCATCCTTCAAGACTTCTAAGGCTATACATGCATCCAGGGTACCAATCACAAACGGTGGCTGAATCTTCCGATAAAGGGCAGCCAGTTCCCGGTCTCGACAAACGGCAAACCCAACTCGAATTCCCGCTACCCCAAGCCCCTTAGAGAAGGAACGACAGATGACCAAGTTAGGAAAATCCAACACTGCGGCCGATTCTTCATCAGGCAGGAAATCCCCATAGGCCTCATCAGCAATTACCCAGGTCCCTGTTTTCATAGCAGCACGGGCTAATTCAGCCAAATCATCCAAAGACAACACTTGGCCTGTTGGATTGTTAGGCCTGTCTATGTAAAGGACTTCGGGCTTTCTATCTAAGGCCTCCAAAATACGATTTTTATCTATCGAATACCTCGGAGCTTCAAGGTTTATTGACTCATACGATGCGCCATTGTAAAGGGCTTGCAGGGGCACATCGGTAAACTGAGGAGAAACACCTAACATAACTGAACCTGGGCGAAGCAAAACTCTAAAGAGGCTCACCAGAACCCCAATAGAACCTCCCCCCACTAACACTTCCTCTGGAGAAATTTTCCAAGAACTGTGGGCCTTTACAATTCCCACCTTTAAATCATTCGGCTCGGGTTCCGGGTAGTCGCATAGATTGCAGGTTTTCCCTTCCTTCAACAAACGACACACTCTTTCCGACATGCCTAAAGGGCTTGTTCCCAATTCACAATCTATTACCTCTATGCCTTCCGGATACGTAACCTCGCCTGCCGAGACATATCCTTCTTGCCCTATCTCAAAGATCTCCCTCGGAAGTTTACCTTTCCACATATTTGCCACCTCTATTTTGCATTATTATTGTTGCATTATATTGAATGCTATTTTTTGTTTCAACACACAATGTGGACTATCTAAAGTCACGCACCACGGAAGCTGGGCAACAATATAGTGGCAAGTCGTATATAATGACTTACGAGATTTTATGCTGGTTGAAGGAGAGGATAAAAATACGAAATACCCTTTGGATCATTGATTGGGTCATTTTCTCCCTTTTGATTTTTGCTCCCTTCTTGATAGCCAAGTTCTGCCTAAGGAGGCGGAGAAAAAGTTGAGCGTGAAGGCACTATTGATGCAGGTGGTCGGCTTTGGAGGCTACGCGCTGCTGGTAATCCTCCTGGCCGGACAAGCCTTTTACTGGCACGAAACTCGCAGGTTCTTCTACCTTGGAGGAAGAAAACTCTCCCTTACCATCTCCGTATCCACCTTCGTGGCCACCTGGATGAGCGCTGCAAGCCTGATAGGTTACACCGCATGGCTTTATTCCGACGGCTATCAAGCTTTCACTGCTTCAGTCAACGGCTGGCTTTTGGGATTGGTGTTCCTTCCTTTTACCGTAAGCAAGCTCAGAAAATCCAGGGCCCTTTCCCTGCCGGAATGGCTGGAGGAAAATTTCGAGGACTCAAGGCTACGAAAAGTTTCTGCCTTGGCACTTCTTGTGGCCTATAGCCTATATATAGTGATTCAATTCAGAGTCTTCGGCTCTATAGTCTCCAATATGCTTGGCACTCCACCTATTATTTCCTCCATACTCATCTATCTTTTCGTCATATACACCACCTTCGGAGGCTTGGCCTCGGTAGCAAAAAGCGACGCCTTGAACTTGGCCATAATCGTACTTGGCATTACCGTGGGTGCTATTTTTGTAATAAAACAAGTTGGCTCTCCAATGAAGATTCATGGGATCATAGCCGAAAACCACCCACATCTATTGGAAACCCTGGATAAGCGAGGAGCCATCTTTACATTTTCCATGATGCTGGGATGGGGATTTGGAGTTGCTTCAAACCCTCAGTACGCTATACGCATCATGTCGGCCCACCGCCCCAAAAGCGCATTTTCCATGCTCTGGATTTCAGCGCTCATAATAGGCTGGATATATGCCTGCACCACATTGATAGGCCTGGGCGGCAAGGTGCTTTCAAGCTCAGCAGCATCTGACCAGGCAGGGTCTTTATACCACCTAATATCAACAGCTCTTCCGCCACAAATTTATACACTTTTAATGATAGCCATACTGGCTGCAGCTGTAAGTACCGCAAACTCTCAACTTTTGCTCGCTACGTGCTCCTTCTGCTATGACCTCTTTCCATCATGGTCCGCCCACGAGGAAGGGGACATTATTCGAGAGGACCGGTTCCTCCTCATAAACCGCATAGGTATAGGCCTTATAGCCACATTTTGTTTGATCTTGAGCCAGCTTCCCCTTCCAGGCATACTGGACCTGGGACAGTACAGTTGGGCAGTGGTCTCTATATGCTTCTTTTTACCCATGTACCTGCCTGCCAAAAAGAAAAAAGAAGGGCTTTTCATAGCCATCTCCGCAGCTTTGGTGCTTCACACCATCTTGGTCTACGTCTTCCAAATCAGGCCGGAACAAGCCTTACTTCCCAGCCTCTTGGTTGAAGGAGCCTTGTGGAGCCTATTATCCAGGAGGAGTAGGACATGAAGATAAAAAACCCAAGCCTGGAGTTTCTGATAAAAATAATAGTCTCCTTGTTGGCCATAATAATCACTCTGGGGATCACGTCTACAGCCCTGTACGTAGAGTACAAAGACCGACTTAACGCAGAGATGAAGCAGCTTAAGGAAGTAAGCTCCCTAGTAAGGTATCTAAGCACATCTGAGGCGACCTTGCTTGTAAACAAGGTGGGTAAAAACTGGGTTTTCACAAATACCCAAAACCCTGATGGGGAATTTCTCACCTTACGAACAGCAGACGGCTTTCAGTGGAACGTCACCTTGGACCGAAAAAAGATCTTCTCAGAGATGCTCTTAAATCGCAGGCTAGTGATCGTCATGGGGATGATAGGACTGCTTTTGGCCCTGGAGATAGCTATATTACTGGCCTACTCGCTTACACGCCCTCTTAAAGCCATAGCCTGGACATGTCAACAGGTCAGTAGCGGCAAGTGGACCCACATCCCGGGAAATCCCTCAAAATTCAAAGAAATCCAAATTTTAAAGGAAACGTTTAATTCCATGGTAGACCAACTTAAGAAGTTGCACGAGAGAGAGCGTCAAGTGGCAAGAGCAGAGCGCCTCGCAGCCTTGGGGCAGCTAGTTGCTGGAGTGTCCCACGAGATACGAAACCCCTTAGCGGCTATGAGAGTGCATTTGGACCTCCTTTCCGAAACGGTGTCAGAGGAGGGCAAGCCCTCCCTCATGGTCCTGGATCAGGAAATCGACCGGCTTAATAGCACGGTCAGCCAGCTATTGAACTTCGCCAGGCCCAAGGCGCTGGTAAAAGGCCCCGTAAGCCTTAGAGAACTTTTTGGGTGGACTTTCAACATGGTCAAAATGCAGCTTTCAAAGAAAAATATACAGTGGCGCCACGAATTGCCCCAAAAGGATATTTATGTATGGGGTGACAGAGACAAGCTGCAACAAATGCTTTTGAATCTGGTCCTCAACGCCATAAAGGCCATGGAGGAAACTGGAGGAACCCTAGAGATCAAAGCCATAGAAGAAACGGATTTTGCCCTCTTAAGCATAAAAGACCACGGACCAGGCATCCCGGAAGAACTAATCGATAGGATATTTGACCCATTCTTTACAACACGGCCGGACGGAACAGGGTTGGGCCTACCTTTGGTCCTACAGATAGTTCAAATGCACGAAGGCTCCATAGAGGTTGACCCGGGCCCGGGGGCAGAATTTAAGATACAATTACCACTGTATCGCGAAGGAGGCCGAAACTAGCATGTATAAACTTTGGATAATTGAAGATGAACCGGGCCTAGCACAGGGGTTAAAGATAGCCTTCGAAAAAGAAGGCAACTACTCGGTATCCTTGGCATCTTCCCTGGGCGACCTTAAAGAGCTTCTATCGAAAGAAACCCCTGACATAGCACTCTTGGATATAAGGCTACCCGATGGTAACGGCCTGGATGCTCTCCCGCACATCTTAAAAACGTCCCCACAAGTCAAGGTTATAGTTATGACCGCCTTTGGTGATTCGGCCCTTGTGGTAAAGGCCATAAAGGAAGGAGCTTACAACTATCTGGACAAACCTTTCCCATTGGAGGCTGCCCGAAACATGGTGGCAAGGGCAGCAGAGAACATAGCGCTCCAGCGCGCCGTATCACAAATGACAGCGGACAGCTCCGTAGACCTTACGGGCTCCTCTCCCCCAATTCAACAAATTAGAGGTTTCGTTGAAAAAGTGAGCAAGGTCTCAGATCTCAACATTCTGATAAGGGGCGAGAGCGGCTCTGGCAAGGAGGTACTTGCCAGGCTTATACACAGAACCTCAGGATGCAAAGGAAACTTCGTTGCCCTAAACTGTGCTGCCATACCCGAGAACCTCTTGGAGGCGGAGCTTTTCGGTTACAAGAAGGGAGCCTATACCGGAGCTGTGCAGGATAAAATGGGCCTGGTGGAGCTGGCAGATGGGGGAACCTTGTTTCTGGACGAGATAGGAGACATGCCCCTTGCCTTGCAAGGAAAGCTCCTTCGCTTTTTGGACTCCCGATCTTACCGCCCCCTAGGCGGAACAAAGGAGATCAAGGTGTCCCTTAGAGTCATATCCGCCACGTGCCAGAACATAGAGGATAAAATAGCAAAAGGAGAGTTTCGAAGGGACCTGTACTACCGCATCGCCATGTTTCCCATAATCATCCCTCCTCTGCGTGAGAGGGGAAAGGACGTAATAGAAATTTTCTACACCTTCGTCGAGCAGTATCGCAAATCCTTCAAGCGCTCCCCCTTGTCCCTCACACCCGAGGCGGAAGAGGTCTTTTTGGACTACAGTTGGCCAGGAAACTGCAGAGAACTGAAAAATCTCGTGGAAAGGCTTTTCATACTTAAGGATCCAGAAGACCGGCTTGTGAGGCTCAGCGACCTTCCCGACAGGATGCTGGAGGAACTGCCACAAAAGGACAATAAAATAGCCACACAAGCTCCTGGGCAAACCCTCCAGGAAAAGATAGAATCCTTCGAAAGGCATTTGATCGAAGAAGCTTTGAATAAGGCCAAAAACAACAAGACCAAGGCCGCAGAACTTCTGGGAATCTCCAGGTTCGCCCTTCTTCGGAGGATGCAGAAGTATGGCATCGAATGAACTCCACCACGAGCTGAAACCAACTCTAACGACCAAATTAAACCCTCTACCTCTGATATTGCCATCCCTAAACCTCCTTACAGTGCCAGCTTACGCCCTTGAGGAAGAACTAAAACAAAGAGTAGGAGACAACGTCTTTCTAGGCGTAGCGCCTCCCCCCTCGGCCGTGCCTCTCAGCGCTTTTGATGGCGATGATGTCAATCCACTGGAAAACATTCCTGCCCCAACGAGCATGGACGAGGACATATCAAGCCAGTTGAGATTCATTCCGTCATTGGAGGGTATGCCTGATGAAGTGATAGATACCCTTGTCCAGGGCCTTGACTCCAGAGGGTACATTTCAGAAGACACCTTGGACGTGTTGTGTAAATTCGCAGGACTAAGCAAAAAGAAAACCTTAGACATCCTAAAGGACATTCAAGACTCTATCGACCCACCAGGGCTATTCGCAAGAAATTTATGGGAGTGCCTGCTCATACAGTTGAGGCGCAAGGGCATGGTAGGGAAAGACCCTTGGGTTGTTTTAACCGAAGGAAAGGAATTTATATTGAAAAAAGACATAAGAGGCCTCTCCAAGTTCCTCGGGTGGACCCATGAAAGAACCCAAAAAGCTCTAGAGGAAATCAAAAAGCTTGATCCACACCCTGGGAATTTCATCATAAAAAACCAGTATATAGTGCCAGAAATAGAATTTGTAAAAGAAAAAGATACCATAAGGGTACGCCTTCTCCACGAAAACCTGCCCAAGTTATTCTTGGATACAGAGCTTTTAGAGCACACAAGCAACCAGACATTGAGGGAGCAGTGGCTTTCAGCAAAACACACCCTAGTCGCTCTATCCATACGCATTAGAACAAAGCTTAGAATATCCCAATTTTTGGCTAAAGCCCAAAAAGCCTTCCTGGCTGGAGAAAGCACCGCACCATCTCCTTTGACTCTAAAAACAGTATCACGAGAAACAAACTACCACCCCTCTACGATCCTGAGAATAACCAAGACCACCTGGGCACTCTCTCCCGTTGGAACCATCCCGCTAGAAAAACTCCTGTCAAGACCCCTAAGGGCAAAACCCACCATGTCGGTGGCGCAGTTAAGGCAGGCCATAAAAGAGGCAAAACCTCTGGGGATTTCCGATGAAGCCCTCGCCCTGAAACTGGGATTGCCCCGCAGAACCATAACCTGGCACAGAAACAAAATGGGCATGTAACCTTATCACTCTTCGCACAGTGTGCGCTCACCGAACGGTTTAGACCCTCAAAGAGCCCCTTCCTGCCGAAAAAGGTTTTCCTAAATATTATCGATTTTAACCATTTTTTTCTGTTTTTCTCTCTTTTTAGGCTAGACGCATTCTTTAGGCAACTTTTTTGCATATATGAAGGTGTGACATGATTCATATATTTTGTGGAGGTGGTTTTTGTGTCAGAGGTAAAGGAAGCAACTGCGGAAAAAACGGGGTTGCAGATGGCGGCGGAAGAGGAGATGAAGAAGAAGGGTACCCTCTCGGTGCTTCTGGGGGCGGCCTTCCTTATGGCTACTTCAGCCATAGGTCCTGGCTTCTTAACCCAGACGGCGGTGTTCACCGAAAAGCTCAAGGCAGCCTTTGCGTTCGCCATATTGAGCTCCATACTCATCGATATCGTGGTGCAGCTCAACATCTGGAGAATCCTCGCAGTGTCCAAGATGAGGGCTCAAGACGTCGCAAACAAAGTTTTACCTGGATTGGGCTATTTTTTAGCCTTTGCCGTGGCTCTGGGCGGTTTGGTGTTCAACATAGGCAACATTGCGGGCGCTGCCATGGGGCTTAACGTTCTCACTGGCATGTCCATGCCCCTTGGGGCAATCATCAGTGCGGCAATAGCCATATTCCTTTTCTTGAGAAAAGAGTTAGGTAGGGCCATGGATAAGTTCGCGCAAGCGTTGGGCTTCGTTATGATAGCCATGGTCCTCTTCATGGTCTTCAAGACCCAGCCGCCTGTAGGGTTGGCCTTGAAGGAGGCCGTATTGCCGTCCACCATTGACTGGATGATAGTTCTTACCCTCGTGGGTGGAACGGTTGGTGGCTACATATCTTTCGCAGGAGCCCACAGGATAATTGACGCTGGAATCACAGGCGAGGAGAATCTGCCTTCCATAAGCAAGGGAGCTGTAAACGCTATAGGGATCACCGGCATCATGCGTTTCCTCCTGTTCTTGGCCATATTGGGCGTAGTCCTCATGGGGCATAAACTGGACCCAAGCAACCCTCCTGCATCAGCGTTCCAGCTCGGCGCGGGCGAATTGGGATACAAGATATTCGGAATCATCCTTTGGTCTGCAGGCATAACCTCGGTCATAGGAGCGTCCTATACTTCCATCTCCTTCCTCAGGACTCTGTTTAAGTCGGTCAACGACAAACTTAGGGCATGGATGATAGGATTCATAGTCTTCTCCACCGCAATTTTTGCCACCGTCGGAAAACCTGTCGCCCTCTTGATTTTTGCTGGCTCCATAAATGGACTTATCCTGCCCTTGGCCTTGATATCTGTTCTTTTGGCCGCCCACAGGAAAGATATCATTGGAAGCTACAAGCACCCCTTGTGGATGTCCATAATAGGTTACATAATGGCAGCATTCACCATGTGGATGGGCGTAATGTCTCTAGGAAGAATCTTCTCTTTGTTCAGTTAATCTGCTATTAACGTTGGCTTCCGTGGCCTTTGGGTCGCGGAAGCTCTTTATTGTTGTTTAAGCCCATTGAAAGGTGTATTTTTATTACGAAAGCTATTTATGGAGGTGAACTTGTTGGAAGAAGCGACCTATCCCAGGATTCTGCACGCCGGCGACAGCTGTGTCGTGGTGGAGTTCGGCTCAACGATTTCCCTTGACATCAACGGCCAGGTCCAGAGCTTGCGCCGAGCTTTAGAAAACAAGAACATACCTGGAATAAAAGAACTCATACCGACTTACCGTTCTTTGGCCATATACTTCGATCCCCTGGAAATCCCCTTGGAGAAGCTAAAAAGCACATTGACCTCTCTTTCAACGATGGATGAAGAAAACATCACCACAGGCGGCACGCTAATAGTCATACCCGTTTGTTATGGCGGAGAGCTGGGACCCGACATAGAGAACGTAGCGCAGCACAACAACCTCTCCGTGGAGGAGGTAATCGAAATTCACTCAAGGCCAGACTACTACTGTTATATGTTGGGCTTTACCCCTGGTTTTTCCTACCTTGGAGGCATGGATGAACGGATTGCAACGCCAAGACTGGAAACCCCCAGGACCCTCATTCCAGCGGGCAGTGTGGGCATTGCTGGCAAGCAAACGGGAATATACCCCATAGACAGCCCCGGCGGGTGGCAGCTCATTGGTCGCACACCTCTCAAGATGTTCGACCCTAAATCAGAGAAACCAACACTTATAGAAGCCGGCTACTGGGTGCGATTCAAACCCATATCCTTTGAGGAATACCAGTCCATATCTTCTGAGGTTGCCAAGGGAACCTACTTGCCCGAAATCCTTACGAAAGAAGGTGCCTCCCAATGAAGCTTGAAATAGTCTCTGGCGGACTTCTAACGACGGTACAGGACCTTGGGCGATGGGGATTTCAAGGAATAGGCATGCCCGTTGCAGGGGCGATGGACAGTTTCGCCCTGCAGGCTGGGAACATAATCGTCGGCAACGCCCCCAATGCAGCTGCACTGGAAATCACCGTCATGGGGCCAACCATCAACGTTGTAGAAGGAGAGGGCGTAATATGCCTAAGCGGTGCTCCTTTGGATATGCGCATAAACAACGAAAAAGTCCCGCATTGGACCGCCATCAGGGTGAAGGGGGGCGACAAAATATCCATAGGAGGCCCCACAGGTCCGGGGTGTCGTGCATACCTATGTGTCTCTGGAGGGATAGATGTCCCTGTCATCATGGGTAGTCGTTCCACATACCTGAGGGCACACATAGGCGGCCTGGAGGGAAGGGCCCTCCAGAAGCAGGACACAATCTCTACAGGCGAATTGCCGGCACTATGGCATCTCTGCGATGGCTTCAGCTGTCCTTCGTGGATGATCCCACCATATGGACAGAACGTACCAATTAACGTCGTATTGGGGCCACAGGATGATTACTTCACGCCTGAAGGAATAGAAACTTTCTTGAGTGCCGAGTACACCATAACAAACGAAGCGGACCGAATGGGCTACCGCCTGGACGGTCCTGAGATAGAACACAAGTCAGGAGCTGACATAATTTCGGACGCCATACCCTTGGGAGCCATACAGGTTCCAGGCAGCAGAAAGCCAGTGGCCATGCTGGCGGACCGCCAGACCACCGGAGGATACACAAAAATTGCCGTCATAACCACCCCTCACATTGCTCTATTAGCTCAGCGGCTCCCCGGTGAAAAAGTTTCATTCAAGAAGGTATCCTTCGAAGAGGCTGCTTTAGCTCTAAAAGAAGAGAAAGATAAGCTGCGGACCCTTGAAATAGAGCGGGCAAATTACCGCTCCACACGCAAAACACACGCAGCTTCGACACCTAAAGCAGGACCAATCCAATGGTCTATGAAAATAAATGGCAAAAACTACCATGTAACCTGCGAGGAAATATCCTAAAGAGGTGATAAGCATGTACCGTATTGACCTTAACAGCGACCTTGGAGAAAGTTTTGGCGCTTATAAGATAGGAAACGACGAAGCCGTGTTGGAAAGCGTTTCTTCGGCAAACGTGGCCTGCGGTTTCCATGCTGGAGATCCTTTGGTCATGCTCAAGACCGTGAGGGCCGCAAAAGCAAAAGGTGTCCAGATAGGAGCTCACCCGGGACATCCTGATCTAATGGGCTTCGGAAGGAGGGTTATGAACTGCACTCCAGATGAAGTCTATGCTTACACTCTATATCAGGTAGGGGCCCTTCAGGCCGTATGCAAGGCCGAAGGCTTATCTTTGCAGCACGTAAAGCCCCACGGCGCTCTCTACAACCAAGCAGCAAAGGACCCGGAACTAGCCTACGCTATCGCCTGTGCAGTCAAAGACGCAGGAGAGAACTTGATACTTTTGGGTCTTGCGAACTCATCCTTCGAGGAAGCAGCCGCTAAGGCAAAAGTCCTCTTCGCTTCTGAGGCCTTCGCCGACAGGGCATATGAAAAAGATGGTTCCCTGGTATCCCGCAAAAAGGAAGGTGCGGTCATTCATGACGCCGAACTGGCAGCAAGGCGAGTAGTTCAAATGGTTAAAGACGGCACAGTGGAGGCCATAGATGGGACATTGATAAAACTCAAACCCCATTCCATATGTCTCCACGGAGACACTCCAGAGGCGGTAGAGATGGCGAAAACAATAAGAAGCACTTTGGAGAAAGAAGGAATAACCATATCACCCATAAAGGAAGTGATCTTAAAATGACCGCCAGCGCCAAGGATTTTGCCAACACCCATCCTTCAGAGATATGGGAAATGATACGCTCCGGCCAATGGACGGGCCCTACCCCAGGTATGGCCAAAGGATACGTCCAGGCCAATCTTGTGGTGCTTCCCAAGGATTGGGCTTACGACTTCATGGTATTCGCCCAGAGGAATCCCAAGCCATGCCCTGTACTGGATATAACCGAACCTGGAGACCCCGAACCCCGCATGGTTGCTCCAGGAGCCGATCTGAGGACAGACCTGCCCAAATATCGCGTGTGGGAGAACGGAAAGCTTGTGGCAGAACCTACGGATATACGCCCCTACTGGAGAGATGATCTGGTGGCTTTTCTGCTTGGATGCTCCTTCAGTTTCGAAAGCGCCCTGATAGAGGCCTCCATACCCATCAGACACATAGAATGCAGCTGCAACGTGCCTATGTACATAACCAACATACAGTGCAAACCTGCAGGAAGGCTTTCTGGACCCATGGTGGTCAGCATGAGGCCCATACCAGCTCCTATGGTCCCCAAGGCAGTCTTGGCCACAGGCAGGTTCCCAGCAGTGCACGGCGCCCCAGTGCATATCGGTGATCCAGCTTTGATAGGCATAAAGGACATAAGCAGGCCTGATTTCGGAGACCCTGTACCTATTAACGACGGAGAGATACCGGTATTCTGGGCCTGCGGGGTGACGCCTCAGGCAGCCCTGATGGCCAGCAATGTGCCTTTCGCCATAACCCACGCCCCAGGCCACATGTTCATCTGTTCAGTCAAAGACGCCGATTACGCAGTATTTTAAAAGAAAGGGGCCCAACCAGCGGGCCCCTTTCTTTCTTCTTGAACTTTCCAGCTTCCTTGAACTTTCCAACATAGATGTTTACTATAGCTATATAGTTATATAAAAATAAAGCATTGAACTTCGTTGCAGGAGGTGTACGAAGAATGAAAGTCGTAGCTTTCAACGGCAGCCCAAGAAAAGACGGAAACACCTACGAACTATTGAGCATAGTCTGCAGGGAGTTGGAAAAAGAAGGCATTGCAACGGAGATAGCCCAGCTTGGAAACCAAAACGTAAGAGGATGCATGGCATGCTACAAGTGCTTTGAAAACAAGAACAGGCAATGCATCATCAATGATTTCATCAGCGACTGTATTGCCAAAATGGATGAAGCCGATGGAATTTTATTGGGATCACCCACTTATTTTTGTAATGTAACTGCGGAAATGAAAGCTCTAATTGACAGGGCCGGAATGGTTTCCAGAGCCAACGGCGATATGTTTAAAAGAAAAGTTGGTGCAGGTGTTGTCGCCGTTAGAAGAGCTGGAGCCATACCGACATTCCAGGCACTTAACACCTTTTTTACCTTTGCCCAGATGATTGTTCCAGGCTCCAGGTATTGGAACGTGGGTATAGGTCTCGGCAAAAAGGAAGCGCTAGAAGATGAAGAAGGTATAAAAACCATGGAGGTTTTGGGCCAAAACATGGCTTGGCTTCTCAAGAAGCTGGCCCAGTAATTGGATAACCTACGGCCGCGGGAAGGCTCCTGCGGCCTTCACCTTTGCCCCGTCATCTAGTTCAATTCCAGCGTCCTTGACTACCACATCCCCCTCATCCAAACCTTCCACAATTTCCACCTTCTGCCTGCTTTTCAGCCCCACATCAACAGGCACAATGCGGACCCTTCCGTCAACTATCTTTAGGACTTCGGAACTTCCCTGGCTGTTTGTCCTAACCGATTCTATCGGCAGGGTCTTAACTTGCTCCCTACGAGCAGTCTCTACGGCTATTCGCACCTCGTAACCAGGCATGAGGTTCGCTACATGAGGTAGGGATACATAAACGGGAACTCGCCTTTGCTCTACCCCCAGCGGAGAAATCTTCTCCTCCGCCAAAGGATATATTCGGTCTATTTGCCCCTTTAAACTTACATCTCCTAGGGCTTGAGCAGTTATCATGACTTTTTGTCCTACCTTTATCTCTGAAAGGAGGTCGCTCAAAAAGTCCGCTCTTATCTCCATTGGTCCCCTTGGGGCTACGATGACCAAAAGTTCTCCCGGAGAAACCACTTGCTCCTCCTCTGCTGGAAGCTTCAGCACGTATCCATCAATGGGGCTTTTAATTATGAGTTCCCTTCTTTTACTCTCAAGAGCCTCGAGTTGTTCTTTCAATCCCTTAGTCCTAGCTTCCACCCCTAGTAGGTTGGAACGGGCCTTCTCAAGCTCTCTTCTTTTTTCCTCCACGTTCAATGTGGCCTGTTCATACTCAGAAAGGGATATTTCTTGCGAATCATACAACCGCTTGTATCTTTTCATAGTCCTTTCGGCATCGGCCAAGGCTATCCTCGCCTTTTCCTCTGATGCTCTGTAAAAATCCAACTCCCTTTGGGATTCTGCAAGCAATCTCTTTATCTCCGAGAGGCTTGCCTCTATGTCTTTATTTTCCATTCTTATTAGCTCTTGATCCTTATGAACAACGTCATTGGTCTTGACAAAAACCCTCGAAACTTTCCCTCCGTGAACGGCGTACAAGGCCCTATCCCCCACAGCCTCCACGTATCCGTCTTCTTCAACAGTTCGAACTACATCTCCAATTTGGACAAAGGCTGTCTCCACCTCAGTCCCCCTGCTGAGGTAAAGCCAAACTAACGCAGCCAGTAAAAATACACCCGCTAAACCAAGCAGCAGTTTTTTGTTCATGATACAAACCTCAATCGTTGGCTTTCAGGATCTCTATCATCTTAAGCTCTTTTACTCCCTTAAGGGCCAAAATCCAAGCAAAAATTCCCAACACAATTCCACCGCAAGCAGCCAAAAAGTACGTGCTCTTGTATATTATAACGTTAAAAGAGAAAAGGTCGGTACTCACAGCTACAGCATAAAGTTCCGAGAGCACTTTTCCAAGGGGCAATCCTAGGATGATCCCCCAAAAAAGCAAGAACCCATCTTCGCTCCAAAGGTAAACTGCAACTTCTTGGTTGGTCATACCAAGGGCTTTCAAGGCGGCAAGGGTTCTTTTGCGTTCCGAAAGGGCGATGACGGAAGAGTTGTAAATTATGGCAAAGCCCAGAACGGACGAAAACAGAACCAGTATCCCTATGGAGTAATACATGTAACCAAGGTTTTTCTGAAAGTAAGCTCTTTCGTCCTTTTTATTCAGGACTGACGAGATGTTCACCATACGTTCCAGCTCTCTTTCTACTTTATCCGAAAGCCCAGGGTCTATCTTTAACATGACCCCAGATACTACGTTCTGCTCATTCAGGAGTCTGTTTGCCTCCTTTAGGCTGACCATGGAAGCGCTTCCCATGGCCCTCTTTGTTATGCCTTCCACCCGGAAGATGCCGTAGCGGGGAGGCCCTAGGTCAAGCATGGATTGAACTTGTAGTTCGTCTCCTACTTTTGCTTCCAGCTTTTGGGCAGTAAACCAATCCAGTAAAAGTCCTTCCTCGGGCAGTGGCAATTCTTTTCCCTCCTGGTTTGTTATCCTCACCAGGCTGGGAGAGGGCTCCATGGCAAGCAGAACGTCCTCCCTGTTTTTCCTCCCCAGCTTTATGCGCACCGGAAGCTCCAAGAAGGGTTCGGCCTCCAAAACTCCATCTATTCTTGAAATATTGAGGATTTCACCCTCCTTGACAGGGCTGATTATCCTTACGAGGTAATCGTACTGGCGATCGTAGCTGAAGTGCCTCCTCATTAGGTCATCCATTGAGTCTTTGGAGAAAAGGGAAACCACAAGCAGAGCGATGGAGAAAATAGCCCCCATGGCGGTGACGAAAGCACGAAAGCGACTTCGCGATAATGATCTAAAGCTCATCCTCCACTGAAGCCCCAGGTGATTCCAAAGAATGGGAATCCTCTCCAGGAAAGATCTTTTGGTAGCCTTTGGAAACGTGGGGCGCATGGACTCTGCCGGACGTATGGACGTTATGCCCCAAGCCGCTGCAAGGCCTGCTGTTGTTCCCGCAGTGATACTCAGGAAGGCCACAGCACCTGCAGTCCCCAGGCGCAAGGTTTCCTCGAGCCGGGGCAAGTTGAAAAAGATTGAGTAAAGTCTTACCAACAAAGATGCTAGACCATAACCCAAGGCTATTCCCACAAAGGCGCCTATGGTGGTAGCCAGAAAGGCGTAGGAGCCATAAAGGAAGAGGAGGCTTATGTTGCTGTAGCCCAGAGCTTTAAGCAATCCAATCTGACCTCTTTGGGTTTTCACTAGCCTGCCAACAAAGACAAACTGCATTAGCAGGGCAATGGCAAGAAAGATGGTGGGCAAAAAACGAGAGAAAGCTCGCAGCTGAGTTAGTTCACCCCTTAAAATTGCTTCACTCAATTGATCCTTTTGGGGATATTCCGCAAGTAAGCCATAGGGTTGTAGGATTTCTTTGATCTTTTGGACTATCTCTTCTTTCTGGGCGCCGGGGGCAAAGCGGATCAGCACCTGGTTTACCGACCCTTTTCGGCCCATAAGTTCTTGTATTTGATTTTCTGGCATTATGGCAGCTCCGAAGGTTGAGGGGTCTTCGAGGAGTCCAGCAGCGTCACGTACGGTGTAGACAAACTCTGGGCTTGCCGCTATTCCTACTATCGTTAAGACCTTACGTTTTCCTTCTGCTGCAACATCCAAGTCCATTCCGGGTTTCAACTTGTGAGCCTCTGCAAACTGGCGGTTTATAAGCACCTCGACAGCCCCGAGTTTAGGGTACTTATCGAACATGCGGCCTCCTATTACCTTTACTCGGTTTAACTCTCCATTGTCAGGCATGGGATAACCAGTAAGGCGCAAGTTGGCCCTTTTCTTTCCCTCCCACAGCACAGGAACATCTTTCTGGGTTCTCGCAGTAGCCGCTAAAACTCCTTTGACGGCCTTTATCCGTTCCCCTATCCCCTCTGGAGCATTGACCACGTGGAAGAAATGATCAGCAAAGCTTGTCTCCGCATAGAACAGATCTTTCGAATGGATCAAGTTTTCCGATACTGCCGCCATGGCAACGTAAAGAGTGATCCCTACGGCTATGACGGACAGGACCGCAAAGAACTGTCCCTTCGTGCTTACTATGGTTCTAAAAAGCTTCCTCCAGAGAGTGCGCATCACCAACTTATCCTTTCGGGAGGTTCTGGCCTTTCATTGAACGTCATCTCTGCTATCGCTCCGCTGCTCATGCGTATGATCCTCCGCCCCATTGCCCTTATTGCCACATTATGGGTGACTATCACTACGGTAGTGCCGTACTGCCTGTTTACGTCCAATAGCAGAGATAATATCTTTCGTCCTGTCTCGCAGTCCAAAGAGCCCGTGGGCTCATCGCACAAAAGCATCTTTGGGTTTTTGGCTGCTGCCCTAGCAATCGCCACCCTCTGCTGCTCTCCTCCGCTCAACTGGGAGGGGAAACTGTCCATCTTGTTATTCATGCCGACCTGTTCGAGGAGCTTTCGTGGAGAGAGGGGAGTATTTGATAATTCCGCGGCTATGGCAACGTTCTCCAAGGCGGTTAGGTCAGGGATCAGGTTATAAAATTGAAACACAAAGCCCACTTGATGTCGCCTGTACTCTGTCAAGCGTCTTTCACTTGCTCTTGCAAGGTCTTCTCCACCAAACCAAACGGCCCCCTCGGTAGGCGAATCCATGCCCCCCATTATGTTGAGCAACGTACTCTTACCAGATCCACTAGGCCCCAAGATCACTAAAAGCTCCCCCTCATACACTTCCAAGGAGGAAGGTTTCAAGGCCTCGACCTCCACCTCGCCCATCTTGTATATCTTCCTTACTTTTTCCAGCTTTAAAAGGGTCTTTTGTTGTTCCATCCGACACTCCTATCTTAAGAGCGGTTAATTCACCACTTTATAATCTTTGCCCCGTATACCCTCTCCATTCGGGCCAAAGCAAACCTATGAAACTCCTCATCGAAATCCGCCACTCCATTTTCTACCACTACTACCGGAATGTCCCTGTTGCAGAGATCCCCCACTGTGTCCATGACACATATAGAGGTGCAAACTCCCACGACCCAGACCTCGTCTGGCGCCAAATCCTTGAGCACTCCATCCAGCTCCGTGCCATAGAACCCCGAAAAGCGCTTCTTTTCTATTACTAGGTCCTCCTCGTCTGGAGCCAATTCCGGCACAACTTGTGCTCCCCACGTACCCTTGACCGCATGAGGAGGGAAACGATCAAACTCCCTGTCGTCTTTCTCGTGAGCATCCGCCAAGTAGATAACAGAATCCCCCTTACTCTTGCATTCCTCCACTAAATCCTTGATTACTGGGATTATTTCTCTGGAACTTTTGCCACAGAACAACACACCTTTAGGGTCAATAAAATCATTGAGCATGTCGACTATCAAAAGCATCCTTTTCACGCAAATCCCCCCAAACCTTTGATGCTCTCATACTTGATTTTAACACACTATCCGAGCAAAGCCTCACAAACACTCCCAAACAGTGAATGCATTCACAAATTCTTACAATAGCAAGATTTGCAAAACCCTTGACCTTTCGCGAGCTAAATTATAGCCTTTGATAGGTATTGATAGTTCTTTTGTTCACATAAAGATTATTTTTTCTTTTCCAAACTGGTGTGGACAAAGAACTCGATAATAATTTACAGGAGGGATCACAGGTGGACCTAGCAAAATTAATAAGCACCATCAACAGCTTCCTGTGGGGCAACTTACTGCTTTATCTTCTGTGTGGTACGGGAATATTTTTCACCTTCAAGCTTCGCTTTGTTCAGATCAGGAAGCTCAAGGCTATCTTCTCCAATGCTTTTGGCAACTTCTCAATAAAAGGAGAAAAGGCCGGCAAGGAAGGTATGTCTTCATTTCAATCATTGGCCACAGCTGTGGCAGCGCAGGTGGGAACTGGCAATCTTGCTGGAGCCGCTACCGCTATAGCTTCTGGTGGCCCTGGGGCAATTTTTTGGATGTGGCTCAGCGCCTTCTTCGGCATGGGAACCATTTTTGCCGAAGCGGTGCTGGCTCAGACATTCAAGGTAAAAGACGAGGACGGTCAAGTTGTGGGCGGGCCAGCCTATTACATAAGCCAAGGTACGGGGAGCAAGGCAATGGCTGCCTTCTTCGCCGTGGCGATCATCTTCGCTCTCGGTTTCGTAGGCAACATGGTGCAGTCTAATTCCATAGGTGATGCATTCGCGACTGCCTTTGATATTCCTAGCCTCTACGTGGGTATTGGTATAGCCATACTGGCGGGCTTGGTCTTCTTCGGAGGCATAGGGCGCATAGCCTCGGTTACCGAGAAGATCGTTCCTATAATGGCCTTATTTTATATTGTAAGTGGCTTAGTGGTTTTGGGAATGCACGCTGAAAACATCATCCCCAGTCTTAAAATGATCATTCAGGGAGCCTTCAACCCCAAAGCCGCAACTGGGGGAATCATAGGCGCTACGGTAAAGGAAGCGGTCCGTTACGGTGTAGCCAGAGGGCTCTTCTCCAATGAAGCTGGCATGGGTTCTACGCCTCACGCTCATGCCGTCGCCAAGGTAAAGCACCCCGTCCAGCAGGGTCTTGTGGCAATCATGGGAGTTCTAATAGACACTTTCGTCGTGCTCAACATAACTGCACTGGTGATCCTCGCAACCGGCGCATTGGATGGTCAGACGACAGGCATAGCCTTGACGCAGAGTGCTTTCACCAAGGCCTTTGGCTCCTTGGGGAATCCTTTTGTCGCCGTGTGCCTTTTCTTCTTCGCTTTCTCGACCATAATTGGGTGGTACTACTTCGGAGAGAGCAATATAAGGTATCTGTTCGGAGTAAAAGGGTTAACGCCCTACAGGGTATTGGTAATGCTCTTTATCGTGCTGGGTTCCACTCTAAAGGTCAACCTGGTATGGGAGCTTGCCGATACCTTCAACGGCCTCATGGTAATTCCAAACCTCATAGCTCTACTTTTGCTCTCCAAGGTAGTGGCAAAAACATTAAACGAATACGATTCCGGGATAAACTAAATTTTAACCGCATTGGGGCATGGCTCTTCGCCGTGCCCCAATTGGCTAAAACGCAAGATTGTTTAATCTCCTCTCCCGTGCGCTCCTGAAATATGCTGATGATAGAGTAATTTCAGGCATCTTTGCATGGCATCTTAACTCACCAAAGTGTTGCCGCTTTACAGACTACTTCATATAATACAAAATACAATACGAATATAGTTGTTATATTTATTAAACGCAAAGCCTTGCAGGAGGAATTACTAATGTTTTTTGAGCTGCTTTACAATTTGAGCTTGCTCATAGCGATCGTAGCCTTGTACGACATAGTTCACGATTACGCGAAAACCAGGGCCAGCTGGAGGAATTTTTTAATGGGCCTTTTCTTCGGCATCATAACTGTAGTGGGAATGCATTTTAGTGTCCACTATTCTCAGGGATTATTTTACGATGGAAGAAGCGTTATACTGTCCATGGCTGGACTGTTTGGGGGATGGGCTCCCGCTGTCATTGCGGCAGCTATGGCTGCATTATATAGGGTACACCTAGGAGGCGTTGGCGTGTATGCAGGAATTGCGTCAATAATTAGCTCTGCAGCACTAGGAGCAATTTATCGCAAACATTTGAACGGAGAGGTCACCCGTATCCCCGCTCGAAGTCTTCTGGTTTTTAGTGTGTTGGTCCATTTGCTTGTGATTATCTGGCAAGCTATGTTTCTTCCTTGGCCCTCAGTGGCTCCTGTAGCCCTTAAGAAAATAAGCGTAGCATATTTGACAATTTTCCCGATAGCATCATTGATCGTAGGGACCATGCTAAAAAACGAAGAACGGAGCAACCAGCTTGAGGAAGAGAAAAACATGCTAATAGCTAAACTGCGAGAAGCATTAATGCCCTTGATTTCTGCGCTCGTAAAAATTGTCGAGAGCAAAGACTCCTATACCGCCCATCACCAGCTAAGCACAGCTGAACTGGCCTGCGCCATCGCGGAAGAGATGGGGGTACCTAAAGACCGAATTGAAGGCCTCCGCCTGGCCGCTCAGGTTCACGATATTGGGAAGATAAACGTCCCTTCCGAAATTCTTAATAAACCGGGCAAACTTACCGACTTAGAGTTTGAACTGATCAAAACCCACGTTACAACAGGTTATGAGATACTAAAGGACGTGGGTTTTCTCTGGCCTATTGCAAGAATAGTTTTAGAACATCACGAACGGGAAAACGGCACCGGCTACCCCAACGGACTAAAAGGCAACGAACTCCTACTTGAATCCAAGATCCTCGCTGTAGCGGACGTAATAGATGCCATGTCCCATCATCGCCCCTACAGGCCCGCTTTGGGAATTGACGTAGCCCTCAAGGAAATAGAAAAGAACAAGGGGATCCTGTACGACGGTCAAGTCCAAATTTGTGTGTAAATTCCCTCTGGCAGATAAGATCACCCCGTTTTAAGCTACATTTACCTGGGTATCGGCATTATTCACCTCCTTCTGCTGTTTTTCTGTGTTAGCCTTCCACTCCCAATACTCTGCCATATCAAAGTAGCGCTTTCCTGTGGTCCACACCTCGTCGATCTCTACAAGCACTGCTCCGATCAGTCTCACAGCCGACTCCTCGTTAGGGAAGATTCGGATCACCCGCTCCCGCCGGCGGATCTCCTGGTTGAGCCGCTCGACTCCATTGGTGGTGCGCAGCCGCTTCCGGTAGCGCCCTGGTAGTGCCATCACCGCCATTGCGTCCTCGAAACCAGCTTCAAGTCGCTCTACCGCCTTTGGCGCCCGGGCGCCAAAGGCCTCTATCGTTTCGTTCAGCAACCGCCTGGCCGTCTCCATATCCGGCGCGTCGAAGATCAACCGCAGTCGCCCGTGCAGGTCGCCCTGGAGGCTCTTAGGACAGGCGTCCAGGATGTTCCGGATAAAGTGGGTCTGGCACCGCTGCCATGTCGCTCCTTGGAAGTGGGTTTCTATCGCATTGATCAAGCCCTTGTGATCATCCGAAACAACCAAGTCCACTCCCTTGAGACCGCGCTCCTTGAGCCGGCCGAAGAACTCCGACCAAGCAGCCTCTGATTCGCTATCCCCGAGCATAAGCCCTAAAATCTCCCGGTATCCCTCCCGGTTGATCCCTGTAGCGAGAAGTACGCTTGAAAGCCGTACCCGGCCGCCTTTACGCACCCGGATGACAATGGCATCTACCAGGAGGAATGGGTATTCCTGGCTGCTCAAATCTCGCTCGTTCCACTCCTTTACGATGTCGTCCAGCTTTTGCACAGGCTGGATACGGTGGATTTGGAGAACTCCGTGCCGCATAGTTCATCAACAACCGCCCTTACCTTCCTGGTGGATACGCCGTTCACGACCATCTCGACCATGGCCAGCAAGAGCGCCTGCTCGCTCCGCTGGTACCGCTCGAAAAGCTCCGTGGAGAAGTGCCCGCTCCGGAGACGGGGAACCATAAGCGTAAGTTCTCCTACGCGAGACTTGAGCAGCTTATCCCGATACCCGTTGCGGTACCCCTGCCGCTCTTCGGTACGTTCGTATGGCTTGGCCCTGAGTTGTTCGGTAGCCTGAGCATCGAGTATCTGATTCACGATGTTCTCCACCAACCGAGCCAATCCATCATCCCGAATAAATAATCCTTGCAAGAGATCACAGTCTACGGTAACCTGGTAGTGAGCCATCTTTTCTCCCTCCTGATGATTAAGATTAAGCTACTTCTTATCTACCAGAGGGAGGGGTGGCTCTCCTGCTTCAAGCCATCAATTTTACACCATCATAATGGACACTACTCTGTACGACCCTCAAGTCGTAGATGCCTGCCTGCGTATTTTTACGGAAAAAAGACACGTATTGAATACTGACGAAAACGCACCACTAAGCCAGCTTTTTCAAGCTAATTGATGAGATTTTGTTTTCTTCTGCTATTTGTTGAATAAACCTGGCCCTATCTCCACCTATTTTGCTGAGAATACTTATTTATTGCACTTTGTAGAGCCCATGATCTGTCAGCGTATCTTATGAATAGAAATTTTACATCTCTAAGCTACTTTTAAAACTACCTGCCGCAGTTTCCAACCCTTATAGGAAGGTCTAAAACAATAAGGCACTGACCTACTGCTTCTGTGACAGCTTGGTTTCCAATCCTTATAGGAAGGTCTAAAACGTCAGAGGGCTACCCGGAAAATGCATATCCTCGACAGTTTCCATCCCTTATAGGAAGGTCTAAAACACCGTGGTTAATGGCACAGTCAAAGACTATTTCAGGTTTCCATCCCTTATAGGAAGGTCTAAAACATTGTCGGCTGAACTCGCCACGGCAATTGAATTGGAGTTTCCATCCCTTATAGGAAGGTCTAAAACCTATGCCGGAAAAAATCACATGGGAGGGCGAGGTGGTGTTTCCATCCCTTATAGGAAGGTCTAAAACGCAAGGCTGCCGCAATCCGATATCCCAAGCGCCGACAGTTTCCATCCCTTATAGGAAGGTCTAAAACGGTCTAGCCCGATCATAAAGGGGGTTTTCCTTTTTGTGTTTCCATCCCTTATAGGAAGGTCTAAAACCGTTATAGGCCCACGGCCTTTGCGCGAAGGAAACAAAGTTTCCATCCCTTATAGGAAGGTCTAAAACCAAGAGGACGCGCAGAGAGGTAACAAAGATAACAAGTTTCCATCCCTTATAGGAAGGTCTAAAACTTGAAAAAGCGTAAACAGGCGTAATTCCTTCAAGCACGTTTCCATCCCTTATAGGAAGGTCTAAAACCTGAAGTAGCCCCGGCACACTCTGCAGCATGGGCACGTTTCCATCCCTTATAGGAAGGTCTAAAACGAGGTGGCTATTGCGCAGAAAAACGCGAAACTGGTGTTTCCATCCCTTATAGGAAGGTCTAAAACAATGAACACGGTTGGCCGCCGGACGCCATAGAGCGGGTTTCCATCCCTTATAGGAAGGTCTAAAACGGTTCAGATTGAACATTTAGATTGGAAGGTGTGTTTGGAGTTTCCATCCCTTATAGGAAGGTCTAAAACTGCTTGCGCGGCATCGGTCGGGTCATAAAAACACTATTTCCATCTCTTATAGGAAGGTCTAAAACTATTTTGCGACTATTCTACCTAAGGTTGTTTTTCCGGTTTCCATCCCTTATAGGAAGGTCTAAAACTATGATGCTTATGATTTGCGGTGTTACCATACTGTGTTTCCATCCCTTATAGGAAGGTCTAAAACTAAGTACGTGCCGACCAAAAAACTTAGGAGGATGTAGTTTCCATCCCTTATAGGAAGGTCTAAAACATGGAAGAACCCGTCTCGATGGGGAGATGGAGCAGGTTTCCATCCCTTATAGGAAGGTCTAAAACTTTCCGTCATGCTCAAGGATTATAGGTCTAGCCAGGTTTCCATCCCTTATAGGAAGGTCTAAAACAGGCGGTGCGGGAGCTACTGGAAATGAGGCGGGAACTGTTTCCATCCCTTATAGGAAGGTCTAAAACTCAGCTTGCCGCTCTTGGCCAACCATACGAACGCCACGTTTCCATCCCTTATAGGAAGGTCTAAAACGGCTTATGGGGTTCAGCCAGTTTGATATCCGCTACGAAGTTTCCATCCCTTATAGGAAGGTCTAAAACGATGTGACCACAGCGAAAACTCTGATTCTGTTGCAAGTTTCCATCCCTTATAGGAAGGTCTAAAACATAAAAGACACTGTGTCGGTTTGTGGGTCATATTGCGGTTTCCATCCCTTATAGGAAGGTCTAAAACTATCCGCAGACAGTATTATTGCCGCAAAATATGCGTGTTTCCATCCCTTATAGGAAGGTCTAAAACGTGGCCATAGCAGGTGAGGGTGCGGCGGGCATATTTAGTTTCCATCCCTTATAGGAAGGTCTAAAACGCTTTCGCGTTGTTAGCACTGGTACTTTTGGCCCCTTGTTTCCATCCCTTATAGGAAGGTCTAAAACCAGCTGCCCCTTCCAGTACCAGGCGTTGTTGTCGAGTTTCCATCCCTTATAGGAAGGTCTAAAACTGTGTACGAGCTTCTGTTCTAGACCATAGGAGTAATGTTTCCATCCCTTATAGGAAGGTCTAAAACCATGCGCCAACGGTTACCACGTCGTGACGCTGGAGGTTTCCATCCCTTATAGGAAGGTCTAAAACAAGATAAGAACGTTAAGCATGGCCTCGTCAAAATCAGTTTCCATCCCTTATAGGAAGGTCTAAAACTTGTTTTGGGGAGGAAAACAGGTAGCGCACATCAAAGTTTCCATCCCTTATAGGAAGGTCTAAAACTAGAAAGAACGGCGACACCTCTCAGCCCGCACGGCATGTTTCCATCCCTTATAGGAAGGTCTAAAACTAGAGTCATGTTTTTCACTCCTTTCTCTTATTGCTAGTTTCCATCCCTTATAGGAAGGTCTAAAACGGGGCAGACGACTGAAGTCGTCGCGCATGAAGTCTAGTTTCCATCCCTTATAGGAAGGTCTAAAACCCGCCTTCATTTGTATCTGGTTATGTCATTTTCATGTTTCCATCCCTTATAGGAAGGTCTAAAACCATCGAAGAGCTCCTGAAGCAGTGCATCTATGTCGTGTTTCCATCCCTTATAGGAAGGTCTAAAACCAAAATGCATATCCTCGACATATGGCGCTGACATAGTTTCCATCCCTTATAGGAAGGTCTAAAACTGGCTGTGGTCCCGCTAGCTGGCACCGTCACCGCTCGTTTCCATCCCTTATAGGAAGGTCTAAAACGTGGCTCAGCACAAGGGGGCTTGAGGAACAGTTCGAGTTTCCATCCCTTATAGGAAGGTCTAAAACACGGTGACACGGGCCAGGAGGATGCGCCTAAAGCCCCGTTTCCATCCCTTATAGGAAGGTCTAAAACTTGGTTTAGAGCCCCAAGCTGCAGTTGTTGAAAAACCGTTTCCATCCCTTATAGGAAGGTCTAAAACTAAAAATAAGTCAGCAAAAGAAATTGCCAATGTAGTGTTTCCATCCCTTATAGGAAGGTCTAAAACCAGATAATGGCTATAATAAAAGAGCCAAAGCCATAGTGTTTCCATCCCTTATAGGAAGGTCTAAAACCCATTTTCTTCTAGCCGTATTCTAGTTTCTCTCTACAATAATATTCCATAGATTTATTCTATTTTCAAGGTCCTATTTTTGAGCCATAACCAGTAGCTACAACGTTTATCCAAGGCTCAACCCCTTTGTCTACCCCCAGGTTTTTCAGCACTATTGGAGGTCGACACAACTAGATAAAGGGACCACTAGCTCCCCTTTCAACCCCTAATATTTCCCTAGTGGAGTACCGCTCAACCCTCCAAGTATAGAAAATAACACTATCTTGCTCTTTGTCCATCACTTTCAAAACATCGGCTTTTAGCTTTGCAAAAAGCCCTGGGGAAAGCTCCCCTTCTAAAACAGAATTTTGAACCCAGCTTAAATATTTTCTACCAGTTTTCAACATTTTTGCGACTCGCTTCTCCCCTACGTCGTACACCATTATCACAAACATTCCTACCACCTTGCCACAAAAGGCTCATACAGCTTATCTCCTAGAACATGCTTTTCTACCTTGTACACTTCCATCCTTACTAGATTTCGATAACTGACATTCCTCCTCAATCCTTTATGCTCAATCGTGGATTGAAGCCTATCCTCCCATGCTTTCAGGACCACTTCTTTGCCTTTATCGGTAAGATAAAGACCTCCGCCTCTTTCGGAAAAACTCTTTTTTTGGATCATTTTTTTATTGATTAGCGAAAAAATCAGCCTGTCAACCAAAATGGGCTTAAAAATTTCAGCTATATCTAAATTTAAACTAAATCTACGGAAGTTACTCTCGTGAAGAAAACCTATCCTCGGGTCCATGTGCGTGCGATATATCTGGGATAAAACAAGAATATAGCACAAACTATTAAGGAAACTAATAAGGGCATTTACTCTGTTGGCTGGTGGTCGCTTGGTCCTTTTCTCAAACACAAACTCTTCATCTTCAGTAATTTCATCAAAGACCGAATAATATATGTCTTTCGCATTGCCTTCTAACCCCATTAATTCACTTATATCACTGCACCTTTCCAAGTTGTCTTTAAACTCCGCAAGCTTTTCGTTAGCTCCCTCAAGCTCGCTTTTCCCTCTTCTTGCGTAATAAGATATCACTTTCTCCATATTGGAGATTGCGCCATGCACAAACCGCTTAGCCAGAGCAAGTCTTTTGTCTAGCTCCAAGTAATGCCTGGCCTGAGCTATGATTACCGCCCCTGAGTTCAAATGCTCTCTAGGGTAATAAGTTCCCACGTAATATCCATAACGGTTGAAAAAATGGAGGATTATTTCCGATTGAGCAGCGAATTCTAAAAACCTCTTATTCAAGTCCACCTCTCCGAAGACCAAAATCTCATCGGTGGTCTCAACAGGGATAAAACGCCTGCCATCATCATTTTCTACCACAATGGTATTATCCTTCCTACTTAAAGAACCAGAAGATAATAGATATATAGTTTTTCCCATTTCTAACTCCAACACCAATATCTATATGCACATCCGGAACAGTACCTGTTCCGTTTTAAAACTGGTGGGTTGGCTGCTTCAGCTAACTTGTGTATATCTTCATAAATTTGCTCTAACAACTTGATTGTTTTTGACTCCAATTTGACCCTTTCTTTCTTCCGCTCTTTCGGGAACAACAACTCCCCTTCTGCTTCTACGCCATCTTTCTGTAGTACATACAAATAATGAAGAAGCTGCATTTTTGCCGCATGCTCAAAACGGCTGCTCTTTTTTATCTCTCCTACTACAACGACTCCCTCTTCTTTTCTCACTATATCAAAGCTATTATCTCCAAACTTTACATTATGCCGTTCTCGCTCATACGTGCGTTCACTCAACAGCTTACCTATCATAAGGGCATCGTTGGTCCTTTCAGGTTCAATCCCTCTCGCCATAAGCCATACCTGTCTCTTGCATATAAAGTAATACCAAACAAGCGTTCCACCTATTCTTGCCTTTTCCGACAAACCACTACAAAAACTCATCTCCGCTATCTCCATCAGGGGGAATAAAACCAGTCTCCATACTGTAAACTGTTCCTATTCCCTCCTTAGATAAAAACCACTCATCTCTTCCAGGCAGTTTACACAAGACAGGATGCGCTCCATCGATGATGAAATTAGATCCAAGCTTTTGCTCCCATTTTTCTATGCTCTTTGCAGGAACCTCTATTTTGTACATTTGCAGTTTTCTAGCAATGTTCCTTGCCTTATCCAAATTCTCGAAGCCGCGCGTCATGTTAGAAAGTTCATCCAAAAGGTTTCTCAAATTTTCATCCAACTCCACATACAAAGACACGCCTTTAGTCCTTTTTTCAATTAATTTCGGCAAAGTGTCCCAAGAACCTCTTTCAATGTCCTCCCATATATGCTCGGGCTTTAAACCATCCAGTATGCGACTAAAATACTCATCAACCATTTCCACTGTATCCTGCTCGTCAAACAGAGGCCTCTTGCCTAATATTTCCCTGGAAGCCAATAAGAGCACGTCATCATATACATATCTACTAAAGCTCTTGCCTTTTTCCGGATCCATCAATTCTGCTATCACGACCTCCCCAGGTTCCCCCATTGAAAAATGGCGATTGCACCTGCCTGCAACCTGGATGATGCTGTCCAAAGGCCCTAGGTCTCTGAAAACCCATTGAAAATCCAAATCTACTCCTGTCTCTACAACCTGGGTGGAAACTAAATATCTTTTTACTCCTTCTTTCTCAAGACCTATCAGCTTACCCAAAACTTCTTTTCTGTGTTTAGGAGTCATCCACCCGGAAAGGAAAAGAATAGGGTCAGGATCGTTCTGTCCAAGGATACCCTTTAGCATGTCGTAAGCCTTAAGTGCGCTTCGCTTTGTGTTGAGAACCACTAGCCCAGAACTTTCACGCAACCTGCTTATATTCTCCTCAAGCAAGTCCGGTAGGCTGTCTATATCATGAACACCGTCAAGAAACCGGCATTCCTGACGGGTTTTATAGGGTCTTTTTGCAACCACACCTGCTGGAGCCAGCTCCTTTCCTTCGACAATATGAGGCTTAGTGGCTGTCATTAGAAGGAAGGTAATATTCAACTTCTTCGATAAAAAACTCAAAACCTTACCAAACCCCTTCCACAACTGGGGCCTTATAGCTTGAGGTTCATCCATGATAACGACAGAATTGCTGAGTCTATGGAAATTCATGGATTCGTTTGCGCTGGAGCCGAAAATAGCCGTCCACAACTGAACTAAGGTAGTAACAACAACAGGTGAATCCCAATAACGAAAGAAGCTCTGCATTCTCTTTTCCGGCGTTGTGTTTTCTGTCTCAGTATCCGAAATATATGCCAAGCTGTGATCCTCTTGAACGTTATCTTCCCCAAAAACCTCTGAAGCTACTTGGGCATTTTGTTCAACAATGCTAATAAACGGCAAAGCGTATATTATGTTGCTAAACTTCATCTTTTTCGCCCAATTATGGGCCATCTCAAGACCAATAAGGGTCTTGCCTGAGCCTGTAGGTAAGCTCAGACTGTAAATGCCCGGCAAAGACACATTATCAGCAGCCTCTACACAAAGGCGCCTCACTTCAGAACGCCAACCTGCCATGGGAGTATCAACAGAAAAGGTCTTTGCCTTCCACTGGGGGATTACACTCTTCTCTACTTTCTGTATCCTCATTGCATCCATTCGATCTGAAGTTATGAAGAGGGAATAAATAGTTCTGAACCGTAGCCAATCCTCAAGCCTGTTCTTTTCTCCTAAAAGCAGTTCAAAAGCTAACTCCTGTAGCTTGTGTTCAGACAACATGAAAGGCCAACTTGGAAGGATCTCCTTCAAGGAAACGTTGACATTTTCCGCTTTAAAATCATCGCATGCCCAGTAAGACTTTGATTCATCATAGTTACATATGCTGGAGTGATGCCTGCGGACTCCTTCCGAACAGACAAGATCATTGGTGACCGCAAGTGTAAACCATGCAGAAGGTTCAGCATGGCGAACCTTTGTACCTTTTCCTTGCAAGTATTTTTGGAAAGAGCAGTGAGCCTTTCCAAGGTCGTGAGTCCAGCAGACCCATTTGAGTTTCTCCATATCTATGGGCACACGATTTCTCTCGGACAAGCACTCCGCCAACTTCCACGTCCCCATCAAGTGATCTTTAAGGGGGCGCCCTGGGTGACTCTCTAAATCACCAGGCAGGGAACCAGGCGACCACATCATCCCCGCATCTTGCAATTTCCACATCTCCCTTTTCCTTGATTAAAATACCTTTACTCGGAGATAGCTGGAACAATACTGTTATGGATTTTTTCAGGCTCCTTTCTTCATCCATGCTGAAAGGCACCAATTCCCTGAAAACACCTCCAGAGCCCAAAACATCTACCTTGAGACCATCTCCAAAAGGAATGACTGTATTAACCTTTACCGGAGGAATACAATCTTCCTCTTTAAATCTGCCTAGGTACTTCACATCACAAAGGGCGTATGCAACTCCTAGATAAGGGGTGTAAAGAAAGCATCCCTTGCTCAAAAAAGAATCAAGCTCCTCTTCAAGGGGCCCTTTTACAAAAACTCTATATCTTGGTTCCCTCAAGAATTGGTGTTTTACCTGAATATGTTTTTTTTGTGGCTCCTTTACGTTCCAAAAATTGATTGTTTCGCTATGCCAAGAGACAGGATTCATGATCCGCAATGCCACCTGTGTACCCTTCATCTTTTCCCAATATAATGCATTCCACCCTTTATCCTCGGCTCCATGAGTGTAGCCTAAAATAGCCGCGATCATACCTGCAAGAGCACTCGGTGGAGGAAAAGGATACGAAATAGAAGACGTAGTAGTATATGGCTTGCGGAACATGGCCATCCGTCCCGATATCTCAAAGACGGTTGGCAAGGCAATCACCTCTCCTCTAACTCAAGACTCAAGTCCATGCTTTCTTGCAGCCTGTCCAAACCTTTTAAATAGACTTCTCTATCTTTCCTTACCCTAACCTTGTCTATAAAATTCTTTCTTGAAATAACCTCTTCCACTAATGGCTCCGCATCCAAAATTACGTTTTCAAGAGATCTCAAGGCCAGCTCCTCCTCTTCACTCAAAGGAGAACCGTCTTTCTTTTTGAGGCCTATCTTGTCATCCATTGAACCAATGACGCCGTTGTATCCTTCTTTATACGCAACCTCCAGCAAAAGCCTTGGTTTGTGGCCTATCTTGCTTCTTGTTATCAAGTTTTCGTGACCTACCCATACAGCGTCAAAATGTGCATCTAGATCTTCAGAAGTAGCTCCGGTAGTTTCAGCAGCATACTGATTCGCTATAGCGTAACTGGCTATTAGGGCGAAAGGTACTATATATTCATTTCTGAAGGAACGTTGTTCGCTGGTCTCTTTTGTGGCAAAAGCAGCTGTACCTTGAACAAATTCCACCTTCGCCCTATGAAGAGAACGTCCCCATTTCCACTGTAAGGGCCCAGTCCACGAGAAAGATTCCTTTCCCAAAGCAAAAGTAACTCCAAACAGGCGAGTGTCTATGCACCTACTTAAAGCCTCCCTAGCCTCTTTGACATTGAACTTTTCCTTCAGCTCCTTTACCCTTGAATCAAGGGTCTTAGGCTCACCATCAACGAAAACGTCTTTGCCTTCCCGTACAAACTGGTCCCTTATGGTCCTTTTGATCCTGACGTCCGATACCAATATCTGCCCTGAATCAGCGTCATATCGAGGATGATTTGCGTTGAGAGGATCCCCATTAGGATTGGCGTCCTTTACGCTATAAACAAAAAGTAGCTCTCTTCTTTTCTCAAAAGCCATCTTTCCACCCTCCTCTTATATAGCTTCGCTTTTTATTCTTTCCCTTCTTCTTGCTTCTTGAAAATCTTTTCAAAACAGAACTTTGGGGCATTCATAAATGCCACAGCAAACACGAAGTTGCCATCCACTCCAAGGTCTTTTTTCTGTCCCGTGATAATGAGTCTACCTGCCTCAGCAGCCAAGACTTCTATCATTCCCGCATGAGGTATTTCGTAGGCTCTTATAAGCTCTGGTATCCGTGATAAATGCTTTTTGAGGTCCCTTAGTTGAATTTTCCCAAAGTTAATCTGTTTGAACAGAGGAGAATTCCCTAAATCTCCACTTTGACCAGCCTGTCCTTTTGCCAACATCCCTAACGCCACACCCGCTAAGAAAACTCCCTTGCCTGAATCCTCCTTCAGATACGGATCAGAGAACTCGTCCAGAAAATCAAGCTTCACAAAATTCACCTCCCTGCTTTATTGACTCTCTCCAAGAAATCCAAAACCAAAAGCATTTGGCCACTCTTCTCTGGGCCGACTTTAGGCCACTCTTCAGATGCAAAAAGGCCAGGGAAACGAGAAACCATATTGGCCTTTAAGCCGCGCACATCTACTTTTTGTCCGTTCAACAATTGCCCCAAGACCTTAAAACATCTATCCATCTGAAATTTCTTCTCGCTATCGCCGGTACCAGCCAGATCTAAGTAAACCCACACAATGTTTCTTATTGCGAAATCTAAATATTTGCTCTCCGTGTTGTCCTTTTTGAATGGAGAGTACACCTCCAAAGACTTCCTCCATAGCTCCTCCAGCCTCTTTAGTCTGGTAGGCGGAACGTCCTCAACTATGAGATGTACCCTTTCTTGAGCCTGGTTTTTTTCCCAAAACATGAAATGAAAGACTAAGCCCTCACCTTGCCGAGCAAGGAAGGAAAAAAGGTTTTTCTCTATCCTTAATCCTTTTTTTATAAAATCAGATACATTGTCTGCTACAGCGGCAAGTTGCTCATGTCCAAAAATCAGCTCTGGTACGACATCTATGTTGATGCCGTTTATTATGCTGCCATTGGAAAATTTATTTCTTAAGACATCCTTCCCCTTTGTGAACATAGCGTTGCACTGTTGACATATAGGAAAGACTTTATTTTTGTGCTTTTTATTGTTCCCGGGCAAGAAGCTAACTTTGTCGAATGTGGAAAACTTGAACACGTCACTAAAAGATGCGCTACTTTCCTCAGAGCAGCCACAGAAAGAACATTTTATTAAATCTCCACCACCTGATTTCTTTGCTAATTTTTGTCTAAAGTATGAAATAAACGCTGGTATATCTCCAGGGTACAAAAAAACCGACTTATCTTCACATCCAAACATTAAAATGTACGATCTCTTTGGATCCGACCACAAGTCACAAATTTCTCCTCTCCGTTCAACAAGCTTAGTCATTATTAAATCTACACTTCCCTTTGAAAAAACACCCTCTCTCTCTAAATCTGCCAAGACCCTGTTATACAGCTTGTAAAATCTAGAATCTTGCTTGTCTTTCCACTCCGTTTCTTCCAGGAGTTTTTCTCTATCTGCTTTCTTGGGGCTGCCCAGTTTGTAGGTTGGAGAATAGGACCAAGTCACGTTGGCTCCGACAGGATCCCTGTAAAGGTATTTCCTCCTTTTCTCCTGAAGGGTTCCTTCTCCAGCCAGAAAATCGACGACATCAATCTTTGCTATGTCCCTTACTTCCAGCTGTTTTCCTAAGGGCTCTTCGGCTTCAAGCCAAACTCTTATAATGCGACCTTTCCTGTCTTGGTCTTCTATGATTGGAAGGGGCAGCGTAAGGAAATTGTCTATATCCTCCCACTCAGGAGAAAAGTCAGTAGATGATTCTCTTTTTCCCAAACTATATACCGCTTCGAGGAAGCCCATATTTATTCCTCCCTTTCCGCTCAAATAATGTCACACATCCCCAACCAGCACTGTTTTTGACACCTATACCTGCATCCAACGCAACTGACAACAGCTCTTTCGGCCCCTTCAGCACAAAATCGCCCCACCACCCTTTTATCGGGCGAGGATCATCGGGCTTGAAAAGAGCCGTCTGGAGCCTTGGGCGCGAAAGAGGCTCCAGAGTTACCTTTCCTTCTGGAACGGCTCTTTCGGAATAAATCAATTTGTATTTCTTCAACAAATTATTGTGTATTTGCCTTTGAAAATCTTGTTCAGAGGGCGCGTGATAGACCGTATAGGGCCTCCCATCTGTTTTGTACATGGTTGAATAACAGCAAATGGGAGAAAGCGTTCTAATCGAAATTTCCTCTTCAACCACAAGCTCTGTATAAACATTTACCGATGAACAGAACACTTCGTTACCTGCCAAACGGAGGTACTCTTTTTGCAAAACCTCATTTAACACGTCTTGGGATATGGAGGAAAGAGAAGAAGAGATAACCAGAGAAGCTCCATCTTGGAAAACTACATATTTGTCATCAAAAACCTTTTTGCCCATAAGCCACGAAAAAGAGAAAAGTTTAAACTTTCGCCCATCGATCTTGTAACCTTCGTCGTGGAGAAACTTAGCCAAGTTGCTAGACATCAAGTTATAAACAAATCCTTGCAATATATGAAGGTTAACCCTTGGAAGCCTAATCTCTCCGCCTTGAGGAGAATTAAGATTTAGCAGTATCTTCAATTGAGCACCCCCGCTTCCGCGCAAAAAAAATTAAAAAAGAGATCGTTTGGGTTATAAAAAAACTCCATGCACATATTTTACACGAGAATTTAAATATTACAACAAACTAATGGGCTTTCGCGTTGTCAAAAAAATTCTTCGCCGTTACACTAATCTAAAAAGATATGCAAACACCAAAAGGAGAGCCTTGCCATGGGAAAACCCTATTATCAGATGACTGTCCAAGAAGTTCTGGATGCTTTGAAAACCTCTGAAAACGGCCTGACGAATGATGAGGCTGAACGAAGGCTTAAAGAATATGGTCCAAACGAAATTACCGAAGATGCAGCTGTATCAAAGTGGATGATCTTCCTTTCCCAATTTAAGGATCTGCTTGTAATAGTTTTGATCGTCGCAGGTTTCATATCCCTTGCCATTGGAAGTGTAAGGGACGGCGCCATAATGTTCATCATAGTGATAATAAACGCACTAATAGGCTTTTTCCAGGAATACAAGGCCAACAAAGTTTTGGCTCGCCTAAAGGAACTCATAACATCACCAGCAAAGGTGAAAAGAAACGGCGAACTCACAGAAATCCCCCAATCCAAGCTGGTGCCAGGGGATATAGTCTACATAGAAGCAGGGGATAAAGTCCCCGCGGACTTAAGGATCATCGAAGCGTTCAATCTTCGAACAAACGAATTTTCATTGACTGGTGAGTCAGTGTCTCAAGAAAAGAACAACAAGGCTATAATGCACGATTGCATCTTGGCAGACCGGGAAAACATGGCCTATATGGGAACAACAGTAGCAAGCGGTTCCGCATACGGCGTGGTGGTTGCAACAGGCATGAAAACCGAAATGGGCAAAATCGCAGGAATGACACAGGCTACAACAACTACCCAATCTCCGCTCCAAATAGAACTCGGTATTTTGGCAAAGTGGCTTACTGGCATCGTAATCATAATAAGCATAGGTCTTTTCGGTGTAGCTCTATGGCAGGGTTTGGGGCTTTTCATGAGCATGGTGTACGCTCTTGGGATAGCAGTGGCTGCAGTCCCTCAGGCCCTTCCCGCCCAAGTAACAGTAGCATTGGCCTCCACCAGTAAGCGCCTGGCTGAAAAAAAGGCTGTGGTCAAAAACCTCCCGTCTGTGGAAACATTGGGCTCCACCACCGTAATATGCACCGATAAAACAGGAACCCTGACGAAAAACGAGATGACGGTAACCAAGCTATGGTTCGATGATGCTGAATATCAGGTAACAGGTATAGGGTATGAGCCAAAGGGCGAGATCCTTGACGAAAAAGGGACTCCCATATCAGAGGAGAAGATAAAAGAACTAGAAATAATGCTTGATGCAGCGACCATGGCATCTAACGCTGAGATACATCCGCCAGACGACCAGCACAGCGGATGGTATCCCATTGGCGACCCAACTGAGGCCGCCTTAATTACCCTTTCAATGAAGGCAGGGACAAGAAGCCCAAAAGAAGACGAAGAAAACCCGGAGATACACGAGTTTCCCTTCGATTCGGAGCGCAAGCGCATGAGCTCAGTAAGGAAGTTCGGAGACCGCCTACAGCTAGCTATGAAAGGCGCCACTGACAGCGTACTCTCCGTAGCAAAATATATTTACCGCGACGGCAGAATCTTACCCTTGACAGAGGAGGACAAAGAAAAAATACAAAAACTCAATGAAACATGGTCGAAACGAGCCCTTCGCGTTCTTGCCATAGCGTTTAGGCCTCTTGAGGCAAACGGCCAGGACTATGTACTGGAAGAAACTGAAAAAGATGTGGTCTTTTTGGGGCTTGTAGGAATGATAGACCCTCCCAAAGAAGGAGTTAAGGAGGCCGTTGCAAGCTGTCACCAGGCAAAAATAAGAATAATAGTCATGACAGGAGACCATGCAATTACGGCTCAGGCAATAGGGAAAGAAATTGGTCTATCCGAAGAGGGTGCCCCTCCTACCTACACTGGCACCCAAATGAAAAAAATGAGTGACTCCGAACTTACGGATATTCTCATGTCACATAAGTCCATAATTTTTTCTCGCGTAGCTCCCGAAGACAAGCTTCGCATAGTTATGCTATTGGAAGCTCAAGATGAGGTTGTAGCTGTAACTGGAGATGGAGTTAACGATGCCCCTGCGCTGAAACGAGCAGCAATAGGAGTTGCTATGGGGCAAAAGGGAACGGACGTGGCAAAGGAAGCAGCGGAGCTGGTACTGCTAGATGACAGCTTCCCCACCCTGGTAGAAGCTGTCAAGGAAGGACGAACGATCTACAAGAACCTCAGAAAAACCGTCCTTGCCTCTATGACAACGAACATGGCCGAATTGATGGTGGTCCTCCTCGGTTTGGCAGGCATAGCCATGAAAAACTGGGCTATACCTATCCTCGCCATTCAGATTTTGGCCATAGACTTGCTGGCAGAAGTCTTGCCCTTGACTTGCCTTACTTTTGATCCTCCAGATGAGAACATAATGAAAATGCCTCCAAGGGATCGCAAAGAACACATAATGAACTTCAAAAACTCGGTGGAAGTGATGTTTTTGGGAGGGCTAATAGGAACACTGGCTTTCCTCAATTTCGTTATGTTCATGAAGCGCCAAGGGATAATCCTGACCCCAGAGATGATGGAAAATCCATTATTTGCAAGAGCAACGGCCATTACGTACCTGACCATCGCCTATTGTCAATTTGTTAATATCCTTTCTCGCAGAGATGATGAAAAAAGCCTTTTCAACAAGGCCTTTTTCTCCAATAAAATCCTTTTGGGCTCAATAGTGTGGTCCATTACAATGGTGTTTATTGGAATCTATACGCCCTACGTAAGCGATTTCCTCCGCTTTGAGGGACCCCAGATCTCTGACTGGATTTTCATCCTTGGGGCATCCGGCATTTACCTTGCCGTTTATGAAACCATGAAATTATTCAGGAGATTGAGAATGGCAAAAGCATAAAGCAAATATTTTGAACACAATGCCAAAAATAAAGACCTAACTCAATTTTTTGCCTATTTGTCCCAAATTGTTAATTTGTCAGTGCCCCACCAATAAAGGGATGCCTGCCCTCCACAGACAACGTATACGATATTGACAATAACGAAAAATCATAGTATTTATTTTTTGGGATTCAGCGTTGGATACGAATTAGTGAAATGGAGGGCAATGTATGAACAGCAAATTTTCTGCAGAGGAAATGGCTTATTACAAGATAATCGACCTTCTTCTTTCGAAAAACTATGCTCCTGGCGATCGTTTAGTTGAAACAGAACTCGCAGAAATGATAGGCGTAAGTCGCACTCCTATCCGCAACGCCCTTCGAAAATTGATAGCCGAAGGCCTTCTGGTCACCGGCAAAAACAAAGGGTGCTACATCCCCCACCTCAATGCCAAAGACATGAAAGAAGTCTTTGATGCAAGGATTTTCCTAGAGGGCAAAGCTGCTTTTGAGGCTGCTTACCATCGAACACAAAAAGACATAGAAAATCTTTCAAGGATCATTGAAGAAGAAAAAGAGTATTACAGAACCGGTGATGTAGCAAACTACACTGAGGCAAACAAAAACCTCCACCTAACCATCTCGGCACTAGCCAGAAATGCTTACATCGACAAGTTCGTAAGGCAGACCTTTTGGCGATCCGAACTTTATATATTCTACTTCGACCGCTTCTATGCTCCTGATTTATCCGAAATAATCCTCAGAGACCCTCACAAATCCAAAAGCTGCATGGAACACGAAAAAATAGTCAAGGCAATAATCGAGCAAGACCCATCGGGAGCAGAGATCGCCATGAAGGCACATCTAAAAAGTACCTACGAGTACCTTTCTCCACGCTTCCTTTTACATGGCCCCTCAAAAGGAGTTCAACCTGAACATAAAAACATTTATACGGGAAAGGAAGGTGATGCCTTTTTTTAAAAATGTTGCCGGTTCCAAATCAGTCTTCAGAAAAACTACTGTTGCAGAGAGAAAGGAGAGAATTCATTTATGGAACATTATGGTTTTTTGTCTTTGCTTCCGCCTATCATCGCTGTTTTGCTGGCTGTTAGGTACAGGAACGTAATTGTCGCCTTATTTTCGGGTGTCCTGATAGGCGCCCTTGTCTTAGCCAACTGGAACCCTATTGCGGCCTTGAGCATGACGATAAAAGACTACATATTCAAGCAGGCCTCCGGTGGTTACAACTCAAGTTTGCTGGTCATGTAGGAAGGTGGATTAATAATGGCACAGATTTTGATTCTTGGAGCCGGTCGAGTTGCGCGGCCCTGCGTCCAGTATCTTTTAAGAAACACTGAACACTCGGTAACCGTAGTGGACATAGACGAAAACAACCTAAAAAGGGCTACGGGTGGGCATCCCCGAAGCCAAATCATTGTAGGGGATGCAGCCAATGAGACAGAGCGCTTTATTGAGCAAGTAAAACCCCACATCGTCATAAACCTTTTGCCGGCTCAATTCATGCCGCCTGTGGCTAAAAAGTGTGTAGAATTCGGCATAAACTACGTGGATCCCTCGTACATAAAGGATGAAATGCGCTCCCTTGATGCTGCGGCCAAAGAAAAGGGTGTCTTGATCCTGTGCGAACTGGGGCTTGACCCTGGCATCGACCACATGTCGGCGGCAAAAACCATCAAAGAAATACACGAGAAAGGAGGCCTTGTGGACTCCTTCTGGTCATGTTGTGGCGCCCTGCCCTCCCTGTGCGACAACAACAACCCCCTGGGATACAAGCTCTCATGGTCGCCGGAGGCACTGATAGGGGCCAGCAAGAGAACCGCAAGGTTCTTAAGGAATGGAGAAGTAGTTGTATTGCCTGATGGTGAAACCTACAAACATCCCAGCCTGGTGGATGTAGAAGGCCTTGGCTGTTTCGAAGAATACGCAAATGCCGACTCCATACCCTACATCGAACTGTACGGTATTAAGGAGGCAAAACATGTATACCGAGGCACCTTCCGCTACCCTGGATGGTGCGAACTTATAGCTAAGATGAACGACCTGGGTCTTTTTGAGACCACGGAAATGGACCTAAAAGAACTCACTTACAGAGATTTCATGGCCAAGATACTGAACACCGGCAAAGCGAACGTGGAAGAAAAGCTTTGCTCCGCCCTAGGAAGGGAAGCCTTCTCTTCCGTTTTCCTGAAACTCAAATGGCTTGGCTTGCTTTCAGAGGAGAAAATCCCCTTCGAAACGGGCTCACCTCGCAGTGTGGTAGCGTCACTGTTCCACAAAAGATTAGTATTCTCAAAAGGAGAAAAGGACCTAGTGCTCATGGAACATCGCTATGTTGCAAGCTTCCCCAAAGAAAACACCAAAAAACTCATAACGTCCACCCTGATCTGCACTGGTTCGGTAGACGAGGATACGGCAATCGCCAAGACCACTGGCATACCTCCGGCAATAGGGGCCATGTTGATCTTACAAGGCAAAATCAAAGCCACGGGGGTGCACGCTCCAGTGCTACCTGAGATATACGAACCTTCCCTCAAGCTGCTTGAAAAAGAGGGAATAACCTTCACTGAAAAAGAGACAACAATATAGAAATAAAAGGAAAACTGAAAAACGGGAGCCAACACAGCTGCTCCCGTTTTCTTCATTACATTTAACCTAATTCACGCAAATTGGGGATTTGATTCTTGTAATTGACCTGTTACATCCTTAATGTTACCTTTTAACAAATTTCGTTGTGCTGGAGGCACCCCCATGAGACCAACACCTCTACACCCCATTAAAACAAGAGGGAAAACTTTAGGGGCACCTAAGCCTCTTGTATGCATCTCGTTAATAGATAGCCAAGAACTAATAATTTGCGAAGAAGCAAAAAGAACAATTCAACTTGCCCCAGACATAATAGAACTGCGGATAGATGCTTGGGACTTCATTGAAGACGTTGAAACTTCCTTATCTACGATTAAAGAAGTGCGAAAGATTGTAAAGGACGTTCCCATAATACTCACATGCAGAGGACATTGGGAGGGAGGCTTCAAGGAAGTCTCAGATGAGGCCAAGTTCTCCCTATACGAAAAGGCAGTAAAGCTCAAATTAGTAGACTACATAGACATAGAGCTTGCCTACGGCGAAGAGAAGATCCAAAAGGCAAAGGAACTCCTGAAAGGCACTTCAACCTACCTCATTGTATCCTTCCATGACTTCGAAAAAACCCCTCCTGAAGAGGAACTATACTCCATAATGGCCTCTGAGATAAAGGCCGGAGCTCATGTAGCCAAACTAGCGGTCATGCCCAAAAAAGAAGAAGATGTTCTTGCACTTCTAGCCGCAACCTTGTCCACAAGGAGAGATTTTCCAGAGGTACCACTGATAACCATGTCGATGGGCGAACTAGGCAGCTTGAGCCGTGTAATAGGCGGAAAGTTCGGATCAGACCTTACCTTCGCCGTCGGAAACAAAGAATCCGCTCCAGGCCAAATACCGGTGACTAAACTCAAACAGTGCCTAGATGCACTGTTTTAAACAACATTTCGTTATCCAACTTTACTTTATGCTTTCCCAGTGCTGGCAGTAGATGTGTCAACAAACCCTATTGCCAGCATTTGTCTTGCCGTAAGCACCCAGTGAAAAATATCTATAAAAGTCAATAAATATCAGGCTCTCTGCACACTTTTACCGCTGAATACGCACCTCATTTGAAAACATTAATTCACTTTGTATGGTAAAAGTCATTGCTATAAGCTGCCACAAATGGTATATTTTTTATGTTATAGGTGTTTTTCTCAGCAGCTTGTTGAACCAAAGAAAAACCTGGGAGGCATCGAAACCTTGGGGCAAAAAATCACCCTCAAAAGGAAACCCCTTCGGATGGCAACGCGATGGATTTCTTACCGCAAAAGGCTTAAGAGAACTAATGAAAGCCTGAAATACGCGACCCACTCTATCTTGAAGTTTTTGAAAAGCGAAACCATGGATGAACTTGCCGATGTATTTGCTGACGCTCTGCGCAAATTAGGACACAAGAATTTTTATCTAGAACTAGAGGAATTCCCTAGCCAAGACACCAACGCATATTGCCCCGGGACCGAAACTAACAGGACATGTTTCCCTATAAGCTGCGAGGGTACGAATTGGGGGTTCTTGAAGTTTAAAGGTTCTCTTCCAAAGTCAGACCAAGAAGTCATAAACCTTTTGTGCAGCTATTTTGCCGCATCACGCACCAAACTATGGCAAAAAGAGGCTATAGAGAGAAAAAGCAGGATGGGCCAAATAATTTTCGACATAGTCTGCAACGCAGCGAAAGAAAAGGGCATCCATGATATCTGCAGGAAAGTGGTCCAGGAAATGTCACGGAATACATCACTTCCCTGGATTGACATCTGGGAAGTGATAGATGAAAAAACGGGAAAAACTCGCCTAGTCTACAAGTCAGGAGATGCCTCCCGCGAAGTCATTGCTAAGGTAGAATCAGGCAAAGGCCTTGTTGGAAAAGCCGTAAGGAAAAAAAGAACTCTTTACTTCCCAGATGTCACTAAGTACCCAGAAAACATACAGGTAAGCACCGAATCTAGGTCAGAGCTTGACGTACCTATAATCTTCGATGAAGGGGTCTTGGGCGTTTTAAGTATTGGAAGTCCAAAAATAAATGGCTTCAAAGATGAAGAGATAGAGCTAATAGAGATCCTGGCAATGCACCTTGGGGTTTTGTGGGCACACCAAAATCTGCTGGAACAAACAAAACTTGAAGCCCTCAAAGATCCGCTGACAGGCTTATGGAACAGAAAATTCTTCTCCGATAGGCTACAGGAGGAGCTTTCCCGCTGCAAACGATACAATACTACATTCTCATTGGTCATAATGGACCTTGCAGGATTCAAACACATAAACGACACCCTTGGTCACCTGGAAGGAGACAACATATTGATAGAATTTTCCAAATTCATGGAACAACGCATAAGGCGCTCCGACATCCTCGCCCGATATGGAGGGGACGAATTCATAGCCATTCTTCCTGACACAAACAAAACAGAGGCTTTGAAACTCTCCTTCAGGCTGAAGCGCGAAGTAAAAGAAGCTTTCCAGAAAGAGCTTGAAATACCGCTAGATGTGGATTTCGGGGTTGCCTCTTTCCCAGAAGATTCATCAGATGGCCACAAACTTATAAATACTGCTGACGAAAGACTCTACGACGCAAAAAGAAAAGCCAAGCTGTTGAAAAAAGAAGCCCTTACTCCTTCGGTGCAAAGGATATTATCATAAGAACGGCCAATATAATTATTCCTCCTGCAATCAACGTGTGATAGGTGATGGTGTCCCCTGCGATGAGCCACCCTAGGAAAACTGCTCCCACAGGTGTCACGTATGCGTATGTGGCCACCTTGGAGGGCCTGCAGACTTTCATCAACGTCATGTAACACACGAATCCAACTAAAGACCCGAAAACCACCAGGTAAGCCCATGAAAGAACCGAGACCATGCTTACCTTTGAAAGTTCAAAGGTAGCCCATTCGCCCACGAAGAAAGAAGCCAAAAACATGAGGGCTCCACCCGCAAGCATTTGGGCTGCTACCGAAAGAAGAGGAGAAGAGGGTGTTTGGCTGTACCTAGAATACAAGGAGCCCGTCGCCCAAGAAATGGATGCAGCCAGCACTATTACGATCCCCTTGAGGTTGTACCCTTCTCCTCCAATGTGCCTTGTAAAGACTATCAAAAGAGCCACTCCCAAAAAGCCAAGAACCACGCCTACCATTTCTATGACTCCAGGCTTGCCTCCGCCAAAAAGCAACCAGTTGAGCAGAACTATCCAAAGAGGGACGGTGGCTATCAAAAGGGCCGCAAGGCTGGAGGATATGTATTTTTCACCCCAGACTACGCTGCCGTTACCCAGCCATATTACTAGCCCTCCTGTAATCAATGCACTCTTCCAATGTTTTAAGGAGATCCTTTCATTCTTGTTTTTTATGCGGGCAAACCCATACAAAATTGCCCCCGCCACCAAAAACCTTAGGCCCGAGGAAAGATATGGAGGAATGGTTTTGACCATGTAATATATGGCCAAATAAGTAGTGCTCCAGGTAGTATAGAGGCCTGCAAACATAAGAACTATAAGCCAATTGGGGAAACGCTTTTCTGGATTTACTTCGCTCATCTCAGACTAACCCTTCTTCTTTATATGGTTAATAACTTTTCACCCTTTTTTAGCACTTCAGTCAAGGGGCCTCCCCAGTAAATGACTTCCACTCCAAGATTCTCCAGAACCTCCGTTACCCCTAGCTGATCGGCACATGCCTTGCAGGCAGCCACATGAACCCCAACCTTTTGGGCTTCCTTAAGTTTTTTCTGAATCTTTGCATCCTGGCCGGCTAGCTGGGCCGCCGCTCCCCACACCACCAGGGTCACCTTATCCCACCACTTCTTTTTGAGAGAATTGATGGCATACATGAAGACCATCTTTTCCGCCGTTACAGGATCCCCGCTAGTCCACAGTATATATAGATGTCCGTTTCCCAAGTTCCTTCCCCCTCCTTAACATGGGTAATATTTCATCAAACTCCGCTATTGCATATAATTTTATCATTTGGAGATTGCATTTCATAGCTAAAAATGAAGGAGCGGAGGGCTAAACATCCTCCGCACGAATAAAGCTCAATCGGCAAGATAGAGGATATACTAAGAGCAAAGACTATTGAAAAAAATTTTCATCCAAGGAGGTAAAACCATGATAAAAATTTTCTTGGCGGGTGCATCTGGAAACGTTGGCAAAGCGATAATAAGAGCCATACAAACCACGGAAAAGGACAGCTTCAGTCTGGTTGGAGGTTGGTGCAAGGAGCAAGATGAGGACCTTGGAATTCTAGCGGGAGTAGGGCCTTTAGGAATTAAGGTGTCAGAAAGCTTAGAAGAAGGACTTGTAAACTCAAAACCTGACATGGTAATTGATTTCACATCCACCGTAATCCTAGAAGATAACATGAAGCTTTACCTAAAACACGGACTTGATGCCGTTATAGGAACTACAGGGCTTACAGAAGAGCAGCTTGAACCGTACAAAAACGAAGTAGTCAAAAAGGGCCTTCGCTGGGCAGCGATCCCAAACTACGGCCTTGGGATATATCTTGTCACAAAGTTCATAAGGGAGGCAAGAAAATTTTTCCCCTTTGTATCCATAATTGACAAGCACACTAACAAGATGGCCAACGCCCCAAGCGGAACAGCTGCAGCCCTTGCAAAGGCTGCATCAGAAGGAAAAATGGGTGAAATAGAGAGCAAAGAAACCTACCCTGGAGTATTGGGCGGAAAGATAGAGGGTGTCCAGGTGTTATCCCAAAGACTCCCATGGCCCGGCCCCTATTCAGGACATGAGATAACCCTTGCTAGAAAGGACGAGATAATAAAGATCTCCGTGGAAGACTACACAAGCGACATATACATGGACGGCGTTTTCCTGACCGCAAGAAAAATAAAAGAATCCCCCAGGGGAGTTTTCTACAGAAGCCTGGAGGAAGTTATGGAGAAATAATAAGGAAAAGGATCTACCACAGGCGCATCATATGTGCCTGTGGTAGATCAAATCCGTTACCCTTCTTCCCTTGTAATTCACGTACCGAATCCCCGCAAGGCTGTACTTTTGCTTGATCCTGAATGCCAAAGATGCGAAGTTGGGTGTTGGAGATATGACTGTCTCTCCAAACAAATCTTCTATTCCTTGGGCCTTTAGGTCCCTTATCAACCTTGCGTACAAAGAAGATCCTATTCCCTTCCCCGTCAAGTTTGCGTGTATCGCAGTCTTGCCCACCAACGCAAAGTTTTTAGTTTTAGATTCATGGTCAAAGTCGGGATCCCAGACTATTTCCTCCAACCAAAGAGGGTCGACTTCCAATAGCTTCTCTTTTGGGTAGGCCATGAGAAAGCCCACAACGGCGTCATTTTTCTTTGCAACGTAAAAATGATCTAGCTCTTGAGCTGCCTTGGCGAACATTTCCTTGTAGTAATCTGGGTCAGAAAGGTAGTCATCGATCAGAAAGCCCTTATAAGGATCCTTCAGGGCCGTACCCACAGAGCAAGCAACCCTATAAATCTGCTCCACATCTTCGACTTCAGCTTTATGTACAGTTATTTGTTCCTTTTGCGGTATTTTCCTGTCGTCTAAAAGAGGCTTTTTTCTTGTTTTTTTAGACGTTAAGACAACATTTTCCAACATCTGTTTATCCCTCCTCGTTGTTTCAAAGAACAAAGATACCTGTGGTGTGAAACACCACATATCGGCTGGATCGAATACAAATAGTTGCCCTAGGACCACATCACAGTGAGGGAATAAACCCTCTTTCCACGCTTACGAGGTTAGCTGACGGGTTCGGGCCGAAAGAGACTAGCCCTACCCACTTACGTGGGATTCACCCCTGAAGATTGGGTCCCCCGTTTCCCTTCAGGGAATTCAGCGTGTTGGTTGCCTGACTATCTTCCAGCGCGTGGGTCATACATTAGTGGACAAGTGAGTACAATAGGCAAGTATATTATAATAGATGCGAGATCCGAACGCAAGATCTACGCTCCCTTTGCATCTAGACACAGTTTGTAGGGCTTGAAGTACCCCGAATATATTTCCTTTATAATCCAACTGACCATTCCTGGAAGGCGCCCTGCGAAGAAAACTGCCCTTCCTGCCTCCTTTACAAATCCCATATCCAAAAGAAGGGCACCAGATACCCCGTCTATATTTCCGTTTATACCTTTCAAGTTGCGCAGAGCGCGTTCCATCTCCAGGAACATCTCCAAAAAAGTGGTATTGGGAAGATTCTTCCCCAACCTTACTAAAGGTTCCACCCTAGGATCCTTAGTGTGATAGCGATGACCGAATCCGGGGATCTTCCTTCGTTCTGCGAGAATCTCCATGACCACTTCGGAGGGTTTCCTGCCTGATTGGTTTATTTCCTCAAAAAAACCCATGGCCTTTTCTATGGCGCCTGCGTGATGCTCTCCGAAGGCCATCATCCCCGCTGCCAAGGCACAGTGAACCCCCGAACCGGTAGAGGCCACCAACCTTGCGGCCTGAGTGCTCGGCGGAGTGCTGCCGTGGTCCGCCATGGCACAGAGTATGGCATTGAACACTCTAACTTCAACAGGCTGAGGAGCCCTACCCTGAATCATCCTGAACCAAAGTTCCGCAGGAGAAGCCCTCTCTATCCAACTTGTTATGTCCTCGCCATCCAATACAAGCCTATTGGGAGCAACATAAGTAGGCTCTGAAGACCTCACCACCATTCCCCATCCCTCCCAAGGTGTTCGATGTGATTGTGGTTTCTTTCGTTTGAAACGGCGGCATGTTTAGCCTTGGAGGGCTTTTGCACTTTCTTCAATTTGAGCTCCAATACCCATTCTTCTCCTATGACGTTCCTTAATACCTTCTCCATACAAAATCCCTCCCTAAGTCAATTTTTGCCGCCCACCTTTGGGAAAAGGCAGCAAGGTTATTGTTGGTGCGTACCATATATTTTATAAAATGTGTATTGGTACGGACCAATGCTTGTGTCGCACACTATACTCTTTCACATCCAAGATGTCAAGTTTTGCACAAATTTGTGTTTGGCAATCCAAGAATTCCAACATCTCGCAACATTGGAGAGACCTCAAAAACTGAGGCCGAAATTCGAGCATTGACAAAACATCAATTGGACACTAGCGGGGCAATTTCATGAAATTGGTGTAGCTTTAGTAGTCACACAAGACGGAGAAAAGACATGTAAGAGCCTTAAGGGACTTGGAGACTGGAAAGGAAAAACATTTTGGGTATCTATTAGAAAAAACACCGAAAATCATAGATAAGTCAAAGCATAGGAGTGTTTCCATTCCGTATCGGTTCGATTGAATCTTTGCCTATGTGGGCAAGGTGGTGGCTGTCCAAGGGTTTCCATTCCGTATCGGTTCGATTGAATCCGCCAAAGGGAGATATCAATACAGAGAGAACAATTTCCATTCCGTATCGGTTCGATTGAATCGGGCTCCTCTTTTTCACAACGCCTCCCGATCGGCGCGAGTTTCCATTCCGTATCGGTTCGATTGAATCGACAAGAAAATATAAGAAAGGATGGGGTGTAGTAGTTTCCATTCCGTATCGGTTCGATTGAATCCAATTACCACAGTTGGATCAGGAACAAATCAGGGTTTCCATTCCGTATCGGTTCGATTGAATCCATTCTCCCATATTCAGCGCTGAAAAAATATTTTCAGGTTTCCATTCCGTATCGGTTCGATTGAATCTATGCTCCGTACTATCTAAATGGTACGGAGGAGTGCACGTTTCCATTCCGTATCGGTTCGATTGAATCATCGTACCTTGACAATAAGAAAGGAAAGGATGGGATGCGTTTCCATTCCGTATCGGTTCGATTGAATCCTGTCCGCATAAGCGATGAAAAGGTTGGATATTGGTTTCCATTCCGTATCGGTTCGATTGAATCTGTCTCCTATATCCTTCCGTTTGCAGCGCTGAAGTTTCCATTCCGTATCGGTTCGATTGAATCCTTGACAATAAAATATAATATTTGGAAAGGTGTTTCCATTCCGTATCGGTTCGATTGAATCCTTAACGACATCGATGACGCCTTGCACCAAATGTTGTTTCCATTCCGTATCGGTTCGATTGAATCTCAAGTGGCTACGTGAGGACGGCTGGGACGTTTACTGGTTTCCATTCCGTATCGGTTCGATTGAATCGAATATTTAGACTTTACCATTAGAGCTTGACACAGTTTCCATTCCGTATCGGTTCGATTGAATCCGTATGATAAATTAAGAATATATCCGATAGCGACGTTTCCATTCCGTATCGGTTCGATTGAATCGAAGAGGTCTTCGTCAGGGCTAGACAGTTAACAGAAAGTTTCCATTCCGTATCGGTTCGATTGAATCATAACAAAAAGGAGTGATATGAGATGTTGGAGGCAGTTTCCATTCCGTATCGGTTCGATTGAATCTAGGAGGGGCGCCCTTCTTCATGCCGGCGCTAGTTTCCATTCCGTATCGGTTCGATTGAATCAAAGAAACTCTAAACAAAGCTCAGTTTATTTGTTTCCATTCCGTATCGGTTCGATTGAATCGCCGCCCTTTGAGGTTTGAGGGCGAAAGAATATGTTTCCATTCCGTATCGGTTCGATTGAATCAAATACTGGAGCTTGCCTATCGTGAGCGTAACGTTTCCATTCCGTATCGGTTCGATTGAATCAAATAGCGAAACGTGGCGGGCGCCAAAACAGTTTCCATTCCGTATCGGTTCGATTGAATCTGGTAATGTGCCCACAATGTGAGCGACGGGACGGTTTCCATTCCGTATCGGTTCGATTGAATCCCTTATTATAATACCAGTATTTGCAAGACTTAAGAATAAGTGAAAAACAGAACTATGTTTGCGTAGAAACACTCTCCGCGGAGGCAGACCACAACTACAAGCGCACTATTTCACTATATCTGGTAGAATACTTGCCCCACCGCTCCACCTGAAGAGTATAAGGATATCGTAAACTGTAACAGTAAACACAATCACACTTTGTATCAATTATGACATCAAGTTTATATAAAATTTTTTTGAGCATTCCTTTGGATATATTCCCAGAAAACACGCTGTTTTGCTCCCAAAACATGTAACTGCACAAAACTTTATGCACTTTAGGCACCCTTTTTTGTCCTACGTCGTATATAATGAACGTGTTAATTTCCTTCTTGTTCCTCATCCTTTTCACCTCCACCATATTTCAACAGGTAACTAATACAACTTTTATCTACACCTAATATCATTTTCTTCCATGCATACTCTGATTCCGTTGAAAAAATCATTATGCTGTCCTCTTCAGGATCCAGTATTTTCCCCAAACTTTCCATTACCACTAGCTTTTGTTCTTCCGTAAGATATCCTTCGAAAGTGCTATTTTGCACCCAAAACATCTTGTCCGCAAGATATCTTCTTACTTTGTAAACTTTCTTTTGCGAAACGTCATACACCAACACTCTGAACATGCCTACCTCCTGAAGACTACCCATGATTCAGGAATTGTCTCTTGTATCAAATCCCTACTAATACGTGCCACTGTTTCCTCAAGGGCTTTCAACAAATTGATCGGCCATCCAAAATGGCATCTAGTACTTCCCCCAAAAAGATCCTCTACCATTTTAAAAAGAGAATCACGGTACGCCTTTTTGCCATCCTTATTTAAAAAACATCCACCAGGACCCTCTGTAGTCATATCTCTTGCAAACTCTCCTTCAAGCAGCATGTTCCAAATAACAGCCTCGACTAACACAGGTTTTAGCAATTCAGCAATATCCAACGCAAGGGTATGGCGCCCTCTGCCAGGCTGATGCAAGAATCCCACTGAAGTATTGAATCCCGCCTTTTGAAGCGGAGGAACACATATTTTGTACATTAAGCTGTTACCATAAGATATAAGAGCATTTAGAGGGTCTCGCGGGGGCTGCCTGTTTCTACCTGTAAAACCAAATTCCGGAGGAACATTACGCATCCAAATCTCAAAAATTTCCTTGTGAAAATTTCCTTCAAAGCCTAATCCTTCTTTCACTTCGCCAATACTGTCTATATTTCTCCTGAAAACCCTAACAGCTCTTAGAATTTCTTCCGTTATGAGACATTGGGAACAAATATTTGCCCAAAAAACATACGATTCTGCAACTCCTTTGAGCAGAGTCTTTATCACCCTAATCCTTTTCTCTGGTGTTGCATAATAGACGGCCTGTGCCAACCTTAAGACTCTGTAAGGAAAAACTACCGGGTCTGCAGGAATAAACATCGAAACATATGGGGTTCTCCAACCCTGAATTATCGTTATCTCTCTTTTTTGTTTTTTCTCCCCAATATTCAAATCGAAACCTCCTGCAAAAACCAACACAAATCCCTTAAAAAGCAAAATTGACACTTATTCACTCGCTTGAAGAATGAACCGTGATCTAACTCTTCCCATTTAGAAAACAATTTTTCTTTTATGACCTCGTTCAACTTTACCTTTATCTTTTCCGTTTGATAATTGTTCATTCTTACAACATATCCGTGATCCATCTCTGGAACTACAAAAAGCAACCTCAAGGCTGCGCCTATCCATACATGCAAAGGAGGCCATTGCGCCGCATAAATACAGACAAATTTTTTATAAAACTCTACATGAGGGGCAAAATCATTAATTTCCATATGCTCCCAAAGGTCTTCTTTATCGTAATCAATAAAGAACCAACTTTTTTCAAAAACAAACCTCGACTCTTCATCTTTCAGATCAATGCCCCAATCCCAAAGCTGTCCCGCTATGGGACACCAAAGAGCCCAACCATAAGTTATAAGGTTATCAATCTCCATCTTTGGGAATCATCACTCTCCTAGCCGCTCTATATGTGGAGTTTCCCAAAAAATTAGATATTAGAGCGTAACCTTCCCTAACAGGAAGCATCCTCAAGCTCCACACCCTCTGCCCATCTTGTGCAAATATCTTTGAAAAATGCTTCCTATACAAATCGGGGACCTCATTCATATCCCCAGACCAGTCATTAAAGACAGGCAACCACAAATCCACCATCAACGGTTTAAATAAGAAGAACAAATCATCCCACAATGCAGCAAAACAAAGTAGTGTCCATTATGATGGTGTAAAATTGATGGCTTGAAGCAGGAGAGCCACCCCTCCCTCTGGTAGATAAGAAGTAGCTTAATCTTAATCATCAGGAGGGAGAAAAGATGGCTCACTACCAGGTTACCGTAGACTGTGATCTCTTGCAAGGATTATTTATTCGGGATGATGGATTGGCTCGGTTGGTGGAGAACATCGTGAATCAGATACTCGATGCTCAGGCTACCGAACAACTCAGGGCCAAGCCATACGAACGTACCGAAGAGCGGCAGGGGTACCGCAACGGGTATCGGGATAAGCTGCTCAAGTCTCGCGTAGGAGAACTTACGCTTATGGTTCCCCGTCTCCGGAGCGGGCACTTCTCCACGGAGCTTTTCGAGCGGTACCAGCGGAGCGAGCAGGCGCTCTTGCTGGCCATGGTCGAGATGGTCGTGAACGGCGTATCCACCAGGAAGGTAAGGGCGGTTGTTGATGAACTATGCGGCACGGAGTTCTCCAAATCCACCGTATCCAGCCTGTGCAAAAGACTGGACGACATCGTAAAGGAGTGGAACGAGCGAGATTTGAGCAGCCAGGAATACCCATTTCTCCTGGTAGATGCCATTGTCATCCGGGTGCGTAAAGGCGGCCGGGTACGGCTTTCAAGCGTACTTCTCGCTACAGGGATCAACCGGGAGGGATACCGGGAGATTTTAGGGCTTATGCTCGGGGATAGCGAATCAGAGGCTGCTTGGTCGGAGTTCTTCGGCCGGCTCAAGGAGCGCGGTCTCAAGGGAGTGGACTTGGTTGTTTCGGATGATCACAAGGGCTTGATCAATGCGATAGAAACCCACTTCCAAGGAGCGACATGGCAGCGGTGCCAGACCCACTTTATCCGGAACATCCTGGACGCCTGTCCTAAGAGCCTCCAGGGCGACCTGCACGGGCGACTGCGGTTGATCTTCGACGCGCCGGATATGGAGACGGCCAGGCGGTTGCTGAACGAAACGATAGAGGCCTTTGGCGCCCGGGCGCCAAAGGCGGTAGAGCGACTTGAAGCTGGTTTCGAGGACGCAATGGCGGTGATGGCACTACCAGGGCGCTACCGGAAGCGGCTGCGCACCACCAATGGAGTCGAGCGGCTCAACCAGGAGATCCGCCGGCGGGAGCGGGTGATCCGAATCTTCCCTAACGAGGAGTCGGCTGTGAGACTGATCGGAGCAGTGCTTGTAGAGATCGACGAGGTGTGGACCACAGGAAAGCGCTACTTTGATATGGCAGAGTATTGGGAGTGGAAGGCTAACACAGAAAAACAGCAGAAGGAGGTGAATAATGCCGATACCCAGGTAAATGTAGCTTAAAACGGGGTGATCTTATCTGCCAGAGGGAATTTACACACAAATTTGGACTTGACCCAAAACAAGGATCCATAATTGAAAGTGCATTTATCCAAGGGTCTAAAGAAAGGCGGCTAAAAGCAGAGACCACTGTGGCCTTGGCTATTCCTTCAGCAAAAGCATACCAATCTATGTCTGAGAGGTAAGTCGTTATCCTCTCATAATCCAGTTCTAAGATCTCCCGTATAACCTTTTCTGAAGGGGCAGATTTAGTATAAATTTTACTCAAACAATCTAAATACTTACTTTCCCACATATCTGCATCTTTTCTGAACCACTTTCTAGCCACGCTGCACCTCAATCTACAAGCGCCCCTAACTATCTCCTGGGCTATCTTCAATGTCAAATCTTTATCGAAAAGGACCATATACTGAGCCATGCTGACCTGCCCAGACAGGATGGACATGTAGGGCATCCAAGAGCCTTCATACGTTTTGTTATCAAATATATGCAGCGGAACCGCCTTTTCCGCAAGTAAACTCAACGCAGCGTTATCTGGACAAGCACCTCCTAACGCAAATATTTCAGATATCTGCAAAACTGGCACAAGGACTCCTACATCTTTTTCCCTGTTTTTCACCTTCAAAGTGTTGATGTGTCTACCTATTTCTACCTTTTCAAATAGAAAAAGTTGATTGGGTATCTCAGGATCCCCCCTTTAACCTTTGGCAACTTCAACCATTCCAAATCCTAAGCTATTGCGCCCCCCAAAACCTGCACTGTAGCCAAGGGCTATAATTTGAGGCGCTCCCTCCACCGCAAAAGGCACCAAATGGCCTCTAATTAGGTACCGACCTTTTAGCGAAATCAATTTACTTGTCTTTCTTGTCTTTATATATTCCCAGTCCGGCTGCAGTTTAACTTCACCTTGGAAAGGTTTCCTGTACAATGTTTCCCATTTCTTGATTAAATTGCCCCTCAACACCTCCCAGAACTGATTATCCTTGGGGTCTAGGTATTTGTGTCCCAACTTGGCATCTGGGACGCTCGATACAAGAGGGGAGATGCAAGAAAAGGTGGCAAAACCATCAGAGAAATCAGGCATTGGCTCGTCAATAATCTGTCCTACCTCAGCATTCAGGCTTCCAATACGCACTTCGCCAAGGGACATCAGCCCTTCTGCCAAAAGAGAAGAAACTACTGCTACAGGAGTATCAAACCGCCAAAGCAGAGAGTCCGATTCAAAGCAAAGCCTCTTACCTACCACAGTTGTAGCTCCTCTACCTGCCCACAAAGTGCTGAAGGTAAAAAACTTAAAATCCGGACCAGCCAAATGAGGATATCCCGAATCATGAAGCTGTTTGCTGAACTCTGGAGCCGATACAGATAAAACCTTATATACCATGGCGGTTATATGCCACTGGTAATTAAAATCTATCGTAGAGCCTGGTTTGATTTTGAATTTGACCCTCAATCTCAGCTCAATCACCCCTATCCACTATTACATCGAGGCTCCCAAAACCCCTTTCTCGTTCCGAGCCAAATCCCCTGAGTATGGCAAAATCGAGTATCAGCTGAGCCATTTTATGGCTACTGAAAACACACAGCGAGCCTGTAACGTCCTGAACATCCTGCTTGATATTTGCTTTTAGTCTAACCTTGGTAAATATCCAATGGGGTAAGTCAAAAGAGAACTCCAGATCCTTGGCGCCAGAATACTCCCAAAGGAACCTCTGAGACGCCTCAAGATCCTTTAGTATAGAAAAAGGACTTCTTATGGGAGAATAGGTCTTCAGTCTTACGGGACCATCTAACATGCAAAAATACTTAGGTTTTCCTATGTCCAAAGTTCTAATCCAAGGGTGGCCAGAATCGTCAGCCCTGATCCTAACACATTGGACTCTCCCCCACGGGCCATCAATCTTTTTTCCATATATGTCCGACGCATTCAAGAGCATTTTCCTGTAACCTTCGGGAGTGAATGCACATATAAGCAAGCCCACGTAGCCCCTTCGGGCTGCGAGCCTTGGACCTGCTCGCAGCCCTTCTTCATAATTGCCAAATACATTGTGCACAAAGGACGCCCGAGTTTCATGTTCTTTCCATATATCTTGGTTTGATACCTCCAGATAAAGAGCTATGCTACCCACTTTACCCATTATTCAGGAATCTCCTCAATGTAAAGCTTCCCCCAACCAAGCATCGCTCTAGGTTCTCCTTTGCTCGAAATCACAATCTTTCTCGATAACGGTCTTTTGGGTGTCTCCTTTTCAGGGTCATCACACGAGAGAATAGGAAATAGAGAAGAACCGGTCCAACCGCTGCCCCAGCCCAGCCTTACTATGGCATAATCTGCATCTTCACCTTGCTCGTATTCTTTATCCCAAACATCATTCACACCGTTTTTTTCGAGAAAACTTTTCTCGATATTAACCATTACTCTTGCGTGGTCCTGCAGCGCCGAAAGCAAATCATAATGGTTCTTTATTCTTATTTTGGAAGGATTGCTTTCTCCTAATTTCACCAAAAGACCTTCATCTAAAGTGATCTCGAAACAAATCTCCGTACCTGGATCCACAACTTCGCAAAAGGTCGGCGGAGTATCGCTGGATAGAGGCTCTATTCTGCTGCCCTTGGATGTAAATATGTTCACCGCTGCTACAACCAATGGAGTATCTATGGGCTCTGAATCGCTGACCTTGACCGCTCTTAATATGTCGTACTTGGGATCAGTTTTTTCTTTTTCTAGAGGCCGAAAGAGGTTCTCCACAAGAGAAACTCTAGCAGCATTTTTCTTTCGTATTTCCTTTATATTCTTGGGACTCACATTATTCATTTTTTCTATAAGCCCTTTTGGTTCGAGCTGGTCAAGCTGTTTAAGTAAGTTTTTCCTTGCCTGTTCCTCATTCATCAAAAAAGAAAACGCCAAAGCCGTTCTCAGCATCCCCTTAATTGATGATCCCGGCAGGTAAGCCCTCCCGAAGCCATCTCTTACGAAAGGTTTAACTTCCTTTTTAAGCTTTTCTCTTGCTGCCTTAGTAAAAGATATGGGGTAAAGAAAGTTCCCATCGTCAACCCCCCTCTTTAAAATGGGCATATCGAGGGAAAGAGGCTTCTCCATGTAATCTTTGATCGAAATTCTGCCTTCAGCCAATAGCCCCGCTGAAAAGGACTCTTTGAGGCACCAGCCTTGATCTTGACCCTCCGGTGGCAATACGTATCTGCATGCAGGAAGAACCTCTCCTGTTCCTATATGTATTGGAGAAAGAGCCACAAACCTTGCTTTGTATTTTTTTATCTTCCACGGCAACTTATTTTCGCTCATTCTTCCACCTCCTCCAACTTAGGCAAATCCACGGCCAAAGATGGCGGGCAACCGTTGAAAAGCACCGGATGTTCCATCCTGGAGGGGGTTATATCTATTACTTTCCCAACAGGCTTGAAAGGAAGGAGAGAACCGTGAGATAGACATACCACTGTAGGTTTTATAACGTCAGTTTCTCCCACATAACCTCTAAATCTCCACAAATTGTACCCTGTGTACTCCCTCTCTTTTTCTAATAAATTTAATTCTTCCGGTTTGGGCAAAAAGGCCCCAAGAGTCATGTACCTTTTGCCTTCCTTCTGCAAAAGATCCCCGAAAGGGGTTTCTGCAGCCGATACTTCTTCCACATCGAAAACACCCCAACCGGTGCTCCTTTCACCACCTAGCCCTGTATCTCCAAGTAGTCTAATAGCTCCTTTAAAAGCAGCTACCATGTCTTCTGGGCATTCCGCCACCAAGACACCAACAACACCTTCTGCCACCTTTAATCGTCTTTTGTAATAAGGAACAGCAGCTTTGCTAACTCTGTCCAAGGCTGCGGAAACTACCGTTTCCTCCGTAAAAAACCTGTCGCCCAGATTGGAATTGATCTTTTCAGCAACAAAATGGTTTAGTTCGTCAACAGGCACCCACTGAACCTTTTTCAGTTTCTTTCTGTCATCGATTCCCTTTCCTGCGACGGGGAAAACAGGAGCAGGGACATAATAACAATCATCTCGCTTCCAAAGCAGAGAAGACAGGCGGCAGGTTCTGACCAAGCGTTCGGTAATCTCAGGACCATTTAGCTGAGCAGAAGCCCAACCTACCCCTCCCCAAACGGTAGAACCGCCGATAAATCCCGCCTGGCGATTCACATCGCCGGCAAGGGTTCCCTGTCTTATCCCGCTTTTGAAGCGAAGATGAAAGACCAAAGGCTTCAACATTATGACCCCCTGTAAACTTTTTCCACAGAAGTTCCAAGGTCGTCCCCGCCCAATTCGACCTTGATCTCATCTTTTCCTTCAAGGTAATGTTCCTTTTTCCTGACCAAAACGTCTTTTATCTCTATTTTGACTCTGCCGTTTCCCCTGCTACCGCCGCCTCCTAGTGCGTCATCCTCCAATAGCTTCAGCACAGCCTGCAAGTTGTTAAGGTCATCCTTTAGATCTTCTTCTTTCTCAATCGTATATACTATTTCGAATTCGAAAACCGCCCCTGCTGGAACCCGTTCTATAGACCGAGGGTTTGCTGCACAGGTTATCCTGTCAAGGCTGTTTTCTTCCTTCCATTCAGTATAAGGTAAGCCTTCCTCAAGTTCTGAAAGCTCATTTATGCTTGTCTCTGAGAGAAAAGCATCTCTCACGTGGAGCCTTGATGGAATATTCCCATTGTCCTTTGAACTGGAACCAAATAATCTACAGACTTTACAACTCGCTTTAGAACATTCATGCCTATATATAACTGATTTACCTGACCCTCCCTTTTTATCAAACTCCTTGTCCATGGCCCTTTCTAAAAGGGAACGCAACTTACCCTTCAAAGAACTTCCAGGTATATAAGGTGTCTTAGTCAATGGATCTCTTATGACAGGGTTATCCATTCCGCCTATAGAAAGCCCAGCATCAGAAGCTCCTATGTGGAGACCTGTTTTGCATACTATTTCTCCTGACAATATAACCTTACCTTTTATGGGTTTATTTATGGGTTTATTCTTTTTTTCTTCCATTTGAAAAACCTCCCCTTGATAAACCAAACATCTCTTAATATTATTCCCCATTATCTTCATTTGATTTATATGACTTATGGTAAGCAACTATTGCTTCAGAAAGATACTTTAATCGTAATAAATCTTCAGGTTGTTTTACTTTTTCAACAGCAGCACCTAAAAGAGCAGCCAAATTTTTGGCGTCACTCTTGCTACTTTGTACTTTTTTAGCAGCATAGTGCAAGTGGTATCTTAAAAGTTGTATTTTTTGAAAGCTTTCATTACTATCTCTATCACCGCATTTTTTCTGTATTTCGTACATCATCGCAAACCGAACTATGTAAGCATGAAATTTGCGAAGCTGGTTAGAGCTCAGTTTTTTTATTTCCTGTGCTACTTCTTTTCCTATGCTAACCAACCTGGAATAATCAGTTTTTTCACTACTCATTAATTCAATTATTTCTTTTTTTAATCTTTCTATTTTTCCGTTCAATTGGTTATTCCTATTGTCGTTTTTTCCCCTTTCCATTTCTTGCACCCCCTTATCGAATCATGTAATCCAACCATTCGGCACACACACTGGCAACCCTCAAAGCATCTTTTTCTGCCGATTCCATCTCGGAAAAAAACTCCCCCGCAATGGGATCTTTATCTTCTCTGCTGCGACCTGCGGCGTAAGCCGCATGGGCCCTCCAAAGAGGTTTTCCTTCCCGTTCCATTTCTTGCAGGGCCATTATCTTACGAAGGAAGGCCCTTTCCACTTTCAACTCCACCTTTTTCTCGTCTTTTTTGAATTTCGCTTTTTCAAGGAAAGATTTCATCCTATGGATCAAAGCATCAAGCTCTATACGGGTATTGAATTTTTTGTCGAAAACTCCTTGAGCATCCAGATCTCCTGAATAGAACAAAGCAAGGCTGTCTTTTTTTACCTCCCCACATTGGTGTTCTTTGGCGCTTTTTTCAGCAGCGCCCGCCATCTCTGCAAGCATATACATGGGGGTGGTCTCCCCTGCCATCACCATTCCTCCAGAGATGGTCACCGAAGGGTTATCTCCAGTAAACTCGCGGAAACATTTCACTACATCGACGGCAAACTCTATAACTTCGTTCCACGCGCCAACAACGTAAAGATCGTCACCTCCTGAATAAACCACTATTAACCTTCTGTGGGCATCCTGTGAGCCTTCGAAGAGTTCCTTTGCCAAACGAAGCTTGGGATTTCGAACGATAACTGGTATATATACTTTGAAAAATTGCGTTAAAAGCCTCGACATGGTGGCTATTCTGGATAAGCTGTATTTTTCCTTAGGAAGCCCTTCAGCGAATATCTTGCCCAAGTTGTCCACGTCCATTCTAAGAGCGCCAACTTTGTGGGTTCCTATACAACCGTCATCACAAACCTTTTCTATTTCATCATCCCATGCATAGCCAGCCCATGGCAGGGAGATGAACCTTTCATCCTCCTCTTGGAGTTTGTTGTGGGGTTCTTTTAACACAAAAACTCTGTTGGCTTCGGTCAAGTCCAAATTTGTGTGTAAATTCCCTCTGGCAGATAAGATCACCCCGTTTTAAGCTACATTTACCTGGGTATCGGCATTATTCACCTCCTTCTGCTGTTTTTCTGTGTTAGCCTTCCACTCCCAATACTCTGCCATATCAAAGTAGCGCTTTCCTGTGGTCCACACCTCGTCGATCTCTACAAGCACTGCTCCGATCAGTCTCACAGCCGACTCCTCGTTAGGGAAGATTCGGATCACCCGCTCCCGCCGGCGGATCTCCTGGTTGAGCCGCTCGACTCCATTGGTGGTGCGCAGCCGCTTCCGGTAGCGCCCTGGTAGTGCCATCACCGCCATTGCGTCCTCGAAACCAGCTTCAAGTCGCTCTACCGCCTTTGGCGCCCGGGCGCCAAAGGCCTCTATCGTTTCGTTCAGCAACCGCCTGGCCGTCTCCATATCCGGCGCGTCGAAGATCAACCGCAGTCGCCCGTGCAGGTCGCCCTGGAGGCTCTTAGGACAGGCGTCCAGGATGTTCCGGATAAAGTGGGTCTGGCACCGCTGCCATGTCGCTCCTTGGAAGTGGGTTTCTATCGCATTGATCAAGCCCTTGTGATCATCCGAAACAACCAAGTCCACTCCCTTGAGACCGCGCTCCTTGAGCCGGCCGAAGAACTCCGACCAAGCAGCCTCTGATTCGCTATCCCCGAGCATAAGCCCTAAAATCTCCCGGTATCCCTCCCGGTTGATCCCTGTAGCGAGAAGTACGCTTGAAAGCCGTACCCGGCCGCCTTTACGCACCCGGATGACAATGGCATCTACCAGGAGAAATGGGTATTCCTGGCTGCTCAAATCTCGCTCGTTCCACTCCTTTACGATGTCGTCCAGTCTTTTGCACAGGCTGGATACGGTGGATTTGGAGAACTCCGTGCCGCATAGTTCATCAACAACCGCCCTTACCTTCCTGGTGGATACGCCGTTCACGACCATCTCGACCATGGCCAGCAAGAGCGCCTGCTCGCTCCGCTGGTACCGCTCGAAAAGCTCCGTGGAGAAGTGCCCGCTCCGGAGACGGGGAACCATAAGCGTAAGTTCTCCTACGCGAGACTTGAGCAGCTTATCCCGATACCCGTTGCGGTACCCCTGCCGCTCTTCGGTACGTTCGTATGGCTTGGCCCTGAGTTGTTCGGTAGCCTGAGCATCGAGTATCTGATTCACGATGTTCTCCACCAACCGAGCCAATCCATCATCCCGAATAAATAATCCTTGCAAGAGATCACAGTCTACGGTAACCTGGTAGTGAGCCATCTTTTCTCCCTCCTGATGATTAAGATTAAGCTACTTCTTATCTACCAGAGGGAGGGGTGGCTCTCCTGCTTCAAGCCATCAATTTTACACCATCATAATGGACACTACTTTGGCTTCCTGGGGTATATCTTTTGCTTTTTTTGCAATGCTGTAAGGAACACCCAATATATCTACGATACCTTCGGAAAAAGGCTCACTGTATAAATACTTGACTGCTTTATCTGAAATTGCCTTGCCTAACTTCGTAAGAGAAAAACACTTTTCACACGCTGAACCTTCTTCATCTTCTGGATCTAGACTTTTCAATTCATCGGTTCTCCTTCCGCAGATGATGCAGCTTTTACTTAAGTAATCGTCCTTTTGGTCTCCCAATATCTCCTCCAACAACCCTTCCATAGGGCGGCACCTTTCTTTGCCCAATTTAAGCGCCATCCGTTTGAAGACGCGGTCCATCTTGAATTCCTTCAGCTCTTCCCAACCAAAAGGCACCCATGTCAAAGACATGCTAAGCTTGCCATCCTCTGAGCTATAAAGTTTCCGATTGAGTGAACGTTTGAAATCTTCTAACTGAACCTTTATCTTCTCGGTGTTGGGTAATAGCAAAACCCAGTGTCCCCCTCCTACAAAGAGGACCTGGGTCCTTGGCATTCCTAGGACCTCCAGCAGATCACAAAGGACACACTCCAGGAGCGCCTCCAAATAGAACGACCTCGCCCTGAGACTCCTCAAAGCCTTCTTACCACTTATGTCGTAGATATACTTTTGGATTCCTCTGATATCTCCTTCGACCATCAAGAAAGGAGAAACGCCGTCACGTTTAAGTTCTCGCTCTAAGGCCTTGTAGCATTCCATTGGGTCCTTTTCTTGCAAAAGTCGAGGGCGGTCCGCTATCACAAAATCCCCAATGCAGACAGCTATCATTGCGGTGGTCCTCAAGTGGTCGTACAAAGAAATATCCGGGGTACGATCTTCACCAATAGCTGTATCACTTGGCACAAAAGCCGTATACCTCTCAAGAACCCTTAAAAGCCACGTAGGGCCACCAAAACTTCCTTTCAAAGCACCCTTCAATCCCTCTTCAAGGGATTCGTAGTTAAATTCTTTAGACCTGCTATCTTTACTTATGGGCATTATCAGCCCCCTGTCATCAAGCGGGACAACAGGGAAATAGGTCTGCGCAGAGCTCTTCTCTTCACAGCCTTCTAAGTGAACCATGTCGAAAATGTTCCTCAACGGCACGTCTTTATCCCATTTCCCTGTAACATCCTCCCGCTCCGATGCGGATAGGTTGTCCGCGTGGGCTATAATTGCCGCCCCAACAGCTTTGCCTGCATCCTCCAAATCTTTCAAGGCTGTAGCCGCTTTATAGTCGGTATGGTGGTAAAATGCCGCCCATGCGTACTTTTCCCACGGTGGTCCTAGTTCGGTGAGCCATTCACCTCCTACTTCCATATGATTTTTACGTATTCCCTTGGCCCTTTGAACCACTTTTCCTATGTCGTGCAGCAGTCCCCCTATAGCCAGGTCATGCAAAAAATCTCTTCTCTCCTCTTCAATCATAGACGTCCCTCCCCTCAGTTTTGTCAATATTTTGAAACCTTTTTTGAAATGTAATCAGCCACCAACTGCGTCTGTTCCATTCCTCGAGCGGTTGTTGATACAAAAAGCGGCAAACTCAAATTATCTTTAGTGTATCTGACGCATATCTCCCCCTTTTCAGGATTCAAAATTTTAACCTTCGGGCCACTCCAGTTGGTGTTCTCATAACGCACCATACTCACGCAGTCTATCTCACAAAGAGCATCCACAAACCGCTCCCATCCTCTAGGCCTATGATGCTCCGTGGCGGAGACTTTATTCTTCTCTTTTGGATGCCTAGGATCTGAAGGAGGCCATGTGGCTCTAGGGCCTGCCTGAATTTTCTCCATGGCAACCTTATAAAGCATGTGCCCTGCACTAGTTAGATATGTGCAACCATCATCCGCATCCTCCACGAGAGGTCGCAATTTAGGTTCCTTCTTCAACCAACTTTCAACCTCTGAACTGGAACGTGGTTCTTCTTCCACCCAAGTGAAAAATTCCTTGTTCGCCTCCACGAAAGCCACATCCCATGCAAGGGGCAAGACGGGTAACCTGACAACCTCCTTGTGAAGTTCATGCATGTAAAAAACTTCTACTTCCATCAAAGCACCAATTAAGTTCATGAATGCTATCTCGGCCTTGAACCCTCCAGTTGCACAAATAATTGGGATCTGCCCCCTGTTTCTGCTATCTTTAACGTGCTTTACCACAATATCTATAAGACACTTAAGTCCCCTATCGAAATTTGATGCGCTATAGCCGAGTTGTTCTATTTTTTCCATGGTAGTCCTCGCTGCAATCTTTTCGTAATACTCAGCTAGGCGCGCAGCACAAAACGTGCCCTCCTCAGTGTTAGAATGCAAAAAGACCAGCTCATCTTGCTCAGAAACATCCATGGCCCTCAATGTGTTTGTCTCAGCGCTAGCTAAAGCTGGATCTACATTGCTAAGCCATTCCCTTACTTCCCTAGGATCAGGAAGATCGCATTTGGTCTGGGGCCTCCAGCCTGCCCACGGCCTGTCTCTATTAGTCAAAAGCGATGTCCCTACGGTAGTTATTATCCTTCTATACATTTTTGCTCACCCCTGCTAACCAATGTTTTTAGTATTGTAGTCGCCTTCCGCTTGACTATTTCTTTCAGTTCTTGAGGTTCTAGAATCTCCACACAATCAGCGGAAGAAAGGACCCATCTGCTCACTTCCTCCAGATTCCGCACCTTCGCTGAGAAAACTACTGTTCCATCTTGTTCTTTTGTGATTTTCTGCTGGGGATACAAGTTGAGCATGTCTTTTACGGAAGTAGCAAAAGGCTCTTTGATTTTTAGTTTGAGGTTGTAAGCATCATCACAAAAAGGGTTTTCTGAATGGATCAAATCTTCTATCCTGATGTTTTCGGGGGGTTCTTCATATTTCATATCATCCCGTATCTGGGCATAACGAAAACGACTTATCCTAAAAGAACCGCTTTTGTCGTATTGGTCACTCTTACCCCATACATACCAGGCCTTGTGTTTAAAATACAAAAACCAAGGAGAGATATGATGCACTCTCTCCTGAGGCTCTGGCAATTCGTATGGCGACCGGTATTGAGTCTTTATCACTTTTTTTGCATGTATTGCGTCCACCACTTTTTTGAAAATACTACCGTCTATTCTAGAGACAGGATTGGCTAGTATTATTGCCTCTGATAGGGTATCAGCCTGAAAACGACTGCTCTCTGGCATAAGTTTTTTAAGCTTGGATATAAGTTCCTTGGTAGATTCAGAAAGGAAGGGCAAAAAGTGTCCTGAAAGCTTTGTCCCCACTAGCAGCGCTAAAGTTTCCATTTCTGAAAGAGGAGATTTAACCATGAAACCAGGGCCACAGTCGGCAAGTCTATATGTTCTGCTCCTACGGTCATAGACAATTTGGACATCCAACTCATATCTTAGAAAATTTAAGTCTCTCTGCAGGGTTTTTTTGCTCGTGTAGCCATGTTTCAAGTAAAGATCTTCCCTATTGATAGACTCTTTAGTTATAAAGTCCTTTATTAGGTTTAAAAGCCTGCTGAGCCTTACGGATGAACTGTCCTTAGGCATCAAAAACACCCCCTTAACACAAGTAAAACACCCAAAGGGGACAATTTAAGGGGTTTATGTCTGGTAATTTTTAGTGAAGATCAGACTCTCCCACGTGATGTATAACAAAACATTCGTCCTCGAAATACCCAAATATGCGCCACGCCCCTTTATCTGCACTCAAATCTGCCTCGTGAGTGCATGGAGGTATGGGATTACCCTTTAGCTTCTTGAAATCAAGCCTCTTTATGTTTTGTTGAGTTTCCAAAAACCTGGCTAGGTCATCCAACCTTTCGTTGAAATCCCTAACGCGAGCCGCATCTTTTGAAATATGCTCTAAAGCTTTTTCTTTTATCTTTATCTTTGCAGATGGAGGTGGTAACAGTATCTCTGAGGAATAATATTTTTCTTTGAATTTATTGAATATCAGATCTCCCCAAGGAGACAGAGAACAAAAACCATCAACTTCCAATAACATGATTTCGGGAATACCCTCACACTCCGAGACAGGAATATCCTTATAAAGCATTCTCCTAACAATATGATGCTTCTTCTTTATCACCGAGGCAAAAGAACTTTCCAAATCCACTGGTAATCTAGGCAAGCGTAATAGTTCATCTGAGTTCTCATAAATATACACACTTTCATCAGCGTAAAACATGCCCAAGGCTTGCATAAAACCCTGGAAACTTTTAAACCCTCCGACCAGACAGAAAACCACCCTGTATCCTTTTCTGGAGTAACCAGGCAGAATTTGATCGCACCACTTAACTAAATCCGACATGGCCGAAGTGAAATCTGCTATGCTGGATGTATTGAGACCAGGAAAGTTTTCGGACTGAGTATTAAGCCCTTTATGATGCATCCATTCACTTATAATTTCAGCGGCCTTAGCACCTTGATATGTGTCACTCCTCAGCAGAAAATGGATGTTATTTTTCCCTTCTTCCGGAGACGAACGATATAACCCTAAAACTCCGTTTAACTCTGCACTCATATTCCTGGCCTCTTCGATTGAACATTGAAGCAAAAGAGTACCTTGGCGTTTTGCTATACCGTCAATGATGCTTTTTTCCTCTGGGGATAAGTCGGACTCTTTTTTGTTGGCCGTTCTGTTCAAAATTTTCCTCTCTTCTTCTGAGGCTCCGTCCCTTAGGACACTTGTCCCCGTAGTAATAACAACAACTGATGGATTCATTGAAACACCTCATTATTTTTAAAACTTTTCCTTTTTTTAAGATAACATATTTAATTTTATTGGTGAACGGATAATTGTTTAAGTTAATGAAAGTGCTACTTTTTGTGTGCCTGATTAGAATGACAAGACCACACATGAACCGAGCAAACAGAACAACCTACCCCCTATGAAAACTACATTTAATCGGAAAACATGGTATAATTGATTGTCATTTATTTAAATTATTGCTTTAGAAAAGAGATGGTTGTTTTGAATAGAACCATGACTGCCATAAAAACATGCTTAATCATATTGGTATGTCTAATTATCTCTGCGCAAAACCTGCCCGCCAGTGCAGGACCTCTCGAAAAACTAGTGGACCAGAAGGTGACCGTCCCGGGGATTGGCGACTACAGCCTGCGTGAAGTATTTATGGATATAACTGTGGGTTCCGTTAGCTATCAACTGCCCGATGGGGGACTTTCCAGCTTTGCACTCGCATCGCCCGGCTTGGCGAAGGGAGCCGCAATCGCCTACTTTGAAAAAGAAAGACTTAGGGCTTACCAAAATTGGGAGCGAGCCATGGAATCAGGCTCTGAGTCGGAAAGGAAATATTACGAAGGAGTCATACAAAGGCTCGAAGCCGCCAAAATATGGGTCTCTACAGGAGATGGCAGCCAATTGAGGGCAGCCTTGGACCATAAAGGCGAGACAGGAAAAACAACGGCTAAAGAAACGCCTTCAACTGTTGACCCAGTCACGGGAAACATATCGGCCGCTGGAACCTTCTTTGGGGAACCAGGAGTGTCATACAGGGATAGAACCGTTTCGTTCGTTTTAGGCCTTAACTCCAAAGGAGTCCCCCAATGTAGAGGAACAGGATACGTAAAAATCCTAGACGGCTCTGGAGGATGGGTAGAATATTTCGTAACCCTCAAACCCGGAAAACCCGACTCCTCTTACAAGGGAAAGACATTTGAAACATTCCCCTCCAATTACAGATGGCAGGGAAGCGCCACCTTGGAGATTCGCTACGGTACTGGCTCTAGAACCGAAGAGTGCCAATGGGAAGCCAGTGTTCAAGGCCAAACAATAACAGGTAAAGTCACAAATTTTTACAGCAAATTCAAGAACATGGCAGCATCCTGGATAATCGAATTGATTCCTCACCCACTGGAATTTGAAGCACATTTTTATGCTCCATCAGACATTGGAGGATAAACCGACATGAAGAGCCATAAAATACTTAAATCAATAACACTTGTTCTTTTGCTAGCTATTGGTACAAGGATTACCTACGCCGCTGAACCTACAAATCCCAAGAGCCAATACATACTTGGACTAAGATATCAGCTAGGTGACGGCGTCGAAAAAAATATGCAGAAAGCATATGCACTTTATAAGAAGGCCGCAGAACAAGGATATGCACCTGCACAATTTGCGATGGGCATTTGCTATGAAAATGGTGGACACGGAATCACACAAGACGGACAAAATGCGGCTTATTGGTATAGACGGGCAGCGTTGCAAGGGCACACAAAAGCACAGCTACACCTCGGAAACCTCTATTGGTTTAAAGATAGAGGAGTTCCACGGAACGAACAAAAAGCCATGGACTGGTGGTTCGTCGCTTCCGTCAACGGAGAATCTAAGGCTCAACTCTACCTAGCTCATAGATATTTCCAACTTTCCGAACAACAAAATGATGAGACATATTTAAAGAAAGCTTTCTATTGGTACCACGAAGCAGCGTCCCAAGGCGAAGCATCAGCCCAGTACGCCCTGGGTGTCATGTTTCAAATGGGGCGCCCTGTGGACAAAGATTTGAAGACAGCAGTCCATTGGTATAAGAAAGCTGCATCTCAGGGCCACAAGGAGGCATATAAGCGCCTGAAGGAGCTAAGATACTAGAATAAAAACAATATCTGAATACACCTGTTAGGAAAACACCAAAAATAAAGATCTCGTACATTATGTTAAGGCTAGAGTAGTTTATACTAGCGTTAGGATGGAGGTATGGGTGGGTCGTTAAAGATCGGGTTGACATTAGAGATATTGTGTTGGACCGTGGGTCAGAAGGACCACCCCCCGCCAACTCGAACAGTATCAAGGGCAAGGTCAAACCTTGGCCCGTGTTCACGAGGTAGGGTACGGAGGGTAGCCCGCTTTACGCTCCATCACTACAAAATGATGGAGGTATCCCTATGAATAACTGTATAGGTATTGACGTAGGAAAGCAAGAGTTAGTTGCGTTTGATGGTAAGAACCATAGGATATTCCCCAACGACGAGCACCTCTTACAACTGCAAAATTACATCAAATCAAAGGGTAGTAATGTAAAGGTAATATTTGAACCTACAAGTACTTACTCAAGAAAATTAGAAGAGATGTGCATCACAAATAATATTTCTTTCAAAACAGTTAATCCCAGTATAGTCCCAAATCTTAGACGTGTAGAAAATATCCGAACAAAAACGGATAAAAGCGATTCCCAATTGCTCTTCTTATATGGCAGCAGAGAGGATGTGACTCAGAGCACGCCTAAAAACAACTGGACTAAAAGCATAATATCGATACTCAATATATACAAAGTATTTCAACGTAATCGCATAGCACTCCAGGGCAGCTTGGATGCCCTAACACAAGAGCCATACATGCACGAGGATTCCTGCGCTCTCATAAAAGAAGAAATACGTCGCTACAAGGCAATGGAGAAAGAAATTTTAAAAAATGCAGAAAATGTGTAAGGGGCCACAAATTGCTTCCGTTTAATTAGTTGAAGGAGATGGTGGGAGTCCCAGGAGATGTTTTGAGCTCCCACCATTTTTAGTATAAAGGTGTTTACTTTGTCCAAGAGTATAGGGGGTATGGAAGTAGCGGCTTTAGAACTGACTAGTGAGAGTTCAAATATTTTTTCCTTTGGAGTTTTCCCGTTCATATCTCTGCCTCCATGAGATCGTTTTTGATTGTAATATTTTACCCAGCTTGCGGCAGAAGTCATAAAGACCTTTCGGGATGTTATGTGAGGTAGTGCAGGTATGTAGAATTCCTCATCATCGGTGCGATGACTTCGTTCCACAAAACCTTGGGCTTCTTTTTCTCCTTTTGGTATGGAGAGGAGAGTAACGCCTAAGGGTTCTAGGAATTTTTCCTGCAATATTTTTCTTTTTCTGCTTTCTTCAGATCCGCCGAATTCGCTCCCGTTGTCAGTTTGGAAGAACATTCTATGTCTGATGCCCAAAGCCCGCATGAGGAAGGCGAGGTAAAGTATGAAGGAGAAGCCATTTGCGAAAGAGCATTCATCGGAGAAGCATAAGATTCTCATTCTTGTTTTGATATCGATAGCGGTAAATTGGTATTTGGGAAGCCTGTATTTAAACAGGGCAGCATATGCTTTTGGTGGGAGAGTCTTTGCGTCTGCTATATGTTTTGAATCGATCTGGAAGTATTGTAGGGCTTCCCAGTGGTTTAGGTTGGCATAGTAGCGTTTATTTCCGTTTCTAGAACGTACTTTTTTAGTTTTAACGTTGTTTCTGCGTAAGATGTTTCTGATGGTGTAGGAAGATATATTCAGATTGAGGGTTCTTTTCAGCTCTCTTGCAAGTCTTCTAGGACCCATGTTGGTTTTCTGTTGAGTTTCAATAACCAAAGCTTCGATGTGAGGTTTAGTTCTTTTTGGATGAGGGGATCTGGGACCTTTTTTGTGCAATAATTCTTTGGCAGATAGGCCATCTTTTTCCGTTTCATCAATGTTCTAACCCATCTTTCAGTAATTCCCATGATGTTAGCTATTTCTTTGGCTGTTTTACCTTTTTCTATCAAGTCGCATATAACTTCCATAGGGGCTTTGGGATTTCCTGATTCCTTTAGTCGCTGGTATAATGAGGTCATGGCGGGTTACCTCCTTTTTCCTTTGTTTTGGTTGTTGTTGCAGCACCAGTATAAAGGAGAGGTACCCGCCTTTTCCATTATCTCTTTCACTTTACCAAAGTAGACGGAACGAAATATAGGCTCATCTACAAAAGGGCGACATGTTGGACTTTCTCAAGTCCATCCCTGGAATTGGAGTAGTTACCGCATTACATCTTTTAGTCTTTTTCCTCAAATTTCATAACGCAAATAGAAAGCAGATAACTGCCCTTGCAGGATTAGATCCTATTCAACATCAATCGGGAAGATCTGTGCACGGGAAACCCCGTATCAGCAAACAAGGAAACTCTCTCATAAGAAAAATGCTGTTTCAAGCTACTTTATCCGCCGCTAGGTATAATCCTCACATAAAAAAACACTACGAGAACTTAAAAAATTCAGGTAAACCAGACAAAGTAGCTAGAATTGCCGCAGCCAGAAAACTTTTACTCTTGGCTTTCTCTATCTTTAAATCTAAACGCCCTTTTACCTTGGAATACAAAACTGTACAATAAAAAACAAAATAATCTTCAAATGCTTGACTTTCAATACAGTATCTGACCCCCACGAACTAGGGGGCAGGGCCCCCTAGTTCGTGGCTTTTAATTCCTCTGCTACTTTTACGCCCATCTGATAAGCGGCATACAGATCATCTTGGTCTGGAACATATTGGACCTTAAGGGTATCCACCACCTTGGTCCCCATCTCCTCCAGAACCTGAGCCACCTGCTTAACCGACTCGCCACCCCATCCATAGGAGCCGAAAGCAGCGCCGATCCGTCCCTTGAACCCTAATCCCTTAACATAGGTAAGCACGTCCGCAACAGAGGGGAACATATTATTATTCAGCGTAGGAGCACCGACGACCAAACCTCCCGCCTCCAGAAGCTCCGTGGCCACATCGCTCCTGTGGGCCCCTCCCAAAGGCAGAAGCTTGGCGCTAATTCCGCGAGAAGCTATGCCTTCCCCTATGGCTCTGGCCAGTTTATCGGTGCTGCCCCACATGGTGTCATAGAAAACCACTACTTTTTGAGGCAATTTACCAGAGGACCAGTCAGCATAACGGCCAATTATCCACTTGATGTCCTCCTTGGTCCTGTATATTGGGCCATGGTCCGGCAGAAGCAAATCCACCTCCAGGCCCATTTCCTGGGTCTGGGCAAGAAGCTTGGCTACCAGGGGAGAATAGGGATTCAGTATGTTCGCATAATATTTTGCAGCCTCCTGTTCCAATATCCATCTTGGAATCTGGTCGGCAAACCTCTCGTATGTGGCAAGATGCATGCCAAAGCCATCCTGAGAGAAAAGGATCTTCTCTTCAGGCATATAAGTGAACATGGAATCCGGCCAGTGCAACATCCTGGTCTCCATGAACTGAAACTTCACACCATAAACTTCCAGCACACCGCCAGAAGGAAATTCCTCTACTTCAAGGGCGTCTCCAAAGTGCGCCCTAAGAGCTTTTACGCCCATCTTGGAGGCCAAAACCTTCTTGGGCTTAACCTCGTCTATCACCTTGGGAAGACACCCAGAATGATCCATCTCTGCATGATTGGATATCACAAGCTCTATCTCATGAGGATCCACCACGGAGGCGATCCTGGCCATCATCTCATCGTAAAAGGGCGCCTTTACAGTATCTATCAATATGGGCGACTCACCCAACACCAAAAAGGCATTGTAAGTGGTTCCCCTTGACGTAGCATACCCGTGAAAATCCCTTATGGCCCAATCTATGGCTCCAACCCAGTAAAGACCTTCCCTAACCTTTACAGCCTTAAAGGTCTGATGCATTCCAATTCCTCCTTTTCCGAACACATTGGACAACCCTATATATAACAAAAGGCAGAAGCTTCTTCGAGCTTCTGCCTAAAGAGAAACTACCAATTCTCGCCTAGAAGCTCGAAGTGTGCCTTCGCATGTGCGCAGGCGGGACACTTCTCCGGAGCACATTTGCCCTCATGAAGGTAGCCACAGTTCCTGCAGCGCCACACAACCTTTTCGGGCCTCTCAAACACCCTTCCGGCCTCTATGTTGGCTGCCAGATCAAGGTAACGCTTCTCGTGCTGCTTTTCCGCCACCGCAATGGCCTCAAAGACTGCTGCAATCTCCTCAAAGCCCTCTTCCCTGGCCACCTTGGCAAACTCAGGATACATACTAGTATGCTCATAATTCTCCCCAGCGGCCGCAGCCTTGAGGTTCTCAAGAGTGCTTCCAATGACTCCTGCAGGGAAAGAAGCCTTTATCTCCACTTCTCCGCCTTCCAAAAACTTAAAGAGTCGCTTGGCATGCTCCCTCTCCTGGTTGGCAGTCTCCGCAAAAATGTCCGCTATCTGTACATAACCCTCTTTCTTGGCTTGACTGGCAAACATGTCATATCTGTTCCTGGCCTGAGATTCGCCAGCAAAAGCCGTCAAAAGGTTTACCTCTGTCCTCGTTCCTTTCAAACTCTTCATTTCCTCGTCCTCCCTTCTTTTGCTACATCTTGGCGTGTAGCATTTCATTATATAAGCCTACGGATGAAAAATCAAGGATACCCCCGGGCTAATTTGTAGATGAGCCTATATTTCGTTCCGTCTACTTTGGTAAAGTGAAAGAGATAATGGAAAAGGCGGGTACCTCTCCTTTATACTGGTGCTGCAACAACAACCAAAACAAAGGAAAAAGGAGGTAACCCGCCATGACTTCATTATACCAGCGACTAAAGGAATCAGGGAATCCCAAAGCCCCTATGGAAGTTATATGCGACTTGATAGAAAAAGGTAAAACAGCCAAAGAAATAGCTAACATCATGGGAATTACTGAAAGATGGGTTAGAACATTGATGAAACGGAAAAAAGATGGCCTATCTGCCAAAGAATTATTGCACAAAAAAGGTCCCAGATCCCCTCATCCAAAAAGAACTAAACCTCACATCGAAGCTTTGGTTATTGAAACTCAACAGAAAACCAACATGGGTCCTAGAAGACTTGCAAGAGAGCTGAAAAGAACCCTCAATCTGAATATATCTTCCTACACCATCAGAAACATCTTACGCAGAAACAACGTTAAAACTAAAAAAGTACGTTCTAGAAACGGAAATAAACGCTACTATGCCAACCTAAACCACTGGGAAGCCCTACAATACTTCCAGATCGATTCAAAACATATAGCAGACGCAAAGACTCTCCCACCAAAAGCATATGCTGCCCTGTTTAAATACAGGCTTCCCAAATACCAATTTACCGCTATCGATATCAAAACAAGAATGAGAATCTTATGCTTCTCCGATGAATGCTCTTTCGCAAATGGCTTCTCCTTCATACTTTACATCGCCTTCCTCATGCGGGCTTTGGGCATCAGACATAGAATGTTCTTCCAAACTGACAACGGGAGCGAATTCGGCGGATCTGAAGAAAGCAGAAAAAGAAAAATATTGCAGGAAAAATTCCTAGAACCCTTAGGCGTTACTCTCCTCTCCATACCAAAAGGAGAAAAAGAAGCCCAAGGTTTTGTGGAACGAAGTCATCGCACCGATGATGAGGAATTCTACATACCTGCACTACCTCACATAACATCCCGAAAGGTCTTTATGACTTCTGCCGCAAGCTGGGTAAAATATTACAATCAAAAACGATCTCATGGAGGCAGAGATATGAACGGGAAAACTCCAAAGGAAAAAATATTTGAACTCTCACTAGTCAGTTCTAAAGCCGCTACTTCCATACCCCCTATACTCTTGGACAAAGTAAACACCTTTATACTAAAAATGGTGGGAGCTCAAAACATCTCCTGGGACTCCCACCATCTCCTTCAACTAATTAAACGGAAGCAATTTGTGGCCCCTTACAGAATGCTATATTTTTGTAACTGTGCCTATATTTCGGGGAAAAGTCAATATTTGTTCTGCTTAAGGTAAAAATAGCTATCTATATTTACCCTTTTTGTTTTTTTCCGCTGTATTTAGCTTCGATAATATATTGGGGAAGATATTTCTCTTCCATTTTTCTTATATTGTCCAGTTGTAGTATTTCTGCGAACTCACTAAACGAAACCAATTTATCCTTGTAGTTATTCGAAACTCCGTTTTCCCTAATCTCTCTCATGACTTCAAACATACCTTTCACTGCCGAATATAGACACGACAAGGCCGGCACCACCCATTTATAACCCATCGCCTCAGCTTCACTAATCGAAATAAGAGGCGTCTTACCGCCTTCCACAAGGTTTAACATAAGATGTACCCCTGCAAGCTCTTCGGCTGCCCTTTCTATTTGCTCTTTTGTTTCCATTGCCTCTATAAATATCATATCTACTCCCATATCCACTGCTTTTTTTGCCCTTTCTATGGCATCATCGAAGCCTTTTACGGCTACAGCATCGGTTCTATAAATAACAACAAAATCTGGATCTATTTCGTTCCTTGCATCCAGTGCGGCCCTTAACTTTCCAGCCATCTCTTCGAAAGGTATGACTTCCTTGCCCTCCATGTGCCCACATCGTTTAGGAATAACCTGGTCCTCTATAAATAAACCTGCAGCACCAGCGCTTATGTATTCTTCCACAGTCCTTGTCACATTTATAGCGTTACCAAAACCGTTGTCACCGTCTCCTACTACTGGAATGTTTACGGCCCTAGATATTATCCTTACTTGGGTCGACATTTCGCTAAGCGTTAAAAAGCCTACATCTGGCTTGCCCAAAGTGACTGCCGAGGTACCGTAACCTGAGTGCTGCAAAGCTTCAAAGCCCACAATCTCACAGACCTTTGCACTTATCGCATCATATACCCCAGGGGCAACAATAGCTCCTGGTTTTTTTAAAAGTTGCCTCAATGTGGCAGATTTTCGCATAACACACCTCCAGCTATTAAGATCTCTTCTAAGGCGAAAGCTGGCGCTATCCTCCGAAAAAGAAGTCACGCCAGCTCAACTAAAAATGAACATATTCGTTGAATGCCCTTAGTTAATTGATCGCAATATTTAATGCATAATTGATGGCAGCCACAGACTTAGCTGTGGGAAAACAATTGCCAATACAAGCATGAACATCATAAGAATTATAAAGGGCCATACACCTTGGATTATGTCGCCCATGTTTATATCGTCGCTTAACCCATTTATTACATAAAGGTTCATGCCTACAGGAGGCGTTATCAGAGCCATTGTCATGTTTATTGTTAATATAATTGCGTACCATATAGGGTCTATGTTAAGAGCCAACAGAATCGGGGCAACCAAGGGCATGGTAAGCAATATTATGGATACTGTTTCAAGCACCATGCCGAGAATCAACATTAGGAGGTTCATGGCTAAAATAAACATAAGGGGGGTGAAATTATGCTCTATGATTAGCTCCGTAAGTTTTTGGGGGATCATGAGCATTGTCATTACTCTTCCAAAGAGAATTGCCGCAGCTATGATCAACGCTATCATGCTTGATGTCCCAACAGATTTCAGGCATATTTTAGGCAATTCGCGTATTTTTATAGTCTTGTAAATAAACACTGTAATGAAAAGGCTATAAGCCAGGCCTACTGCTGCAGCTTCTGTCGGAGTAAAGGCTCCAGAATATATCCCACCTATGATAAGAATGGGCAACAAGATACCCCATATATTTTTGCCTGTAACACGCAATCTCTCTGACCACGACGTTCTTTCAATAGGAGTAAATCCCCCACGTTTGCTCTTAAAAACCGCGTAGACCACAAAAATAGCTGTCAAAATTAACCCCGGGACTACACCTGCTATGAAAAGCTTGCCAACTGATTCTTCAGTTATCGCACCGTATAGGATCAAGGGTATGCTTGGCGGTATCAAAATGCCCAAGGTCCCACCAGCAGCCAAAAGACCAAGAGTAAATTTTTTATCGTATCCCCTTTGTATCATCGCTGGGTAGGCCACCATCCCTATGGTAGCTGCTGTTGCCGCTCCTGAGCCAGTTATTGCAGCAAAAAAGGCACACGCCAAAATAGTCGCTATGGCCAGCCCTCCTGGGAGATGCCTAACCCACGCATTCATTACATCGAAAAGGTCATCTCCTACTCTGCCATCTAGTAATATCTGGCTCATCAGTACAAACAGAGGAATAGCTAGCAAAGTAAAGCTTTCTAAACTTGAGTACATCGTAGACCCTATGATCTTTACCGGCAAATGGTTAAGTAGTATAAGGATTACCGATGTCGAACCTAGAGAAAACGCCACTGGAAGCCCCAAAAAAAGGATAATAAGAAGCACCCCGATGACTAGCAGGAAGCTTAGCATGTTTTCTCACCATCCTTTGCGTATGCGTTCCTAACCTCTGAAATTTTTGCACATACCAATATGAAAAATTCCAAGGCCAAGAGCGAAAAACCGATAAAAATGGCAAGTTGGGGTATCCAGATGGGAACTCTTAAAGGCGTGGCAGATAGTTTTTGGTATTTCAAAGAGGCTTGAACCATATCCCAACCCTGCGTGGCAACATACGCAGAAAAAAACATTCCTAACACGCTAGTTATTATTTCCAGAAATATCTGAGTCCGAGGTGAGAGGTGTATTAAAATCAAATCAATTCTGACGTGCTTGCCTATTTGGAGAGTATAAGCGGCACCAGCAAGCATAGTCCATATGAAAATGTATATAGATACCTCTTGGGTCCAAATAGTTGGAGAATTAAAGCAGTATCTTGCCACCACTTCATAGAATAAAATTAATCCCATCAAGAGAATACCTAAACCGCTTAGGTAGCCCAACGCTAAATTTAATTTCTCTATATATTGTCTCAAGAAAGATAACATTTTTACCCCTTCTGCTTTTTCATAAATTCTTCTCATGGACGCTCCATCTTTTCCGATGTGTGCACCGGCTTATTTTATTGAATTTGCTATTTCCATTAGCTGTTTGCCAAGATCACCCGTGTTCTTCACGAAGGCGTCCCTTACAGGTTCAGTAGCCTGCTTGAAAAGTTCTCTTTCTTGTTCATTAAGCTCGTAGATTTCCAAGCCTGCATTCTTTATTACTTCGTAGGCCTTGCTCTCCGCATCAGCTATGGAACTTCTTATATTTTTCTCCGCATCGGCTCCAGCCTTGAGCAAGATCTCTTTTTCTTTTTCGCTTAAAGAATCCCACCAGTCCAAGTTTGCCTGTACACAGAATTGGGCCGTTGTGTAGTTAGCGAGCGTCATATATTTCTGAACTTCATAAATCTTTCTTGAAACAGCGGCAGGCATGCCAGTCGTAGCTCCGTCGACGGTACCCCTTTGAAGAGCCATATACATCTCTGACGAGCTCATAACAACAGGGGTTCCGCCAAGAGCGCTAACCGTGTCTGCTGTACCCTTACTGAAAGTCCTGATTTTGAGCCCAGCGAAATCTTCTGGCTTAGTAAGAGGCCTTTTGTTATTGAAAAACTGCACTAAGCCGTAATCTACCCAAAAAACTACTTTAGCGCCTTTTTTGACAAACTCCTTATCAAGCAGATCACTCGCTCCCGCCTTTATGAACTTTTCAGGTGACGTAAGATCCTTGAATATGAAAGGCATTTCGAAAACATCCGCGGCGGGTATCATTCCAGACCACTTGTTAACTGGGATTAATGCCATTTCCACAAGGCCTTCTTGAATAGCCTCTACAACTTCTGTGTCCTTAAAAAGCTGGGCAGAATGAAAGACTTCCACTTTTAGCTCACCATTAGAATACTCACTTACTTTCTGAGCAAAAATATCCATACCCTTCGAGATAAAATGCGAAGGCGGCAGCTGATTAGAAAGTTTCCACGAAGCTTCGGCCATAATAGGGCAAGCGCCAAGCACGGTCATCAACAAAATTATGCTTGCTATTAAAGAGAACTTCCTGAGTTTCATTACACACACCTCCAACTCTGCAAGATTCGAAACTTTAATCCTATCTTATTCCGCGCAAAGCAGGGTAGCCTCTGATTGATCACCTCCACTTTTCTCCACTCTCCGATTTGCTCTAAAATATCGTTAATGTACTGTGTTGCCTACAGTCGACAGATTTGATATGCAAAATTTTTATCTTTCTCGTCTTATATTCTCTATCCTTCTCGCAAAAAGGCTCCAGGCTCTACTTTGTTTGAGGCTTTCTATGTCTTCGGCTTGGAGGCATCTTAATATCTTGTAATGGTTATTAGCTACCTCAACTAAGTTTTTTTCATGGCTTAGATCATCAAGTATGCCCAGCTCTAATTGGTGGTAAAGATCTGCCAAAATTTTACTTGTTATTGGTCTGTTGGCCTTCATCCATATATAACGATGAAACTCTATATCCTTTCCGAAAAAAGCCAGAACCTTATCTTCCCAAGCCAAACCAGAACTTGCAATTTCGACCATATCTTCAATTATTGAAGCCATGTGGTCGTAATCTTCATCTTTCAAAAGCTTTTTTTTAATAATGGTCTCGTACACACTTTCTTCAAGCAAGTAACGAAGATCGTAGATTTCTTCCAAAGTCTCATTGGATAGATCAGAAACAAAAGTTCCTTTTCTCGGAATTGAGACAACGAGACCCTGGCTCTCCAACCTGCGAAGAGCTTCTCTTACTGGTGCTCGACTTACACCTAGCTCATTGGCTATCTTAGACTCTATTATTCTGTCACCCTTTTTATAGGTCTTAAAAACGAGAATTTGATTACGCAGATATTCCGCAATTTTTGATGTTACAGTTTCATCTAACCTAAGGGCATTGTGACTCATATAGGTCAAGTCCCATATTTTGTGTAAATTTGTTTTGGTCTCTGGTAATGGTCTTATGCATTTTTCTTATTTTTTGTTAAAGGCAATAGATTTTAGGGCTTGATCTAGATTGCTGTTGTGAAAGATATTCATAGTACTCATCCATATCAAGGTACTTCCTTCCACCAGCCCACTTGTTGTCTATCTCAAGAAGAACTGCGCCAAGCAACCTTACTGCCGATTCCCTGCTTGGAAATATCCGTATAACCCTCTCCCTACGCCTTATCTCCTCATTCAATCTCTCCACACTGTTGGTCGTCCTCAGACGCTTACGATACTTCTCCGGCAAAGACAATATCGCCACAGCATCGTCAAATCCCTCTTCCAAAATCCTCATCGCCTTAGGAGCTTTTTCTTCGTATTCCTCTAAAACCCTCATCAACAACATCCTGGCTGTCCCCATATCCGGAGCATGCAAAATAGCCTGTATCCGAGTCTTGAGCTCCCCCTGAAGACCCTTAGGTGAAGCAGATAGTATGTTCCGTATAAAATGAGTTTGACACCTCTGCCAGCTTGACCCCTGAAAATTTCTCCTCAAAGCCTTTACTAATCCCTTGTGGTCGTCAGATACCACTAAATCCACACCTCTTAAACCTCTATCTTTCAACCAACCGAAAAAATCCCCCCAGCTCTCCTCTGATTCGCTATCTCCTACCACAAACCCCAAAACTTCTCGTATACCTTCTCTGTTCACACCCACACATATAAGCATGCTCCTATGTAAGACCCTGTTTTCTTCCCTCACCCTTATAACCAATGCATCTACAATCAGAAAGGGATACTCCTTATCCTTCAAAGACCTATCTCTCCACGCTTCTATAACTGGATCCAGCCTCCTGCATAATTCCGACACCAATGACTTGGATATCCTTACTCCACATAACTCCTCGGTTATCTCAGATACCTTACGGGTTGATACCCCATTTACTACCATCTCCATCAAAGCCAAAATAAAGGCCTGTTCGCTCCTCTGATATCTGCTGAAAAGCTCCGTAGAAAACTTGCCATTACGAAGCCTGGGCACCCTCAAAACAAGGCTCCCTACTCTCGTCGTAAGCCTGTGCGGGTATGTTCCGTTGCGATACCCTCGTCTTTCCTCTGTCCGCTCGTAAGCCTCTGCTCTCAATTGTTCCGTTGCCTGGGCTTGAAGAACTTGATTCAATACCGACTCCAATAACTTAGATACTCCAGAATCCTTACTGTCCGACAAAAATAACTGATGCAGTAATTCTGAGTCGATGGTAATATTGTACTGAGCCATTGCAAGGTCACCTCCGGTTTGGGTTTGTTTTTCCGCTTACCATTTTAAACCAGAGACCTTGCCTTGGCTCTTAATTTTACACAATTATATGGACGTAACTTACCTCCTTCTATTAACGTGTTTTACAAGTACCCAAACTAATAAGTGCATTTCAGAACAAGAAAATACAACCGAAAAAAAAGAATTTTTGAAGTTGTATTTTGATGTGTTCTTCTGCACTTAAATAGGCGTAACACTCAAGAAAGGAGGTGGCGCGATGGCAAGTTACATTCCCGTCCAGAGCAGGCTTAACATCAGAGTTCAGGTGGGAACCGATGCTGAGGGTAAACCCGTGTTGGCGAACCTCAACATAAGGGATATTGACCCTGCGGCTACGGCAGAAGCTATTGCTTCTGTAACTCAGGCCATAGGAAGCCTTCTGGCCTATCCCGTAGTCGACACCTACAAGATCGACACGGACGAACTTGATACTGCTGCTTAGTGCAGCCAAAAGCTCTAGGAAAGGAGGTGAAAATGCTTGAAGACCCTCAGGATGTACTTTGGAACAGCTGACAACGACAGGTGGCTCCTATCTCTGCGATATCCGAAGGACGGTCTTACGACCCAGGAGATACAAAACGCCATGCAGGCCATCATAGACAGCGGCGCCATAACCACTGGCCCTGTAAGCATACTTTCCGCTGACATCGTAGACCGCACTGTGACAGAGATGTTCTAAAATATGCGAAGGCAATGAAGCCCGGCCGAGAGGCCGGGCTTTTACAATTAGCGCTTAAACTTAAGGAGGTGAAAGGCCTTGGAAGATTTCGTCGCTTCCGTCGCCCAGGGCGGCTTTGCGGTGGCCGTTGCTGCCTACCTTTTGGTGCGCATGGAGCGGCGGCTTGACGAGCTAACCCAAGCCATAAGGGACCTCCAGCTGGCTATAGTCAACCGCGGAGGGACTCTGCCATGAGGCCTAACGACATAAAAATTGCTCCTCATTTTAAGCTTTGGGAGTTCGAATGTCCTTGCTGCTTCAGGGTGAGGCTCCACCCTGATCTTTTGGAAAAGTTGGAAAAGCTCAGGCAGGAGATGAAAATACCCATAGTGATAACCAGCGGCTACAGATGTGAAAAACACAACCGGGAGGTTGGAGGGGTCGCAAAAAGCCTGCACCTTTTCGGACAGGCCGCTGACATCGCCATCCCTGCCAGGATAATGGACCAGGTTTGCTGGCTGGCAAAAACAGCAGGCTTTGACCAGGTGATCCCCTACCACTCCCGTAATTTCATACATCTAGGTGTATTTGGGAAGCAGAATAAAGAAACTAACCCAGCCCAAAACACCCAGGCTGCGTAAAGTTACCCCCTTGATGAATTTAGGCGGGCTTTGGGCCCGCCTAAATTATCCTTTGTATCCCTTTGGGTTATTGCTGCTGCTAGATCCATCACAAATACAAGTACCATCCTCTCTAGAGTTACCTGGACCAATCCTTTTTTAAATACAAGCGCCCCTTTATTCTGGAATATCTGCAAGCATCTATCTACGGGGAAACCTAATCAGTACAGTATCCGATAATAAACCATTCTAAAGACATATTTAAGGCTGGTCAATGGTCGTTCATGTTTAATTAAGTATACTTGCTGTGTTGAATAAAAAGCCGCCATCAGGCGGATTTTGCCCGGTGGCGGCCTGTGTATCTATAGAAATAATTTTCCCTTCTTGAACTTTTATACCTCCATGCCTCTTTCCTTCAGGTAATTTGTGCCTATGGCGTCGGCTGCAAAGATGGCATCAAAGAGCATCTTAGGAGTTACCTCGAATGGCATGTTGTGGATCAACATTCCCGGCTCGCAGGTCTTCTCTGCCACCTTCATTATCTTTTCCGGCGTGGGGTCAACTACACCAATCTGCTTTAACGTTATAGGCAGGCCCACTTCAACACAGAAATTCATGACCTCCTCTATCTGCTCCCAAGACCTGTCCTCGAGGACAATGTGCACCAGGGTTCCAAATGACACTTTTTCTCCGTGATATACGCTGTGGGTCTCTTCCAAGATAGTAAAGCCATCATGGATAGCATGAGCCGCGGCAAGGCCAGAGCTTTCAAAGCCTATTCCGCTCAGCAGGGTGTTTGCCTCAACTACCTTTTCTACCGCAGGGGAAGCTACGCCCTTCTCTACGGAAAGCTTGGCCATCTTGCCGTACTCCATCAAAATGTCATAACATAGCCTGGCAAGGCTCAAAGCAGTGGCCGTGGAATACCCGCCCGGCAAGTTCTTGGCAGAGGACCTGAAGCATGAATCAGCCTCAAACCACGTGGCCAGAGCATCTCCCATACCGGATACCAAAAACCTCACTGGCGCCTTGGCTATGATGGAAGTATCTACCAACACTAGATCCGGGTTTTTGGGCAAAACAAAATACCTGTCAAATACGCCGTCTTCGGTGTAAATGACCGACAATGCGCTGCATGGGGCATCGGTAGCAGCTATGGTGGGGACTATTACCACAGGCTTTCCCATCATTGCAGCTATGGCCTTGGCTGTGTCTATCACCTTACCTCCACCTACGGCAACAACGAATTCAATGGCATTGTCCTCTGCTATCTTCTTCAGCCTGTTTATCTCAGGATCACAGCACTCTCCATTGAAATGCTCAAAAATAGCCTCTATGCCCTCTTTCTTGAAGCTTTCCTCGACAATGCCCTTGGAAGTGGACATTGCCCTTTTGCCGCCTATTACAAAGGCTTTCTTACCCAGGTGCTTTGCCTGCGCGCCTATCTCTGCCAGTGCTCCGGCTCCCTGAACATACTTGCTAGGTGATATCATTACTTTGGTTCCCATACTGACCCCTCCCATTTTTATTTATCGGGCTTACTCTACTTCTCTAAAAATTACTAACCCAAAACGCCAACCAGGTCCTTGTGCGGCCTGCTTATGACCACTGCCTCCACCAAAAGCCCCCGAGAAGAAATCACCCCCTCTGCAGCCTTCACTGCATTTTTCACGTCGGAGATATCGCCAGTCACAGAGAAAAAGCTCTTCGACCCCATGCCTCTACCCACTCTTACCTCTATCAAATTCACCCTTGAAGCCTTAACCGCTGCGTCCGCTGCCTCCAAAACAGACGGTGCAGACATGGCTTCAACCACCCCTAAGTCCTTTATATCCTTCACCTCTGTCGAACAAGTAAGAGCGGAAATGACCTGGGGATGTATGTTGGGCAGGAACATATAATCCACCACCATCTCCTTGCCTACGTCCAATGCCCTGTTTAGGGCTGTCTTTACAGCGCTAACCTGCCCTCCAACTATGATCAAAAACTTGCCTGGACATGTAGTGGAAGCATAATAAAGGGAAATGCTCGCAGATTTCAGCATGCTGTCTGCTATTTGGTATCCCCTCGCCACGCTGATACTTTCTATGGTCGCCAAGGCTTTTTCCATCTAATATCACTCCATATCAACTTTCTTTATTTTTACCCCTTCAGCAGTCACACTGAGGACAACTCCATCGATAGAAGAATGAACTGCCGCTCCTAAGGCACCCTCTGGCGGAAAACCCAATGCCTGGCCTGCCGCCACAAAATCTCCCTCACTGACTGCAGGAACGCACGGGCGGCCTATGTGCTGCAAGAAAGGCACAAAAACTTCGTCAAAATCCTTAAAAACGCCCCTGAAAGGCAGCTCCTCCGGAAACTTATCAAGGCCTATTCGCCTTTTTAGCCTGCCGGAAGGAAGGAGCCTGTAATCCCTCATGAGGTCCATCTGCATATCGCGCTTTTGAAATTCCGGCTTCACTCCCTGCTGCCGCAATATGGCCTTAAGCTGCTGGTTCACCCTCCTTGGAGAAAGCTGCATAGGACAGGCATGCAAGCCACTGCACAGGTTGCACTCGGAACATAAGAAGGCACTCTTTAAAACAGATATGTCCGCCAACTTGTTGTACGCCATGGCCCGCATTATCATGTGGGGCTTAAGGTCATAGCCAACAAGCTTTCTGGAACACACCAATGTACACTGGTTGCACTGAATACATGCGTACTTGGCCTGCTTCAACATAATTTCAACCGGCATGGTCTCGTATTTGACTAAAGCCGAATCACCGGGAACCACAATTATGCCACTTGTGGTCTTGCTGACCACGAAGTCCAGGTCCTTGCGGTATTTACCCGTCATTGGACCTCCATCTATGTACCACGGGTCCTCAATGGTGATACCGCCACAGGCTTTTATAAGGCTTGAAGCATGAACCCCTACAGGGACAAGCCAAACACCAGGCTCTTTCACGTAACCGCTTACCGTAACAAACTTGTGGGTCACGCTCTTGGAGTCCATCGCCCTTCCAAGGTTGTACAAGGTCTCTACATTGCTCACTACCACGCCAACCATGAGCGGAAGCCCACCTTCGGGAACGGTCCTGCCCAAAGCCTCCCTGATCAAGATGACCTCATCACCAGCAGGATAGTAATCCCTTATGGGGATCACCTCTCCCCCAGCCTTTCTAAGGCTTTCTATTTCCTCTTTATATTTTTCCTTGAGCACGAAAACAGCCCTCTTTGCGCCGATTGCCTCTGCAACCTCTCTGGCAGAGTCCACCAAAAATTGGCTTTCTTCTCTCATGAGGTGCTTATCCTTAAACAAAAGGGGCTCGCACTCCACACCGTTAATTACATAGGTATCTATGCCATCGGCCTTCAACTTTACATGGGTGGGAAAGCCTGCTCCACCTGCTCCCACGACACCTGCCTCAAATACAGCTTTTAAAAGTTCATCCTTTGAAATCATTTCCTATTCCCCCATCAGGGCTAAACTATCCTGAACGCCCCATGCAGCAGGCAGCGCCTCACCCTGCAGAAGGAAAGAGGTGTTGTGGGCCCCTGGCCTGTAGTGGTAGCTATGGTAAACGCCGTAGGGCAGTCGCCGCCGAAACCTATGGAGGCAAAGGAAGGGGCGTTTTTAGTGAAAATAGTGGTCTCCATGGCCCTTGCCATCCTGCTCATGTTGTCTATGTTGGTGCTGTGGATAGCTGCCGAATGCCTGAAGCCGTGTTCTACCCTCAAGGCCATCATAAGCCCCTCTTCGAAGTCCGACACTCTCACCATCGGCAATACGGGCATGAGCATCTCTTCCTGCACGAGAGGATCTTTTTCTTCTGCCTCAACCAAAATTACCCTGATGCTCTCTGGAACCTTTATGCCTATATCGGCCAATATGCGCACCGCATCCTTGCCGACATAACTCTTATTGGGCTTTCCATCCTCGGTCAGGACAAGTTTTTTCAACTTTTCCACGTCACCGCCCTTGAGCTCGAAGGCACCGTTCTCCAGCATGTACCTTTTAAGCTGGTCCGCAACGCAGTTGACCACTATAAGCTCCTTCTCAGCTATGCAGGGCAGATTGTTGTCAAAGGAACAGCCTGCTATGACGTCCTTTGCGGTCTTCTCCAAATGAGCCGTCTCGTCCACAATAACAGGCGGGTTGCCTGGGCCCGCACCGATGGCAGGTTTGCCAGAGCTCAAAGCGGCCTTCACGACACCTGGACCACCGGTGGCAGAAATCAGCCTTACGTCCTTGTGGGTCATGAGCTTTTGGGCATTTTCCAGGGTCGCTATGGAAAGGCTCGATACCAACCCAGTGGGAACGCCCTGGGACGTCAAGTATTGATTGATCAGCTCGCAGCTTCTCAAAGAACACTTGACGGCCGAAGGATGAGGAGCAAAGACAACGGCATTTCCACCTGAGATCATGCAGATGGTGTTATTTATCACCGAAGCCGTGGGGTTGGTAGAAGGAGTTATGGAGGCTATAACCCCAAAAGGAGAAAGCTCCTCCAAAACCAAGCCATTGTCTCCTGAAGTGGCCTTGGTGGTAAAAAATTCAGGGCCGGGAGTTTTCTCTATAGCAAGTTTGTTTTTGGCTATCTTGTCATCTACCCTGCCCATATCTGTATCCTCGACGGCCAAAACCGCAAGTTCCTCAACGTAATCCAATAAAAACTTTTTAAGCCCGTCTATTATTCTCTTTTTTTCCTCCAAGCTGTACTCCCACTGCCATATCTTCTGGGCCTTGACGGCCATTTCCACGGCATCGTCCACATCGCCATAGCAGTAAGAAGCCTGGTTTGTCCTGCTTTTTTCCAGTGAGCCTACTTGGTCTTTCAGCTCCTCCAAAACCTTAGCGACAATCTGTTTTATATCCTGCTCTCTCAAAGCCATACACCCCCTGCAAACCCATGTAGGAAACTTCGCTAAAACGCCGAAGAGACAGACAAGGCATACTGGGCAACGTCCATATCTTCTTCTACGCTGCCTCCGCTGACCCCAATAGCACCTATTACCTTTCCATCCTTTTTGATGGGGAACCCTCCGCCGAAACAGCAAAGGTTGGAGTCCGACTGAAGGCCATACAAAGGCTTGCCAGGCTGAACGAGCTCTGCAACTTTGTCGGTTGGCATGCGGAGGGATACTGCCGTTTTTGCCTTCTTGATGGCCAAGTCACAACTTACCAAAAGCGCCCCGTCCATCCTGGAATAGGCAGTAAGAACCCCACTCTCATCGACTACAGCTATAACCATAGGAACCCCTATCTCCGACGCCCTTTTCGTGGCAGCATCTACAAATTTAAGCGCCAAATCCAAATTCATACCCTTGCTGTACATAGTTCCTGCACCCCCACCAGTTTTATTAAGGTTAAAATTTCCATATTTCGCTAATTCCCTCATAACTATTTGCGTTATGCGGGAGACAAAATCTTCAAATACGGCAGCTATAGCAAGGACACAGATGTAGTCCGACAGCCTGTTAAGAAAAGGCACAAGCCTTTCGTCCAAAGCCTGCTTTTTAGCTGCCTGGAGGGCATAGCGTTCTGCCTCCCTGACCACCGTCCTTGCCACATGGAGCAAGGATTCACACAAGCTTTCTCCAGGAACCACAAACTTGCCTTTATTGAACACATCTAAAACCTTCGAATAACAATCGAAGGGATACCTTTCCTGAATAGAATCTATCTTCGACTCCAGACTTTCTACGCCTGGAAGCTCATATTCCTTGGAACCTCTCGCAACGAAGGCCATTAAACTCATGAGCATCTCCTGAAGGGCCTTTATTTCTTCCTTCAGAACCTCTGGAGCGGTGCTCCTGGCAGCGCCAAGAACAGAAACCGCCTTGTCTATATGGCCGTTCAACACTATCGCAGGATGATCCTTCGAAACCTTGCTGCCATCGGCTAAATGGGTCTCTCCTCGATCTCCCTGCCTTGTATATATCCGCACCTTAAATTTCACCTCTACAGATTAAAATCCACGGTATCAATTATTCCCACTATCGCCTCGTCCACCGGGGCGCCCTTCTCTTCGCTGGCAGAGACCCTGGCAGAGCTACCAGAACACAGAAGGACCAGCTCTCCTACACCAGCGCCCACCAAATCTACCGCTACGTGGTACTTGTCCTCCCTCACTCCCAAATCGCCTTCCTTCGTGGGGTGAAGCACCTGCACCACCAAAAGCTTGAACCCCACTAGCCTTTCGTCCTTTTTCGTGGAAACCACATGGCCTATGACCTTACCTATCTTCATGGCTTAACATCTCCCCATTCCTTCAAGGCTGAAAGAGCCTGCTTCACATCCGATACACTTCCCCAAAATACAACGGTATTAAGCTGCTGCGGGCAGTTACCTACAACTTCAGAGGCTTTGACGTTGGAAGCCTTGGTCGCCACATCTATGGCCGCCAAAACATCCACAACCGCTCCCTGAATGAGCAGCAATGCCCCTGCCCCGTTAAAATCTTTAACCACCCGAGGTCTCAACCTGCTCTTTAAGACCTCTAAAAGCGCTTCTGTGGGCTTGACTACCAGCCGAGCAGAAATAGCCATCTCTATCCTTCCTCTCTTGTGACCATAACACCTTGCTCCCTTAGCCTGGAGATTGCTTCAAAACTAAGTTTCGTATCACCTTTGAGCACCAAAGCCCTACAACCACCAGGAAGCATTCCGCTAACTTCGCTCCAGGCAAGCCAACCTTTATCTTTTAGTACCAAGCTTTTTCCCTCGCCCTGCGGCGCGCTAGTTGTTTCAGAAGAAACCTTTTTATCGACAAAAACCACTCCCAAGCTCCTAAGCTCCCTGAGCCTTGCTTCAAATAACTTCTGCATTAAGCCGCCCCATTCGTACCTTTCTCTTATGGCACGCAAATCCATGATCACAGGCTTTCCTGCATCTATAAAACAAGAGATAAAAAGGCTGATATTGCTTATGGGAAAAGCCGAACACAATTCCTGCAGCACCGCAGGTGAAACCTGCAAGGCCACTAAAAAATCCAGCGTCTTTACTTCCTTTTTGATGTCTTCCAAACGATCCAAAAAGTAACAGGGCCTAAGATGGCTCAAAGGCGAAAAACAGCTTTCCGCTGGCAGGTAGTGGACGGCGTTAAAAGCCTCAGTTTCCAAGGCCTTATTAGGTGCCTCACCACTGCCCCACAAAAAAGCCACCCTCGGTTTGGACAGCCTCGATATGACCTCCTCTACGAGACGATCAATTAACGTGCGCTGCATCTTCTTTCACCATCTTTTCGCACTGTTCTTCCCAGAGCATGGACGCTATGCCCAACGGGGTAACCAAAAGACAATGCTTTGCAAGCTTCACAGGATATTGGACGATGGACGAAAACACTTCTTCAGCACCTTCGATGTCCGCTCCTCCACCGACCAGATATATTGGATCGCCTGAAAAATCCCAAGAAGCCTTATGTAAATGTTCTTTGACTATGGTGGCCATCTTTTCCACGACGGGAACCAATATGGGCCTCAAAAACTTGTGATTGGCCTTGACTCGCTTTTTCTCCTCGGCTTCTTCAAAGGAAAGCCCCATCCTGCCAGAGATCACCAATGTCATGTGTGTCCCCCCTGTAGGCTCGTCGGCGGAGTATGTGACCGCTCCCTCCTTGAAGATCGCTATTCCCGTCGTACCTCCACCTACGTCCACTATCACGCCTTCTTCCATGTTCAGCGCTCTTGCTGCAGCTACTGGCTCCTCATACAGGCCCTTGCATGGAATCTCTAAAGCCTCCACTACGTTGGCACAGACTTGGGCCGTCCTGGGAGATATGCCCGGAGGATACGCCGAAGCTCCGACGGAATTTTCCAAAAGCCTATCCAGGGAGACCCCCAGCTTCGAGCAAATCACCTCTATGTTCTTCTCCGTCTCCTTTATGGCCCGCCAGTAATCAACCACTACACCGTCTCGTATTATTTCTGTAGACGATGTCATCGACGCAGCTACTGGCTCGCCATTTTCGTTCAAGGCCACAACCACGATGTTCGTGGTCCCCAGGTCGATTCCCAGGTACAACTTCTTCCATGGAGCGATGGCCTTACCGCTTTTTAACGCCTCAGCACATGCATCTAATCTGGACAAGATCTATCCCCCATTTACAAACTTTCTGGTATGCGGACTATCTGAACGTAATCCCCGGTCTTTAGCCCGCAAGCGTTCGCTTCGTCCACATCCACGTGAAACTCGCTTACGAACTTGTCGCTCACCCGCACCCATACCTTTCTAAATATGACGCCCCTGTCCCCCTTGACCTCCACATCTACTTCCTGGCCGTCTTTCACTCCCAAGGCCAAGGCTTCTTCGGGAGACAAATGTATATGCCTCCATGCGAGCCCAACACCCTCGGTGAGAGAGACACTCCCTTTTGGACCTATAAGCAATACGGGGCTTTCTAACTCGTGGGAAGAGCCGCTTTTTACCACGGGAACGTCTATTCGCAGCTTTCTGGCGTCGGAAGCAGAAAGCTCAAACTGGGTCTTTTTTCTTATGGGGCCCAGGATCCTCACATTTTCCAAAACGCCCCCGGCTGTAGCCACAGTGACAGTCTCCTTGGCAGCAAACTCTCCAGGCTGCCTCAAATCCCTCATCTTGGTGAGTTCGTATCCTTCGCCAAACAGAATGTCTGTGTGCTCCCTAGACAAATGCACGTGCCTGTTGCTTACTCCAACCACAATGGGGAAGTTGCCCGACGCAAGCAGGGCGCTTATCTCTTTAGTGATGGCATCTACAAGTTTTTCCATGTTCAACATGACTGGCTCTCTCCCCTGCGCCTTCAATCTAAGGCTAGTCTTCTACCCCTATGTTCAAATCTGCCTTGTTGTCTTTTTCTCCCTCAGGCAACATGGTCTCTGTATCAGTGTGGGGTCTTGGGATGACGTGTACAGAAACAACCTCGCCAACTGCCTTAGCAGCTGCTGCCCCAGCATCCACTGCAGCTTTCACTGCCCCCACATCTCCCCTTATCATCACTGTCACCAACCCTGCGCCGGAAAGCTTGTGCCCTATCAAGGTCACGTTAGCAGCCTTTACCATTGCATCTGCCGCCTCTATAGCTCCCACAAAACCTTTTGTCTCCAACAAACCTAAAGCTTCTCCCTTCATCAAAAACCCTCCCATCTCTTAACGGCTCTTTCCTACTTGCTGGGCTTTTTCCGTCCTTTTCCCTTTCCCCTTGTCGTCTTTTTGGTCGGTTTGTCTTCCTTTGTCTCTTCAGCTAGAGTCTCTTTTTCTTCCTTTTTGGGCTCCGTTTCGACTTCTTTTACTTCAGAAGGCTCTACGGGCTTTTGCTCCTTTTCTTCTTTTGAGGCTTCTGTTTCTGCTTCTGTCTCTTTTGCTTCTGATGTCTTTTCTGTTTTTTGTTCTTTCTCTTCTTTTTGGGGCTTTGTTTCGCTCTCTTTTTCGTCTTCGGCCTTCCTCTGGCCTTCGGCAGAAAGCGTCTCCTTGTTATAAACCATTACAGGCTCTAAGGCTGCACCGGGCCTGGGTATAATGGAGACCGAAACCACCTTGTTCACCTTCGAGGCTGCAGCATGGGCAGACAAAAGAGCACTCTTAACAGCAGAAACCTCTCCTCTTATCTTTATGGTTATCATCCCGCTGCCTCTAGAGTTTTCCCTTCCTATGAGCTTTATATTTGCCGTCTTGCACGCCGCATCCGCAGCCTCTATAGCTGCAGCCAAACCTACTGTCTCTATGAACCCAACTGCTGCATGAGAATCGCTCATCGCTACCCACCCCTAACGTTCCCTAATCCTTCCAGTACGTACGCAACTACCTTTTTGACCAATTCCTCGTAAGATTCCTCACCCGCTTCAGTCAGCTTCGGCGCTGCGCTTTGCAATTTTTTCGAAAGGTCCTTGGACACTTTTCTTTTCTTCAAAAATTCTTCTTTATCCAACAGCGGTTCCCTCTTAACAAGCCTGGAGGCGTTGTGCCCCAGCCACCTCAAAACCAAAGGATCCCCACCGTGGAACGCGGCAACGTACGGTGGGTGCTCCGAAAGAGAGAACATGGTTACAGCGCTTTCTGTCCTGTCCAACCCTATGCCTACTTCCAACCTGGAAATAACAGCTGCCTCCTTGGCAAGAGATGAAGCCCTACCATCCGACCTCCTGCCCCATGCAAGAGGCACCCCCTCTTCTTCACAGCCGGCACCTATGTGCCTCACCCATTCTTCGGGGCACGAATCTGAGAGCAAAAGCACTATAACTGGCCTGTTTTCTTGTATACCCTTAAGCTCCATAGGTCCGTGTTTGCTCATCCTTCTAGGCCCTCCGCGCTCCGCTCAGCCATTTCACCGGCAGCCCCTTACTGGCAAACCCCAAAACTAGCCCTGTAGCCACCGCATTGCGGGGTCCCTCAGTTCCCCTTATGTTTCCTCGGCCAGCCACTACGCCAAACCTGGAAAGGGCGTCGGTTATCATCGACGGAATCTCAAAGTCCAAGGCAGACCCTCCGACAAGGACAACGTAATCCAAAAGCCTCACGTTGCCAGCCGGGGACACCCTCTCAAGCGCCCTCAAGGAATTGGTAACAAACACTTCCCTTTTGGCCCTGCGCCTTATTTCCCTTATCCTCTCCACAGGAATATCCAGTTCCAGAGGCATCAGTATGTCGTCTTCTACAACGAGGGCGTTCTTTCCAAAGAGGTTGGGCGACAAGGGGTTATCGAAAAACCTAACCCTTCCGTCCTCCTGCCTTACGTGGAAGGGACTTTCAACCTTACATAGGGGGTAACGCTTGATGGACTCTGCCAGTTCCATACTCTCTATGCCCAGCTCGCTGGCTATTATGGTGTTGACCATATTCCCGGCACCAGCAAGGTGGATAAGGTCAATTTCACCGTTTTCTTTCATCAAAGATGCATCGGTGCTTCCTGCTCCCAAATCCAAAATAGCAAGAGGCTTTTTCGTTCCTGGAGTGGTAAGGGCTCCCCTTACGGCCATCTCCGCCTCGACTCCACCGATCATGACCTTAACACCAGTCTCCTGGGAAATAGCCTCAGCCAGCTGGGTCATGGGCAGCTTCTCCGTCTCCACCATCACAGCCAAGGCTACCCCGTGTTCCTGGGAAAACTCGCCGGCTATCCCCCCTACGACCCTCTGAGGGACCAAGGTGTCCACCGCCAAAAGATCCTTTATGTGGATATCTGCGACCGGAAGCCCAGTAAGGTTGGACATGGTCCTCCTTACCCTCTCCATCATTCCTCCCACGTTGGTGCCAGGTTGGCCAAATATGTTCTTGACAGGCTGGCTCTCTTCCAAAACTTTCATTATTGCCTCTGCGCCGCTTTCCACATTGACGGTCCTCCTTCCTGAGGCCCCATCAATGTAAAGCTCCCCGGCAGGTATTCGCCTTTCCTTGACCTCACCGGTGGGCGTCTTTATGACCACAGCAGAGCGGTTGCCTATCAAGGCCCTGGCCACGGGAACGACATGTTTGGTCTCCTCTGGCGAAAGGGAAAAAATAGTAGCTATGCCGTAAGGGTTAGAAAGCGCCTCTATGACCCTCCCAGGAGGAGCCACTTCCACGCAGGCATACATCCCAAGAGGAACCTTTTCTATGGACATTACTTCATCTACTATGGGTATGACCTTGTTGATGCGGTTGGCTATGAGGACTCCGTCGTCCCCCTGGCATATGGCGCCCTCCACAGAAATCCCCTTTTCTATCGCTCTGTTTATTGCCTCTGACGCAGCTTCATAGTCCCAATTGGAGGGAATCACCACTATAACAGGATCATTTTTCTCCACGTTCAACAGGTCATCAATATGAACGGTCCTGCCTTTTCCTACCCCTACGCCGCCTGGCGTTGAGGGGTTATGGCCTATCATGGTGGATTCGGTCACTATGGTCTCACTTATATTTTCCATGGCCACATCGCCTATGACAGGGGCGGCTTCATTTATGCAGATTACATCTATCTTTGAAAAATCTTCCCTGCCAAAGCCTATCTTCTCCAAGGCCAACCCCAGGGCCATCTTTACGCCCCTTACGTTCTGGGTTGTCCCCTTAAGACCAGTGGTCTGATACAAAGAGGAGGATAAAAATTCCACCTGACCGTTTTCCACCTTACCCAAAGCAACCTCTGTGGTCGAGTTTCCTATGTCAATGCCAGCCACTATGGGCACCATAACCCCTCCTTAGTTAGTCTTTAATTAGGCGCTCTTCAGTAATCCCCTGCGCTCATATACGTCCGCAGCTTCTCTAACCATCCTGGCGTTAACCACTGCGTTGTACTTGCTCTCCAGCTCATCAGCTATGTCTAAAAGTTCCTGCTTCGTGGACCTGCGGGGTCGCAGGGCGTTATATATCTCCAGCAACCTCTTATCGGGGACCTTTATAAGCTCTGCAGACCTTCTCAGGTTCATTGCGACCTGCTCCTTGCCAGCAGCTTCAGCGATCTGGGCCTGATACTCCAGAGCCTCAGGAGTAATACGCAAATCTTCAAAGCCCACCTTGCCGCTCAAAAGGTTATCCAAATTTACGTCTTCAATAGCTTTGCCTGTAGGCGTCTTTAGAAGCTCTGGCCTTTTAGAAGCAAGAGGATAATCCTCTACCTTCAGGTTGTTTTTGCTCTTTTCACCCGTAGGGGTAGCATCTGTAGGAGCATTAGCCGATCCCATGACCTCTTTCAATGTCTTTCTCACAAGCTCCGCTATAAGCTGTTCATTCAACTCCATAGCCATTCCTAGCACCCCCTCATCTATCAACGGCAACTTCAATTTCTACCGGACCCTTTTTAGGATCGACAAACCGCATCTCCTTGTTGTGTAGAAGGGCTGCCAAACCTTGGTAGCGAGGTCTCGCCATAGGATCGTTCTTGGTGGGAACAGGCACGGGACTCTCGCCTTTGGCATACTTTGCAGCGTTACGGCCTATTGCACGGAACGTCTCAGGATCCAAAAGCGGCGACTGAGGGAATAGCTCCAGGTTTCCAAGGGGAGGCAGGTCCTTTTGGTGAATGACTGCCGTTCCTCTGGAAAGCACCCCTATACCTATACCAGACCCGGCAAGCTCCGCCGCTTTCTTGCCTATAAAAGCCACATCACAGGTATGCAGCACCCTTACTATCCTCGGCTTCAGCCCCTCTTCCTCTATTCCCGCCATAAGCTGCCTTAACACTTCAGAGTGCGGGGTGCCAACTATAGTCTCGTTAAAACCAACTCCAAACCCTGGAGAGATGCCAATGACCACATCCTTAGGGTCGGAACTTTTTTCAGCCTTGCCCTTCTCCACCAGTCTCATGGACGAAGCAGCTTTAGGCACCGAAAGGCTTTCTGCCTTTTTCGCTGTTGGAGAGGAAGGAGCCATTTCAGCTAAAACTTCAGCTATGACCTTGCGAATAACTTCTTCATTCAGAGAAACCATAGTTTCACCCCCTTTAAACGTCCTCTGCCCTTATCGCCCAAGGAATATTCTTTATCTCTTCCCAACGCTCAGGGCTCATCTGATAACCTGTCATAGGTCCTTGATAAGTGTTAGGATCGTTGATCGCGCTCCAAACGTAGCCGTTTTCATCGATCCAAGCAGAGGTCTGGAGATAGTCCCCAGAGATGCGCTGCTTCATCATCATCAAAATGGCTTCCGCTACATCCCTGTAACCCCGTTTAGCCAACGCCTTTATAACGTCCACACCGGTTATTCCCTCTTTCATGATCCTGTCAGCAGCTTTCAGGTCCTCTGGAATATTCCTTGGTGGGACATCCTTGCTGGTGTTGGCATAAGTGGCTGCTTCCACTTCTTCATCGGTGATCGGGGGGAACCCAAGTTCCTCGTAAACGGCCTGAAGGGCCCTCGCTGCCTTGTTCCTCACCGCAATTACGTCTTCCTCCAACACAGGGCGAACGCCACCGTCTACCTTGAAATCTCGCTGCAGGGCAAGGTAATCGTCTATGTCCTCTATGTCCCAGTTGGACCCGGCAAACATGTTGTCGCAGTTGGGAACAGCAGAATATCCTGAGAAGATAAGGTCCGTTCCGGGGAAGAACTGAGGTATGGTCCTTGCTGTGCGGCGCAGGTCAGAGTGCGAGAAGGTTTGGTCGTTACCAGAAGCGACCTCCATGCCCATAGCCATGGTCAAAAGGTTCTCCGCAGCTACAGCTCTAAGGCCGCTCGGGACAGCGCCTGGAACACCTATGCAGGAAATGGAGCCGTTCTGCAGCCCCTGGACTCCCGCACCCTTGGTTATAAGGATGCAGCGGGCTTCCAGGTAAAGCATGCTCTTGCCCTCTGCGGCTCCCATCTGGACTTCACTTCCTGTACCGCTGGTGAACCTCATCTTTATGCCCCTGCTGGCGTAGCACGAAGCCAAAAAGGCCTTCGACCACGGCGTATCGTCGCCATCTACAAATACGCTCTCCGTACCATAGACAGAGACGGTCTCCGCGTAGGCCGTAAGACCTCTCATGCCTATCTCAAGCTCAAAGGATTCTTCCAGTGCATCCTGAGTCAACACTCCGGGACGGCCAACCTGGGACCCAACCAACAAAGATAGAGCGTTAAGAGGACCGTACTTAAACACGGCAACCGTGGTCTCTATCTCGGCAAATCCTCTGTAAGCTGCTTCTGCAGCGTCGCAGGCCAGCATCACGGGGTTGTCTGTAGCGCTAGTGACGTGAGCCTGGTTTTTCGGCGTCTGCCTGACCCGCATCTTCTGCATGGCCATCATTATTTCAACTATGTTCAGCTTATCTACTACCGATGCTAGTTTCGCAGGCGTCAGTCCTCCAAAGACCTTTCTGACTTCTTCAGCTGGAGTGTTTATATCGACGAGCATTCTTGCAAGTTCCACATCTGACTTTGCCATAGCCTCTTCTGTTATGGAGACATCTATGGCGTAATCTGCTATGAACTGGTCTATCATGTCAAAGTCTTCTCGTCTTTTGCCGTCCATTTCCACTATTTTTCCGTCGCTAACCTTGACGGAGGGTGTTGGGTCGTTGGGGCTTCCCATGGCGATCAAACCAGTTTCTATCCATTCCCCTATAAACCCATCCTTGTGGACCGGCCTGTTCTCTAAGGTCTGAAAACGCTTACTTCTTTTCTTTTCCGCCATTTGCGCTCACCTCCCAATAACCAAAGCCTGTACGGCCTTAGATGTATGGTTTGGTAAGAGATTTGGGAGGCTCACCAAATGCTCCTAACAACTTGAGACCCACTTCGCGGGCCGCGATCAATGACTGCCTTACAGCCCCCGAATCGCCGGTGACGCCCATTACAACCTCATTGGTATAGGTATTGCCATTGGTGGGCGTGCTGTAGAAGAGCATCTCCACCTCTGCAGCCTTCAAAGCTGCATCGGTCATGACCACACCTATTCCGGCAGGGGCACCTACGATAAGGCCAAAAGCCTTACCAAGGGGGGCTCCAAAGGCCTTATTGCATGCGTAGCTCGCCCTGGCGGTATACTGAAACTCCAGGTGTCCGGCATCGTTGGCATAGACGTCGCCGAAGGTCCTCTCAAGGTCTTTAAGGGCCACTTCCACAGCCCTGCGAGCATCGGAAACGTCTTCTGCGCCAAGGAGGATCAAACAGCCGTGGCCTGCCCCTCCTTTGGTGTCTCTTGGAAGCTCCAAAAGCACCACTTCGGTGTTGGTGGCTTTAACCGCCTCGTCAGCTGCCATTATCTGAGGGCCTGCACCTACGCGGTCGGAGATGATCCCTATGGACCTGTATTTCGGATCCCAACCAAACTTCTCAAGAATGCGGCTCTCAAGGTTGGCTATAACAAGCCCGATGGTATCGCCCATAGCTGTACCGACAAACTCTGTAACCCCAGCCGCCGACAATGCTTCACAACATGAAGCTGGAGCTGGGCTTTCTTTCTTCTTGGGCTCTTCCGCAACGGAAAGCCTCTTCATTACTTCTTCCATCACTTTTCCCATCAATTCCTGGTCCATTCCCCTAACCCCCTTTTCCAAAGCTCAAATGCTCAAGAACGCAATTAGTCCAACTTGGGAAGGATCTTTTCCGTGTCAGAATGCGGCCTTGGGATTACATGTACAGAAACAACTTCTCCAACCTTTTTGGCTGCAGCAAGTCCCGCGTCAACTGCGGCCTTTACAGCTCCAACATCTCCCCTGACCATCACGGTGACGTAACCAGAGCCAATCTTCTCGTAGCCGACCAGTCTAACGTTTGCGGCTTTCACCATGGCATCTGCAGCCTCGATACAACCCACTAACCCTCTGGTCTCAATCAAACCCAAAGCTTCTCCGTTCATGTCATGCGCACCTCCATAAAATTTCTTCTATTTTTTCCTTGAGTTCCCTTACTCCTATCCCTTCTTTGGCAGATACGGCATACACCTCCTCAACCCCAGCTTCCAACAACTTTTTCCGGGCATTATCAACTTTTTCCTCACAATCGCCACACAAAAGGTCTATCTTGTTAACACACCCCAAAACAGGGGCAGCGAAAGCCTTGGATATGCCTGGAGGTAGCTGTCCAGGATTGGAAGCATCAACTACCAGCAAGACGACATCGGCCTTAGTGGAGGAAGTGATGAGGGCATGATAGAATCTGGACATTTCCATAAATTCACCGGGAGTGTCTATGAACTGAGGAGCGAACTCAACGCTTTCGGTTTTCTTGACCGCCGAGTTCAAAAGCCCCAACTTTTCCAGAAGAGTAGTCTTCCCTACACCAGTTCTTCCCACAACCATCACCCTTCTCGTCATGAGAAGGTCACCTCTGTAGAAGAGAAAAGAAGCTTCGACCCGAAAAAGGCCACTATGCTTCGGAGGGAATTTTCGACTGAAGAGACATCACCGCTGATCAAAAGACAACCTGTAAAGCGGTCGACGAACTCTACTCGCACCGAGGCTGACTTGGAGGCAATGTCTGCGGCTATAATTGATCCTTCGCCAGGGGTAATGGTGAGTATGCCTATCGCACCTTGATGATCAATCCCTATCTTCTCGCACAGCTCTTTGCGCGGGTTCCTTATGATATGGGCAAGAGTAATCTGCTTGCCTGGAACATATTCTTGAATGACCCTGGCTTTCTCCACCACCAGACCCCCTCTCTCCTCCCAACGGTTATGTTCTCACAACAGTAGGAAGGCTTCAATTAAAGGAGGTCTTATTTTTTTGACCAATTAAAAGGGGGAAAGAGAAAGAAAAGTTTAATTTGTATAGCACTCGTTTTTTTGCTTAAAATCTTTGTTTTTTTGACTGGTTTACTTAATAAGAGTGCCTCTTAGCGTACTCCGAGGGGCTTTCGCCGGTAAGCTGCTTGAAAAGGATGCTGAAGTAATTTATGTTCCCATATCCTACCATCAAAGCGGTGTCCCTGACAGACAGGCCTTGAGAAAGCAATATCTTTGCTCTTTCTATTTTTTCTTCTTTTACCACATCTATGAACCTCTTATTGAGAGATTTTTTAAAGAGCCTGCTCAAATATGATGGGCTGACGTTGGCATAATCTGCGGCACTTTGCAGTGTGACGTCCTCATAATGGGACCTTATGTAGGACAGAACCTGCTGCACTATGATAGCCGACTCATCCGCTGCGCTGTTCCTGATCGTCCAGGAACTCAATATCGCCTGAGAGAAAGCCTTGTTCAGCTCTTTAGGGTTGGAAGCGCCGAGAAAATTTAGAATCTGCTTATTCGCCCACTCTCTCATCATGGAAAAATCGCACTTTAGCTCTATGAACAACCTCAGAAGCTGCCCCAAGATTCCCAAAGCAATCATCTTGGCCATCCCAAGATTCTTCAGCGCGATTTCTCCCGCAAAAGAATTTATGGCCTCAATGCTATCGGCAACCAGCTTGCTGTCGTTTTTAAGAAAGCCATCTACTAGATAGTTGAAAGACTTGTGCCCATCACTTTCGAGGGCTAGTGGATCGGTTTCATTTTCTTTTTTCTCCGCTGAATCATCGCACAATACAACCTGCCCAAAACCCTTAAAAAGGCTCTCCTCTACGACCTCCTCCAGCTGGGATATAACTTTCGGCATCTTACGCAAATCGGCGATATATCCACCACATATGACATTAGATTTAAGGCCTCTAGAGGAAAGATGCCCAAGAAGCTTCAGCCCCATATCTTCAAAGGACACGCTTTCTCTTCCCTGCAGGGCGGGCACCATCACTAAGAAGCAAAAATCTCCCCACGGCACAACAACTCCGTCCTCAAAGACCCCTTCCAACTCTCGCCAAAAATGAATTAAACCGCCTCCCGCAGGGTCAAAACTGCTGAAGCACGCAACACCTAAAACCACACAGGGGTTTACAGGAGGTAGTTTGAGGGCGGAAAAGACCATCTCTATGTCTTTGTCGAGCCTGTTGTGTTTGACCAGATCCTGCAAAGCTGCATATACGAAAATTCCTTTATTTCTCGAAACGAAATCCTTTATCTTGTCGCTCTCAGCAAAAGCTTGTTTCTTATCTTCTATGGTCTTGACGACACTATTTATCGCCTCGACAAGCTTGCCGTCCGAAACAGGCTTGACCAAAAAAGAGCTCACACCTAACTCTACCGCTTCCTGGGCATATTCAAAGACATCGTAAGCAGTAGTGACTATGACCTCTCCGCCAAAGCCCTCTTCCCTCAACTTCTTAAGTTGAGATAACCCATTGCCGCCTGGGACCCGAATATCCAACAGAACTATATCTGGCAGCCAGTTAAGCGCTATTTCTTCAAAAGAAAAAATATCGTTGGCTTCCTTGACCTCAAACAGGTTACCAAAGGCTTTTCCCAACACAAACCTTACAGCCTTGCTCTCTATTGGTTCGTCTTCAACTATCAAAAGTTTGTACTTGCTGAGTTTTTTGGAAGTCATCTTTCCCCTTCCTTGATTATAGGGATCACTATCTGAACCTCTGTCCCTTCGTTTGGGGTGCTTTTGAAGGCTATGTCAGCCTTCTCTTTGAAATATAACCTCACTTTTTCTTCTAGATTACTGAGTCCAAGCCCCTTTTTGAGCTTTTCTGTGTCACATCCTACCCCGTCGTCCTTTACGGTTAGGTATAAAAGGTCATCCCTTATGCAACTTTTTATAGTAACGCAAGCAGGTTTTACAGATGGTTCCACACCATGAACTACGGCATTTTCCACCACCGGCTGCAAAAGCATGAACGGGACAAAGACGTCCAACGTCTCGGGCTCTGCCTCTATCTCAAAGGATAGCCTCTCCCCAAACCTGGATTTATATATATCCAAGAAACACCTGACACAATCCAGCTCGTCCTTCAGCATGACGAAATTCCCACGTTTTTGCTTTCCTAAGACGTAGCGTAAATACTCGGCAAATTTTATCGTCAGCTCCTGGGTCTGCTTGGCCCCCTCAAACATAGCCAAACGAGAGATCACGTTCAGGGTGTTAAAGATAAAGTGCGGGTTTAACTTGTTTTGCAAAGACCTGACCTGGGCCTGTTTCAAGTTCCTTTCGAGGGCTTCCTTGTTCACTTTTCTCTTCATTATGGTTATCCCTTTTTCCAGGAACTTTCTCTCGGACAAGTGTTTCTCACATATAGTCACTATGTGGGAAGCCACTAGCTTCAAAAGCATGGCGCTTCTTCTGAGCTGTTCTTCATCTACAACAGGTATCTTAAGGAAACTTTCTATTAGTTTCTTCCGTTCCCCGTAGTCAAAACGCCAAAACCTAGCAGCTAGCTCTTGAACTTCTTTATTGGTGTATTCTCTAAGCTTAACCTGCCCCATTAACAATATGCCAACGGTCTTATCCTCGCTCAGCATTATGGGAACCGCCATGTCTATCAACCCGGCATGGCAGGTATATATCTTCACATCTCCAGAGGTTATGGCCTTTCTGCCGCCTTCCGCGTCGCTTTTGCGACACCTTTTTCCTCCATCCATGGATCTCATTATTCTACAGAAATTTGAGAAATTACAGGGTTTAGTGACAGGTGTCCCTTCCGGCGTAGTCAATATGGCGGCATAGTTATTGGACACAGCAAAATTCTCTACGATCCCCTCAAGGGCATCGACATCTACAACGTACCTCCACCACTCTAAAGTTCCCTCTCTGTACATCCCCGCTCCATCCATTATGAAGTCCCTTCAAAGAAGGACAATCGCGCTCTACGACTCCTTTGGCCTGTTGTTTTCGTCCACGAATACTATCTTCGGTTCGTGCGACTTTGCCTCCTCGTCGCTTACGTCCTTCCAGCTTGCTATTATCACCAAGTCTCCAACGGAAACGAGCCTCGCCGCGGCGCCGTTTACGCATATGATCCCGCTGCCGCGCTCTCCCTTCATGGCATAGGTTGTAAACCTGGTGCCTGCGTTGATGTTCCATACGTTAACCTGCTCGAATTCCAGTATATCTGCCATCTCCATCAAGGATTCGTCTATGGTTATGCTTCCTTCGTAATTAAGATCCGCCTCTGTTACAGTGGCCCTGTGTATCTTCGACTTTAACATCTTCCTGGTCAAGACTACATACCCCCAACAAATTTTTAAAAAATACCCTCTTTTTCAATACCTGAAAAGCACCTGCATATTGTACTTAAAGGACCACAATTTTGCCACCATGTAATAAAAACCGCCCCTGGTAGTTTGGCTCCAGGCAGCGGTTTTATTGGTTTTAACGGTCACGTATAGAGCTTTCCGTAAGGTTGTATTTTATCTTGTCGTATCCCAACTGTTCCGGCGATTCTTTTTCAATAGCCATGCGAACGTACTTCATAAGTACTCCTCCAATTTTGAGCCTTCCTGTTTTGCCCAAAATGCTATCATTATAATAACATAGTAAATTTTTGCATATTATTTTAAATATGGCGCTCAAAAGAGTATAATTTACAATTGGATAGACACTTAGAAAGCCGTGTTAAAGAAGGGTTTATAGACGTCAATGGAGGAAAAGTCTGGTATTCCCCTCTTGGTCCTTCACGGCGGACCTGGCATGACTCATTTTTACCTTGAATCGCTGGAGACCCTTTCCAATACAAGACCTGTTATTTTCTACGATCAACTCGGCTGTGGCAACTCTATAGCGGAAGTTAAGGACACCAAATCGCTATGGACTATCGAACGCTTCGTCGACGAAGTACAAAGCCTCATAAAGGGAGGCTCACACTGCCACCACCTAGAAAAACCTGACGAATTCAATAAGGTTATATCTGAATTCATGGAAAAGAACGAAAAATAAACACATAAGACCTCGTTCGCTGTTTTAGCATGAAAAAATAAGACATAAAACTAAAGCTACAAAAAAGGCCTGCACCTTTCCGTGCAGGCCTTTTTACAGCTAAATCAGCTTACTTAAACATTGAGTATACCTATAGCCTGGAGGAAAATGATTCCAAGAACGATAGGAATGATGTATTTCACGGTAAAAAACCACAAACCGGCGACGCTGCTTTGAATGGTGCCGTTGTTTGTGACCTCCGCAAGGGCCTTGTCTTTGCCCCAAAACCAGCCGACAAGTATGGCGCAGGCAAGGCCGCTGAGAGGTAGGGAGATATTGGAGCAGAAATAGTCAAACAGATCAAATATTCCTTTGCCAAGGATTTTCACGTCTCCCCACATGCCAAAGCTCAAAGACACTGGGACACCAAGCAAAAAGCACACTGCTCCATAAAACAGGGAAGCCTTCAACCTGCTCCATTTGACCTTTTCGGTAAAGAAGGTGATGCAAACCTCCATTATCGAGATGGACGACGTGAGAGCTGCAATGACCAAAAGCAAGAAGAAAATGAAAGCGAACACCGACCCTAAAGGCATCTTAGTGAAAATCTGAGGCAAGGAGATGAAAACCAATCCCGGGCCGCCGCTGGGCTCTCCACCAAAGGCAAATATGGTTGGGAATATTACGAATCCTGCTATTATGGCTATCAATGTGTCCGCCATGGCCACTATGAAGGAGTTGGAGATGAGGTTTTCGTCCTTGGAAAGATAGGAAGCGTAAGTCACCATGCCCGAAAGTCCCAACGACAGGGAGAAAAACACCTGGCCACAAGCTGCAACCACAGTGGAGCCCGTAAGCTTCGAAAAGTCGGGCTTCAAATACCAGGCCACGCCCTTCATGGCGCCGGGAAGGGTTATTGCCCTAACCAAAAGTATCAAAAGCATCACGAACAGAAGGGGCATCAGGGCTTTGGTATATTTCTCTATCCCACCTGATATGCCGTTGGCAACGATCCACACAGTAAGTGCTATGAAAAGAAAGTGGTAAAAGAGCGGCATAAGAGGCTTGCTTATGAAACCTCCGAAAAAGTTGCCCATCTGGTCTGCAGGGACGCTCGCAAGACTACCCGTCGCAGATTTAAAGGTGTAGAATATGGTCCAACCGCCAACAACTGAATAGTAGGAAATCAAAAGGAAAGAAGTAAAAACCCCCAAATAACCTATCCACGCAAAGGACTTGTTTATTTTAGCGTAACTATCAACGGCATTGGCCTTGCCGTGCCTGCCTATAGAAAATTCCACTAACAGCAAGCTTACGCCAACAACCAAAACTATAGCCAGATACATCAAAACGAACGCGCCGCCACCGCTGGCTCCTGTCATGTATGGAAACCGCCATATATTGCCCAAGCCTATGGCAGAGCCAGCTGCCGCGAAGATAAATCCCAGGCGGCTTCTAAACTGGTCTCGCCCCATTTGCCCCCCTGCACCTTTATTGTTTGACATCTCCTTCTCCCTCCTTTTATCTAACTTCCATTGCTCTGGTGCTTTTTAAAATTTTTTAGCTTTAACTGAAAAGCGCTCCCTCCCTCCTAAGGTTGGGTTTCCTCCAAAAACCTTCTGACCCGCTCGGCCGCCTCAAGCAGCTTGGCCTCATCCACCGTACACGCTATGCGGACATACCCTTCGCCTTCCTGACCAAAGGAAACGCCAGGTATCATGGCAACTTGAACCTTCTCCAAAGCCTCCATGCAAAAAGTTACAGAATCCATTCCTGTCTCCTTTATGTTCACAAAAAGATAGAACCCCCCTTTGGGCTTTTGACACTTAAGGGATGGGATAGAATCGAAAGCTTCCGCTGCAACGGACGTGCGCCTCTTGTAGGTATTTACCATTTCGTGAACAAAGTCATCTCTGTTTCTAAGGGCAAAAACCGCCGCCTTCTGGGCAAGGGTGTTCACCCCCATGCTCTGCGCTACAGAGATAACCCCCATGGCTCTTATGACATCGGAAGGACCAAAAGCATATCCGATCCGCCAACCGGTCATGGCGTACGTTTTGGAAAAACCCGAAATGGTTATAGTCCTATCTTTCATTCCTGGAAGGGATGAAAAAGGAATATGTTTGCCGTCAAAAATAAAGGCTTCGTATATTTCGTCCGAAATCACCACAAGGTCCTTTTCTTCTGCTATTTTCGCAATCCCCCTTAAATCTTCCTCCGTTTGAACGGCTCCTGTGGGGTTTGCAGGCGAATTTAGAATTAACACGCGAGATTTAGGGGTTATTGCCCTGCTCAGGCTTTCTGGGGTAAGACGAAACTGGTTTTCTTCATCCAGCGGTACCGCTCTTACCTTGGCGCCCACGAAATCGGCCTGCTGAAAATAGGGAGTAAAACATATTGCCGGCATAAGGATTTCTGATCCTTCCTCACACAGCACCTGCAGCGCTAGATATGAGGCCTGGATGCCTCCCGTAGTTATCATTATCTCGTCAGGCAAAACAGACAGCCCATATTTTTTGGACCAATAGGACGATATTTCCTCCCTCAGGTCAAAAAATCCCATAACTGGGGGATAGTGGGTAAAACCTTCCTTCGCGGCGCTACATCCTGCCTCTATTATGTCCTTTGGCGTATCGAAGTCAGGTTCGCCTATTCCAAGGTTTATCACGTTATCCATCTTTGCTGCAGCCTGAAAGATCTTGAGCATTGGAGTAGGCTTCAAGTTGGCGTATTTAGGGGACAATTTCAACTTAAATCCCCCTCTCGGTCAAAAAAGATGCCACCAGGTCCTTGAAGTCCTCCATGTTGAGGTCCCTCTTCAGCTTTATGGAAAGATCCTTTACCGCCTGCAAAAGGTCGGGCTTGAGCTCGTCGGGGACATCAAGGCCCGCTTCTTTAAGCCAAAGGTTGAGGTTGTCCTTGCCGCTTTTTTTGCCCAAATATATTTTGGGCTCGTTCTGCCCAGTAAGCTGCCAGTGATAGGGAAGCATGATCAGTGGGTCCGTGTCCTTGCAGTTTAACCACAAGCTTGACGGCAAGCCGGTCTCCCAACCGAAGATCCTGCTTCCTGTAATAGGTTTGATGGGCCAAACCGGGAAGTTTGAAAGTTCTGCGACCAGATCGGAAAGGCCCTTGATCTTCTCCGTCCGAATCCCCGTCTTTACTCCATAGAGGGCTTCCAAAGCCAGTACGACGGACTCCAAAGGCACGCTGCCTGCCCTTTCCCCAATGCCGTTGACTGTGACGTGAGCGACGCTTGCCCCTGCCTGGAGGGCCGCTATGGTCGTCGCAACCCCCATGTCGAAATCACTGTGAAAATGAGCCTCTATGGGGAAATCGTACCGTTCGCGGAGCTTTTTAACCCTCCTGGCGGCTCCCTCCGGAGAAAAACAGCCGAAAGTATCCACCAACGCCAAAGAGTCAATGTGGCCCTTCTCAGCCACGGCATCTACCATGCGAAAGAGGAAATCGTCCGATGCCCTGCTGGAGTCTGCCGGGAAAAAGGTCACATAAAGGCCCATATCGTGGGCTGCCTTAGTTGCCTCGACACAAGCCTCTATGGCCTTCTCGAAGGTCCACCTCTTACCGAACTCAAGCAAATGCTCGCTTCCTATTATTTCAGCTATGACTCCATCTACTCCTAAAGACTTGGCAAGCTCTATGTCCTTCACCATGTTCCGGACAAACACGAATATCTTGGAGTCCAGTTTGGCGTCCACGATGGCCTTTACTGCCTCTGCATCTTCCCTGCTGGCTGCAGGAGTCCCTGCCTCTATGCGGTGAACTCCCGCCTCCGCAAGGGCTTTGGCAATTTTCAGCTTGTCTTCCTTGGTAAATATTATTCCAGCCTGCTGTTCACCGTCCCTGAGGGTGGTATCCAAAATCTCTACCTTCTCCGGGAAACCAAACTGTGCTCTCACTTCTGGAGCGTAATTTTCCGGACTTACCCACCATTTGCCTTCTTCCTTATATCCCACAAGCGCTCACCTCCGTTATTGTCCTAAAATTCCCAGCTAGCTCTCCAATCAACGGCGACAAGCCCTTCTGGAGTAACTATGACAGGGTTTATATCCAGTTCGCTTAATTCCGGAAAGTCCTGAACCAATCGGGCCAAACTGCCAAGCCATTGGACTATTTCTTCCACATCTGCTCCCTTTTTGCCGCGATATCCTGAAATAAGACGCCATGCCTTTAGCTTTCTAAGCGCTATATGGGCCTCAGCCGGAGAGAAGGGAACTGGCAAAAGGACAGTGTCCTTCAGTACCTCCACTGCCACCCCTCCAAGGCCCATCATGACGGCATGCCCAAGAGATCCTTTTTTAACCGCACCAAGGATTATCTCCATTTCACCAGAAGCCATTTCCTGAACCAAAAGGTCCCTTGCTCCGGGGAGGCGTTTCTTCATCAAGCCGATGGACTCTTCGAGCTCCCTCAGCGTCTTTATCCCGAGCACCACTCCGCCGCTTTCGCTCTTGTGAATTATTTCCGGGTGGTCCACCTTCAGCACATAAGAGGTTCCTTCTTTGTAAATCCCTTCCAAAGAGCCAATTTCGCTCAAACCCCAAGTTGGTACGGTCTTTATCCCATATTCATTAAGCAGGTCCCTAAGCTGCAAAGGAGGCAAAAAGCCTTTGTTCTTGCCCAAAGTGCGCCTTATGTCTTTCCTGACAGATAGAGAAGGCCTTTGGGCGTCCGGCCAAGCTTGGTGGTGAAAGCAGCTAGTCTCCATCTTGGCCATCTTGGAAAGAACCTCTGCCGTCTGTTCTGGAAATGGGAATGAGGGTATGCCTTCTTTTTGAAACACCATGCGGCCATCCCTGCCAAGGTTGGGCCCAAAGAAGCACGACAGTACGGGGCCATTAAATTCCTTGATGTATGGCAGCATGGCGCGGGCGACCTCACCTGTATCCACCGTCGCAGGAGGAACCACTATTACCACCAAGGCATCGTAAAGTCCTGAACGGACCATCTCTTTAGCTGCCAAGGCATAATGCTCTGGTCTAGCTGTAGCCACTAAATCTATGGGATTTCCTGTTGAAGCCTCGGGAAGGACTTTCTCCGCCAGGCGGGCACGGGCATCCTCCGGAAGGAAAGGCAGGGCAAACCCTCTTTCAGCAAGGGCATCTGCCACCAATGTGCCGGGCCCTCCTGCGTTGGAGATAACCCCAACCCTTTTTCCCTTAGGAAGGGGCATGCTCTCCAGGGCGGCCGCCAAAAGGAAAGCCTCCTCCAGACTCTTTGCCGTTATTGCCCCTACCTGCTCTATCATGGCTTCTATCATGGCACTGTCCCCAGCAAGGCTTCCGGTGTGGCTTTGTGCCGCAATCATGCCCGCCTCGGTCTTGCCGGATCTTATAACTATCAGCGGCTTCTTCCTTGTAAGGGATAGGGCGTTTTTCCTGAACCTGGCAGGCTCAGGCAAAGTTTCCATATAGCACAGCACTACCTTGGTGCTCTCGTCTTTTTCCAGGACGGGAAGCAGGTCATTTATGTTTATATCTGCCTGGTTCCCCGTGGAATAGATCTGGGAAAAACCCAAACCGAGCTCTTCTGCATAATCCAAAAGGGCAGCCCCTATCGCACCGCTTTGGGTTACGAAGGCTACTCCTCCTTCTTTTGGCAGCCCCTGCAGGATGTTGGCATGGAGCTTAACTTTAGGATCGGTATTCAAAAGCCCCATGCAGTTGGGACCCAAAAAGCGCATGTTTGCCCTGTTTACTATCTCCATAAGCTTCTTCTCCGAAAGGGCGCCTTTTTCGCCCACTTCCTTGAAGCCGGCGGCTATCCCTACAATGGCCTTTACACCTTTTTCGGCACATTCCTGAACCGCGTCAAGCACCTTTGAAGAAGGAATGCACATCATGGCTAGATCCAGCTCTTTTGGAATTTCCTTTACGCTTTTATAGCCTTTTGCTCCCGAGACATCTTCTTTTGACCTGTTTACAGCGAACAGGTCTCCTTTGAAACCATAGGTCTTTATGTTCTCCAAAACTGCCCTTCCTATTCCAAGCTTCTGTGAGGCCCCAATTACTGCAATGCTCTTAGGAGAATAAAGAGGTTCAAGGGGTCGCTCTGGAAGGGGCTTATTTTCGTCCCAACTTTCGAACCTAAGCCCCAAAGGAACATACTCACCCCTGTAAAGGACTTTGCCCTGGCTGTCCAGTTGGAAATGTCCCATTGCTATCTCATAGACTGTCCTGGCCCCGACGATCCGAGATTGCTCATTAACGAGTTTCAGATGATATTTTCTATAATCTTCGAAGCTCATCTCTTCCGCGGCTGGAATCACATCGACAGGAGGAGAGATAACGAGTATGGGACCTCCATCCAGTTCACTTGTAGCCAAGTGGGACGAGGACCTAAGCTGTTTTTCTCCCGCCCTTAGGGCATCGCCTACTCCATCAGCTCCAGCATATGCTCTCTTGCCGTCTTTCTGAACAGAAAGGTCCGCTGGGTGAACGTTGACCACTGGAAGGGCATCCAAAATTTCTTCTGTTGTGGCCCAAACATAACCGGCAAGCAATATAAGGTGGGGCTTTAAGTCTTCCCAAAGCTCCAAGGCTTTTTGGTCGAAAAGCTTTCGAACCTCCCTGTCTTTTATGGGCGCATTGTGTTCCTTATAAAACTGCCTGATATCCAGGGTCTTTACAGGTATGTTCAGTTCTTTTGCCAGCTGAACGGCCTTGGAGTCAGGGTTGTCAGAAAACAAACCAACTATTTGGAAGGGGCTGCCTTCGTCGGTCTGCTCAAGCTTTTTCTGCATTTCTAATGCCCTAAACAGTGTGGCTCCTGAGCCAGAGGCATACCCCAAAACTCTCATGGGCCCGTAGGAAGGGTTAAAAATGGGCTGGGTCATGGCTTATAATTCCTCCTCCATCTGTCTTTTCAGCATCTCGTTTAAGGTCTCGAAGTGGTGATCAAAAGAAGCCTTGATACGTTGGGCATCCTTTGACTTGAGGGAATCTAATATTTCTTTGTGCTGTTTTTTAAGGTTGTCCAAATAAAATTTGGGGTCTTTCTCTATGCATTTTTTTAGGATGAAACGCCTTTGAAGGCCTATGGCATTATTGACCTGGCGAAGCTGTTCTAAAATTATCTTGTTGGGATGGGCTCCGTAGATCTTCATGTGAAATTTGTCGTTTTCCAAAAATGCCCTATCGTACTGCTTGGTGTTAACGAAATGTATGATGTTGTCGTTTATGTTCTCCAGTTCGTCAAAGTCTAAATTATCTACAAACTTGTAAATATTGGCTCCTATGTAAGACCTTAAGACCTGCTGCAATTCTTCCAACTGAGAAAATTCCTCAGGGCTGTGGGAAGCTACACTCCACCCCTCCCGGGCCTGATAGGAAAGAAGCCCTTCTCTTCCAAGCTCCTTTAAAGCCTCCCTTATGGGAGTTTTGCTTATGGATAAGTCTCTTGATAGCTTGTCTATATTGACCTTCTCGCCTGGCTTGAATTGGCCGGAAAGGATCATCTGCCTTATCTCTTCAAGAGCCAAATCAGCTATAGTCGGAACTTTCATTTTTCAGCCTCCATGCCTCAATAAATAATCAGATATCGTATCCGATATCTGATTATTTATTATCAAGGAAAAAACATGGCTAGTCAACGGGAAAGTTAGAAAGGAATTAATCCTTCAAGCTCCTTGAAACCCTAGAATAGCTGAAGACAACCAAAGGTCGGAGACAGGCTCATCCTACCGTAATACGATTTCTTCCAGCGTTTTTGCTTTCGTAAAGCAGTGTGTCGGCCCTTTTTACGACGCTTTCAAGAGTGTCGCCATCTCGAAACAAAGTAGCTCCCACAGATATGGTGACTTTAAGTTTTTTGCCTTCGTGCATTACGAAAGACTCTCCTACGAGCATCCTCATCCTATTGCCTATCTTTTCTAGCTCTACTACGTCTACGTTCCTTATGACTGCTAAAAATTCCTCTCCTCCCCAACGGGCATAAACATCAAAAGGCCTACTGTTGCTTACAAAGGTCTGAGCCACCATCTTTAGCACCTTGTCGCCCACATCGTGGCCGTAGGTATCGTTGAAATGCTTAAAATGATCGATGTCCATAAACAAAATCCCAAAAGGAACGCCCAGGCGCTTTCTCTCCTCTATCCTGGAATTGATCTCGTGCTCCATGTAATACCTGTTCGGCAATCCGGTCAAGGCATCCAACATGGCAATGCTCTCCAGCTCAGCCACTTTCAATCGGTAAGCATCTCTAGAACTCAAATCACTGAAAAGCTCAGAGGCTCCTATAATATTGCCATCTTTATCCCTAATAAGGCCCACCCTTATCCACACAGGGACCCTATGCCCGTCCTTGTGATGCAAATAAACCTCTGCTTCCTGCCCTTTCCCCGTTTCAAAAGCATAAACTATGGGGCACCGCTCTTTGCATAGGCTGTTGCCCTCTTCGTCTACATGCATGAGGATATTGTCCGAACAAGAATATCCAATAACTTCTTCAGCGGTAAATCCTGTGAGCCTTTCTGCAGCCTTGTTCCAGAACCTTATCACCCTGTTTGTATCGACTATATATAATCCATCATTTAAGTTTTCGATTATTTCCTCGTAAAATTTCTTATCAAAATCAAGCTTCACCTTCGGCACCTCCTCCATAATTGCAGGGACTCGATGAATGTTACTTGGCGCCACTTCTTTTTATGTAAGCTTTTGTATATGGGCACGCAGCAATGCACATCCCACATATGAGTTTGCCTATCTCGGGTCTGGAAGCCTCAATTTTTGTCTTTTCATAGCATTTCCATACATTGAAAAAGTCCTCTCTTTCGAAAGAGCTGTTCCAATTCTTTCCAGAAGGCGCAGTGACAGGGCAAGCCTTCAGACAGGCCCTGCATTCGCCGCACCTAGATTCTGTTATAGGCTCACCAACAGGAAGAGGAAGATCAGTCAACAAAGAAGTGAATCTCAAAGCCGAACCGTACTCCTTGGTGATCAAAAGGGCGCACTTTCCGATCCATCCAAGGCCGCTTTTGGTGGCCACGGTCTTATGTGGCAGGGCCGTCCTCAAGTTTTCAGGAACTTTGTCTATGGTGGACGGCAAATTTTTCACCCTGCCACCCTTCGACAATATCATCTCCTCGGCCAAGGCTCCCAGGCTCCATAAGGACCGGTTGGCATGGTCGTAAAGCCTAGCGTATTCATGGGTTGGCCCGTCTGTAATACCGCTTATAATCTCCGGATCCAAGGCAAAGCCTATAGATATACCGTAGGGCAGCTCCGAATAAGGCGTCACATCATGAAGGTCAGCAAAACCAACCAATGCGGCCCCATTTTCAATAAGCGTGTCTTTAAGTTCCTCAAAAAAAGACAAAGCTTTCACCCCCTCCACTAACTTTTTTAGTTTAGCAAATCCTATACACAAAACAATAACACGCTTTACAAAAAAATATTTTTTTAATATATTTTTTGCAAAACAAGAGGGGTGGCGAATGTTGAAGAGGTTGATCCCCGATTTTAGTTTAATTACTAGCATTATAGTGTTGGCTGTTCTTCTTTGCACAAGCCAAGTTGCCCTCTGCAGCCCCATAAACGCTGAGCCTTTGCCTCCTTTGGAAAAGCTGGAGGCTATGATTCACCAATCCCCAGAGGTTTTGACATATATGTCGGCCTTGAACGAAAGCGCTTACATACTGGAAGCGGAGAAAGACCGAATGGGACCAGACCTTTTCTTGCGAACCACCTACGGCTACAGTGATGAACCAGAGAGCGAAACTTCCGAAGAAAACATACACTACCAGAAGCTCACCGTCACTGGAGGAATTTCCTTCCCGATCCTGGGAACTTGGAACGGCGAGAAGATCCGCCTATTGAAGGCGGAGCTTGAAAGGTTGAAAGGAGAAGCCCTTCTGCGCAAAAGCATGGAGACGACCCTCACAAGCTTACGGAAGGCGTACATAGTCATATGGGCTGAACTTAGGAAGGAAAGACTCATAGAGGCCTTCCTTGCCGATGCAAAAGAAGCAGAGAAGATATTGAAGGAAAGGAAAGAAAAGGGCCTTCTCCTTGAGGCAGACCGCCTGGAATTTATGTCAGCCTTCGATATGGCCAAAAGGGACCTGGAAAGTTCAAAGATGCGAATAGACCAGGCCCTTGGGGCTATTCGCCTGGCAACGGGCAAGAGATGGTCTATCCCTGAAAGCTGTGAAGCTCCGACACTTCCTGGGCCCCAAAAGGACACAGAAAGCCTTTATGACAACATTCCTCGTCTGGCTGACCTTTACTACCGAGACAAAGCGATGGAGCTTAAGGGCAAAATAGCCCAGCTTTCAGAAGACCTTGAACGAGAAGGAACCATAGAGCTTGGCGTATCCGCTGGAAAGGATTTTCCCGGGGGAGCGGGAAGTGGGGTTTATGTCTCCGCAACCATAAAAAACCCATTCAACGCTCTCAACAAAGAAGAAGATCCTCTCAAGCTGGCGGCAGAGGAAAGCCTAAAAAAGGAACAGCAGGACCGCATGGCGGCGGAGATCAGAATGGAAGAGGAGCTTTCCAGGATCCTCAAGTTGAGAGAGTATGCCCTCAAATCCATAGAAGCAAACGGAAGACGACTCCAGTCAGCCGAGGAAGCCATAAGGGAAAACAGCCTGAGACACAGCAAACTTCCAGGAGACACCTTTGAGCAGCTCTTAAAAAGCCGTTACAGCTACTTGCGGGCGTCCCTAGACCTTATAGATGCCCAAAGCCTCTTTCTGCAGACCGAAGCGGAACTTGCAGTTTTTGCCTATCCGCCAGACCTAGAGGCCCTCGGAGGAAATAAAACCCGATATTTCCCGTTGAAAGTTAACTCAGGCTCTCTGACCCCACTTAACGACAATATGATGGAGCCCTCCCTGCTTCTTTCCGCCTATGTCTGGGATCCTTCCCCCTTCCTGAACGCAGAGACCAGGAAAGAAGAGGTACAGCGCCTCCGCTTTGAGGGATTTAAAAGGATGCTCGTTTCCTTTAACAATACACAATTAAGATACCTAGAAACTCCTGAAGGGAAGGCTTCCCTTAGGGACCTTATCGAAGAGTGCCACAGGCAGGGCATTACTGTTGATCTTTTGCTAGGAGATCCAAACTGGCTGCTTGAAAAAGAACGGCCTAAACTTTTAAAGCTGGTTAAAAGCTTGTCCCCCTTTCCTTTCAGAGGGATTCATCTGGATATAGAGCCCGATTCCCTTCCCGGCGCCGCTGCCAAAAGAAAGGAGCTGGCCCAAAAACTTGTGGATACGGTAAAAGACGTAGCAAGGACCTCGCCCTTACCCGTTTCCCTATCTATACATCCCAGGTACCTGGAAGGTGAACTTGGAAGGGTAACAGCTCCTGGGTTTGAGGATGCTGGCCTGGAGTATGCAGCTGTAATGATATACTCCTCAACCCCCCAAAATGTAGCAAAACGGGCAAAAACCATAATGGCAAGCTACCCACACCTTAAGATAGGCGTGGCTCAAAGTGTAGAAAGCTGTCTATCCGAACAGGAAAGCTATGCCTCAGCAGGCAGGGCAAAGTTCCATGAAGGTATGGCATATATAGAAGAAAACCTTGCTTCGCCCCAGTTTGAGGGCATTTTTGTTCAATCATGGAAGGAATATAAGGAGATGAAACCGTGAAAGTAAAATTTGACTCCCCAAAGAGCAAGAACCCAGACGCAAAGGACGGCTTAAAGGTGCCCTATGCGCCAGCCAAACGGGTCTTCCCCAAATGGCGGTGGTTTCTGGTGGTGCTTATAGTCTGCAGCCCCTTTTTGTACTTTATGTTCAAGATAGGAAGCGGTTTGTTCTTCTCCATTTCTCCTGGAGTGCTGCAGATGGAAAGGGTCGCCGTAACTTCCCCCAGAGCCTGCGTAGTAGAATCTGTATCGGCAAGACAGGGAGAAATAGCAAAAGCAGGGGATGTACTCTTTACTATAAAGCCCACATCTCAGCCAGAAAGGCTTCAGGTCCTTAAAGCGGAAAGGGACGCCCTGCTCGAATATTACCCTGCTCCCAGCGACGCACCAAGACTGAAGGAGCTTTTGTCCCTGGCAAAGCAAGAATTGGAATATCGCAGAAAGATCCTTAAAGACACAGAGGAACTATTCGAAAAGGGCGCTGCTACGAGGGCAGAGCTGAACTCGGCAAAAAGCGCCTTTGCCTTGGCAGCAGCAAACTATATAAGGCTGAAGGACGAATTGGCCAAATCAGAAACGGCTGTAGACCTGCAGTACGAGGTAAGGCTAAAGCAGCTGGAGGCTGAAATAAAGGCCCTTGAGATGGCAGAAAAACCCATGGATGTGACCTCTCCTGTTAACGGCATAATCGCAGAAATCTTCGTGGTACCCAACCAAAACCTGGCCCAAGGCGACGTACTTGCTACAGTGGCTGACAGGGATTCGGTAACCTTTGTGACGTACGTCGAGCCGGAAGACCTACATTTCGTATCCGTCGGAAGGCCTGTAAGTCTAAGATTCCCAGGAGGAAAGGTAATAAAAGCCAAGGTAAAGGAGATGCCGACCAGAGCCCAAACTGTACCTCCCGAACTTAGGGATCCCTTCAGCGAGAACGAGGTGGCAGTAAAGGTTGTCCTGGAACCGATTGAGCCAGTACCGGCAAACTTGCTGATGGAAGGAATGCCCTTCTCCACTCACTGGGGATTCCACTTTAAATTCTGGAAGTAAAAATGAAAAAGGAAGTGAGTGAAAGATGACCGAAAGGGACATAAAATTTGTTCGCTTTACCTTGGCGGAAACCCCCTGCCTCAACAGGTATGACACCCTAAGAGATGTAAGCTCCCTGGAAGAGCTGGGAAAGACCCTAGAAGAGGCTGACGCCTTCATTATAGACGGCGCCGAGCCTGTAGAAATGGCACTCAAAGCCTCATGCATGATACGAAGCAACCCTTCATCGTGCGCCAAGCCGTTATTTACGACTTCTCCGCTTCCTGCTAGGATATCGGCCCTGTGCGACGGTACGGTCTCCTCCATAGATGAAGTAACAATGAAGGCTCTTCAAATTTTAAACCGCCTGAACGAGGTAAACCAGGAGGCTCAAAAGGAGAGCCCAGATTTTCGCCTGTTGGCATATTTATATGCAAGACCTAACACGGAGATAGAGCCTCTACTTGAACCCTTTACCCCCAATGCCTACACATATCCTCTGGCGTCCTGTCTAAGCGATGACCCTTCTATGGGGGAAGAATGGATAATGTTTTTAAAACAAAAGGGTTTGTTGGAGTTCGGGGAGCTTAAAGACCGCATAAGGCTGTGCCCAAGGTGCAAAACGTCTCACTTGAACTACATAGACATATGTCCCAACTGCCGCAGCATAGATATAGTCAAAAAGGAATTCATCCACTGTTTTACCTGCGGAAGGGTTGGACCTGTAGAAGACTTCTTGCTAGAAGACCACCTAAGGTGTCCCTTCTGCCACACAAGGCTCAGGCACCTGGGAGAAGATTACGACCATCCGGCGGAAAGCTATTCGTGCAACGATTGTGGGCATAGGTTTATAGATCCGGAAGTGGTAGTGGACTGTTTCAACTGCAGAACCAGGTCTGAAACCGACGAGCTAGTAGTCAAAAACATATACGGTTTCAGGATAACCGATAAAGGAAGGACTTCTGCAAGGGTGGGAACTATGGAGGAAATATACAGCCTCTTCGACCACCTCAACTACATGACTCCTCAGCATTTCAGCAAACTCATAGATTGGCTTTTGGAGCTTCACAGAAGATATCCTGAGGACAATTTTTCCATAGTTGGAATTTACATAGCCAATCTCCCTGAGGTTTCCCTAAAAATTGGACGCGAAAAGACCTTGGCCCTGGCCAACGAAATAGCCAGAAGGCTGAGGCAACTAATCAGGGGAACGGACGTTTCCACCAGGACTTCCGTCAACAACCTGTGGCTCCTCTTGCCCAAGACGGACAAAAGGGGAGCAAAAATCCTCTCAGAAAGGATTAAAAACCTCGAGTCATTGATAGAAATAAATTATGAAGGAACATTAGAGTTCAGGGTAGCTTTGTTCTCTACACCCGACGATTTAATGGACGGAGATGACGCAGGGAGGATACTCAGCAGGCTGTCTGGAGTGCTAGGTAATGACTGACTTTTTGTCTCGAGTATTTGATGTATTTATAGTTATCCTGGGAGATCCCTTCTCTGCCAAGACTTGGCAGGTCATATTCCGTTTTGTGCCTTTCGTGCTGTTCTTTGAAGTTCCGGTTTACCTCATGGTGCTTTTGGGCATCTTGAAGTACGGCCTTATAAGGATGAGCGAAAAATATACCCAGGACCGCAATTATCCATTCGTTTCCTGCATAATCACCTGCTACAACGAGAAGGACGGTGTAAAAAGGACCATTCAGACGCTGGCGGAGCAGCTCTACCCAGGACCTATCCAAATTATAGCCGTCGTAGACGGTGCTGAGAAAAACAAAGAAACCTACGAAGCCGCCAGGTCTATGGAAAAAGCAGTAAGCCAAATGCCTAAAAGAAGCTTACTGGTACTCCCCAAATGGAAGCGAGGCGGAAGGGTATCGTCTCTTAACTCGGGACTTATTTTTGCAAAAGGTGAAATAGTAATGGCATTGGATGGAGATACGTCCTTTGACAACAATATGGTGGAGAGGGCAACCAGGCACTTCGAAGATCCTGACGTGGTAGCAGTATCCGGCTCCTTGAAGGTCAGAAATATACGCAGAAGCCTTGTCACCCGACTTCAGGCCATAGAGTACTTCTTCTCCATCCAAGCCAGCAGAACAGGGCTAAGCGCCTTCAATATAATCAACAACATCTCTGGAGCATTCGGCGTCTTCAGAAAAGAAATGTTAAAGACGGTAATGGGCTGGGGAACAGGCAGCGCAGAAGATTTAGACTTGACGCTTAGAATAAAGAACTACTTTGGGCGGCACAAAAATATGAAGATAGTCTTCGACCCGGAGGCAGTGGGACTAACGGACGTGCCTGAGACCTTTAAGGATTTCTTCAAGCAGCGTTTGCGCTGGGATGGTGACCTGGCTTACATATACTTCAGAAAACACTGGATGACCTTCACTCCGAGATTGGTTGGATGGAGAAACTTCATTGCACTGCTGTGGATGGGGCTTCTTTTTCAGATAGTCATGCCCTTTGCCATAACAGGATACTTGACGTACATTGTGATAGCTTTCCCTGCATCCTTTGCCTTGGGGATAATGGCTTTGGTGTACTTGTTTTACCTTACCGTTACTGCGTTTTTCTTCATAATCTTCGTCTTGGTGCTGTCCGAAAGGCCCTGGCAGGATATGAAACTTTTCCCCTGGATAGTGTTTACTCCAATATTTGCAATGATCAACAGGGTTCACAATGCCTTCTCAACCCTCTGGGAAATATTCGGCGCAGGACACCTGGACACCTCCATGGCTCCCTGGTGGGTTATAAGGAAAAGGGGATGAAGCAGGTAGAGTTACACTTTGGGGTCAGATACTGTATTGAAAGTCAAGGGTTTTGATCTATAGATTTGTTTTTAGTTTACAGGTTCATATTCCAGAGTAAAGGGTCGCTTGTATTTAAATATAGAGAAAGCCAAGAGTAAGAGTTTTCTGGCTGCGGCAGTTCTAGCTAATTTGTCTGGTTTCCCTGATTTTTTTAGGTTCTCATAATGTTTTCGTATATAAGGGTTATACCTTGCAGCAGATAGGGTAGCCTGGTAGAGGATTTTTCTTATAAGAGAGCTTCCTTGCTTGCTGATGCGAGGTTTTCCGTGTACAGAGCTTCCAGACTGATGCTGAATGGGATCTAGCCCTGCAAGGGCAGTTATCTGTTTTCTGTTTGCATCAGGGAATTTAAAGAAAAAGACTAGGAGATACAGAGCCGTAACTATTCCGATTCCAGGAATTGATTTTAGAAACTGCAGCATATCTTCCCTTCCATTTTCGATTACTAAACCCTCGGCGTCCTTTAGCATTTTTTCTTCCATGGCCTTGTGGCGGCGGATCTCTTCTTTTATGAGGTTGCAGGAATCTTCAAGCATATAGGGTTCTCGTATCAGGGCGTCCAAGCTACCTTGAAGGGCTATGCGATTACGCTGAAATATTTGGTATAGGTTTAGTATTGATATTACGCTTTTAGGCCAGTTGTCTTTGGGAGCACTCTCTACAACATCCTCTCTGCTGCCGTATAGAAAGAGCAATTGCGAATCGCTTTTGTCTGTCTTTGAACGGATATTCTCTACACGCCTGAGGTTTGGGACGATGCTAGGGTTGACCTTTTTGAAGGGAATGCTGTTCGTTATGCACAGTTCTTCTAACCGTCTTGAATATGTGCTGGTAGGTTCAAATATTATTTTTACATCTTTACCCCTAGATTTTATGTAGTTGTGCAGTTGCGATAGGTGTTCGTCATTAGGGAATATTCTATGATTCTTACCGTCAAATACAACTAACTCTTGCTTTCCTACGTCAATACCTATACAGTTATTCATAGGGTTACCTCCATCATTTTGTAGTGATGGAGCGTAAAGAGGGCTGCCCTCCGCACCCTACCTCGTGAACTCGGGCCGAGGTCCGCCTCGCCCTTGATACTGTCCGGGTTGGCGGAGGGTGGTCTATCTGACCCACGGCCCAACATCATTAATATGCCGACCCGGTCTTTAACGACCCACCCTTACCTCCATCCTAAAGCTAGTATAAACTCCCTAGCCTCTACAATAATGTACGAGGTCTTTACTTTTGGTGTTGTATGCTTTAAAAATTTTACATTACTCCAAAGAGGCCTCTCTGCTGTTCGGGCGAGCCACTTGATAATAGCTTTCTTCATCATGCTAAAATTAGGTTATACATGTGCCTGAAAGGGGTTGAGGGCATGGCAAGAAGCCTGATTTCAGCGTTAAAAAGGTTAATGAGCATGCAGCGATGGAACTTCCTGCCCCGCATAGAGACATGGACCGAGGCAGAGAATGCAGCATACGTTGCCCACCTGGGTTACGCGATAGCCCGCCAGATGGGCGAAAATGACAAGTTCATCGATCACCTCATCTTGCGTGCACTGCTTCAGTCTTTCACCAAGTTCGAAATATCGGACATTCCAAGACACACCATAGAATCCCTTGAGAACATACCAGTTAAGGACAAGAAGCGGGGCGAAAATTACTACGAAACCCTCAGAAACGAAGCAGCACATAAAATCGCACCTCTCTTCCCAAGGCCTATTGGTAACGAACTTTTGCCATACATGAAAGCAAAGCTTCGTCTGGACAGTGAAGAGCCAGAAATCATTGAGCGCGTAGACAACCTCTTCAATTACTGCAAAAGAAAGGCCGCCCTGGAAGAATGCATTACGAACAAAAAAGTATACGAGAGTGCTTACATTACACGGGAAAAAGAGATCCAAAAAAGTATAAGCGAGATCCCAAATTATGAAGAATACGACAGAATAGTCGAAAGCCACAAGGAATATTTCCTGACCGTGCGGAACCTTAAATACCTGATCCGATGGAACCGAATCAAGCGTACCTTAGAAAGCAGCGTCCTTGCCCACACCTATGTGGTGACCCTTTTGGCTGCAGTCTATTCTTTATACGAGGAAAAGATGTTTGCTCCAATATATGAATTAGAGATATTCAAAAGCGGGAAATTCCATATTGAATCTGTATTGCTATCTCTATTCCACGATATACTGGAGAGCTTAACAGGGGACGTAATATCCCCGGTGAAGCAAAAAATCAACGAACTTGCGGCACCAAACGAAGAGGCTCCATTGTGGGACATGGTGGAAGACAAGCAGAGAAAGGTCATCAAGGAAACCATGCCCCTAAAGGTAAAAGAAGACGTCGAAGCAAAAGGACTTTTGAATGAGTTGAGCATGGCGAAAGCTTTCTCTGTCAGCTCTTTTACCAAACAATGCGACATGTTGGCCCTGGTTATAGAGTGCATTCTCGAGCTAGAAAATAACCCTGCCATTCCCGAGATGCAAACTACTGCCGCTAACTACCTGGAAAAACTAAAAACATCAGAATGGTTTTCCCTACGACAGCTGGCCCAGGAAATAAGCATGGAATATGGAGAAGTAGTGAAGTGAAGTGTAGCTATACAGGCCCCATATCCCCTTCTTAGGGCAATTAAAATATATAACCCTATCTAGGTGTCTGTAGATAAAACCCCTAAAGGCACCAGATACCTTCTTGCGAACCGGACCCTACTTGGGAAGTATGTTATAAAATGATAGGTTCCATAGGACCTTCAAATATTACTCCTCAAAAGGAGGAACCAAAGGTGGCGAACTTAAACCATACAGGCTACAGAGGCATAGCTTTGACCGTAGCGGGAAGCGATTCGGGAGGAGGGGCAGGCATACAGGCCGACTTGAAGACCTTTGCCGCCCTAAGAGTCTTCGGCACCAGCGTGATAACGGCCGTAACGGCCCAAAACAGCCTGGGAGTAAGGCACGTGGAGGTCCTTTCCCCTGAGAGCATAAAAGAACAACTAAGGGCAGTTCTATCTGATTTTCCCGTGGGCGCCATGAAAACGGGCATGCTGGCATCTTCGGAGGTAATAGAAGCCCTTTGCGAGGTCTTGTCTGAATTTGCTCCGCAAAAGATAGTAGTCGATCCAGTCATGATATCTCAAACGGGACATGCTTTAATAGACCAATCAGCCATCTCCACCCTTAAGGAAAAACTTTTCAAACATGCTCTGCTGGTCACGCCAAACCTTCCGGAGGCCGAAAAATTAGTGGAATTTCCCATAGAGGATGAGAAATCAGCCCAAAAGGCCGCCTCCGCTATAGCTCAAATGGGGGCCAAGGCTGTGCTGATCAAAGGAGGGCACAGAGAGTCTCAAACGCTGCAGGACCTACTGTTCATAGGCGAAAGAGTCAGGGTTTTCACCCACCCACGGATTCCCACGGAGAACACCCACGGAACAGGATGCACTCTGAGCGCTGCGATAACTGCTGAACTGGCTTCGGGTTGCCCCCTGGAAGAAGCAGTGGAAAGGGGCATTACATACCTTCAGATGGCCCTAAGGCGGTCCTTCAGGCCTGGAAAAGGACCGGGCCCAGTAGGACACTTCGTCGTACCATCATGGGTAGGTGAGGCAGATGACTGATCTAGCCAAAAGACTCAGGCTTTACGTAATTCCGGACCTCTCCTCTGGAAGAGGCTTACCCTTGGAAGAACAGGCAAAAGCCGCACTGGAAGGGGGAGCAACGGCCATACAGTTAAGGTGCAAGGACGCCACCTCAAAGGAGCTATACCGCTATGCCTTGGCGTTCAGGCATTTGGCCGACGAGTACGGAGCGCTCTTCATAGTGAACGACCGGCTGGATATAGCCTTGGCGGCAAAGGCTGACGGAGTCCACCTGGGAAAAGATGATTTGCCCGTCCGAGTCGCTAGAGAGCTGGCACCAGAGGGGTTCATAATTGGAGCAACAGCCAGAACCCCTCAAAGAGCCATAGAAGCACAAAAAGAGGGTGCAAGCTACCTGGGAGTGGGCGCCATTTACCCCACCAAAACCAAGAAGGACACGGTGGTGATAGGTTTAGATGGCCTTAACAATATAGTAGAGAAAGTCTCCATTCCCTGCGTGGCCATCGGGGGGATAACCATAAAAGACGTAAAAGAGGTCATAAAAACAGGAGCCTGCGGGGTTGCCGTAAGTAGCGCCATTTTCGGAACCCAAAACCCAACGGAAACGACAAGGCGCTTCAAGGCCGAGCTTGAGGGCTTCAACAACTGATGACAATGCCAAAGAGCCGTGGTAATGTAGTGGGCAACTGCGATTGGTTTGGGCCAGGTAAGAGATATTTGTGGACCTTAGAATAGGATAAGGCAGCAAAACACCAAAAATAAAGACCTGACCCCGAGGTGATATGGGGATATTTTTTGTGGCGCTTTTGGCAGGTTTTATAGGGGCTATATTGGGATTGGGAGGAGGCATATTCCTCGTGCCTGCTCTTACACTGCTTTTGGGGATACCTATGAAGTTTGCGGTCCCAATGAGCCTGTTGGCCGTTGTAACTACCTCCATAGCTGCTTCCAGCATATACATAAAAAAGGGCCTCACCAACATAAAGCTGGGCCTTATACTGGAAATAACCACCGTATTGGGCGCCCTGGCGGGAAGCCTTGCAGTAGCCCACATAGAAGAAAGCATCCTCGCCATCCTCTTCGCAATGGTTGCTTTTTACACAGCTTTCGCCATGTGGCGCAGCGATGACATTCAAGAAAAAACCCCGCACCAAAAAGCAAATCACACAAAAAACACCTTGCTGGACTGCAGCGGTAAGTTCAAGGACCCATCCTCGGGAGAAACTATCGCCTACACCCCAAAGAGGCTCCTTTTGGGAATGGCCTTCAGCACTCTAGGAGGGATCATCTCTGCCCTCCTGGGAATAGGCGGAGGCCCCATAAAAGTGCCCATAATGCGCCTCGTAATGGGCCTTCCCCTCAAAGCAGCTACGGCCACCAGCACCTTCATGGTGGGGATAACCGCATCAGTGAGCGCCGTCATATACCTGTTTGAAGGCATGGTGAAACCAGACCTTGCCATTCCCGCAGTCTTGGGCATATTCATAGGCGCCAGAACGGGAGCCCTAGTGGCGGGGAAAATGAAAAGTCACCACATAAGGACCGCCTTTTCCATCCTCCTGGTCCTGATCGCCATAGAAATGCTCCTCAAAGGCTTAGGCAGATAATCCCCGCATCACGTTTCACAGAGGTGAAACTAACCCACTTTGCAAAAATAAACTGAACCCTTTGGGTATATTGCGAAAATTAGTTTATAATTATGGAATGGGACACAATAAGACTCCCTACGCATTAGCGTGAAGGAGAGTGAAAGTATTGAGGAAACTAATGATGGCCATGCTACTTTTCTTTACCGTGGCGCTATCGGTGTCGTTTCCCATAAAGTTTTCCGAAGCTCAAGAGGTCAAATACCTATACATAGCGACTGGAACCATAGGTGGGTCCTACTACCCCCTGGGGCAACAGCTTGCTGAGATATGGAATTCCAACATACCCAACATACATGTAATACCCAAGGCCACAGGGGGTACCGTCAACAACCTGGAACTGCTGAGGAAAGGTAACGCTCACATAGCCTTTCTGGACGGACTGTATTATTATGCCTACCACGGCATGGGAAGGTACGAAGGAACCCCTCACAAGTTCATAAGGGCCATGGCACCCCTCTATCCTGAACCGGTCCAGGTCCTCGTGGCAAAAGGAAGCAACATTAAAACATTGAGAGACTTAAAAGGTAAGATAGTCTCCATAGGGGCCCAAAAGAGCGGAACAGAAGTAACGGCGCGGGAGCTTCTGAGGGCAGCGATGCTGGACCCAGATAAGGACATACAAGGAGTTCACCTGGGAGTATACGATACCGCCAAAGCATTCAGGGAGAAGAAAATAGACGCCGCCATAATGGTAGGAACATTGGAAATGGCCGGGGTAAAGGAAGCCACCGACCAGGGCCTTGTGGAACTCCTAGAGATCCCTTCTCCAGTAATTAAAAAGGTCATATATCAGACTCCCTATTGGGTGCCCTTCACCATACCGGCAAACACCTACAAGGGGCAGGATAGGGATATAAAAACCTATGCCAGCTGGAACATACTGGCCGTACACCAAAACCTAAAGGCCGATTTGGTTTATGAGCTGACCAAGCATTTCTATGCCCACAAGGACAAGCTTGAGGTATGTAGAAAAACCATGAAGACTGCCATTCCAGAGAACATAAATTATATATTGATTCCCCTCCATGAAGGAGCAGAAAAATATTACAATGAGTTGGAAAGTCAAACTCCCTGAGGAAGGAACAAAAACACCAAAAATAAAGACCAAACCCCGAAAATGCGGAAATGGAGGTAGCTAAAATGGACGAATGGGTTTTGGAAGTCTCACCGGGCATAACCCTTAGCTTGATGGACCTGCCATGCAAAAGGAGAGGTTATCACCACTTTTTGGGCATCTGGCTCCTGGAGGACCAGATCCGAAAACGGACGGTTCTGGTGGACACAGGACCGGCCTCTACCGTGCCCACCCTCCTAGAGGAGCTTGAAAAAAGAGGCGTAAAACACCTGGACTACATACTCATCAGTCATATCCACCTGGACCACTCTGGAGGTCTGGCCGAGGTATTGGAAGCCTTCCCGGAGGCAAAGGTTGCGGTCCATCCAAAGGGCAAGCCCCACCTGATAAACCCCCAAAAGCTTTGGGAAGGAAGCCTAGAGGTTTTGGGCGAGATAGCCCTGGAGTACAAAGAACCCAAGCCCGTTCAGGAAGAGGCCTTCCTTCCTGAACCCATGCCCCTTGAAGGCATAACGGCCCTGGATACACCTGGGCATGCCCCCCACCACCGCTCGTTTTTCTACGACACCCCATCAGGGAAGATTCTTTTCGTAGGAGAAGCAGGGGGAACCTACGGAAGAAGGGGCTTTGCCTACCCGGGGAAAGACGATGGTACCTTCATTCTAAGACCTGCAACACCCCCAAGGTTCTACATAGATAAAGCCCTGGAATCCATAGCAAACCTAAAGAAGATTCCATCCAAGATCATGTGCTATGCTCACTTTGGCTACACCTACGAAACCGAAAGAATGCTGAACGAAGCCGCAGAGCAGCTTTTGCGTTGGCAGAGGCTGTGTCTGGAGTTCATAAAGAACAACCAAATAACCTCAAAGGCCGAAGTGGACAAAGAAAAACTTATGGAGTACCTCATAGAAAAAGACCCACTACTTGAGGACTTCCATTCCCTGCCTCAGGACCTCAAAGATAGGGAAAAAGATTTTTCCTTCTCAAGCCTGGAGGGCTTTCTGGGAGCCATAATGGATAAATAAAGCTCCGGGCCCCCCCCGGAGCTTTATTTAATTCAGGTTCGTCTTCTTCCAAAAACTTCTTATGATGTCGTCAAGCTGGTTTTGATCCGTCAAAAAGGCATCATGCCCATCGTCGCTCTCTATCTCGTCGTAGCAGGCCCTAACCCCTGCCTTGGAGGCCAAAAAGGATATCTCCTCCACCTGCCAGTTGGGAAACAACATATCGCTGGTTATCCCCACGGCCAGAAGATCCTTTCCCGAAAATCTGCTGAGGGCCTCTTGGGTACCTCCCCTTCCCTCTCCTACATCATGAAGATCCATGGTTCGAGTCAGGTAGATATAGCAGTTGGCATCAAAGCGCCTTACTATCTCCTCCCCGTGGTAGTGGAGGTAGCTTTCCACGCAGAACCTCCCACTCCAGTCCATGGGGTTGCCATCCTGTATCTTCCTCATCCAGCGTTTGCTAAAGCACTGTTCGCTGCGGTAAGTTATCATGGCCAACATCCTGGCCACGGAAAGCCCCTTCCGAGGCGGGTCATCGGGAGTGTAGTTGCCTCCCTTCCACTTGGGATCCGAGTATATAGCCTGGCGCTGTACCTCGTTCAGGGCGATGGCCTGAGGGTAAAGATGCGCAGGAGCAGCTATCACTACGGCCCTTTCCACCATTTCTGGAAAAGAAACCGCCCACTCAAGAGCCTGCATACCCCCTAAAGATCCTCCAACCACCGCCTTGAGCCTCTTTATGCCCAATTGGTCCAGGGCCTTTCTTTGAGCATATACTAGGTCCCTGACGCTCAAAACGGGAAACTCCATGGCGTAAGGCCTCTGGGTGTCCGGGTTGATGGATATGGGAGAGGTGCTTCCATAGGGGCTCCCCAGGACGTTGAAACAAATAACACAGTACCTGGATGTGTCCAGCGCCTTACCAGGGCCAACCATATCCTTCCACCAAGGTTCCGGCAACCCCTCCACCTTTTCGCCCGTGACCAGGTGACTTCCCGTAAGGGCATGGCAAACCAATATTACGTTGTCCTTGGCCTCAGAGAGCTTGCCAAAAGCTGCATAGGCCTGAACGGGCTCCTTCAAGCTCTTACCGGAGGGAAAATCCAGCCTTCGGAGCTTGACCTTGCCTAAGGTAAAATCATTCTCGACTTTTCTTACGTCAACCAGAGACCCTTGCATTAGGCCCCGCCTCCTGCTGGGCTTTGGATAACGCCTTATCCAAGTCCTCCAATATGTCCTCTATGTCCTCTATTCCCACGCTCAACCTCACCAGGCCCTCATCTATGCCGCAAGCCTTGCGCTCTTCGGGGGTCAGCTGGCCATGAGTGGTGCTTGCCGGATGTATGGCCATGCTGCGAACGTCCCCAAGGTTGGCCACACAGGAGAAAAGCTCCAAAGCTCCCATGAAGGCTTTCCCTGCCTCAAGGCCTCCCTTTATGCAGAAGGCCACCATTCCCCCGGCACCGTTGGGTAGATACTTTTGCGCCCTTTCATAGGATGGGCTGGATTCCAAAGCAGGATAGCTAACCCACTGGACCGTAGGATGTTCTTCCAGGAAGCGGGCTACTGATAGCGCGTTGGAGCTGTGCCTTTCCATTCTGAGATGAAGGGTGGAAAGGCCCGTTTTTGCCATTAGGGCATTGAAGGGAGAAAGACATCCTCCAGCATCCCTCAGTATAGAGACCTTGATCTTAGCCGCCAGCGCCGATGGGCCAAACTTTTCGACGAACACTATATCGTGGTATGAGGGATCAGGCTCCGTCAAGGCAGGCCACTTGTCGCTTGCCCCCCAGTCCATGTTGCCGCAGTCAACTATGACTCCCCCAATTATCTGTCCATGCCCGGAAATGTACTTGGTCACCGAGTGGATCACCACGTTGGCACCCCACTCCACAGGCCTGCACAGGGCAGGAGAAGCAAAAGTGTTATCCACCACCAGGGGAATGTGGTGTTCCCTCGTTATGGCCGCCAGCTCCTCCAGGGGAGCCACGTTGAGGCATGGGTTGCCTATGGTCTCTGTTACAACGCACCTGGTGTTGGGCCGTATGGAATTCCTAACGGCCTCTACGTCATCGGTATCCACAAAAGAAGAGGATATTCCCAACCGACTCATGAGGTTTTTAACCAAAGTAACGGTACCCCCATAGCTTTTGGACGCCACCACTACGTGATCCCCTGCAGAGCACAAACACAAAAGCAGATGCGTCAAGGCAGCCTGCCCTGAAGATGTAGCAACGGCATCTACCCCACCTTCACACTGCGCTACGGCTTTCTCAAAGACCTCGACAGTGGGATTGGAAATGCGAGAATACAAGTGTCCCTCTTCTTCCATGTTGAAGAGGCGCATCGCGTGCTCCTGATCCTCAAAACGATATCCTGCGGTTACGTACATGGGTAGACCAAAGGATCCGGTGGCCGGGTCGCTCTTCCAGCCTCCATGGACAGCCTTGGTAGCAAAGTTCCATTTCTTTTCCAACACAATGCACCTCCGAATAAAAAAATTTCCCTTCCGAGAGGAAGGGACACGATCTCTTTCCTCTCTTATCACCCAGCCTAAGCTGCAGGTATTGGCACCACGCCTGTAAAAGGCAGGTTGCCGGGCATCATCGGGCCAGTCCCTCCGCCTCTCTTGATAAGAGCTAGTTTTTGAAAATAATGCACACTAAAATTAGATTGCATTTTACGAGCATAACGCAACCGTGTCAAGGTGGGCAGAATTTTCTGACTTCAGATCAAATTTCAGGATATGTGTTTTTTGAACAGACTATGAACAAAGGGGGCACACAGCATGATGAAGATTGGTATTATTATAAAAGCAGCCGTGAAGCTCAGGCTACGGGCTAAATAGCCTGTTATGACCGGAGACAGGAAATAGCATCCTGCCATAAGAAACCATACCAGGGAGGTAGCTTTTGGCCTTAGCCTGCTTTCTGCCACATCCCCTATCAGGGAAAGATGCAAAGGAAATCCCAATCCCATTGCCACACCATATACGCACCCCAGCAGCATAAAGGCCAAATTGCTGCGCGCGAAAGCAAGGCCTAAAAGGGAAAGAGCCTTTTTCCGAGGCCAGACCGGCAAGAGATACTATGGCCGCATCCGTCATGGCAAAAAGGATTACAGAGACAAAAAGCACCCTAATCGCTGGATTTTTGAAGACTTCCCTGTAAGAGCCCCAATCGGCGCCAGAGATGTTTATTTCATCAGAAGAGCCTATGGAATATGCCACAGCCAGGCACATGGCCGCTGCCAGAACAGGAAACCATATATAGGCCCTGTACATGCCAGACCTCAACAACCACTCAGCCAATGGCAGTATCATCACCAAGGGAGCTATGGTTCCCGCTGTGGCAAGAGTAAAGGACGAACCTCTTATATGTTCCGGAACTGCCAGGGTTTGATAGGTCGTAAGCCCTACCAGGAAGAGGCTGGAACCGAAACCATAAAAATTAGTCCATGGCGGCATCTTTTCCGTCCCCTTACGGAGAGACAATCCCACTGTATGGTGTATGGTAACACAAAACCAACATCGCTTTGCGGCTTCTAATGTCTTTATGATATAAAAATCAGTAAAACATGGCACCTCTACTACTTCAGTTTGTCCATCGTGGCCTTGCAAGTTCAGCTGGGGTGCGGCAGAATTTTCAACCCTGCAAGAGTACGACAAATCCCTGAAACAAGCGGATTCGTTCCTATACGAAATGAAGGAAAAACATAAAAAGAGCCGCACCAAGTGCGGCTCCTCCGGAAAGGAAACAGAGAATCTATAACAATATGGGGTACAGGGTGAGAGCCAAAACTTAAACCTTCATATAAACCTGCAATTTTTAATTGCGATACGATGTTATCGTGAACAATGTAACTATACACCAAATCCTATCGTTCGTCAATTCACAAATAATCCCCTGCACAAATTTTGAAATTCTACAGCAATCTCCTAATTGCACCTTTTATTTTCTCTGACTATCATGCTAAACCAGGTAGTCTATTTTAATTTTAACTCGGCAAATAAGCCAAATTGCCCAGACAAAATCAATTTACCCGCAAGCAAATTTCAGATTGCCTTGAATACCTTCTGCAATTAACCAAAAATACTTACAATTAATACTTTATTGCCCGGGAAAGTTGCTCCGTTTATACTATGACTCGATTTCAAATTTACACATGCGGATTTCACACAAAGGAGTGGTCTTAGATGCTTGAACCTCACAACGGGAACAAAAGAGAAAAAAGCATATCTATAGCTCAAAAACTGTTAATTCTTGCTATAAGCGTTATTCTCCTACTGGGAGCGATGATAACTTTAATGGCTTACCAAACGAAGCACACCCTTAATGAGCAAGTCAACATCCTAGGCAGTGAGGTTACTATCAACGGTGCCGCCCAGGTCGATCAATATTTCCGAGAGCTCAAAAATCTATCCAAGAGTGTTGCAGGCGCAGCTGGCGAATTCCTAGATACTCATCCCAACGCTATAGACAACGAGTTAGAACCCCTTCTCCGCCGAACTTACGAATCCTTGACAGAAAACCTAAAACTATATGACATATATGTAGGACTGGCTTCCACCGGCAAAGTCAGCTCGGGCAGCGGATGGGTTGAACCAGAAAATTATGATGCAAGGAAACGCTCCTGGTATATCAAAGCAACCCAATACAACAAGCCAATTCTTACGGAGCCATATATCGACGCGGGTACAGGAAAGCTACTTATAACGGTAGCTACGCCCGTTATTTCATCCACCGGTAAGACCCTAGGCGTTGCAGCGATAGATGTGGTACTAGAGGACCTATCCAAGGTGATAACGTCATACAAAATACTGGGAACAGGTTATGGTTTTCTCATAGACCAAAACGGCACTTTCATTGCTCATCCTGAATTAGATATGATTATGAAGGAAAACATTACAAAAACAAGTTCCATAGTAACTCCTGAGATAGCAGAAGTGGGACGCAAAATGCTATCTAGCAAAACAGTAGGTTTTGCCGAGTACGCTTTTCAAGGCGAAAAAAGAAGAACATTCTACGCCCCAACAAAGTCTGGGTTTGTCTTCGGGCTGGTCTTTCCCACCTCGAACTTGAACGCAATAGTATTAAGTGAGGTCAAAAATCAGGCTATAGTTGGCATACTTGCTATCGTAATATTGGGCATCTTGCTCTACTCCATCTCCAAGAGCATTACCGTTCCCATTCGCCATATTACTAAAGCAATGACAAAGCTTGGACAGCTCAATTTGCAAGAATATGAAAACGAAAACTGGCTCGAAAAAGTAGCAAAACAAGATACTGAAATAGGTATTATGGCTTCCGCTGCCTTGACCTTGCGGAACGTACTGAGAAATGCGCTAAAAGACATATCCGGCCGCTCTGCCCAAACCATCAACGTCGCAGAGGGGTTGGCTTCCTTTTCCGAGGAGGCAGCAGCATCGGTGCGGGAGGCTAAGACATCCGTTGAGCAGGTGGCCGCTCTTATGGAAAACAACTCTGCCTCTCTGCAGGAAATAAACGCAAGCGTTGAGGAAGTTGCAAGCTCCTCTCAACAGGTAGCACAAAACGCCACCAATGGCGCCGAAGTAGCAGCTAAAATGTCCGCCATATCAGAAGAAGTTGCTCATAAGGTAAAAAGCGTAGTAAAAGCTATAACAATAGTAGGGGAAAAATCAACAGACACCGAAGAGACAATAAAGGAAATGGCTAAGTCATCCATGTCCATTACCAAGCTGGTGGACTCCATAAAAGCTATAGCCGATCAAACGAACCTCCTCGCTTTGAATGCCGCAATAGAGGCAGCAAGAGCTGGCGAGCACGGAAGAGGCTTTGCAGTGGTTGCAGAGGAAGTAAGAAAACTGGCCGAAGAATCTTCCAACGCTGCTCATGAGGTTGAAAATTTGATTGCCCCTTTACAGGAAAAGGCGAACGCATCCTTGGAAGCTACAAAGGAATCCACCAAAGCCGTAGAAGATACGATCCAGCTTGCAAACGAGTCATTAAGCAGACTATCGGACATGTTACAGCACATCAAAGAGGTGAGCGATATGGTTCAGAACATAGCAGCAGCCTCTGAAGAACAGGCTGCTGCAGCCCATGAGATGGCTCAATCAGTAGAAAGCGTAAGCCAAGCCACAATCAACACAGCAAACGCCATGGAGAACGTATCGCAGGCCACTGAAGAAATAGTAAAAGCAAGCGAGCGGATAGCCCGCGAAGCCCAAACCCTAACCGAAATAGCGGAAACACTTAAAGTTCTAGTGGATCAGTTCAAGCTGTAGACAAGAAGAAACTTCGAAGACCCACTCAAAAGCCGGGGATGGAAAGGCCCCCCGGCTTTTGTTCATTATCAATACAGGCCAATTATTTTATATATACTATCCATATCCACGCTCTCTCTAACAATCTCGGCCAGCCTATCATACTCTCTGTCCTTAATTTCCCTGTACGATTTAGTTTCTATTTCTAAAGGATCCCAACCTTTGTTTTTCCTGATGTTGTTCAAAAACGCCCTCGTAAAGACCATGTTGTCAAATATTCCATGGATGTAAGTTCCAAAAACCCTTCCATTATCGCTCACTGCTCCATCTGGTATATAAACCTCATCTTCGAGTCTCTCGGTTATCAGCACCAAAGGACTCACTTCGGCATCAATAACTGTTTCCCCCATGTGAATCTCGTATCCCTCTACCTCCACTCCCTGAAGGCCTTCAAAAGGTCCTATATTTACGTTGATCCTTGCCTTGACCTGAGTAGTAACTTTATCTCGACTGAATATGGTCTTCCCATCTATGAGCCCCAAACCATTGCAATACTCTAAATCGCTTTCAACATGATAGGGGTCGTGGATTTCCTTACCCAACATCTGAAACCCACCGCAGATCCCTATTATGATCCCGCCTTTGCGATGGACCTCGAAGATTTTCTTATCTATCCCCCTATTTCGTATAAACTGTAGGTCCGCTAAAGTATTCTTAGAACCAGGGATGATCAAAACATCAGGCTCTCCAATCTCGTTGCTAAAAGCCACATAATTCAAGGCCACATCTTCCTGGCACTCCAACGGATTGAAATCTGTAAAATTAGATATGTGGGGAAGCCTTATAACCTTTACGTCAATTTTGTGCTCGGCACCTGACTTAAAGCCCAACCTATCATGGGAACCATCCTCATCATCTATCCTAACATCCATATAGGGCACAACCCCCAAATTGGGGCGCTTTATAATTCTCTCCAGTTCGTATATCCCGGGTTTCAGGATCTCTACATCGCCGCGGAACTTGTTTATTAAAACCCCCTTGATTCGCCTTCGCTCAGCGTGGTTTAAAAGCAACATAGTCCCTGTCAAAGATGCGAAAACTCCTCCTTTGTCTATGTCACCAACCAATATCACGGGAGCATCCGCAATTTCGGCCATGCCCATGTTCACAATATCCCCTTCTCTTAGGTTTATCTCCGCAGGGCTTCCAGCTCCCTCAATGACTACAATATCGTTGTCCATGGCAAGCTTCCTGTACGACTCCGCTACAACCTCCCTAAGATAGGGCTTGAAATCACAATATTCCTTGGCAGACATATTTTTGTATACCTTTCCCTTGACTATGACTTGACAATTTACGTCCGCTGTCGGCTTCAATAATATGGGGTTCATATTTACATCCGGCTCTTTCCTTGCTGCCTCCGCTTGCGCTACTTGAGCCCTCCCCATTTCTAAACCTTCTTTTGTTATGAAAGAATTGAGGGCCATGTTTTGTGACTTGAAGGGAGCAACGCGAAAACCGTCCTGGTGAAATATGCGGCATAAAGCCGTTACTATCAAGCTTTTACCTACAGACGACCCCGTCCCTTGAATCATTAAGCTTTTTGCCTTCATCTTAACACATCACCTTTTCTTCAAACTAGCATCTTGCATAAGTAAATCCTCTCGAACCGCTGCAATAACCCCTCATTCTCCAAGGCAGCTTTTACCACTTCCGCATCAGTATAGGCCTTGTCTATCAAGATCCCAATCACCGTCCCACTGTGAGCCACATTAACCCCCACGGCCTTGGCCTCTTTCGCACAGCGGATTATGGCAAGTAAGTCAGGCTTTTCAAGCACTTTTTCATTTGCAATGGAGCTAATGGTTGCCGCTTCTCCTATCAACAAGGAGTTTTGCGTTCTTATCCCCTCTTTCAAAAGCCGTAGGGCATGCTCTAACCTGGGTTGATCTTTTCTTTTGATTTCCGAATAGTCCACCTCTCTAAACTTAAGGGTGTCCAAAACCTCGGGGGGCTCCAAGACCAGCACATTCAAAGGAGGAGCTTTACCTAAAGGCTCTACAACCTCCCCCTTTAGATGATCAAACAAAGTTAACCCATGAAAGCACACACTGTCGGTTGGCTCAATAGATAAAGCTATTTTGGCCACCTCTTCAGGGTTTATCCTTTTCCCAAGAAACACAGCTGAAGCTTTCACAGTCGCAACTATATCTGCAGTACTGCTCGCCATTCCCTTACCCACTGGTATGGAAGAATCGATTTGAATTTCGATCTGGTATGTATCCTCCCGAGGTAACCCAAAGAATTCAAATGTTTTCTCCAGAGCCTTCCTGGACTTTTTGTGTCCCTGATCAATACAGGAATAAGGAACATCCCTCAAGACAACTTCCGAATACAGATCAACAGGACAAGAGACAAGAAGCTCCCTTCCACCAATGAAACCCTGAATTACCTCTCCACAAGATCCATGACATCTAGCCCTTGCTATCATTGCGTTTCCTCACGACACCTCTTAAGAGCAGATATAAGAATATCATTGCTCCTGCGATCCTTCACCGCCACCCTAATGAACCTATCGCTCAAGCCCACAAAGTTTGAGGCATCCCTAATGAGGATTCCATGAGGAAAGAGCTTCATCCTAAGATCCGATGAAGATATATTTTCATCTAATATTTTAATCAGAATGAAATTAGCCTTGGTCTCGAACGGCTTAAGCCATCCAATTTTAGACAGCTCCTCCAGAAGGTACTTCCTCTCTCTTTGAATAATTGCCTTACTTTTTTGGATGTAATCTTCATCCTTGAGAGCTGCAACTCCTGCAACTGCGGCCAAAACGTTTACACTCCAGGGCTCCTTGAAAGATCGAATACCCTCCAGTATCTCTGCACTTTTGGTTATCCCGTACCCCAATCTTACCCCGGGCATTCCAAAAAACTTAGTGAAAGCCCGCACCACCATGACGTTTCTAAATTCATCTAAAAGATCTATCGCAGTCAAACAATCCATCTCATGGACGAACTCCATGAAGGCTTCATCTATGAGCACTAAAATGCCACGGCGATTGCAAAACTTCACAACTTCCTCTACTTCATTCCTGGGCAAAACGACGCCTGTTGGATTGTTGGGATTACACAACACAAGGGCACTCACGCCTTCAAGGTTCTGAACTAACCTTTGAGGAGACAAACTGAAACCATCCTCTTCATTCAAGGGCAAGTAACATATTTCACAGCCGGCAAGCCTCGCCGCCCGCTCATATTCGCTGAAGGTAGGAACCGGAATCAAAACCTTTCGTGGTCTCATGCTCCTGAAGAAAAGGTATATCAACTCCGTTGCTCCATTTCCCACGATAATATAATCTGAAGCAACGTTTAGATACTTAGATATTTCATTCCTCAACTCACAGTAGTCCGGATCTGGATAACACTGTTGGAGTGATAAATTGTTAATTATGCTTTCTACTGCTAGCGGAGAAGGGCCCAGAGGATTTATGTTGGCACTGAAGTCCAGTATCTTTTCTTCCTCCATGCCGTACTCCTTCGCAACTTTATAAATGTTTCCTCCATGGGTAAACTTTTTCATCAGGCTCATCTTCACCTTCTCCTCTTTACACCCACCGGCTGATCAAAAAACCAGCTGTCACCATTATCGTAGCCGCTGTGTACATGATTCTTATTCCAGCCTTTATATGCTTAGGCTCCAAAGGAACCATTGGATCCCCAAGGGTGGGCTTTTTTATTTTCTTTCCAAAATATGTGCTTTCACCCCCGAGCTGAACCCCTAGAGCACCAGCCACGGCCGCCTCAGGGAAACCAGCATTGGGGCTTGCGTGGTTGCGTCTGTCCCGAAGGACGATCCGGAAGGAATTGAACATGTGGAAACCACAAACGCCAGAAGCTAAGGGAATGATAAGCCCGGCCAATCTGGCTGGAATAAAGTTGGCTAGATCGTCCAACCTTGCCGACGCCCACCCCAAATGTATATATTTCTCGTTTTTGTACCCCACCATGGAATCGAGAGTGTTAATGGCTTTATAACACATAGCCAAGGGAGCACCTCCCAAGAAAGCGTAAAACAACGGAGAAATGACACCGTCCACAGTGTTCTCTGCCACGGTTTCCACCGCAGCCCTAATTATCCCTTGGTCATCCAAATCTTTGGTCTCCCTGCTCACCAAGTAAGAAAGAGCCTTTTGGGCCCCGACGATATCGCCTTTCCTCAAGGCTTTATGGACTTTGCCCACCTCATAACCCAAACTTTTTACAGAGAGGGTAGTATAAAGCATTAGGATATTTAAAAGGTGGTAAAGCAAAGGATGGATAAATCCCGCAATTTCCAGTACAGAAAACGCCACACCCCACACAAGGGCAGGAACACAAAAAGCCATAAATGTACCTGAGACCTTCAATCCCCGGGCCGTTGTAAAACGATTCCTAATGAAGCGCTCCGTTTTGGCCACAAGCCATCCGATCCCCCTAACGGGGTGAGGAAAGCCATAAGGGTCTCCAAATACTAAATCTACCGCAAAGGCCAAAAGAACATCCACCAAATTAATTCCCCACTTTCAGCCAGATTCCTACAAATGAATAATTTACATGAAAGTTACAATAAGACAAAGAAAAAGGTGCCACCGAAAAGGCGGCACCTTCGAGGAAATATACGATTTATAGGAGGTTGTTATAGGAGATTGAGAACTACTCCACCAAAACCACAGGTTTTATAAGATCCTTTGGCTTATCCTTCATGAGCAGCAAGGCTTCCTCTACATGTTCGAACCCTTTGAACACGTGAGTTACCAACTTGCCTGGATCCAAACGACCGTAAAGGACCAAGTCTACCAACTTCTCCATTCTGAGCCTACCACCAGGGCAAAGGCCACCTCTGATGTCCTTGTGGGCCATACCGCAGCCCCATTCCAGGCGGGGCACAGGTAGGTACTCCCCTTCGCCAAAATAATTGATGTTGGATATGACGCCACCCGGCTTGGTCATCTTTACAGCAGAGGCCATTATGTCGGCGTTTCCACCAGCTATGATGGCTGCGTCTACGCCTTTACCCTTGGTTAGATCCAAAATCTGCTGATCTATCGGGCCTTCCTTGTAGCTTACCACATCGGTAGCTCCGTACTCTTTTGCAACCTCTACGCACTTGGGCCTGGTGCCCACGACGATTATTCGGGATGCCCCCTTAAGCCTTGCGCCTGCCACGGCCATAAGACCTACCGGCCCTATACCCAAAACAGCAACGGTGTCTCCTAGTTTTATCTCGGCCAGCTCGGCCCCATGAAGCCCAGTCGTGACCATATCAGGGATCATAACTGCGGCCTCCAAGGGAATCTCCTCGGGCAACTTGGCCAAATTCATGTCCGCATCATTTACGTGGAAAAGCTCGCCAAAAACTCCGTCCTTGATGTTCGAGAACTTCCAACCGGCCAAAAGCCCTCCGGAATGCTGGTGGTGCCCAGCCTGTGCCTCAAGGGTCCTCCAGTCTGGGGTTATAGCAGGAACCACTACCCTGTCACCTGGTTTGAAGTCCTTGACTTCTTCTCCTACTTCCACTACCTCTCCTACTGCTTCGTGTCCCAGGATCATGTTGTGTCGCTCACCAATGGCTCCCTCAAAGACCGTGTGAATATCCGAGGTACACGGCGCTACAGCCAAAGGCTTCACTATGGCGTCAAAGGGCCCTGGCTTTGGAGCCTCCTTCTCTATCCAACCTACGTTTCCTATGCTCAACATGGCAAAACCTTTCATGATGTTGCCTCCTTTCGAGGGTTCTTGGTGAGGTATACATTTGCGTTTTGTGAACGAGATAACTATAACACGAGATATATTATTCGTCAATTCACAAATAATATGGATTTTACCGCTCAAGATAGTAGTGATATACTGCGAAAAAGAGGGGGGATCATCAGATGAGTAAAGGTCTTTTTCCCAAAACCAGGATTTTGCTTTTGATTTTCATGGTGTTTATGTGGGCGTTTTTTTCCGCAGCTGCCCTTGGGGCTGAGCAAGAAAACATCAAAAACCCAAACACGAAAACGCCTATATCCGAGGAAAACATAGCATCTGTGGTGGAGTTTTTATGCGACTATGTAGACTTAGATTCAGCCTATGACATTTCTGGTAGGCTTGCCAATGGAAACGGTTATTTGCAAGGAGTTCCACAGCTTTTATATGACCAAATGGCCAAGTTTCAACTATCTGCAGGTCGACTGCAGAGCATAGAAGCACAAGACCCCCATTGGGCTTCCTTTGTGAAGTCTTGCATGGAGGGAGCAAAAACCATTCTGACGGCGTCCGATTTGTTCGCAAAAGCCATCCTCACGGGGCAACAAGCCCAAACCTGGAACGCCACTGCGCAAGATCTTTGTAAAAAGTCCTCATCCTACCTGAACCTTTCATCTCAGATAATGCAGTCAGCCTCCAAAGCCTTTATGGAAATAAACCCATCTTTCAAAAACAGACTACCCAGCGGCCTAACCTACGACCTAGGAGTGGATAAGCGGCCTTCCATCTTCCGCATAGGCCTCTATAACTACTCCCGCGAACCCCTTCGCATCTGGTACGTAATACCTGGCTCCCTGGCCAGCACGATAGGCCTAAAAAATGACGACATCATAGTAAAGGCAGCAGGACGAAATTTCGGGCCACAGAACAATATAGAGGACTTCAAAGTAGTGCTTCAAGAATACCTAGGCTTACCCATACCTGTCACCGTGATTCGAGGAGGAAAGGAAGTCACCTTTGAAGTGAAGATGCCCAAGACCATCCCGAAAGAATTCCTCTACTAAGATGCGTATGATATCATGTATTCATTGGAACATTGATGGATGCATAACTGATGAATACATTGAAAGGAAGGACCTCAATGACAGTAAGCGCAGAAAAAAGGGCATATCGTTCCATTATCAACCTGATCATCTCCGGCCAGTTTAGGCCAGGTGATTTCCTGCTGGAGACCGAGATCGCCGAAAAACTGGGGATGAGCCGCACCCCCGTAGGCAAGGCCCTCACCATGCTGGTGAGCGAAGGGTTCCTGAACAAGATGCCCAAGAAGGGTTGTTACATACCTCTACCCACCCCCGAGGACGCAGAGCAGGTATTTTTCGCTAGAAAGGCGGTGGAAAGCCAGGCTGCCGCGAGTGCCGCACTGCACGCCACAGAAAAGGAAATCCAGCAGCTGCAGGAGGTACTATCCAAGGACCATGAGGCCCTGGCTTCGGGCAGCAAGGACACCTACTCCAGCGCAAACGAGGAATTTCACCTGGGAATAGCCAAGGCCTCCCACAACCAGTACCTCGAAAAATGGGTACGAAACATATTCTGGCGCTCCAACATCTATGTGTTCTATTTCGACAGCTTCTACAAAGGCAAAGAATTCTCCGTGCCTCAAAAAACTCCCATGCAGCACGCGACAATAATAAAGGCCATAGCCGACAGAGACCCTAAAAAAGCAGCCCAACTGATGGAAGAACACATCCAGTGGACCTATGAAAACCTCCTCATGAAGTACTGAACACCTACTCTTTAAGAACCTTTTGCTGAAATGAACCTATCGGTACTCCTCAACAAGTCCATCTTGAGGGGTACCGATAGTACCTTTTTACACAAAATTGACTCCCTCCCCCATCCGTGCTAATAATATTTCTGAATTTATCTATGAGCACAATGATGAATACATCATACGAGGAGTGATTTTCATGGCCGGTAAGACAGTTCTGCAGCTAGGCTACGGAATGCAGGGCAAGGCAGCACTATATGACATAGTAAAAAGCCCTATTGTATCTAAGGTTATCCTGGCTGACGCATCCACTCAGGTTTTAGACGTACCCAAGGCTCCCGGATTCGAGAAGGTCGAGGCGGTAGTACTGGACGCCTCGGACCAAAAAGCCATGGAGGAGCTGATGAAAAAGGCTGATATAGTGATGGAGCTTCTTCCTGGACCTTTTGCCCTTCGCGCTGCCAGGCTTGCAGCTCAGGTGGGGGTCAGCCTTGTGAGCTCCATGTATTTCGTCAATCCCGGAGAACAGGACCCCGAAAAGAGACAAGCCCAAAAGGAGGAACTTCAAAAGATTCATCAGGAGGCATCCTCCAAGGGAGTAACCATCCTGCAGGAGTTCGGCATGGATCCAGGAATCGATTTGGTTTTAACAAAGAACGCCCTGGACAAGCTCGACGTCGTTGAGGCCCTCCACTCTTACGGGGCGGGCTTCCCCGAAAAAGAAGTAGCAGAGAAAAGCCCCTTGGGTTACAAGTTCACCTGGTCCATCATAGGAGTGATGCGGTCCTACTTGAGGCCGGCGCGCTACATAAAGGACTCCCAAATAGTTGACGTCCCCGCGGACGAAATGTTCATGCCAGAACACACCCACATACTTGAGGTTCCAGAGCTGGGAGGCCCCCTGGAGTGCTTCCCAAACGGTGACTCCGCCTCCTACGCTGAGATCTTCGGCGTAAAAGGAACGGTCAAGAGCATGGGCAGGTACATCTGCCGCTGGCCTGGACACGGCGCCTTCTGGAGCCGAATGGCCAAGTGCGGCTTTTTGAACGAAGCCCCCATCAAGTGCGGGGATGCCTACGTCTTTCCTGTTGAGTTCTGCGCAAGCCTTCTGGGCTCTCAGAAACAGTTCTTCTACGAGGACGACGAAAGGGATGTAGCCCTCATTCGCATAGACGCCAGAGGATACAGGGACGGAAAACCCATCAGAGTGATAAACCAGATAATCGACAAAAGAGATCTGAAGACGGGCTTCACATCCATGCAGCGCACCGTTGGATTCACCGTCTCCATAGGTGCCCAAATGATACTCCAGGAGAAGATAAGCGAAAAAGGGGTGCTAAGCCCCATACAAGTTCCTTTCCAGCCGTTCATCTCAGAGCTAGCCGCAAGAGACATAGTCTTCACTTCCAGTGAAGAACATTGGGATGGCCGGCTGGATGCCTAGGAGGTGATGCCAACACTGAACTTAGCTCCACCTTGCAAAAGAAACAAACCAAAAGAGCAAGAGAAAGGAGTTGTGCTTCATGGGAGAAATAGCAGCAAAAGGTGCTCTGTCCCTGGTTCCAGTGATCTTGGCCCTTATATTGGCTTTCAGGACAAAGGATGCGGTGTTCTCTCTACTCATAGGATGCATCGTCGGCGTCGTCATAGCCGGATTCGACCCAGCAACAGGACTTTCCAAGCTGTTCCAGAAGGCACTGGGCAACGGCGACTTCATCTGGGTGGTCATGATAGAGATCGCAGTAGGAATCATGGTTGCCTTCTACCTAAGAGCCGGCGTCATTGCCTCCTTCGCGGAGTGGGCCAGCACCAAGATAAAAAGCCACAGAGCGGCCTCTGGGTTTGGCTGGCTTTTGGGAATATTCATCTTCTTCAGCGACTACTTCAGCCCTCTTTTCAGCGGCCCCATCGCCAGGCCTCTGACCGACAAGTACAAAGTTTCCCGAGAAATGCTCGCTTATCTGTTGGACTCAGGCAGCGCCCCTGTATGTACCCTGGTCCCCCTGACCGGCTGGGCCGTTTACATCGCAGGACTCCTCAAAGGGTACGGCCCCATACAGGACGTAAACGAGGGCATGGCCGTCTTCATCAAATCCATACCTTATAACTTCTACGGCTGGTTCGCGGTAATCCTGGCTGGCTTGATAGGCTTCCAACTGATCCCCAACTTCGGGCCGATGAAGAAGGCCGAAGAACGGGCCATGAAGGAGGGCAAGGTGCTCCGCGACGGTGCTACACCCCTTACCGGCGAGGAAATGGAAATGATCAAGCCCCTGGAAGGAAAGAAGTCCAACTTGTTCTTGTACCTTGTGGTTCCCGTCCTGATAGTAATATCCATAGCCATAGGCACTTTCGTGGCCTTCGGAAGCGCCAAGATCCTTGAGGCTTTCTTCGCTGCAGTTATGTACCAGGCCGTTGCCATGGCCTTAGGCGGGTACTTCAAAGGCATAAAAGACGGCATGGACGTGGCCGTAAAGGGCATAACCGGAGCCATGATATCCTTCTTCACCGGGACATCGTGGGGAACCTACGCCATCTTGACGCCCTTCGTATTGCCCGTGGCGATGAACCTCTCCGGCGGTGAGGTCAACAGCCTAGTTTTGGCGACGGTTGGAGCCGTAGTGGGCGGAGGGCTCTTTGGAGACCACTGCTCCCCTGTCTCGGACACCACCTGTCTTTCGTCCTTCGGGGCAGGCTCGGACCACATGGATTACGTAACTACCCAGCTACCTTACGCCATAACGGCCGGCGTTCTGGCTGCTGTAATCTTTGCCATAATAGGCAACATCAGCATATAGATTTCATGGAGGAGGGCCGCTGATGACCAACACTACAGAAAAACCGCGCATAGGAATACTCTGCTGGGAAGCCGGGCAATCACCAAGGGGACTGGAACAGCTTGAGACCCTCAAGGGGAACAGCACGAATCCTGACACTTACGATTTCCCAGTGAGGTTCTGCAAGGTCAAAGGTGCCAACATAGAGACCATCCTCGAGAACCCCTGCAGGAAGGTCATGGAGAGGATGATAGAAGAGGCCCAAAAGATGGTGAAAGAGGGCGTGAAAGCCATAACCACAAGCTGCGGCTTCAACGCCATATTCCAGCGGGAGCTGACGGACTCCCTTGACGTTCCGGTCTTTACATCCAGCCTCCTTCAAGTCCCCATGGTTTTCCACACCCTTGGGAGGAACAAACACATAGGAGTGATAACAGCCAAAAAGGCCGCCCTCCGAGAGGAACACCTAAGAGCCGTGGGCATAACCTCCGAAATGCCCGTTGAGATCTTCGGAATGGAGGAGTGTCCAGAGTGGAACAAAATATTCATCGCTCCCAATGAGGACGTGGACCTCGACGTAATAAGGGAGGAAGTGGTCTCAACAGCTGTGAAGGCCGTAAAAGAAAACCCAAAAATTGGAGCCTTCGTGCTGGAATGTACCGACCTTCCCCCGTTCGCACAAAGGATAAGGGAAGTAACGGGAAAACCTGTCTTTGACTTCGTGACATTGGTAAACTACATAAACAGCGCCATCCCTTAAAAACATGCTGAAACTGGGAGCAAAAAATGGGGGACCCCATGGGGTCCCCCATTTACTCCTCGTTGATGTCAAATACTCTCTTTGAACAAAAAACTAGAGATACTGTACCAGAAGCTGCGCTATGCCAAAGGCACAACCTGTAATACCAGAAGCAGCAAAAGCTGCGAAACCCAATGCCTCAGAAGCTCCCCCCGGCCTTTTTACCGTAAATACGTGCCATAATTTATCCCCCCACATATCGTTCGTACCATTTGAGAAAACAAACGCTATTGCCTTCGCCGGGAATCATTATATATTATTGTTTCTAAATGTCAATATATACCGCTTTTTTCTGACAATTTAGTTTTTTGTCCATCTTTCTGGATTTTCCTTCGGACGGCCCATGCTATAATGAAGTGAAGCGGGGTGAAATCATGAAGGGAAAAGTTGCGGGGCTTTTTCTCTTTTTTTCCTTGATAATATTTGTCTTGCTGTCCCCTATTGCGGGGTGGGCCTCCCAGGAGGAGAAGCTGTTGGTTGCAGCCAGCATACTCCCCCAAAGATACTTCATTGAGCGGATAGCTGACCAAAAGGTCCAGATAGAAATAATGGTTCCGCCTGGAGCCAACCCTGCGACATACGAACCCAAGCCATCTCAGCTTGTATCCTTGAGCCGGGCCTCCCTTTACTTCGCCATCGGCGTTCCCTTTGAAAAGGCGTACCTTGGGCGTTTTTTTCAGATAAACAAGAATATGGTTGTCGTTGATACATCTGAGGGGATCTCCAAAATACCCATAAGCTCCATACACGACCTAACCAACGGCGAAAACGGCAAAAGCCACGGTCATGAACATTCGCAAGGGGAGCTTGATCCTCACATCTGGCTTTCCCCGAGGCTTGTGAAAATTCAGGCACAAAACATTCAAAGGGCCCTTTCTTCGGCGGATCCCCAAAACACCAAGTCATATCAAAAGAACCTAAAGAGGTTCCTCAAGGAACTGGACGAATTGGACGAAGAGATAAGGGGCAAGCTCTCCGAGACAAAGGGCAAAAAATTCATGGTGTTTCATCCCTCTTGGGGTTATTTTGCCAGGGACTACGGCCTTGATATGATCCCCATAGAGGTGGAAGGAAGCGAACCCAGCGCAGCGGAACTAGCCAAGATCATAAGCATCGCCCAAAAAGAGAAGATAAGGATAATCATCACTCAACCGGAGTTTCCAAGCCGATCAGCAAAGGTCATAGCCCAGGAGGTAGGGTGCAGGGTGGTCCCCATAAGCCCCTTGGCGCCCAACTGGAGAGAGAACCTCCTGCTTCTGGGGGACACCTTGGCTGAAGCTCTGAAAGACAACTCCCGCGAGGAGACCAAGCCATGAAACAAAAAGTCATAAGCTTAAAGGGCGTTTGGGCAGGGTACGGCAACAACAACGTGATAGAGGACATAAACTTTTCTGTGAAGAAGGGGGATTTCGTGGGCATTATAGGCCCCAATGGAGGCGGGAAATCCACCCTGCTAAAGGTCATATTGGGCCTCATAACACCTTACAAGGGAGAGGTGAAGGTCATGGGCCTTCCTCCAGAGGAAGGCCGGGAATTCGTGGGGTGGGTTCCCCAGGAAAGCGATATGGACAGGGACTTTCCCATAAAGGTCCTTGACGTGGTGCTAATGGGACGAATGGGAAGGAAAAAACTTCTTCGCTCCTACTCCAAGGAGGATAAAAATAAGGCTTCAGAGGCCCTCGAGATGGTGGGTCTACAAAACATCGCTCAAAAACCCATAGGTGAGATATCCCTGGGACAGAGGCAGCGGGTCTATATAGCCCGGGCTCTGGCAAAGGACCCGGAGATCCTACTTCTTGACGAGCCCTTGGCGAGTGTGGATCCCAACACCAGCGAGGTCATTTATGGCCTGCTCAAGGACCTTAACGAAAGCAGCGCCATAACCATAGTGATGGTAACCCACGACGTGGGGGCTGTGTCCTCTTACGTCAAATCCGTAGGGTGCCTGAACAGGAAGCTCTACTATTACGACGAAAAAACCCTTACCCAGGGCATGATAGACGCCGCCTACCACTGCCCTGTTGACCTGATAGCCCATGGAGTGCCCCACAGGGTGCTCCCCAAAATAAACCAGGAGGAAACCAAAAGATGATTGAGGCCCTTCAGTTCGACTTCATGAGAAACGCCCTCTTGGCAGGGCTTTTGATCAGCGTAGCATGCGGCATCGTGGGGACCTTTGTAGTAACCAAACGTATAGTCTTTTTGAGCGGCAGCATCGCCCACGCCGCTTACGGTGGGATAGGCCTTGGGTATTTTTTGGGATTCAACCCCCTCTTGGGGGCCTTCGCCTTCAGCCTTGCCGCAGCCGTAGGAATGAGCGCCATTCAGCGAAGGGCAAGGGAGCGCTCCGACACCCTAATAGGGGCCCTGTGGGCCATAGGCATGGCTGTGGGGATAATACTCATTGATCTATCAGGAGGATACAAGGCCGATCTAATGAGCTACCTTTTCGGAAGCATCCTGATGATACCTCAAGAAGACCTATGGCTTCTTTTGGCACTGGACCTGGGTATAATGCTTTTGGTGTGGCTGTTTTACAAGGAGCTAGTGGCCCTTTCCTTCGACGAAACGTTCTCAACGGTGCAGAACATCCCCGTGGGTAAGATTCACACCCTTTTGGTCACCATGACCGCTCTCACCGTGGTGATGATGATGCGAATGGTAGGACTCATAATGGTTATCGCCCTTCTCACCATGCCCGCTGCCATAAGCGGGCAGTTCGCCAAGAGCCTGAAAAAAATGATGGTCCTTGCCTCCATTTTAGGGGCCTTATTCATCCTCTCAGGCCTTTGGCTTTCCTACTGGCTCAACCTCACATCCGGTGCATGCATCATTCTGGTGGCCGGCGTTTCCTACTTGGCAAGCCTGGCCATCAAGAACTTAATCTAGAACCTATTGCGCCCTTGCAATTTTTAGGCTCCTCAGCCTATTTATCGCGAAAGCCGTCTCGAACTTCCTGGGTAAGGCGTAATCCCCCGGATGGCCATAGCGGTGAGGGGAGATGACGTCCATACCCTTTTCCTGTATGTCCCCAAACACTTTATCTATTATCTCCACTATGCTCCTTCGACCATCTATGTAGCCCTTTACGTATGCGTAATGCCAGATTTGGGCTATCATTCTAGTCTGACTCTCGTCTACGAGCAGAGAGAGTGCACCAAGGTCCATGTTGTCCCTACCAAAGGTTATACTTCTAAGACCATTTGCCTTGATCTTAAGCTTCTTGCCTAGGTGAGGATTTATGCTTCCGGGGACAGGCACCCTAGAAGAGGGTATGAATGGGACCTTTTGAGCCTCTTTGGCTCTGTTGGTCTTTATACTTTGGGCCACCGACATAGCTTCCTGGGTCACGTCCAACGGAACGTACTCATCCATCATTATCACCTTATCCGCAACATCCAGGTAATCTCCGCTTCCGCCTATAACGAGGATGGTCGAGACCCCCAATTGCTCGAAAAGCCCCCTTACATGATCTATGAAGGGCGTTATGGGTTCTTTGTCCTTGGCAATCAGCCTCTGCATCCTTGCATCCCTTATCATGAAGTTGGTCGCAGAGGTGTCCTCGTCGATAAGCAAAAGCTTGACCCCCATTTCAAGGGCCTCCTGTATGTTCGCGGCCTGGGATGTGGAGCCCGAGGCGTCCTCCGTGGAGAAAAAGGAGGTGTCCTTCCCTCCAGGAAGGTTGTTTATGAACGGAGAAATGTCCACTCCCTTTACGCTTCGGCCATCCTCAGCCCGTATCTTTGCGGTCTCCTCCACGGTGGCTACATATTCCCTGCCGTCTCCAGGAATGTGGGGATAAACGCCCATCTCTATAGCCTCAAGAAGGGTCGTTTTGCCATGGTATCCTCCGCCGGTTATGAGGGTCACTCCTTCAGGAATGCCCATGCCTGTTATCTCTCCCCTGTTAGGCAAGGTCATCGTTACCCTCAGGCTTGGAGGGCTACTAAAGGCAACAGCATCCTCCCTCCTCATGGGACGCTGGGAAACTCCACTTTCTCGGGGCAATATAGATCCATCGGCTATGAAGGAAACGAGCTTTTGTTCTTTAAGTTGTTCTTTTATGTAAAAGTGGTCCTCCACTACTTCCACGTGTCTTTTTAAATTTTCTTCGTTTATGTTTCTGTAAAGCAAAGCCTCCTCAACAATCCTCGGCAGTTCGTCAAAGAACATCTCCATGGCCTCTCTGCCCAGAGCCCTTCTTCCTGCCGCGGGCAAACCGCACACAAACCGAATCTCCACGAAAGCTTCATTAACCAAGCAGGACGTGCGCTTCAATACCTGTTGCCCTGGAACATCCACGGCAAAAAGCCCTGATTTTCCGCTGCCCCTTTTTCCCTCTGCATATTTCCTTATGGCCTTTGCAAAAGTTCTGGTCAAAAAATCGCAGCAAGCCATTTGCCTGTGAGGGTTTTCAAAGGCCCATCCGGGGATCTGGGCAACCTCTTGCTTGACTCTTACCCTTAGCCTGCTGGGAGCTGCGAAAGGGTCTCCCTGAACATGGTCTATGAAAAGATCGAAGAAGCCGAACTTGTAGGAACCCTCTATCTGCTTATAGGCCTTGTAGCCCCGACCATCTATGGACAGTAATATTTTTTTCAGTCGTTCGCTCTCCAACGAAAAAACCTCCCTAGCTTTATAATTGTAACTAAATTATTATAATAAATATTTGGCCTTTGGCCGTAGAAGGGTTTGTTTTGCCATGAAAAAATACTTAAGCTGCATTTTTGCGTTTCTTCTTGCCTTCGGAGGGTTCGTGTCTGAAGCCCAGGCTTCAGACACATTGAAGCTCCTCTTTGGAGGGGACACATACTTTGGTGAAAGCTACGGCGTCTTCGAAACCGGCGCGTCCCCCCAGGGCGAACCTGGAATATACAACAAAAGCTCCTCCACATAGGCCAATAAGGTCGCCTAGGCTATCTCAGTGGAGACTCCAGCATCCTCAAAGGTAGCCATTTCGTCTAAAATCCTCAGTGCCGCCTCTATCAAATTGAAAGCCAAAACGGCGCCTGTGCCCTCTCCCAACCTCATATCCAAATGCATCAAGGGCTTCAAGCCTATCAGGTCCAAGGCTATCTTGTGGCCTGGCTCCTGTGAAAGATGAGACCCTATCATGTAGTTTGTGGCCTTTGGCTCTATCTTCGAAGCTATCAAAGCGGCAGCCGAGGATATGAATCCGTCAACCACCACAGGAATCCTTCTGGAAGCCGCTCCAAGCATGCAGCCTGCCATGCCGGCTATCTCCAGTCCCCCCACCTTGGACACCACATCGATGGGGTCTTTCACATCTGGCTTGTTTATCTTTATCCCTCTCTCTATGGCATTCTTTTTGACAGGCACCCTATCTTCCCCTATGCCAGTTCCCCTGCCCACGACCTCGTCAAGGGGCCTTCCAGAATAAAGAGCTACGATAGCGCTACTAGGCGTAGTATTTCCTATGCCCATCTCTCCAATGGCAAAAATAGATGCTCCTTTTTCTATCAGCTCATAAGCCACATCAATGCCCACTTCTATGGCCCTTACTGCCTCCTCTCTGGTCATAGCAGGACCACAGGCAAAGTTGTCCGTCCCGTACTTTACTTTCCTTACCTTCAAACCTGGAGCGTCCAAATCCACCGCCACTCCAACATCCACACAAACCACCTCTGCACCTGCGTGCCTGCTCAGAACATTTATGGCCGCTCCGCCATTCAGAAAGTTGACCACCATCTGGGGGGTTACCTCCTGAGGGAAAGCACTTACTCCTTCCGCCACTACCCCGTGATCGGCCGCCATTACTACCGAGACCTTCTTGCCAAGTTTTGGCCTTGGATTTCTTGTAATACCAGCCATTTGTACGGCCAATTGCTCAAGCATTCCAAGGCTCCCTCTTGGCTTGGTCAAATTATCCAATCTCCTTTGAGCTCTTTCCATGGATTCATAATCAAGGTCCTCAATACGGGTTATCGCTTCCTCGAGCATCGTCCATCCTCCTTCGTTATGGGTATCAATAAAAAAAGCCCCAAACCGCAACTGCGGTTTGAGACTTTACCATCATCCCAACCTACTAACTCCAGAAAGGCAGGTCTCCTGGCTTTGGATCATCCCTTGGCTGAACCTTCCCATCGCACTAAGGCAACAGTGGCATCTCTCAACCAAAGTCCCCGTCACAGTGGCGGGACCGCGCCGGATTCTCACCGGACTTCCCTATTCTCCCTTACGGGCACCTTACTGGTTTATCTTCGCTGTTTTTAGTAATTTTATGGAAAAACTTCTTGCTTATCAACTTATAATATAATCTTCTATATGTTAATACTATCCACCGGAAAGAAGGAAAAATTATGAGAGAGAAGAAACTCATTCTCGTGACCGGCGGTGCAAGAAGTGGTAAAAGCTCTTTTGCGGAAAGGCTGGCAAAGGAAGCACAAAAACCGGTCACATACATAGCCACTTGCCAACCTCTGGACGAGGAGATGGCTTTTCGAATCCAAGAACATAGAAAAAGACGGCCTAAAAATTGGAAGACCGTGGAAGAGCCCTTTAATCCCACGGATATAATAGCCAAAGAGGGAAAGTCCGATGGGGTAATCCTCCTGGATTGTTTGGCCCTGCTGGTCTCCAACCTCCTCCTGAGGGAAAAAGACCCTAACGATCCAAAATCCTTTTCTCGTGTTATCGAAGAAATCGAAAACCTGGCCATCACATGCAGATCAGTCAAAGGAGAGGTGATCGTAGTAACCAATGAGGTAGGAATGGGCGTAGTGCCTGAATACCCCCTCGGAAGAACCTATCGAGACCTTTTAGGAAAGGCCAATCAGATAATGGCCTTATACTCCGACTCTGTTTATCTTCTAGTATGCGGCATTCCCGTAGACGTTAAGCACCTGAATAGGGTATTGGAGAAAGGAGTTTATGATCTTCAATGAAAAGCCTCTTTATTGCCCTCGGTTTCCTCACGAGGATTCCCTCTCCCTACAGTAACGCAACCTATACCGAAAAGGAAATGGCAAGCAGCTTGGCCTGTTTCCCCCTGGTTGGACTCATCGCAGGCTACCTAGTAGCAGCAATCGACGCCTTGGCCACTAAGTTTTTGGGCACCATGGTGGCTTCTGGGGTGGATCTCGTGGCCTTTTTCCTCATAACTGGCGGTCTCCACTTGGACGGGTTAATGGATACAGCTGACGGCCTCCTCAGCGGTAAAGAAAGAGAAAGGGCACTGGAGATAATGAAGGACAGCCGAGTGGGAGCCCTGGGAGCAAGCATAGCATCACTAGTACTTATATTGAAGTTTGCCTTGCTTGCTTCTTTTCCTGAGGGAATGCGCTTGGTGGTCTTGGCTCTTTTTCCGGCCATTGGTAGGTGGGCAATGGTACCTGCAATAACCTTTTTCCCCTACGCTCGCAAGAAAGGACTGGGGAAAAGCTTTTGGAGTTTTTCCACCAAAAAGGAGTTCTTCGTTGCGACGGCCCTGATCTCCGCACTGGCCATAATCCTCTTAGGAGAGAGAGGTTTATGCTCCTTGGCTGTTGCTGGCGGAGGAACCTTTTTAGTAGCAAAAAGAATTAGCCGAACATTAGGAGGACTAACTGGAGACACCTACGGAGCAATAAACGAGATTGCGGAGATCTTAGCACTGATGATAATGGCAACAAGACTCCAATAGAGGGAAAGATCATGATCAAGCTAATATTGATTAGGCACGGAGAGTCCAAAGGAAACAAAGAACTACGCTATACCGGCCATACGAACGTACCTTTGACGGAAGAGGGAAGGCACCAAGCACGACATCTTGCAATTAGGCTTCGCAAAGAAAACATAACGGCCATATACTCCAGCGATCTAAGAAGGGCTTTTGACACCGCCTCCTGCATAGCGGAAGGAGTCAATTTAAGCGTCGTGAAGGAACCTCTTCTGCGGGAGCTGCATTTTGGAGATTGGGAAGGCTTAACCTATAATGAGATAATCCAGGGATGGGGCAAACTATGGAACCATTGGTTCGCAAACCCTCTGGAAGTTGCCCCTCCTGGAGGAGAAACACTGCTCCAACTCCAAGAAAGAGTTTTGAAGGCCCTCTTTAAAATAACGGCCAAACATAAAGATGGCACCGTTGTTCTTGTCTCTCACGCAGGTCCTATCAAATGCATTTTATGCTACTTAAACAGCTTACCCTTGTCCGCCTTTTGGGATATCGCCGTTCCTCCTGGAAGTTTAATGGCTATACAGCTTTCTGAAAGGCAGGGAGTTCTTCTCTGCGAAAGAGCAGAGGGAAGGATAAAGATAGCTGGCAAAGCAAAAACCTACATGATAGGAGATATACTAATATAGTATACTAATAAAAACTGAGCTGACTGGAATAAATTCATTGATGCCTCCCAGCATATGTGGGGCATGGCATAGGGACTAAGGTTCGAGAAAAAATTCAAAAACATCAAAAATAAAGACCTAAGCCCTATGAAAGGGAGTGAAAAAATGGGTAAATTCGAGGAAATGAGGGCAAAGGCTGAGGAGTTGGACAGGCTTGACCCACTGAGGGATTTCAAAAAGCATTTTGAGGTTCCCAAAGGGCGAATTTATATGGACGGCAACTCCCTTGGGCTTCCCGCAAAGGAATCCATACAAGGGGTGCTTCGGGTGCTGGAAGAGTGGAAGACTTTCAACATAGACGGCTGGCTGAAGGGCTCGCCTCCTTGGTTCACCATGCCAGAAGAGCTGGGGCGCAAGATGGCACCTCTCGTGGGCGCGCAGCCAGAAGAGGTAGTAATGACGGGATCCACGACCTCCAACCTACACAGCCTGGTGAGCACCTTCTACCAACCTGAGGGCAAACGAAGAAAGATCCTGGCCGACGAACTGAACTTTCCATCTGACCTTTACGCCCTTGCAAGTCAAATCCGCCTGAAAGGACAAGACCCATCAGAGGATCTGATCTTGGCCAAATCCAGGGACGGCAACACCCTTGATGAGGATGACCTCATAGCCCTCATGGATGAGACCGTCTCGGTGGCCTTATTTCCATCGGTACTATACCGAAGCGGCCAGCTGCTGGACATGGAAAGGCTAACGAAGGCGGCCCACGAAAGGGGCATTTTCATAGGCTTCGACTGCGCTCACTCCGCTGGGTCAGTCCCTCATCGCCTACACGACTGGGGAGTGGATTTCGCCTTCTGGTGCAGTTACAAACATCTGAACGGAGGGCCAGGAAGTCCCGCGTTCCTCTTCCTCCACAGGAAGCATTTCGAAAGGGAACCCGGCTTGGCAGGCTGGTTTGGATACGTAAAGGAGAAGCAGTTCGACATGAACATAACCTTTGAGCACGCCAAATCCGCTGGAGGCTGGCAGATGGGCACTCCATGCGTTCTTTCCGCTGCAACCCTTGAAGCAGCCCTTGACATCCAGCAGGAAGCCACCATCGAGCAAATCAGGGGAAAATCCCTAAAATTGACGGACTTCCTAATCGAGCTGGTTGATACCTTCCTCTCAGATGAACCCTACTGCTACTCTATCGCCACACCCAGGGACCACAATAGGCGCGGAGGGCACTTGGCCATAGAGCACCCAAAAGAAGCCTGGAGAATATGCTGCGCTCTCAAAGCCAGAAATATCATTCCCGATTTCAGGCCTCCAAGGATCATCCGTATAGCTCCCGTTGCGCTATATAACACCTTCACAGAGGTGTGGGAAGTTGCCAAGGCGCTAAAGGAAATCATAGACCTCAGGGAATTCGAGCACTTCCATAAAGAACGAAGTATGGTTTCGTGAAGGGACAGTACTGTCCCTTCACGCCTATATTCTGTCGTCCAGCATGGCTCCTTTGTCGGCCTGAAGGGCCGTTTTAGCGCAAAGGCCCAAAATCCCCCTGTCTACCTTAGGTGGCAAAGGCTTCCATTTCCTAAGGCGTTCCTGGAGTTCTTCATCGGTAATTCTTAGGTCCACCCTTCTTTCCGTGACATCTATGTCTATAATGTCCCCTTCCTGCACTACGCCTATAGGTCCGCCTACCGCTGCCTCGGGAGCTACATGGCCTATGGCAGCGCCTTCTGTAAAACCGGAGAACCTGCCGTCCGTGACTACAAAAACGTCAGATCCCAACCCTAGTCCCACAAGGGCATCGGTAGTCATCATCATCTCCCTCATCCCCGGTGCCCCCCTGGGGCCTTCGTACCTTATTACCACTACGTCGTTTTTCTTTATCTTGCCCGTCACGACGGCCTCGTGGGCCTCTTCATCGGAGTGAAAAACCCTGGCTCTGCCGATAAACTTCAACCGACCTGAAGGGATCGTAGTGGTCCTGCATATGGCCCCGTCCGGCGCAAGGTTTCCTCTCAAGACGGCAATGCCTCCATTGGGAAAGACGGGATCATCCAGCCCCCGCAGCACCTTTTTGTCCTTGGACGAGGCTCTTTCTGCTATCTGGCCAACGGTCATACCTGAAAGGGTTGCCGCCGAACCATCCAGAAGTGGAAGAAGCTCACCCAAGATCGCAGGAACGCCTCCCGCCCTATTGAGATCCTTAACTGTGGCCTTACCAGTAGGTATAACCTCGGAAATGACTGGAACCTGCCTTGAAAAACGGTCAAAATCATCCAGGGTAAGTTCGATCTCCAGCTCTCTAGCGAAACTCAAAAGATGAAGCACCCCGTTTGTGGACCCCGCCGTGGCCAAAAGAACCTTGACGGCATTTAAAAAACTGGAGCGGCTCAATATATCCTTCGGAGTTATCCCCTTTTTGGTGAGCTCCACGATCTTTCTTCCGGTCTGCGTGGCAAAACGAAGCTTTTCCGCCGAGGTTGCAGGCACTGTCGCTGAGCCTGGCAAGGAAAGCCCCAAGGCCTCCATGAGAATCTGCATGGTGTTGGCCGTCCCCATCAAGGCACACGCTCCAGGTCCTGGACACACGTGATCCTCCAGATAACGAATTTTCTCCTTCACCTCTTGTGAGCTTGAATGGTCATATTGGGCGCCGAAAACCAGCTGATCCAGCTCGGATAGGACCACTTGCCTTCCCTCGAACTCACAAGTGTCCTGAGGGCCTCCGGAGAGGAAGATGGCAGGAAGCCCCGTCCTAAGGGCGCCTATGAACACCCCAGGTATTATGCTGTCACAGGACGCCAATAATACCAAGCCATCAAAGAGCTGTACGTTGGCCATTATCTCGACGGAAGAGGCTATGACATCCCTTATGACCAACTCATACCGCAAGTGGGGGGTCCCTATGGGAACCGCACCGCAGGTAGCAATGGTCCTGAACTCGAAAGGTGTTCCTCCTGCCTGCCATATGCCCGCCTTTACTCGTTCTACCAGTTTATCCAGGTGAACATGGCCCAAGCCGGCATCGTTAGCTGTATTAACGATACCGATAAGAGGTCTCGACAGATCTTCGTCGTCGTAGCCGCACCCCTTGTATATGGCCCTCCTGGAAGCTCCTTCACTCGTGGAAAACAACTTGTGCTTTTTGGAGCGGTACATTCGTTCTACCCCCTTTGCTCGATAAACTAATAAAATATTATAGATTTTTTAGGGTGTATGTATAGGACTATTTAAAAACACCAAAAGTAAAGACCTGACCACAGATAAGTAAATAGGGGGGGTTGACAGGAAAAATAATGACGTGTACAATCCCATTTAAAATTTAACGCCGGAGCCGGAAGGAGGCATAACCGTGAGCGAATATAGGATAGCAGTAGAACTCGTCCTTATAGTAGTCGTACTCGTCCTTATTAGCTGCGGGTCCCTTCCCGGAGTGCCGGCGGACTAGTACGTCTACGGCAGAACCGGGCCGGGACCCATAAAAGGGTTCCGGCCTTTTTTTATACTCAAAAACCTGTACTTCGGAAAAAACGAAATCAATCGGGGAGTGATTCAAATGAAACATACCATAAGCGTCCTGGCCGAAGACCACCCAGGGGTGCTGACCCGGCTGGCGGGGCTCATCTCCCGCAGAGGCTACAACGTGGACAGCCTTAGCGTCGGCCGCACCGAAAAGGAGGGCATTTCTCGCTTTACCCTCGTGGTGAGCGGCGACGACGAAACGGTTCAGCAGATCGAAAAGCAGCTGGAAAAGCTCATCGAGGTGATAGAGGTAAAGGACCTGAGCAAAGGCCCCTTCGTGGAAAGGTGGATGGTACTCGCCAAGGTGAAAGCCCCAATGGAGCAGCGCCCTCTACTCCTCCAAACAGCAGAGGTGTTCCGAAGCCGGGTCGTCGATATAGGTGAAGACTCCATAATATTCGAAACCACCGGGGACAGGGGAAAGGTAACGGCATTCCTGGAAGCCGTAAAGCCTTTTGGACTCGTTGAAATTTCATCCAGCGGCGCTGTAGCCCTGGAACGTGCAGGCTTTGCCAATGGGCATTCCTAAATAAAAATTCAATCAAAAGGAGAGTGGGTAAATTATGGCGAACATCTATTATGAAAAGGACGCAAATCTTGACCTTCTCAAGGGGAAAACGGTGGCAGTGATAGGGTACGGAAGCCAGGGCCACGCTCACGCCCAGAACTTAAGGGACAGTGGCATAAATGTCGTGGTGGGACTTCACGAAGGAAGCCGTTCCAAAAAGAGGGCAGAAGAGGACGGATTTGCCGTTTATTCCGTGGCAGAAGCCACCCAGAAGGGCGACCTCGTAGTCTTCTTAATGCCAGACCATGTACAGGCACAGGTTTACAGGGAACATATAAAACCCAACTTGAAACCCGGCGCATCCCTTGTGTTCTCCCATGGATTCACCATTCACTACCATCAGGTAGAGCCTCCAAAGGAGTGCGACGTCTTCATGATAGCCCCTAAATCCCCAGGACATCTGGTAAGAAGAATGTACACCGAGGGCAAGGGCGTCCCGGGCCTTTTGGCGGTCTATCAGAACCCATCAGGCCAAGCCAAGGAGATGGCCCTAGCCTACGGTACCGCCATAGGCTGCGGCAGAGCTGGAATAATCGAGACCACCTTCGCGGAAGAGACGGAAACGGACCTCTTCGGCGAACAGGCGGTCCTCTGCGGAGGCGTGACAGAGCTGGTTAAAGCGGGCTTCGACACCCTGGTAGAGGCAGGCTATCAGCCCGAGATAGCCTACTTTGAATGCCTAAACGAGCTCAAGCTCATAGTGGACATGATGTTCGAGGGCGGCCTCAGCTGGATGCGCTACTCGGTAAGCGACACTGCCAAGTACGGCGACAAGGTGGCTGGGAAAGTTGTAATAGACGACCATGTAAGAGCCAACATGAAGGTCCTCCTCGAGAGGGTACAAAACGGCGAGTTCGCCAAGGACTGGATCCTGGAGAACCAGTGCGGCAGGCCCTCCATGAAAAAATGGGCAGAAAGGGAGAAAAACCATCTGATAGAGAAAGTCGGCAAGGAATTGAGAAAGATGATGCCCTGGCTGGACGCCAAGGAAGCACCTGAAGCTTAGAAAAACGTCGGGGGCGCACCGCAAGGTGCGTCCCCCTCGAAAGGAGAGTCAAAGATGGGTGAAGATTACGTAAGGATTTTCGATACTACTTTGAGAGATGGAGAACAGGCAGCGGGGATAAACCTGAACACCGCTGAGAAACTTCAGATCGCTCATCAGCTCGCCGCCATGGGAGTGGACATAATAGAGGCCGGATTCCCAGCGGCGTCCCCTGGGGACTTCGAGGCCGTTTCCACCATAGCCAAAGAGGTAAAAGGCCCCACCATCGCAGGCCTCGCCAGGACAAGACCTGAGGACATCGAAGCAGCCTACAACGCCGTGAAGCATGCGGAAAAACCGCGGATCCATACCTTCATAGCCACAAGCGACATCCATCTGGAGTACAAGCTGAAGATGGACAGAAAACAAGTTCTGGAGGAGATAAAAAGGGCCGTCACTCAAGCAAGAAGCTACGTGGACGACGTGGAGTTCTCCGCAGAGGACGCCAGCAGGTCGGACCTGGATTTCGTAGTCGAAGCCTTTAAGACCGCCATCGAGTGCGGCGCCACCACCATAAACATCCCCGACACGGTAGGTTACGCCCTCCCCGTGGAGTTCGGCGACTTCGTAGAGGAGATCATAAGGAGAGTAGACGCCCCCTCCAACGTCATATGGTCCTGCCACTGCCACAACGACCTGGGCCTTGCGGTCGCCAATTCCCTTGAGGCAGTAAAAAGAGGAGTAAGGCAGGTGGAGTGTACCATAAACGGGTTGGGCGAACGAGCAGGAAACGCAGCCATGGAAGAGATAGTCATGGCCCTTAAGACCAAAAAAGGCTACTTCGGCGTAGAGTCTCGCCTAAACACCAAGAAACTCTACCACATAAGCAAGCTGGTCTCCCAGCTGACAGGCTTCATAGTTCCTCCCAACAAGGCAATCGTGGGGGATAACGCCTTCGCCCACGAAGCAGGTATCCACCAGCACGGAGTTCTGTGCAACAGGGCGACCTACGAGATAATGAAACCCGAGGACGTGGGTGCCCCAGGGAGCAAGCTCCACCTGGGCAAGCACTCGGGCAAGCACGCCTTCACCAAACGCCTGGAGGACCTGGGCTTTGCCCTCTCAAAAGAGGAGATCGCCCATGCATTCAAGCTCTTCAAGGAGCTGTGCGACAAGAAGGAAATAGTCACGGACAGCGACATAGAAGCCCTCGTAGTGGACGAAATCCTCGCTGTGAGCCCCACCCGCAAGTTTAAGCTGGTGAGTTTCTCCGTGAGCGCATCGGCGGGCAAGGGCACAGCGACCATAACCTTGATGGACGGCGAAGAAGAAAAATCCGACGCGGCAGTAGGAAACGGCCCAGTGGACGCTTCCTACGCGGCCCTCAAGAGGATCATAGGCATAGATCCCAAGCTGGAAAGCTACAGAGTTCACGCAGTAAGCGAGCGTTCCGACGCTGTAGGGGAAGCGAGAGTCGTCTTGTCCTACAAGGGCCTTAAAGCCCAGGGCCGCGGAGCCAGCACCGACGTCGTTGAAGCCAGCATAAAAGCATACATAAACGCCACCAACAGGCTGTATCAGGTGGCCGCAGCAAGAGGGGTTGACATAGATGAGTAGGACCTTAGCCAGCGCCATAATCGCAAAGAAGACCACCCAGAAGGCCTTGGAAGGCGAAATATGCAAGGTCAACGTTGACCTTGCCTTCGCCAACGACATAACCGGTGCTCCCGCCATAAGGGCCTTCAGGAAAATGGGGGCCAAACAAGTATTCAACCCCCAAAGATGTGCCATACTGCCGGACCACTTCACCCCCAACAAGGACATAGCGGCAGCAGAGCAGGCAAAGGAAGCCAAGGAGTTCGCATTGGAACAGGGCATGCTCTACTGGGAGCAAGGACGAGTCGGGGTGGAACACACCTTTCTGCCCGAACAGGGGCTCATACTGCCTGGAGAGATAGTGATAGGCGCCGACAGCCACACCTGCACCGGTGGCGCCATGGGAGCCTTCGCCACCGGAGTTGGAAGCACCGACCTAGCAGCCATTTGGGCCCTCGGCCAGACGTGGCTGAAGGTCCCCAAGACCATAAGGGTGCTCTTTCAGGGCAAACGCCCTGCCTGGATATCCGGCAAGGACCTGATACTGGAGGTCTTGAGAAACCTCGGCGTCCAAGGGGCCCTCTACAAGGCTCTGGAGTTTTCCGGCGAGGCCGTAGAAAGCCTTCCCATGGACGACCGGTTCACCATATCCAACATGGCCATAGAGGTTGGAGGAAAAACGGGGCTTTTCGTGCCTGACGAAAAAACGCTGAAGTACGCAGAAAAGCGGGCATCAAGGCCCTTCGAGCCAGTCTATCCCGACAAGGATGCACCTTACGAGAGGACCATCGAGATAGACACATCAAGCCTTGAGCCTTTGGTGGCCCTGCCCCACCTTCCTTCCAACGTGAAGCCTGCATCGCAATGCGAAGGTATAAAGGTAGATCAGGTGTTCATAGGTTCCTGCACCAACGGAAGGCTCAGGGATATGGAGCAGGCCGCTTTGGTGTTAAAGGGCAGGAAGGTGCACCCCTCCACGCGGTGCATAATCATACCCGCATCCCAGGAGGTCTTCCAGGCATGCCTGGAAAGAGGATACATAAGCACCTTCATAGAGGCTGGGGCGGCAGTCTGCACCCCTACATGCGGACCGTGCCTTGGGGGGCACATGGGCATTTTGGCTGCAGGAGAAAGGTGCGTTTCCACCAGCAACCGCAATTTCGTAGGCCGCATGGGACACCCCAAGAGCGAAGTGATCCTGTCAGGCCCGCTGGTTGCTGCAGCCTCGGCCGTGACAGGAAAGGTCACCGACCCACGGGAAGTCCTCTCCCAAGAGGAACTGAAGGCATTGGAGGTGGGCTCTTATGAATAAGACTCTTCGCGGAAAGGCATGGGTCTTTGGCAACGATGTGGACACGGACGTAATCATTCCTGCAAGGTACCTGGTGACCGACGATCCAGTAGAACTTGGAAAACACTGCATGGAAGGGCACGACCCCCAATTTCCTGAGAAGTTCCACCAAGGGGACATAATAGTAGCAGGGGAAAATTTCGGATGCGGCTCATCCAGGGAACATGCGCCATTGGCCCTTTTGGGCATCGGGTGCTCCTGTGTGATAGCCTCATCGTACGCCAGGATATTCTTCAGGAACGCCATAAACGTGGGGCTTCCCATCCTGGAGTGCCCCGAAGCTGCAAAGGCCATAAACCAGGGCGACGAGGTGGAAGTAAACCTCGCCGAGGGAGTCATAAAGAACCTTTCCACCGGACAAAGCTGGAACGTCCCTCCCCTTCCTGGGTTTCTTCAGGACCTCATGGACAAGGGAGGCCTAGTCAACTGGGTCAGAGAGAGGCTCAAAGAGGAGGAGGGCGCAAAATGACCGAAAGCAAAGCAAGGCACTACAGAATAGCCTGTATAAAAGGCGACGGAATAGGACCTGAAGTAATAAATGAGGCCATGAAGGTCACGGAAAAGGCAGCTTCCGCTTTTGGCTTTACCGTCGAATGGACCGAACTGCCCTACGGAGCAAACCATTACCTAAGGACCCAGGAGGTCCTGCCCGACGAAGCCCTAAAGGAAATAGGGAAACACGACGCATTGCTTCTGGGAGCCATAGGAGATCCATCGGTGAGGCCAGGGATTCTGGAACAGGGAATCCTGCTGAAACTGCGTTTTCATTTTGACCAGTACGTAAACCTGCGGCCTGCCAAAAGTTTTCCCAGGGTTTTCCTCCCAGTGAAGGCGGACAATGTGGACATAGTGGTCGTAAGGGAAAACACAGAAGATTTTTACATAGGCCTTGGCGGACGGTGGGAAAAAAGCACCTCACAACAAAGCTTCAACCTCAAGAGGGCCAACTACGAGATGTCCGGAGATTTGCGGTTGGAGTTTTCCCCAAAAAGCAATGCGGCAGCCCAGGTGGGCATCGCAACAGAAGGTGCTGTGCGCAGGATAACCGCCTATGCATGCAAGGCCGCCCAAGCCAGGGGTGAGGATACGGTGACCTTGGCATCCAAATCCAACGCCCTCTCGTGGATATACGGATTCTGGGAGGACGTGGCAAAGGACGAGGCCCAAAAACAGGGAATGAAACTTCAAGTAGCCAACGTGGACGCCCTATGCTACCACTTGGTAAGGGATCCATCGAAATGGGGAGTAATCCTCACCCCCAACATGTTCGGCGATATTGTAAGCGACCTTCTGGCGGGCATAGCCGGAGGTTTGGGAGTGGCAGCTGGAGCGAACATAGGAGACGGCCTCTCCATGTTCGAACCTGTACACGGTTCGGCACCGGACATTGCAGGAACCGGCAAGGCCAACCCAGTGGCGGCCATCCTCTCTGCGGCCTTGATGCTCGGCCACTTGAAGGAAGAAGAGGCCGCAAAGGCAATAGAAGAAGGGGTACGAAGCTACCTTGAGGAGGCAGCAAAGGATGAGCTCCCATGGGAGTTCGGAGGTAAAGCCTCCACGGAAAGTGTGGGAGACTGGATCGCTGAAAAGGTCCATCCATAGGAAGGAGAGATACCCATGAAAATGACCGGAGCCCAGATGATCGCAAAAGCCCTAGAGAAAGAAGGTGTGGAATACGTTTTTGGCATCCCCGGCGGAGCCGTAATTCCCCTTTTCGACGCCCTCTACGATGCTCCGTTCAAGGTGGTGCTCACCCGCCACGAACAGGCCGCATGCCATGCAGCAGATGGATACGCCCGAACCAGCGGCAAGGTGGGGGTATGCGTTGCCACATCAGGACCCGGTGCTACCAATATAATGACGGGCCTGGCCAACGCTCACATGGATTCGGTCCCCCTGGTGGTCATAACCGGACAGGTAGCGACCGGGGCCATAGGGACCGACGCATTCCAGGAGGCAGACATATATGGATGCTCCCTGCCCCTTGTAAAACACAGCTTCCTGGTTAGGTCCATCAAGGAGCTTCCCTCTGCCCTAAAAGCGGCATTCATCATAGCTTCCACCAGGCGCCCGGGACCTGTCCTTGTGGACGTACCAGTGGACGTGCAAAGGGCAATAGGCACCTTTGAATACCCCGAAGGGGTGACATTTCCAGGCTACGACCCCACGATGCCGGAGGAAACAGAGGGGTTAAAGGACGCAGTTGCCATGCTGGAAAAGTCAGAGCGGCCCGTAATACTGGCCGGAGGCGGGTGCAACAACTCTTCTGCCTCCAAATGGCTCATTGAGCTGGCGAAAAAAGCCGACTGTCCCGTGGCTACCACCCTGATGGGAAAGGGCTCCTTCCCCGAGACGGATCCACTGGCTTTGGGAATGGCTGGGATGCACGGAACACCTCAGGCAAATATGGCCCTTACGGAGTCGGATTTGATCTTGGCTATCGGAACCCGCTTCAGCGACAGAACCACGGGAGACAGAAGGGCCTTTGCGCCAAAGGCAAAGGTTATACATATAGACATAGATGCGGCGGAACTGGGAAAGAACATAAAGGCCCACCTTCCCATACGGTGCCATGCCGAACTGGCGTTAAAGACCCTCTTTGAATCTATGGGAGACAAAAAATCTGAGGCAAGGAAAAAGTGGCTCTCTCAAATAGAAGATGCAAAAAGAAAGTTCCCCCCCGAACCTACCAGCAACCAGGGGGTTGACCCCCGGGAGGCCATACGCGTCCTGAGGAGGCTGATGGGACAGGAGGAGCACCTGGTGACCGAGGTGGGACAGCATCAAATGTGGGCGGCACTGCACTGGAAAGCCCTCATGCCCAGAACCTTTATAACCTCGGGAGGGCTGGGCACCATGGGCTTCGGCATCCCTGCGGCCATAGGCGTGGCCTTCGCCCACGAGGGAAAGCCCGTGACATGCCTTTCTGGAGACGGAAGTTTCTTCATGAACATGCAGGAGCTTGAGACCTGTGCCAGGTACAACCTGCCGGTGCACATAGTGGTCTTGAACAACTGCAGCCTCGGGATGGTCCGCCAATGGCAGGAACTCTTCTGGAACGAACGCTACGCCAGTACATGCGTCCCACAGGCTTGCTCCATAGCCGAGGTGGCCAAAACCATGGGCTTCAAGTCCTGGGTGGTGAAGGAAAACAACGACCTAGAGAGCACCTTGAAGGAAGCCTTGGAACACCACGGCCCCACGCTGGTGGAGTGCATGGTTCCCACCCAAGAAAAGGTCTTCCCCATGGTGCCCCCGGGAGGGAAAATAGGGAATTTTTTATATCCAGAAAACAAATGAGGCTACAGCGCAGCCTCGTCGAAGGCCTTCTGGCTGAGCTCTAGGTTCTCCAGCTTGAAGGCCTTTATTATCTTTTCAAAATCGGGCAAGAGGACGTTCTCCCCCTCTTGTTTCACTATACAAGCCAAATGCTCCCCTAGGAAGGTCTCCTTGAGGGAGAAATCCAGCTGATCTTCCGTTATCTCGTATATCCTCCTGACCGAATCCACAGCAAGGGCCACCTTAAGCTGTCCCTCCAAGTCTAAAATTATGAGTTTCTTTTCCTTCAAGGGCACTTCGGATCTTATCTTCAAAAAGGTTCCTAGGTCTATTACGGGTATGACCTCTCCCCTTATGGTGCATACTCCCAGGAATGAAGGTGGGGTGTGAGGTACAGGCCGGGTCTCCTGAAATTTCAATATCTCCCTCACAAGGGTTACATCCACCGCAAAGGTCTGATCTCCCAGCTCGAAGATTATTATCTTGTAACTCTTAGATCCGTCCCCAGAGGGCCTCTGTGCCTCGTTGCTTTTGGAATTCAAACTAGTCATAAAAAGCACCTCCTAAAGGTTATCCTTTCTTCATCGAATTGGCTATGGCCAGAAGGTCATCGGCTGTCTGAACTGCTTTGGAGCTCGCTTCGTAGGCCCTTTGGGCCTCTATCATGTTCACCATCTCATCCACCACTTGGACGTTGCTCATCTCCAGAGCACCTTGGACTAAAGAGCCAAGTCCCTCCTCGCCTGGGTTTCCCACTATGGGCGGCCCACTTGCATCGGTCTCAACGAACAGGCTGTTCCCTTTAGCCAAAAGACCTGCAGGGTTTATGAACCGGGCAAGTTCAATTTGACCTATCTCCTGCCCTTGAGGGTCTCCCTGAACCTTAACGGAAACCACACCGTTTTCGCTTATCATTATCTCCTCCGCATCCTCGGGTATGGTTATAGCAGGCTCCAACAGATAGCCGTCGGTGGTGACTATCTGCCCTTCACCATCCACCTTGAAGGCACCATTCCTTGTGTAGGCCACAGAGCCATCCGGTAGGGTAACCTGGAAAAAGCCATCGCCGGATATCATCAAATCCAAAGGATTGTCAGTAATCTTGACCGCGCCTTGGCTCATCAGCCTTGGAGTTCCCACTACCCTGCTGCCCAACCCTATCTGAACCCCCGTAGGCACAGTGGAGCCTGGGTCCACAGGAGCTCCCGGCTCTCGGTCCACCTGGTACATAAGGTCCTCAAAATCCGCTCTCTGCTTCTTGAAGCCCGTAGTATTGACGTTGGCCAAGTTATTGGCCACCACGTCAAGGTTGGTCTGCTGAGCCTTCATCCCCGTGGCAGATGACCAAAGTGCTCTTATCATACCCCACTTCCCCTTTCAACGTTTATGACACTCACATCAAGCAAGAAGAGACACCAAGCACCCTTTGATGTCGTTGGCCAACTTCATGAGCTTGACCCTTTTAGCCTCCCTAGATAGGACCTTCTCCATTTGGGAAAGCCCTTCATGTACCCTGGTTATAAGCCTGAAGGCCGCCCCGGAGGTCATGGAAAACTCCTGCCTTACCTGGAGCATCCCCTGAACCTGCTGTAAAAGTTCCCTCACTACACCCTTGTACTCCTCCAGCACCCTTTGGGATGGAAAACGAAAGAGCTTGTCCGCCACCTCGTCAAGCCTCTTGAAAAGCTGATCCGACTGGGCCTTTATAAGATCCTCGCCAAAGGGCCGCTCAACAGCCTTTCCCTTGCCCTTGGATGATTTGCCCAACGGCGCTGATATGCCCTCGGCAGAAAACCTTTGGGCCAGTCCTACCTCCGGCGACAAATTACCGCTCATGCTTCGTCCTTCCTCTCCTGGCGGCTTCTGCGTTCATGTACATGTACATATATTGTTTCGGCAGCGACATGGCAATGTTTAACCCTAAAAGGAACGTCACTTCAAAGACCCTATGAGCCACCCTGTGTCCACCTTCTCCATCTCTAGCCTCAGGGATCTGAGGGTCCTCACGAAGAGTATCTTGGGGGCAAAAGTTACGGCGACCTTGTTGGGATCATCCTGCCTTTTTACCTCATACCTGTCGGGTAGCTGCTCGGGCAGGTGCTTTTCTTCAAAGAGCTTCTTCAACCCCGCTGGGTTGCCCAACTGGGCCCTCATGGTCGGAGAAAGCAATGAAAAGATGGCATCCCAATCCCCTGCCTTCCAGGCCTCCAGGAACTTATCCAGGAGCACCTCCCTCTCGTACCCAACCACTTTTTCTTCCTTGGGCTCCAAGGAAGTCTCAGCTTTTTGGGCTTCCTTTTTGGTGGTTTTTGGGATTTGTTGCGCTTGTTGTAGTTTTCTTTCCTTTTCCAGAGCCAAGGAGAGGTCCTCAATCCTATTTTTGAGGATCTCCCTCTCCTGCAAAAGCTCCTGGATCGTCTTTTGGAGCTTTTCCTTTTCCTTCTGCAACTTTTCGGCCGCCTCCTTGAAGGCCTCAAGCTGGGAAGAGTCATTGGACGTTTCTTTCCTTTGCTCCTTCGTCATACTTTGAGCCTTGGCGATCCTGCTGGCTTCCTCCTGTAAATTCTTCTTCAATCTGGCCCTCATGTCGTCAGGAAACTCAAAGACCAACTCGGAAGTATGGCCCTTCTTCAATACTAGCTTGAAGGGGCCCTCCACCTTAGGAAAGAAGACCAGCCCCTGAGCAAAATCCGATATAGGTTCATCTAGAGTTTTCTCATAGTACGAGGGGGAGATCTCCGTTCCGTCATCCTTTCTCAAAAAAAAGGCCTTTGAAAGGGGGGCAAGGCTAACCTCCCTTCCTCCGTACACGTAAACACTCAAAAGGACCGGAGTGGAGGTATCCATTCTAAGGGCCTTCTTGAAATCCTCGGCCACTTTGCCCGTGGGATCGCCGTTTCCCCCTGTCACCTCCATGACCCAGGGTTCCACTATGTAATCCGGGTAGTGGACCACCCACGCCAAAAAACCCTTTCCCCATCGGAAGGCGGTGCGGTCATCCAATAGCTCCTCCACGGAAGGCTTTGCCGAGGAGGGAAGCCCTAGCCCTAAGGAGAACATAATCACCATAAGGAATATCGTTGAAATTTTTCTCAAAAACAACTCCCCCAAGAAGGCAGATTGTAGCCAGTAGCAGTAAATATTTTAGCAAAATAATGCTAGAATAGGAGGAGTATCTCATTTTTTCGTGAGAAAGGAGACAAAACCCATGGGAATAAAGGTCCAGACGATCATAATGGGCGAGGTGGAGGTGGATGAAAAGGCCATCATAACCTTCCCCAACGGCCTTCCCGGCTTCGGAGGAGCCAAGAGGTGGTTTTTTGCCGGGGAGGATGAGGATGTTATAAAGTGGATGATCTGCCTGGACTGCGGTCATATATGCCTTCCCGTTACGAGCCCCGAAGTTGTGGACCCTGCCTACTCCCCCCACATCCCAGAGGAAAATCTAAAGAGGCTTAGGCTCTCCAGCCTGGACGAAGGGGTCCTCATGGTGGTCTTGAACTTGCCCAGGGACAAGCCATGGATGGGCACAGCCAACCTTCTGGCCCCCATAATCATAAACCCCTCCCTGCGATTAGGGGAACAGGTGGTATTGATGGACGAACGCTACAGCGTCCGAACTCCCCTGGTGTCCGAGGAAGAGCGAGCCAAAATAGAGCAATCCATAGAGGCCCCAAAAAGACAGGGCGGTGAAGAGTGATGCTCGTTTTGACCAGACGCAAGGACGAGAGCATCGTTATAGATGCTGGAGGGGGCATAGAGATAAGAATAATCGAAGTGGGCAACAACTTCGTCCGACTGGGGATAAAAGCCCCAAAAAGCGTAAATATATGGAGAAAGGAAATCCTAGCAGAGGTCACAGAGGCCAACAAAGCGGCGGCCGAAGCCGCAAAAGAGAACTTGGACGTCTTAGAGACCCTTTTGAGAAACCGCCCAAGACAGGAAAAGAAGGGGCAAGATGAGGATGGGAGCTCCTCAACAAATTGAAGGACTTTTTCCTATAGAAAATATTGAAAATAACCCTCAAAGTGCCGAAACATATATTGGGGATTACGGCGAAGAGCTTGAGCTGGCCTTCGAAAAAAATCCTTTGTTGGTTGTTTGGCGAAACTATCTCTCTTATATTTTCAATAGAGAGGCAAAAGCAGGCCGGCAGCTTTTGTCAGAGTCCCCGCAGGGGACATTTTCCAAGGATGGAAAATCAACAAAACAAGGAGGTTTGAGTAGCATGCGTATCTATCACAACATCAACTCAATGGTGACTCAGAACAGTCTGAGGACCAACGAACACGCCCTTTCCAGGTCCCTCACCAGGTTGTCCACTGGTCTTAGGATCAACAGCGCCGCAGACGACGCCGCAGGACTTGCCATATCGGAGAAGATGAGGGCCCAGACCGCAGGTTTGGACAAGGCGGTCAGCAACTCCCAGGACGGCATCTCCCTGATCCAAACGGCAGAAGGCGCCCTGAACGAGACCCAGTCCATTCTCCAGAGGATGAGGGAGCTCTCCGTTCAGGCGGCCAACGACACATTGACGGCCAACGACCGCCAGGCGATTCAGTCGGAGATAGACCAGCTCACCCAGGAGCTAGACAGGATCTCCGACACCACCACGTTCAACACCAAAAAGCTGTTGGATGGAACTGCCTCCGCGATAGTATCCACTGACAAGTCCACGACCAAGGTTTATGCCCGTGGCACGGTCACGAACGAGGGCAACTACAAGATCTCCGTTGACCTTCTCCAGGCAGGAACCGCACAGGTTCAGGCATCCAACGTCTTCACCCTGGGAAGCGGTTCCGGCGGCGAAATAGAGAGCCAGACCGCAGGAGAGGGCCGCAAGGCCGCAGCACAGCTAGTAGTTGGAACCGCAGCAACCGGTGCAGAAAATGACTCTTTGGACTTTAGCTTCACAATAAACGGAAACACCTTCTCGGTTAGCGGCATTGCACTAACAGGTGCTGATGCAGCCGCCCAGGCTGACCAGATCAAGGCCGGCTTGGAGGCCAACGATGACTTCAACAAGTACTTCACCGTGAGCGTAGATGACACCGCTATTACCATCACTGCAAAAGAGGCGGGAACCGACTTCTCATTCACCACAACCCTAAATGAAGGTGGTGGTGCTGGGCAGTCCGAGTTAGTCTTAGAAGATGCTGCAGCGAATGCCATAATTCAGTCAGGAAGTTTGTCAGCTACCACCGACACCAGTGCAGGTGGAGCCGATGATTTCGCCACGGTTGCAAACAGCTTCTCGGTTTCGAAGGCATCTCAAAACATCACAAACATCGACACCGTGGACGGAAACCAGATGGCCGGCGGAACTTACAGCGTCATAACCTCCAACAACGTTAACGCTGGCGATGTGACTGCAGGGTACAACCTCAGCGACCCGAACGGGTTTATAACCTCCACTGCCACGGCTACTGTCTTTGGAGGCTACAGCTACATCACCATGTCAATAGAAGTGACCGGCAAGGACAGCGACGCCAACACCCTTGACCTAGCCGTAGAGTATCGAGCAATGGATGGAAATGGCACTTGGACGAGCGGCTCGGTCAACCTAACAGGCGTTGCGGCCGACGGAACAGGCTTTGAGGGCGCTGGTGACGTCATCGCCGGAGTAACTTTAGGTGATACGACCTTCGACATCAACACCGCTTCGGTGGGAGACAAGGCTGCTTTGACCGTGTGGGATGCCAGCGCGGCAAACGGCGATGTAGTCAAGATAACCGACGGAACCAACAATTACTACTTCAACTTCTCCGCGGGTGCCCTTGATGGCGCTTCCGACAAGAACTTCTACATGTACCAGGTGGACAGCAACAACGTCCTCTACGACGGCGCCATCCAGATGGACTTCGACACCTACCTGGTGGACGAGTCCCCTGCGTTCCAGTTCACCGTAGCAAGCGGCCTCCCCGAGGGGACCGTGGCAACGGGCAACACCAAGCTCAAGGACCTGGCCCAGTTCCAGGGAACAGGCGGCGTAAACCTCCTCGAGGATCCTCAGACCATAACCATCATCCAGGGCGACGGCAAGAAGGCCACAGTAACCCTATATGCCGACGACACCTTGGAACAGGCGGCCACCAAGTTCAATCAGGCCATCGCAGAGACCTTGGGGCAGAAAGACTACGTCTCATCCGCTGATGCCAACAATTTCGTGCAGTTCATATCATCCGGTGAGGTCACGGAGAACTCTCCTTACTCCATCGCCGGAACCCTGGTGTTCAGCAGCGCAGTGGCCGGCAAGGCCGGAGAACTCAACTTCGTTGGTGACGACTCCATAATCACCGCCTTGGGCCTCAACGTGATCCAGGAAAGCCAGGAGAACCGCTTCTCCGTCGACGTAACCGATTCCAACACTGGAGCAGTGGTGGCCAGCAACGTGGAACTCACCGGAAACACCTTGGTGGGCGTCATCGACCCCAACGTGGACGTAGAGTTCGACAAGATGGCCAACGCAAGCATATCCTGGAACAGCACCACCAAGAGCTGGTCCATAATAGCCGATTCCTCGTCCTTCGAGACCAACGTGCATATTACCTCCAACTCCGCAGTCTTCCAGATAGGAGCCAATGAGGGCGAGAAAATGAGCATAGACCTGGGCAACATGTCGGCTGCAGCCTTGGGCGTAGATAAAGTTCTGGTAACCGACAGAGAGAGCGCCGCAAGGTCCATCACCATAATAGACAACGCCTTGAACCAGGTATCAGAGCAGAGAGCTGCTCTTGGTGCCTACCAGAACCGCTTGGAGCACACCATCAACAACCTGACCACGGCAAGCACCAACCTTACCTCCGCAGAAAGCCGCATAAGGGACGTGGACATGGCAGCAGAGATGACCGAATTCACCAAGAACCAGATCCTCATGCAGGCCGCAAACGCCATGCTGAGCCAGGCAAACCAGCTGCCACAGCAGGTGCTCCAGCTTCTGAGATAAGGCTATATAAACACAAAAGCATAAAAAGGGGCAGAATATATCTGCCCCTTTTATTTTTTAGCAATATATTTTAAAAATTCCCCAAATTACCTCGCTCTATGTCAACGGACAGTAAAAATGTCACCCTAAAAGGTCTTTAACGGGACAGTGAAAATGTCCCCTTTTGGATATTGTTTAGGCATAGATATTAGCCCTGCCAATGTGTTTTTTGTAGTTTAAGGCAGGGCTAGTTTTTTAAGTTTGTGTAAGTTTGTGGTAGTTATCAATATGGGGCATGTATTCCCCCCAATTCACCTTCCAGAGGATACCTTTTCTTGTTTTTATGATCTTTGGTTGTGCTGTTTATACTCCTACGCCATGGGTGATCCATGGATGGTTTATATTTTCCCCTTGGCTTTGCCTTGTTTTCTAGGTTTTCTTCTTGGATAGCTTTCTTGTTACTGTCACTTGAGATAGCCTTTAGTTTAAAGTAATCGCCACTGTATAAAGCTCCAAGGGAACCATCGAGATGCCTTGTAACACAAACAGGGCTTTTGGGCTTCAGAGGTACCACGTGCCCTTTAGAATCTAACAGCTGATAAGTACTACCCCCATAAGATATTGTGGATCCATTTGAAGCTTTTCTGTGACTCCTTATGCATATGATTTTATGCAAAGACTCTAATCCAGGGTTTGCCCTGAATGCCTGTTCTTTATCTTCTGCCCTTACAGCGAAACGGCTGTTAAACCTCTTTTTGAAATCACACAGAAAATCATTGGCATCTTCCATGGTGCAAATATTTGCTATCCTAAGCTCTACGATCAAACGACTCTGCAGGGTCTCCCAAAGACGCTCTATACGCCCCTTTGCTTGAGGTGAACGAGCCTTTATATGGGTTATGCCCAGCTGATTTAACACCTCTCCAAACTGAGTAAGCTTAACTCTTTCTCCTTTAAGCTCTTCCTCTATGGAGAGCTTGTCTCCTTTAGGAGAAAAGAATATAGAATGACCGTCACTGTAAATACTCCTGGGAACCCCGTAATCTTCCACCATCTGCTTCAAAACATGCAGATACCCCAATAAATCTTCATTGGGCCTGAAATAAAGGCCAAAAATCTTCCCCGTAGCGTCATCTATGGCTCCATGAAGACATAGCTTGGAGCACCTTCCTTCAAGCCAATCATGGGGACTGGCATCACACTGTACCAACATGCCCTCCATGGACATTCGATTCCTAGTACGCCTCCTCCTCGGAGTCTTGTGAGTGTGCTTGTTGGGTATTGATGCCTCCTTGAGAATTCGACCTACAGTCTTGGCCGACACAAATATTCCATCGTGCTCTTTCATTAGCTCCGACATGTGTTGGTAGCTGGCTCCATGGTATTTACCCACTGCAAAACCTACTATGGCCTCTTTTACCTCTTTGGACGTAGCATGTTTAGGCTTCCTTCCCCTGTTACCATGCGCCAACGCTGCTATACCTCTTTCCTTCACCCCTGCCTTCAGCCTTTTTATTTGACGCTCACTCAACCCTAATACACACGACGCCTCCTTCACCGTCACAACGCCCTCCATCAACCGCTCCATAACATATACACGCCTGGATTCCTTCTCGCTCAAATATACGTCACCCCTACTCATGGTGACATTTTCTCTGTCCCCTTACAGGGTGACAATATCACTGTCCGGTAACACAAATTACCTCGCTGTAAGGGGCCACAAATTGCTTCCGTTTAATTAGTTGAAGGAGATGGTGGGAGTCCCAGGAGATGTTTTGAGCTCCCACCATTTTTAGTATAAAGGTGTTTACTTTGTCCAAGAGTATAGGGGGTATGGAAGTAGCGGCTTTAGAACTGACTAGTGAGAGTTCAAATATTTTTTCCTTTGGAGTTTTCCCGTTCATATCTCTGCCTCCATGAGATCGTTTTTGATTGTAATATTTTACCCAGCTTGCGGCAGAAGTCATAAAGACCTTTCGGGATGTTATGTGAGGTAGTGCAGGTATGTAGAATTCCTCATCATCGGTGCGATGACTTCGTTCCACAAAACCTTGGGCTTCTTTTTCTCCTTTTGGTATGGAGAGGAGAGTAACGCCTAAGGGTTCTAGGAATTTTTCCTGCAATATTTTTCTTTTTCTGCTTTCTTCAGATCCGCCGAATTCGCTCCCGTTGTCAGTTTGGAAGAACATTCTATGTCTGATGCCCAAAGCCCGCATGAGGAAGGCGATGTAAAGTATGAAGGAGAAGCCATTTGCGAAAGAGCATTCATCGGAGAAGCATAAGATTCTCATTCTTGTTTTGATATCGATAGCGGTAAATTGGTATTTGGGAAGCCTGTATTTAAACAGGGCAGCATATGCTTTTGGTGGGAGAGTCTTTGCGTCTGCTATATGTTTTGAATCGATCTGGAAGTATTGTAGGGCTTCCCAGTGGTTTAGGTTGGCATAGTAGCGTTTATTTCCGTTTCTAGAACGTACTTTTTTAGTTTTAACGTTGTTTCTGCGTAAGATGTTTCTGATGGTGTAGGAAGATATATTCAGATTGAGGGTTCTTTTCAGCTCTCTTGCAAGTCTTCTAGGACCCATGTTGGTTTTCTGTTGAGTTTCAATAACCAAAGCTTCGATGTGAGGTTTAGTTCTTTTTGGATGAGGGGATCTGGGACCTTTTTTGTGCAATAATTCTTTGGCAGATAGGCCATCTTTTTTCCGTTTCATCAATGTTCTAACCCATCTTTCAGTAATTCCCATGATGTTAGCTATTTCTTTGGCTGTTTTACCTTTTTCTATCAAGTCGCATATAACTTCCATAGGGGCTTTGGGATTCCCTGATTCCTTTAGTCGCTGGTATAATGAAGTCATGGCGGGTTACCTCCTTTTTCCTTTGTTTTGGTTGTTGTTGCAGCACCAGTATAAAGGAGAGGTACCCGCCTTTTCCATTATCTCTTTCACTTTACCAAAGTAGACGGAACGAAATATAGGCTCATCTACACACAAATTACCTCGCTCTATTGACTGCCACTTGTAATCCGAATATACTATTTCACACATTTACACATTGTTTACTAACTGAAAGCTGACAAGGGCAAAGCAGGCGAAAGCCTGCGGCGCAAAGCCCAGGGTCTAAGGCGCACATTTCGCGCTATGACAGCCTGGCTGCCGGCGATCTAATCCGCCCCCTGCTTGGCTCTTAACCCGGATTAGGGGGAATAAAAGTGCAAAAAGATTATTTTTTCGCTATAGGTAAAACTATAAGAGTCCCCATCATTTGCAGTCGAAATCCTTATTACCTGCGCAGAGTTGAAGAAGTGTCATCTTTGGTCATAAAGGCTGTATCTCTGTGGGAAAGCATCTTCCCCCCAGAGATAAAACCACCGCACCATCACAGCCTGGGACACTTGATTAGGCTGGTCGCAGAAAGCCTCCCCCATGAAAAGCTGAAGTACCTCGGAAACAACCCCTCTTTGAATCGTGCTGCGCTCCTTTTGGATGAAGCAAAGCTCTCTGGATGCAGCAAGAATCTAGAAGAGATTTTCATACGCCTACACGAGGGATTGAACCAACTCTACACGGAATACGGAGAAGAACCTTTCGATGAGGGAAACGACCTATGGTCTCTTCAGCTGGTTTGTTCTAGCATTCCCGATGGGGAACAACCAGGCTCCGTGAACATAGATCTAATATCAAAAAGCTTGGAAGAAATGCGTGCTTTAATTTAGGAGGAACCCGCATCTTCAAGGTCATTTTTCCTGCGGCGCACTATCTGGTCCAAAAGGCCGTCCTCCTGGAGTCCGCCTCCTAGGGCTGGACCTTTATCCTCTATAGACACAATCTTTTCATAAGGGGTAGGCCTTCCTTGGCGAACCAATTCTGTGTCCAGAAGCAGGGCAACGACTACGCCCGTCACGCTCCCACTGTTGATGACGCTCAATAACTCCTGAGCAACCAAATCTTCAAAGGGAAGATAGTGAACCACCAACTCGTGCCGGGACGCCAAATCCAAGTACTTCAACAGCTTTTCGAGATTCAACATCTCAGGATGCTCCATGGCCTGACGCAGTAACCCTACAAGAGTTTTGAGGTTGACATAACTTGAGTTTCTGGCACCATCCATGCCATCCTTCTCCCAGTGAGATACCGTTACGTTGCCCACCTCGAGAAGGACCGCAAACTGAGCCTGAGTCAACCCCAAGCTCAACCTGAGCCTTTTTATGTAATCCGCAGGGACCAAAGGCCCCATTCCGTCCTTTCTAACCCCCATCATAGCCAACATCCCCAACTATCAGAGATTGAACTAACAGCCGCTTAAGTCTTCCCCAACGATCGGAGAAAAACCTTCGTCAGCAGTTCCTTGTCGGGAAAGGAACCCTCAATGCCCCTTAAAGCCTCCAAGAGGGAAAGAAAAAAGCCTTCTTTGATTTCCTCCTCAAAAGGCATCGCTCTTTCTGACTTTATCATATCATATAGATCATACACCTTTAAACATAATTTTATAGACGGCACACTTTGGTTTACAAAAAAGATCAGTGAGGACGCTCCCGCATACCCTCTCTTCTTTGTCACCTTCTGCAGAACGAAGAGAAAGTCCATTGGAGAACAAAAGAGATTAAATTCCCTGCTGTCTCCCTTGATGATGAAGGTCTCACCTTGAAACCTTCCAAGCAAGTCCACCAGAGCCTCCATAAAGGCATTGAACCCCTCCAGGTCCTTCTCTCGGCACGCTGCTTTCTGTATCTCCTTTTGCCAAGAGGCCATCTTGTATCCTTGTTTCCTTCCTGATGAACTCTTAACCTTTTTCTTTGAGGAAGGTCTGTTGTTTCTTTTTTCTTGTGACACAGTCCTGGCCGTCCTCCTTAAAATTCAGGGGGTGAATTTATTGAGTCAAATCAACAAGCCAGAGCAAGAAAACAATCTTTCTGAGCCAGCTTTCGTGGACGCAAGCGGCAAGTACATTGATGCGTCCGACTATTCATCTCTCAAGTTTCGCCTCCCTGCGTTGGACATCATGCTGCAAACGATGATCGAAAAAGCCGAAAGCAGGCGGCTCATCGTGCCCCAGACGTACGGCGTCGGAGACGTTTTCATAGAACGTATAGACCCCACAGGCGCTGCATGGAAAATATGGCAGCAAAAGACCTCCAACAACGGCACAAAAACATACTACCCTGCCATTCGGTTCTTCTATGACCCCAAGAAGGGCACCATAAGGCCCATAGACTATAGGGACAAGATGGTGCACCTCGAGGGTAGAAGCAAGACCACTCAGCTTTTGATAGCGTCCTTCATGGCCTACTGGTTCACTACATTGATGGCCATAAGCCATCTATGCTCCAAAGGACCCAAGGACGAAAAAGAATAACTTCAACGACCTACGACTTCCTCGCGGGACTCCTTCTTCTCCCCTGAAAGCAAGCTATCAACGTCCAGCACAACTATTATCTCCGAACCGTCTATAAGTATTCCTTTCAAGAACTCCTTGGGTATGCCGCAACTGCCTTTTCCTTCGTCTATGGGCTGCAGATCCTGCCAGGGAAGCTCCACTATATTGGAGACCTCGTCGACCATGATGCCCTGGGTCACCCCTTCATCGGAACTCAATATTAGAATCCTGGCCATGGAAAGGTCATCCAGCTCCTCCATGCCAGCGAACTTTCTCAGGTCTATGAGGGAGATAAGCTCCCCTCTAACGTTCAGAAACCCTTTAAAGTAGTGGGGGGTGCCTGGAACAGAAGTCACCTTCATCAGGGGCAATATCTCCCTGACCTTCTCTATGGGCACACCGTATCTTTCATCTTTGAGACTGAAAACCACGATACTACTCATTCTCATACCCTCCAATCAAAAATGAATCACGCCACACCCCAAGTCTGGCAGAACATTTTAAGCAAGTTACTCTCTTTGAGTTTCTTGATTACCCCGTTAACCACTCCCCTTATGTACTCTGAACTTTTCCCGTAAGCTTCAGCTATGTCGGAGAGCTTATGGGGACTGGTGTAGTTCCCCAAGCCAAACCTCCTGCACAGTATGTCGTATTCGTCGCAAGAAAGCTCTTTCCTCAAAAGGCTCAAGAACTCATCCCTGAAAAAGGTCCTCTCAAGCACTTCCTCCGGGTCCGTTTCCTCGTAGCCTACAGCACTGTTTCCCTTAAGAGCCTCTGGGCTGACCGAGAAGCTGCCCTGCTCATCACCATCGGCGAAATCTATGGAAAGGGCAACGTCCGATATGACGGCAAGAGATCTGATCCTATCAAGGTCCACCCCATCAGGGAGCTCTAACCTTTCCCCAGACTTGAAAGCCCTCACTTGCTCAGCATAGGCCCTGGCGGAAAGCCCTGCATATCCAGGCACGCTCATTCCCCTTCGATGCTGCAGTAAAGCCACCTTCATCCGCTGGTATATCCAAGGAACTCCGTAGGTACTGAACCTGGTCCCCTTTTTGTAGTCAAAGCGGCTAACTGCTATCATTAGCCCTATGATCCCCTCCTGAACCAAGTCCATAAAGGAGAGAATACTTTGGTCCTGCCCCACTCTCTCTTTGGCCTTTTTGGCGCACGCAATGACCAATCTGAGGTTGCCCAAAACAAACCTCTCGAAGGCCTCACGGTCACCCTCTTCTTGAATCTTTTTGGCCAGCATTTTTTCCTCCTCCGGAGTCAACAATGGGAACTTTCTTATTTCCACATGAAAGGAGTCAAGGGGGGCAACTTCCAAGGGTTCTTCCAAATCCCACAGCTCGTCCTGTTCCACAACGGGCTCTTCCAGATCAAGCACACCATCTGCCAGGACTTCTGCCTGATCCTCTTGAGCAGGCGCATAGCCCTGCAAGGTAAAACATATCCCTCCGTGGTTTACTCTAGCCATCTACGGTTCCCTCCCTGGATCCGTCTGCAATTCATCCTACATACCTTATCGGCCGAAATGGGAATAAAGATTAGACCCGAAGGGTCAATTTCACAAAACCTCTTTTAAAGATCCTCCAAATGGGATACATTTTAGACAAATGCGAAAAGGAGGCCTTTAGTATGGACGACCAAGGAAGAATAGAGAGAAAACCACCAGTTGCTCCGACGAGAAAACCAACGCTGTACACATCAGAGACTCCTGCAAAACAGGCCAAGCTCTCCTACGCCCACCATGAGTACAATATAGGGAACCTCAAATGGGTGGCCCAAATCCTGGAAGGAACACTGCGCGCCTTTGGCCGCAACGTGAAACTCAAGGTCAAAGAAGAACATATAGAAGCCTACGAAGGCAACAAAAACATCTTCTCCATATCCTACGACGAAGCTTTCAGAAAAGTCGAAGAAATTAGACTAATCCTCTCCTCTCTCGTTGACAGGGAAGCATAGGTTGTTTATATCACACCCACTAATTATACTGTATATCAGATCTAACTTTAGGAAGATACTATAATGAAAATATCTAGGAGGAGTGGTGCACCTTGCGGAAACTGTGGCAGCAGACGGCAGCTTCAATAATAATCTCGGGACTGATCGTGGTCCTTGCGGTCTTGCTAATCGTAGGTTTTCAGATCTATGCATTACAAAAAGAAAACCTCAAAAACAATATAGACCTAACTGTAAGGCACCTGTCCATGGAACTAGAAAATTACGGAACTCATCTCAAATCCCCGGTCGTCATAGTCAACAGGAGCGTTGCAGAAAAGGTCAATCCCGATGGTTGGCTGGCCTCCCCAGAGCTTGAGGACTACTACGCAGGCAACCTTTCTTACGGCCTGATCTCCGTGGCCCAAGATGCCCCATGGGCAGAGAAGTTATACTTCTACTTCAACTCCCCGCTGATAGGCAAGAAGAACATTACAGGCGCCGCGGTAGCCAAAAAAGCCGATGGCAAATGGGAGATCAATACCGACACTTCCTTAACGGTGGACAAAAACGGCTTCACAGAAACCTCTTCACAAGCCCAATGGTTCTTTGTTCCAACGAAGAAAAAGAAGGCCATATGGACTGATCCAAGGATTGTAAGCACTCCAATGGGCAAGAGAGCGGTGGTTACCTACGCCGAACCAGTAATGGTAAAGAGCAAAAAGGATCAACAGGAGATACTTTTAGGAGTGGCGGGCATTGACATCAACATCGAAGCTTTCAGCGATTTCATCAAAAACCGAGGGGAAGGAAATGGCTCCTTCAAGTTTGTGTTGTCCCCTGGCAATAAAGTTATAGCTCATCCCAAACTGGATTCTTCAACGGGGACCATCGACGAAAATGATGCAAAAGAGATAGCTTCCTTCCTCGAGGCCGTCGGAGATGTGAAAGTTATAGGTAACTTCTACGTATCCATTCAAGAGACCCCAAGCGGACTAAAGATAGGCTATGCAGTACCCAAGGCCCTTATTACAGCCCAAATACGCAACCTCCTCTTGAAGATCTCGGGTGTCTCCCTCCTTGCCCTTCTGGTGGCAGCATCCCTGGGAGTGGTGTTCGGAAGGCGTCTCGCACAGCCGATAGTTGAGATAACGGGCATCGCTCAAAAGATGGGAGAAGGGGACTTCAGAGAAGCCAAATTCAACAAGTTCAACGGCGAGGAAGTATCCCTCCTTCAAAGGTCCATATTGGATACCATGAAGAACCTGAGGGAGATGATATCCAACGTAAGCTCCCTAGCAGAGGAGCTTGCGGCCTCAGCCCAGGAAGTAGCAGCAGGGGCTGACGAAACGGGAAGAGGTGCTGAGGAAAGCATAAATCAAGTACAGAAGGTCCGAAACGCCATAGAAAAGCAATCGAATATACTGGGCACCATAGCTCAACAAATAGAACAGGTTGGAGACCTCGTACAAAACATGGAGTCCTTGATGGAGAAGCTAAAGGCTCTCCACGATGAGCAGCTTCAAGCAACACAAAAAGGCGCTGAACTTGTGAGGCAGAGTGAATCCACTGTGAAGGAACTGGATGAAATATCAACGGAAGTAAACAGCTCCTTCAAAGAGGTCACAGAGAGCATGTCTAAGATAATAGGAATGGCTCAAACCATATCCTCCATAGCAGACCAGACCAACCTTCTTGCCCTGAACGCTGCCATAGAGGCCGCCCGCGCAGGTGATGCCGGAAGAGGGTTCGCCGTGGTTGCAGAAGAGGTCCGAAAACTTGCAGAGGAATCCTCCAACGCAGCCCAGCAGATCCATTCCTACATAGAGGAGATACAGCCTCGCGTACAGAAGGCAGAAAAATCCCTATCGAAATCCAATGAGACTACAGCAAAGGGCATAGAAGCCATAGATCAAACCAGGGAAGCCTTCGAAACCATAAGAAGCGACGCTGAAAGAGCAAAAGAAGAAGGAAACCAGGTAGGAAAAGCCATGGAGGAGCTAGCCTCCCTCTACTCCAAAATAGAGGAGGCTTTGAAGACCTTCAACGAGGGACGAAGGATCGTGGAAGAATCCATAAACCATCTCTCAGCTACGGCGGAAGAACAGGCAGCTCAGGCAGAGGAGTTCTCCGCCTCAAGCCAAGGTCTCTCCGAGATGGCAGAAAAGCTGATAGGTGAGATGAACAAATTCAAGATAAGCTAAAAGACACAAAGGGGGCCCATACCGTTGAAAGGTTATGAAGACTCTTTTTTCATGATCCAAAAGCTTGTTGAGAAAGGGCTTGCAGCTAGGGGGGTCCCCATTTACTCCTTAAACTTCAAGAGTTTAAACGAAAAAGAACTTGCTGTGAACATTATACTTTACCTCCCAAAAGACATGGATACGGCAAAGGATTTCATCATTGAACAATTCGACGTTAAAAAGGGACAACAAGAACATATCAAAGGAAGGCCCCTGAAGATACCCGCAAAACTCAAAAGAAAGCGCCAAGGCCTTCCTGAGTGGCAAGACCTTAAGGGTAAGACCATGGTTTTTGTTGTGGACACCGTACTGCACCATGGGTTGAGCTCGCTCATTGCATCTACTGAGGCAAATCCATCAGATGAAGAATCCATTGCTGTCATGAAAGAACAAATAAGCCATATAGAGAACTTCTTCAATGACAAACCCTACGTACAACAAGAAGCAAAAGTGGATGCTAGCCTTAAAGAAACACCACATGTAGAAGAAGACCACACAAGTTCCTCCTTGCTATCCAAGGAGGACATAGAATCTGCCTTGAGCATCATACCAAGCGGCATAACACAACGGTGGGTAGAGTTGGCAGAAGAAAACCTCCTGGCCATAACTAATTCATATGAGGTGAAAGAAGACTGGATCAATAAGCTGGAACCTTTTTTAAAAAACGCAGGTATCACCTCGGAAGAAGACCTCGCCTCCTTCGCAGAGGCTCATCTAAACAGCTGGGAAGACCTGTACGAAGCCTTTGAAACTGCCAGGTTGCAAGGTATAATCCCAAAGGACAACCTTTCCCTCATTGATTTGTTCTGCCTTTTGTTGCAGGGCTGTTTCATGAGCAGTGGAAGGCAATTTTGAAGGGTTGCTGTTTAATATCGACCTTTTACATATACTTTTAGTGAAGCTTGGCAAACTTAATTGCACCGGGAGGAATGTATGAAAACGGAAAAGATAAAAGTCCTCATAGTGGACGACTCCGCTCTCATGAGGCTCATATTGGAGGACATGCTGTCCTCCGAAGAGGATATAGAAGTAGTAGGAAAAGCCCGAAACGGTTTAGACGCCATAGAGAAGGTCAAAAAACTTGCACCCCACGTGGTGACCTTGGACATAGAAATGCCCGTCATGGATGGCATAACGGCCCTTAGGGGCATCTTGGAGGCCAATCCAACGGTCAAGGTGATAATGTTCAGCACCCTCACAAAACGAGGAGCCGACGCCACCATAAAATGCCTGGAGCTAGGAGCCTTTGATTTCGTTCACAAACCATCTCAATCTGACAAGGACGAGATCCAAAGCGTAAAAACCGATTTGATAACTAAGATAAGAAGCGCTTTTATGTCTTTGTGCTCCGACAAAACCCTTAAATTAGACCAAACATATCCTAAAAAAGTGTCCAAAGTTCCGGATGAAAAGGGAGATTACAACTTGCTATTAGTTGCATCTTCCACCGGCGGCCCCCAAGCCCTGATGAAACTTCTTCCGCAACTTCCCAAGAACTTTCCCGCTCCAATAGCCATTGTGCAACATATGCCCCCTGGGTTCACCAAAAGTTTCTCAAGTAGATTAGATCAACTGTGTAATATACATGTGGTTGAAGGTTCAGAGAATACTCCTATGACTCCTGGCGTAGCAATCCTGGCACCGGGAGGACAACACATGATAATAAAGGAAACCCAAGGGAGGATGCATTGCCATTTGGCCAACCTTCCCCCAGTCAATGGGGTGAAACCCGCAGCGGACGTTTTGTTTCAAAGCGTTTCGCTGTTGGAAAACGCAAAACCTGTAACCGTAATATTGACGGGTATGGGAAAGGACGGAGCCAAAGGTGCGTTGCTCCTAAAAGAAGAAAAAAACTCCTTCGTGATAGCCGAAAGCCCCGAGACGGCGGTTATATTCGGCATGCCCAAGGCCGCCGGAGAGGTGGGAGCCGTCGATATATTTTTACTTTTGGACCAAATAGCCCCAAAAATAACAAGCCTGTTCCAGTAGTTTTGGAGGTGCTGACGTTTGAAAAAACTTCAAGAGGACCTACTGAAAGAAATAGCTAACATCGGTACGGGAAACGCAGCTACAGCACTCTCTCAGCTGGTGGGAAAGAGAGTTGAGGTCAGCATCCCCGAGGCAGAGGTTCTGCCCTTTGAGGAGCTCCCAACCCATTTCGGAAATCCCGAAACTCCAGTGTGTGCCATACTATCCACATGCTACACCAATCTGGACATCCATCTTGTAATGATACTGTCGGAAGAGGACGCCTTTCAGCTGTCCGAGATGCTGATGGGACAAATAAGCATATCCCCCGATGGAGACCTGTACGAAGCCTTGGTGGAATCCGCCCTGGCAGAAGCTGGCAACATAGTCCTAGGGGCCTTTTTGAACGCCATGGGAGACTTCCTTAACCTGGAGCTCCATCCAGATGTCCCATCCTTGGCCTTCGACATGTTGGGATCCGTACTGGACATCTTGGTATCCATATTTGGCGAAGTTGGCGATACGGCCTTCCTCTTGAACACATCTCTCTCTTTCCCAGAGTTGGAGAGCATGGATCATTTCTCTGGGAAGATCCTGATGGTCCCTGCCCCAGGAACCTTCGAAAAGATCTTCTCCATAATGGGGGTTCTGTAGAATGAACAGGGTAAGCATCGACAAAGAAGTTATACAGTCTTCCTCTATGAGCATAAGCGTGGGAATGGGAGATATTGCAGTAGGCAAATGTCCCACCATATTGTTCAGCCTGGGGCTGGGCTCCTGCATAGGATTGGTCCTGTACTCTCCCAAGGACAAGATTGCGGCCATGGCTCATATAATGCTGCCCGAAAGTTCCTCTAAGCCTAAAGAGGCCTCTGAGAAGCCCGGCAAGTATGCAGATACGGCAGTACCTGCCTTGATATACGAACTGGAGCAACTGGGGATAACGACCAAGTCCCTCAAGGCCAAGATGGCCGGTGGGGCCAAGATGTTCGCCACATCAAAAGCCCCCGCAATGGCCATAGGAGAGAAGAACATTGCCAAAGTAATGGAGATGTTGGATAAATTCAAAATACCTATAGAGGGCAAGGACGTAGGCGGAAACAAAGGTAGAAGCGTAAGGTTCTACACTGAAACATGCACCTTAGAAGTGAAAACCATAGGTTCTAAGCCAAAGGCCATATAAAAGGTCAAGCCCTCTTATCTATGGCAAGAGCCTCACTCCTGGTAGAGGCGTTCATGAACTTGAGCCTCTCCAGGATTAGCTCCGCCAAAAAGCGATGCTCCTCCGCCTGTCGTGAAAGGGTGTAGCTTATCTCCTTGATGGAGATAACCATCTTCAAAAGCTCAGCAGAAGAGGATTTTAACCTCTCACAATCCTGGTCATCCAGGTGCAGGCATATATCCTTGACAGCCGGTTTACATCCCAAGAAATCCGCTAGGGCCTGAGCTGCATTTGCTCGTTGTGCCTCAGCCAGCATAGCCGATGCAGTAACCCTCTGAAGCTTTTCCAGAAGACCTGTCAAAAGCTCTGGTTTGTTGGCCTTTAGGACATCCCTCTCCTCCTTAAGCACCTCAAGCACTTCTCCAAGGGCTTCGACTTGTTTTTGATTTTTATCTATTAAGTCATTCAAAAGTTCGCGTATCATAGTTAGTCCTCCACGCTGTCCTTCAGACTCTCATAAAGCATATCTGCTATCCCTACCCCAGAAGATGCCTCTGCTAGCGCCTCCCCTGTCATCTCCATCGCTACGTCACAAAGAACATTGCCCTTCCTGCCCTTGTCCTCGTCACTTGAAAGGCCTTTCATCGAATTCTTGAGCATCTGCGCCAGAAAAATTCCCTCAAACTTCTTGCATGCGTCCTTCAGGCGCCGTTGCTCCTTTGAAGGGTCAGCATGACGCTGGGGCGCGCTCGCGCTCCCCATTGCCTCGTTTACCTTCATGCCAGGCCACCTCCTACATTATCACAAGCTCTCCCTGCAGCGCACCAGACTGGGCTATAGCCTGCAAGATAGTTATTATGTCTCGAGGCGTAGCCCCTAAGGCGTTGAGGCTTTTTACCACATCATCCACCGTTGCAGTGGTCCTGAGCACCGCAAGGCTCCCTGGCTCTTCCTCGGCCGCCACAGTGGCCTCACTAGTCACCACCGTTTCACCTAAAGAAAAGGGCTCCGGCTGGCTGACGTCCTTTTTGCCTTTCACAGTGACCGTCAAGTTGCCGTGGGCCACTGCTACTTCACCTATTCTGACATCGCCTCCTATCACTATGGTGCCCGTTCGCTCGTTTATGACAACCCTGGCCACAGCATCGGGCCTCACCCTTATTCCCTCCAAGGATGCAACGAAGGGCGTGAGGTTTCCCCTGTATTGGGCAGGCACAGCTATCTCCACCGTTCCGGCATCTACCGCACTGGCTATGGCCATTCCGTAACTTGAATTTATCGCTCTAGCTACCCTATCGGCGGTGGTAAAATCGGGTCTATTGAGGAAAAACATAATCTTGCCATCGTCCTGAACGTCCCATCTAGTCTCCCTCTCCACTATTGCCCCTCCTGGTATTCTGCCGGTGGTGGAAAAGTTCTTCGACACACTGGATCCACCACTGCCGGCGGAGAACCCTCCTATCGATATGGGCCCCTGGGCAACAGCATAGACCAAGCCATTGGCAGCCCTAAGGGGGGTCTGGAGCAATACGCCTCCCTCCAAACTCTTAGCGTCGCCGGCAGAACTAACCACTACGTCTATCTTCTGTCCATTCCTCGCAAAGGGAGGCAGTTCACAAGTTACCGTCACCACCGCCGTGTTCTTGCTTTTAAGATCATCGCGATCGATGGAGATACCAAAGTTCTCCACCAGGTTGCCCAGCATGGCAAGCACCAAGTCCCCTTTGTCTCCCGTACCTTGAAGACCTATAACCAATCCCACTCCTACAAGCTGGTTGGACCTTACTCCCTCAATCCTTCCTATGTCCTTCAGCCTGGTCTCAGGGTAGACCTGAGCATAAGCATCTCCCCATGGAAAAGAAAACAAGACGAAACAAACAACAAATCCAATCAGTTTCCTCAGCATTCAACAAGGATCCTCCCTAAACAGATCAGAATATGGCGTTGAACAGCCTGGTGAGAAGGCCGGGATTCTGTAGGTCACTTATGCTACCTATACCCTCCGCCCTCACTACTACGTTGGCCAAACGGTCACTCTCAATGGTGTTGTCAGGGCCTACATCCTGGGGACGAATTACCCCTTCCACCTTCAGTGTAACCGTGTCTTTGTGCACTTTAATGTCCTTGCTGCCCTCCAAACGCAGATTACCCCCCGGAAGCACCTCTGTGACCATGCATGTTATAGTGGTGGTGAAGTTGTACTTTCGTTCAGTGGAGCCATCCCCCGTGGCGCTGCTGGAAGTACTGAGCCCCAGTTTTTTTATAAAATCCAGTATTCCAAGGCCGTCCCCTGCGGAAAGGGAACTTTGCTTGTTCAAGTCCGTGGCAGCTTCGTTCTTGGCCTGAGTCTTATCGGATACTATCACGGTCACTATGTCCCCCACCTTGGATGGCCTGTGATCCGCCACTAGGGAAGGGCCGTCCACCCATAGGGACTCCCCAAAGACCACGCTTGGAATTAAAATGCAAACCAAAAAACTCAAGAGAACCTTCCTTACCGACTTCACGGCCTTCACCCTTCTCTCAATTTAAATCTAAAAGGACCATCTTTTCGTTGATAACAACAGCCTCTATGTCCTTTCTGAACTTGGGAACCCTCACCCTTATCCTGCTTCCTTGAAATCCCGACTCCAAGGCTATACCCTCGATTTCTACTTCAACTCCACCGGAACGAACGACCACGGTCACCCTATCTCCTCGTTCCACCAAATAGGGCCTCTCTATATCTCTATCGGTTATAGGCTGTCCCTTTTTTATACTCTTGGCACTTTTCATGCCAACAACTTCACCAATATCAGAAAAACACCTTCCATAACTTCTTTTGTACTCCACTAGCTGTATCTCCAAGGCCTCGGGAGACAACACCTCCCCACCCTTTATCCCCTTTGCCGCCACCACAAGGTAGGCAAACCAACGCAGTCTCACAACTTGCGCCATGACCCTCTCTCCATATCTAGTCCTTATTGTGGTGGCCCTTGCTCCTGCATATATGCTCTTAGGGCTTATCACTTCACCGTAAACTTCCAGCTTCTCCGGCTCCATCTCTAGGTGACTCCAGTGTATGTAAGGGTGCTGTTTCTGAAGCCTATGGAGGAACACCTCTGGTCCATCTCCCCTCTGAAGCTGCAATCCCTCCAAAGTTATCTCAGGGACTTCACCAAAGGCATGTGAGGGGCACAAAACCAAAATCAAAAGCAGCAATATTCGAGAAAAGGTCTTCAACATATGCTTCACCTCTGGTTTTATAATACCATCTAGAGAGAGGATAAAGGGTACATTTACCTGCCCCGATAGCCGATAAGAAAATAGAGCTTGGAATCTCTTTTGAAGGGTGGATTTGCTCCATGTCCAATACTTTTTCCGGTTTAGAGATAGGCCGAAGGGCCCTGAACTACTTCAGGCAGGCCATAGAGACATCAGGACATAACATAAGTAACGCCGACATAGAAGGCTACTCAAGACAGAGAGTGGAGGCATCTCCCACTGATCCATACACCGTACCAGGCATAAATTCCCCTGCGGGAGCAGGACAGATTGGCACAGGAGTGGGTATAGATGCCATAATAAGAATCAGGGACGCCTTTTTGGACGAACAGTTCCGACAGGAATCAACCAAGGAGGGCTATTGGGAAGCTGTCAGCACCTCCCTGGAATACGTGGAGATGTTCCTGGGAGAACCTTCGGAAAACGCCATATCAGGCTCCCTGAGCAAGCTGAACGATGCGCTGAACGAGCTTCAGAAAAATCCCGATTCATCGGCCACCAGGGAAAGTTTCTTGAGAGAACTGGATAACTTCTACACCACAGTTAACCACATCTACGAAAATCTCGATGAGTACCGGTCTTCCTTAGACCAGGAAGTTCAACTAAAAGTAGATGAGGCAAACAGCCTACTAGATAGGATAGCTGCCCTCAACGGTCAGATAAAGACCATAAAGGCCCTTGGAGACGAACCCAACGACCTAATGGATCAAAGGGACAACTTGATAGATCAACTATCGAAACTGGTGGACGTAAAGGTAAGCCAGGCAGATAGCCTCGGCTCCATAAGCGTCAGCTTGGCAGGCCGAATCCTGGTTCAGGACGACCTTGCCAGACATCTTATGCTGGTTCCCCAAGACGGAAACAACGGTTTTTACGATGTTCAAATAGAGGACAACGAGTTTGCAACCTCCAACAACCCCCAGACCGCAACGGCTGCCATATCTCCAGAGGCAACGGAAGGAGTCCACAGTGTAGAGATATCCCGATTAGCCAATGAAAAGCATTGGGCCATTGGAGACAGTACAGGAATTAGCGGTTTTGCGTCCAAGGACGAAAGCCTTGGCATAGAGGGAGGCTTTTCCATACAGGTGGGAACCAACGGTTACTCCCCCTCTTCGAGCTCCCTCGCCGGGGGTGTGATATTGACTTCCCCGTCCACTGGAGATCTAACCCACTATACATTCAGGGCCGCTGCCGGAGGAAAAGAGCAGGTCATTACCGTGGACTGGGACACAACATCAGGGAGTTGGATCATAAACGGCTCCTTCGATGCCGGAAACCAGTTGGAAACAACCGACCTAGCCAACTTCATAAATGATCCTTCCAACGGTGTACCCCTGTACGCATCGGTAGATCCATCAGGAGAGAAGATAACCTTCAAGGGACAGGAAGGGCACCTGGTCTCCCTTACCGACATCGAAGGCAACCTAGTATCTCTCATGGGCATCAAAAAAGACTTTCCCACGGTTCAGATATCCATAACGGAGGAAGACAGCCTACAAACCATAGTCAACAAGATCAACAGTGCATACAGTATAAACTCCCAACCAAGCTCTCCTGAAGAGTGGCTCCACGCTTCCATAGAACAGGCGGTCAACGGCACTTTCTATATAAAACTGGAAAGCAACGTCATAGGAGAAAACTACAGGATAAACATCACTCCCTCCGAAGGAAGGAGCCTGTTTGCCGCCCAAAAACTGGGCTTGGTCGATTCTGATGGAAAGACCAATATTATTCAGCACTCAGAGGACGCCCTCTTCAAGGTGGATAGTCAAAATTACCTATCGGCCACCAACGTCTTCACCAAGGCACGACCCATAACCAGTTACAACGCATTCAAAGCAGACACACTGGAGGAGGTCATACCTGGGGTGGAACTTCATCTCCACGGAGTGGGCAGAACCGACATAAGAATAGAGCGACATGTGAGCGGAGGTTACATTGCCGGACTCATAATGTCCAGAGATGAGCTGGTGCGGGAGGCCATGAACTTCCTAAACGACTTCGCCAAAACCCTATCGGACCAGATGAACGCTATTCACTATTCAGGACATGGCATAAGTTCCGGGGCCGATTTAACTGGAACCCCACTTCTTTCTCCCATAGACAGGGAGAAAGAAGCTGCAAGCGCCCTATCCGTAAACTCCACACTATGGGAAAGAACCTACTTATTGGCAACCGCTTCGGACGATGGAACTGGGCACACCACAGGAAGCGGGGATGCCTCAAAAGCTTTGGAATTGATCCAGCTTTTCTCCAAAAGGGTTTTCAACGAAGATTCTGCTACTGCAGAGGACTATTATCAATCTTTCATCGCGTCAGTAGGATCCCAAAGTAGGCAAGCTGCGGTAATGGAAGAAAACCAGTCAGTACTCACCGAACAGATATCCAACCAAAAACAGTCCATAATGGGTGTCAACATAGACGAGGAAATGACCAACATAATAACTTATCAGCACTCCTACCAGGCCATTTCTCGCTACATAACCGTCCTCGACGAGCTACTGGACAAGGTGATAAACGGAATGGGAATAGCAGGTAGGTAGGAGGGAGATAACCCCTCCTACCTAACCTGATATGTTCAGTCCCCCGCCTACAAGCTCTCTGGCAACGGAGACCTTGTTTTCCTGTTCGAGCTTATGGAAGACCTCCTCCCAAGCACTCAAAAGTTCCTGCAAAAGTCTTTGTATCTCCTGCACTTTTTGGGAGTTCTTCTCTACGTTTGCTTCCACCAGGTGGGCGTACATGAAATCATAAAGTCTTCCGAGCTGTTCTGCCCATTCTCCACCTTCCTCGGTCCTCAGGGCGAACCTTAGTTCCCTAATTGCCTGTTGGGCAGTCTTAATCTCATGGTTGGCCTCCTCGTGATCCTTCTTCTCTATGGCCTCCACGGCTCTCTGGCATGCCCCTATGGCTATCCTGTAGGTTATGAGCAGAAGCTTCTCCTTGGGAGCCGTCAAAATCTCCTGCATCAAGTACATGTTCCTTATATCTTTGTCGTTTCCTGCCACGCGTATCACCCTTTCACCAGCGCGCTACTAAACAACCCAATGCCAGACGCCCCTGCTTACGTCCAGCCTGCCCAAAAGAATATCTTCCTCTAACGCAGAAAGGTTATCCTCTTCCGCCAAGGCCCCCAAAAAGTTATTATCAAAGCCGTAAAACTCATTATGCCTTGAGGTACCTTGGTGGCCGCTATCCCCCACATCGACGGAAAACTCTCCCAACACTAGGCCCCTTTTCTCCAAGGCGTTTCTAAGGCCATCCGAAGCCTGCTGGATCACATGCCCCACCTCTGGACCATCGACGGTCACCCTCACATTTACCGTGTTGTGGTCCGAATGCACAACCACCCGCACTTTTCCAAGCTCAGGAGGTTCTATCTGTATAACCCCCCTTTTCTCTCCACTGGAACTCCTCAATATAGTGATTGTCCTATCCATCCCCTCGGCCAAAAGTCTTGAGGACACTTGAACTCTGATAGGAAATGGCGCATCCCCTTGGTTTTGTGGAGGGACATCCCTTGCCTCAAATAAAGCCCCCGCTCCTGAAGAATCCCCAAACACAGGCTTTTCCTCTTTCACACCATCTAAATGAAACCTTGAAAGATCGGCAGTCCCTCCCACATTCTCCCTATGCTCCTCTGGACCTTTTATCAAAGGACTTTGCGCGGGGTTGACCTCCAAAGAGGCCTTTCTTTCGCCTTTCGGGGCATTTTGTTGTCCCAGTCCGTTCTCTTGGACAAAAAAGACACGGCCCTCGCTATTATCTTTGGATTCTCTAGATGTAGAAGGTCCTGAGCCTGATGAATACGGGTTATGAACCAAAAGGGGCCCTCCCACCATTTGGTTTCCTTCTTGTTGTAGTTTTAAATCATCCCGCACATCCTCATCCTTGACGGCTTTGTGACCCTCTTCCTCATGAAGATCCTTCTCCTCTGAAGGGATGTTTTTACCACCCTTCAAGAGCCAATTGAGGCCCTTGATCAAAGTTACAAGATCATTGCCCCTTTCACTCTTCTGGGCTGCCTCAGGGTCTTTGCAAGGCCCATCTCCAAAATAAGATTCAACCTCACCACTTTCATTCAAAAAAGCCAAAAGATCTTTAGCGTCATACCCTTGGGCCATGGAACTCAGCAAAACATCCAAACCGGTTACTCTTGGTACCTGGTTTTTCTGCTGGGCACCTGCGCTGTCTAGGTTTTCAACCAACCTTAAAAGGTCAGAGAAGGCACCTTTCCCCATCCATTGAGATCTATCAAGCTGGAGGATCCTTTCCATTGGTGCCTGTTCTTTCTGCTGAGCACCTTCAATCTCTGGGTTTTCAACCAATTTTAGAAGGTCAGAGAAACCCCTTTCCTCCTCGCATTGAGATCCATCAAGATGAAGAGCGCAAGAATCAAAACCATCCTTGCCAGCAACCGTATTCAACAGGCTTGAAATAGCGCTGATGTCCTTCATCTAACCACCGCCCAGCTTGATTTGAAAGCCCTCTAGATTATTTTTCGGCTCTTATGTTCCAAAGCTACATACCCGAGAGCCAAGTTTTCTATTCAGAACTGCCGGAACTATTGTAGTAATTCAAAAAACCCAAGTACGACGTCATCTGAGTGAGCTCCGCGAGGCGTGTCTCCATGTCAGCGTACATGGCTTCAAGAGAGGCCTGCTCCATAGCCAACCGAGCCTCAAGCTCATCTATACGTTGGGATATAGCCCTGGCCTGCCTCTCCAGTTGGTCGATCTTATTGGGAATCTTTCCCTTCTTGGCGGTGGTGCCTCCCACGCTCTGGGATGACTCAGATACCATCCCATCGGCGTAGGCCTGAAGCTCCTTTGCAAAGGCGTTCATGACCGACTTGACCTTCTCCGGAGACTCCAACATGGCCTTCATGAACTTGCTCTCGTCAAAGGCAAGCTTTCCACTTTTTCCATAGTCACTGGAGTCCGTCTCGATTCCCAAAGAGGCCAAGGTGGCCAAGCTGCCGTCTTCATAGCTTCTAGGTTTGCTGATTATATAGCGCATGTTCTGCTTGGCTCCCCATAAGAGGGAATCGCCCCTTAGAAGCCCCCATCGTCTCTCTATGTCAGATTGGGGATCTGAAACCGGCTCTTCCGTCATTCTTATGTTGATCCAGTCCAACGCTGCGTTGTAAGCCTCGATCATGCTCTTTACGCTGCTTACTGCTTCCTCGGCATCGAGCACTATATCTATGGTTGCCTTACCCTGATACTTGACCTCAAATTTCACTCCATCAAAAAGGTCATCTATGGTGTTACTTGCGCGTTCCACGGTGAGCCCATCCACCTTGAGCATGGCATTGGAAGCCTCCTGGAGCTCGTTCTTGTACGCTCCCGTATCGTCCAAAAGACCCATCGCTTTCAGGACACCATCGGGGTCACTCACGGTAATTGAGTAATCCGCCCCCGTCTTTTCACTGGATAAAACCAACCTATTGTCTATTACCTCTGCCTTGAAGGGTGAAGCAACGCCCTTTTCCTCGGACACCTTGGAGATCTGCTCTGCTATCTTGGCCTCCACATCGGACAGGCTGTCATTGGCATCTACCGTTATGGTAACGCTGAAAGATCCAATGGACACACTGAAGGAGCCACTAACCCCCAAAGGTGCCCCTGGGTCATCCTGCCTATCCGAGGCCACCCGGTGTTCCTTGGCTACCTGAAGGACCTCTATTTCATATCTATCTATGGACGCATCACTTTGAGCATCCACAGATATAAAGTCCTCCGGCCCGCTCACCACATTTACCTCGGCGGACTTATTGAGAAACGTGGCCTCCCTGCTAAGGGGATCCAAACTGCTCCTTAAATCTTTGAAGTATGTGGCAAGCTCCTTGTAGAGGCTCTCCTTATCCTCTAACTTTTGCTGCTCTGACCTCCACTGGTTCTCTATGGCGCGCTTGCTGTTTATGAGCTCGTCAATTATGGAACCCCAATCTATTCCAGAAGATACCCCTGTAACCTGCATATCCGCCAATTAAATCACCCCCCCAATGGGCAGAAAAATCATCAAACCTTGAAGCGCTTTACTTCTTCCTCCATCTGCTCTGCAGTGGCGTTTAGCTCTTCGCTGGATGCACTGACCTCTTGAGCCGTATCAGCGAACTCCTTGAGGGATTGAGTCATGTCCCTAATGGAGAGGGCTATGGAGTTGACCGCCTCGGTCACATTCCCAACCATGCTGGCCATCTCCTGGCTTGACGCACTCTGCTCCTGCGCGGAAGCCGCCAAGTCTTGAATCTTATTGGCGACGGACTCTATGCCCTCCACTATGACCCTTAGCTTTTCCTTCACCGTTCTAGCATTAAGCTGAGACTCCTCAACGGCTTTGGCCGTGCTATGGGTCGCCTCCACCGCCCCTTGTACACCTTCTTTGATTTTGCCCAAAATGGCCCCAATGTGCTGCGTGGCTTCTTTACTGTTTTCAGCAAGTTTCCTGATCTCCTCGGCGACCACTGCAAACCCTCTGCCGGCCTCACCGGCGCGGGCCGCCTCTATGGCAGCGTTCAAAGCCAACAAGTTGGTTTGCTCCGCTATAGCGTTGATCTGCTCAAGGATATCTCCTATGTTCAAAGCCCTGTTAGCTACGTCTTTGACCACTCCCACCGTCAGAGATGTCTTTTCCTGAGCCACCTCCACGGCTTTGGTTATGTCCTCGGTGGCACTATAGCCTTCCTCGGCACTCTTCTGAACGTCGCTGGACAAGGAAGAAAGCTCCTGCGCCAACTCTGAAAGAGTCTGGGCATTGGAAGCCACTTCCTGCACACCAGCGGAAAGCTCCTCTATCGTGGCCGCTATGCTCTGGGATTCGTCGTTCACCGTCTGGGCCTTGGATGTCATCTCCTCACTCGCTGCACCCATTTCCTCCGCCATGGAAGCCAAACCATTGGCGGACTGACTTGTCTCAACTGCCATTCCCGCTATGCCTTTGAAAAGATCCCTGAGCTCCTCGGTCACCTTGTTTAGGGTCTCGCCCATCTGAGCTATCTCGTCCCTTCCCTCGGAGTCGAACCTTACGGTGAAATCTCCCTGCCCCACCAGCAAAAGCTTCTCCGCGAAAGTTCCTATCCGGCCGCTTATGTTGCTTGCAACGTACAAAATCGCTCCAACTATAACCAAAAGGCCCAACCCCATGACCAAAGAAAGCTTCATGGTCAAAGACCTAACGCCAGCAAAGAGTTCTTTCTCAGGAATCACAACACCCAAGGACCATCCTACACTTTTTATTGGAGCAAAAAAGAGAACCCTTCTATTACCCTGGGGGTCCACTATTACGCCAGAGCCTTCTTCACCAGCGACCATCTTGGAGGCCAAATCCGAAAAACCTTTGTAGCCCGCCCCATCTGCTCCCAGCACATTGAAGCTCATAACCAACTCTTTTTTGGGATGAGCCAAGGTTAAGCCGTCCCTTCCCACCAAAAAGCCATACCCCTTTCCGCCTAAGTTGAGACCTTTTATTTCATTGGTAAGATGTTCAAGCAAAATGGTGGCACCTAGGACACCCACCAGATTGCCGTTTTCTCCCTCCACCTTGCGGGCATAGACTATCACTGGCAAACCTGTTACCTTGCTTATCACTGGGTCGCTCCAAGCTGAGTCCTTTCCTTCTTTTATTATCTGCTGGAAATAATCTCTATCGCTTATGTTGGCCTTTTTCCCCAACGTTGTGTAAGCTTCACCATCGGGCTTTGCAAAAAGAAGCATCTCTACATTATCCATATTCTTAGCCGCATCCTGAAGTCCCCTTTCCATGAGCTGCCAAAACCCGGATCGAACGTCGCTTCGCACCGCTACCTGAGAAAGTTGAGATTCTACGGAGCGGAATGTCATATCCAAAAGGGCAGATTTTTCTTTCACTACGGTCATAGAGTAATCCCTGGCGTCCCTTTCTATATTGCCCTTGACGCTGCCCCACACCAAAAATGCAAGGACCCCAAACACCACAAGAGCGCTTCCCACCAACAAAAGTAACATCTTGCCTCGGATGTTCATCCCTTCCCCTCCCCGCTTTATTGTTGTCTACTTCTCAATCTTCCTCATAAAATATCTCCAGTATTTTGGCAGCTATGTTGCCCTTCTCCGTCTTACCAAAGGTTGCCGAGAACTTAGGTATGGACCCCACCTTGACCACCCCAGGCTGGGAGATAGGAACGCCAAGGTTTATAACATCACCCAAAGAGACATCGTGAATCTCCCTCAACGTAAGCTCAGCACTACAGAGTTCGGCTGTAACAGGAACCTCTACACCTTCTATCTTCTCCCTCAATTTGTCACGTTCTTCCTCGGACAAGGCCTTGTCCTTGGATAAAAACCACTCCTGAGGATTGAACTTATCCAATATGGGTTCAAGGGTATGATAGGGAAGCCCCAAATTCATTTTCCCTTCGGTAACCCCGACCTGCACTCTTATGGTCACAAGAAGCATCATCTCCGTCTTGGGAGCTATCTGAACAAAAAAGGGATTGCTCTCTATTCCCGAAAGCTTAAAGCGTACGTTGTTTTCAATGGTTTTCCAGCTTTCGTCCAGTTCCTTCAATACCCTGTAAAGAATTTTATCCACTATGGAAAACTCCAGATCGGTGAACTCCCTAATGTGAGAAGGAGGAGCCCCTTTGCCTCCCAAGAGCCTTTCTATCAACGCAAAGACCAAATGCTGACTTACCTCTAGGATAGCCTTTCCACCAAGAGGATTTACCTCCAGAATGGCTATGGTAGTGGGCGAAGCCACTGATCGCACGAACTCCTCATAAGGAATTTGCTCCACATTGGCTATGTCTACGGAGACCACTGAGCGGGTCATCGCGGAAAAGGTGCTCGTCAGGTACCTGCCGAACGCCTCATGGAGCATCTGAAAGGCCCTGATCTGGTCCCTATTGAACTTGCTGGGACGCTTGAAATCATAGACCTTAACACTTTTCCCAGGCTCCTCAACTACGGCATTTGCCTCGCCTGATGCAATAGCACTCAACAATTTATCTATCTCGGACTGATTAAGGACATCTACCAAGCTTTCTCCCCCCGCTATTGGGTAATAAAGGATTTCACTAAAACCCTTCTTATGGGCATCTCAACGCCCTCAAAGGTTGGAGCAACCTCGTTCAACCGGATAGCTATCCTCTCCAAAAGCCTAAGTAGCCCTTCAGCGCTCTTGAAACTATCCTTACCAGCCATGAGACACTGGGCTATTACCTCGTTCCTGAAGAGCACCTTCCAGTAATCGTCTTTGCTCAGCTCCTCCAGGACCTTTTCGTTCTCCAGCTCAAGAACCAACTCAAAACTCGCCAGAAGGTCCCCTGAAAGGTCGCCCGGCAAGGACAATCTAAACTCCCCAAGGTCGAAAACGGGGTAACTTTTGTTTTTAACCACGTCAAGACTTTCTGCAGGTTTTTTGCCTACTATCCCGCTGAAATAAAGCCCCGCAACCACTCCCACAACAATTACAATTAAAATAATGCCCCCAAAAATGGCTATTTTTTTAATTTTGCCTTTCAACGAAGGCCCCCCTAACTCTTGGCGTTTAAAGTAGACGTCATCTCTTATACTTTACTACTAGTATAAGAATCGGATGATGGCCATACAGCCTTTAGATTAGTGGCTTAACGTAAAGGAAAGGAAGATCGTTGAATGTTAAAAAAGTTTGTTTTTATGCTTGTTTTGTCCTTGCATTTGATAGTTATCCATCACATATCCACGGCCTTTGCGGAAAAAGGGCCTAGTAATAAAGTGCTCTTCATTACAGAGAGCAATCAAAGGACCCAAATGGCCACAAAAGCCTTGATGCTTCTTTTAAATGACCCCACGGAAAAAGTTCCTTTCATCACAGCCACACTAACCATAAGCCCTCTAGGTTCATTAACTTACTATAACATATTGGAGCAGATAAAATCCCAAAAACCAACCGCATGCGTCTTTCTTCTAAAGACCCACCAATTCCCTTCCCTTGCAAAAATAATGGAGGAAGAAGAAATCCCATCCATATTCCCCTGGGGAGGCCCAGTGGAGGATAACCTTCATGAAAGGGCCTATACTTTCTACATGAATTGGAACGAAGCCTCGCGTTTTGAGGCTTTAGGGATTTGGGCAGAAAGGCAAAATCTGCGAAAATGGAGCCTAATCGCCGAGAGATTGGATGCTACTTCGAGGGCTCTCAGCAATGAAGCAGCCAAAAAACTTTTAAATGAAGGCATAAAAGATGTGAGAACATTCCAAATAAACCCCAATGACGACTCGAATCTCTTAAACTCGCTAAAGGAAGGAAGGGCTACCGGCCATGGAAACATATTAGCTTTCTTGAACCCCATGAACATTATAAGGGTAGCCACCTTCGTCCAAAAACAAGGCATGCAGGACCTCCTTATAACAAGCGGCTGGGAATGGGAACAGACGCCTCCTGTAGAAGGGATACATGTTATCACCCAATACCCCCTCCCAACAGAGAAAACCCTATCCTGGGCAAAAAAACACTTCCATCAAGATATATTAGAACATATTTCCCTCGAGCAATTGATCAAAGCCTATGGGGCTGCTATGTGGCTATCCCAAGCTCTATCGCTGCCAACTTCGACTCCATTAGATGTAGCAAGAAACCTGGAAAGGACGGGCGCTCTAAACGTACTGGGATATGAGCTGGAGGTATCATCAAAGACACATCTGCCCCTTGAACAAACCTTCAGCTTGCTCAAACGCAATCGAGGAAAGTGGCTCTTAGAGGAAAAAATAACATTAGAAAAGCGTCAATGAGCCCTATCTATGGGACCAAAAGAGGGGCAGCATCTCAATGAAGCGATCAAGCTCCAAGGGCATGAGATACCTTATCACGGCAACAGAGAGTATCGCCAAAAACACAAGTCCCAAAAGAATCTTTACGGGAAACCCTAAAATGAAGATGTTCATCTGGGGAATCAGTTTGGCTATGAACCCCAATCCTATCTCGGTAAGGAGCAAAATGCCGAAGTAAGGCAATGCCACCTTCATGGCAAGAAGGAAGAGCTCCTTAAACCAAAGCCTGATCCCATCGAGCGATATCAAAGTAAAGACAGGGCTTCCCACAGGTATTATTGACAAGCTCTCCACTATCCCTTGAGTTGCCAAAAGGTGCCCCCCAAAGTAGAGCCAAAACCATGTACCTATGAGATATTTCATCTGACCGATAACTGAAGTCCTCTGTTCCGACATGGGATCCATGACCTCAGCCATTGCAAAACCCATTTGCTGGCTTACCAGTCTGCCAGCAATCTTTAAGGCATATAAGGGGCTCGAGGCCAACACTCCCAAGATTATGCCCACCAAAAGCTCTCCCAAGGCCCCGAAAGCAAAGGTAAAGCTGGAAGACAAAATAGACACGTCCAAAGCCTTTGAAGATAAAGATGGATAAGATGCCACGGCCATAGCTAGGGACAAGTAGTACCTTACCATCATGGGCAGACTGGCATCTGAGAAGAAAATGAGGGAACTTATGACCCCCAAGAACCTCAAGGAGGCCAAAAACAAGAACAAGAGAAAAGGAACTATATCCAGCATCCTACCCCTCTTCTCATTTTATGAAGCTCTCCAAGTTACCAAATATATCTGATGCAAGCTTCAAAAGCGGGGAGAACAACGTTGTTCCCCAAAAAAGAGACACAAAAAGCACCACCAAAATCTTGGGGAGAAAGGACAAAGTCTGTTCCTGAATGGATGTAGCGGTCTGCAAAATCCCCATGGCCAACCCAACCAACGTGGCAGCCAAAAGTATGGGTAACACTCCACCTATGGCCGTCCACAGGGCGCTGCTAAACAGAGAACCTAAAGAACCATCCATCTTTAAAGCACTCCCTACCTAAAACTTTTTACAAGGCTGACTATCACGAGGTCCCAACCGTCAGCAAGAACGAACAACAGCACCTTGAAAGGCAAGGAAACCAACATGGGCGGCAGCATTATCATGCCCATGGACATGAGCACGCTTGAAACTATCATGTCGATGACCAAAAAAGGAACGAAAAGCACCACTCCCATTTGAAAGGCGGTCTTAAGTTCGCTGAGCATGAAAGCCGGCAGCAAAACAAGAGTGGGAACATCTTCGGGCGTGTTGGGCCTTTCCAAATCGGAAAGGGATATCATCAAGGAAAGTTCCTTTTCCTTGGTTTGACTTAGCATAAACTCCCTAACAGGCTTCAAAGTTCTATCCATGGCTTCCTGCGTAGTTATCTGTCCCTCCTGTAGAGGGATGTACGCCTCCTTGTACACTTCCTCCCACACGGGCCGCATTATGAAAAGGGTCAAAAATATCGCCAACGTTACAATCACCTGGTTGGGAGGCAACTGCTGAACCCCTATGGCACTCCTGAGGAAACCTAGAACAACCAAAATTCTGGTGAAGCTTGTGACCATCAAGGCCAACGCTGGCGCAAGACTGAGAAGAGTAACCAGAAGAAAAACTTGCATGGTTAAAGGCAGGTCTTGCTGGTTGCCATTGATGTTCAAGGAAACAGAAGGTACAGTAGGGCCTTGCACTTCTTGAGCAAAGGCTGCCTCCCCACACAAAAGATGCAACACCAATATTCCCACAAGAAACCAAAAAATCTTTTTATTACAAGTCATGTTGAGTGCAGACGTTCCCTTCACAAGATCGACTCTATCATATCCCTCTATCTAAAACCCAAGACTAAGTATAACCTACCTCCTTCAGGGTCACACGACATGGGGATAGTGTAGTACTTTATGTCCGGAGACTCTGAGGGAACGGACTTTAGGTTCTCTCCGGAGAACATCTGAGGAGGGGTTGTATCCACATGTTTACTGTAGCTCTTACTCAATTCCTGCAGTGCAGAACCGCATATCATATTGGTAAGTTCTCCTAAGGCGCTCATGGAAATGGGATCATCAGGGGAGGGATTAGATATCATCCCCCCTGACATTACTTTTATTATGTAATTAAAGGCTTCATTATCTATTAGCAGAGACACTGATCCCTTGAAATCTTCACCTATAACTCCGATAAGAGCTGCAGCACAAGCAGTTTTGGACTTGATACCTGGAGCTATCGCACCTTTGTCCACTTTTATGGAAAGGCCTAGACTTTTAGATACCTTAACCGTAGAAACTGCAAAAGCCTGCACCATGACCGAAAGCAATTTCAAGTCTTTCATTTCGCCACCTCGTTCTCTCTTATTTCTACTTCCCATATAATACTACTGCTGGGTTTAATATCCACATATTTTTTTTCGTCCGTTTTGCCGATATAATTAATATATGTGCCCAACGTTGTTCAAGCTTTGAAATCTTCAAAAATGTGCTAAAAGGAGTCGTCGACATGTCCAATATGATCATCAACGTAAAGGTAACCGATCTAAAACCAGGACAAGTGATAGGCGAGACTATCTTCGATAAGCATGGACGGCCCCTTCTTTGCAAAGGGGTAAAGCTCACCCCTTCCCACATAACAAGGCTCTTGGCCAGAGACTACATAGAATACGTAAAAATAGAGATCCCTTACGAAGAGGCCTCCAAGGGCATCATAAAGCCCGCTGAATCCATAAAGAACATTCCTCCAATCGTTCACCAGAAGCTGGGACAATTCTTCAAAAAGGCCAGGCATATTGACCGTCTCGAGGAGAAGGCCGTGGAGGAACTGGCAGACGACATTCATCCTTTGATAGAAACCATATTCTCCTCGGAGCCATCAATACTGGACAACCTCCAGTTATTGTCTGGACATGACGACCATACCCACGAACATTCGTGGACTGTGATGCTCATATCTCTTTCTACTCTACGAGCTGCTGAGATCCTGGGAATATATAGACCAACGGAAGAGGACAAAAACAGCCTCGCCATGGGAGCGGTACTCCACGACATAGGGAAAACCAAGATTCCCTTGAAAGTGCTAAACAAACCCGGGAAGCTATCCCCCGAAGAGTGGCAACTGATGCAGCAGCATGTCACCTTCGGCTACCAAATGGTAAAGGACACTCCCAACTTAATGCCCCTATCCAAAGCTGTAGTGGCCCACCATCATCGCTTTCTGGACGGAAGCGGATACAGCGCTCAAGGAGTCCAAGATTTGGAGTCCATCCCTAACCATGTACGGATAGTAACCATAGCCGATATATACGACGCCATAGTCTCAGAAAGGCCATACCATGTTGCCGCTTTACCCTACCATGCGCTGAAGATACTTTATCAAGGTGCAGATAAACGATTCGATAAAAGGTTCATAGATGCACTGAGCCACGCAGTGGCACCCTTCCCCATGGGGTGCTTCCTGCTCTACAAAGACGGTATCCTTGCGCAGGTAGAAGAGATCCCTAAAAAAGAGAAGGACAATCCCGTTGTACGCATCATTGGAACCTTCACGGAAAAATACACCCATCTCCTAGGAAAAACCTTCTCCTTCCAAAATCCCCCTATGGGCCTGCCAACTGAGGATACCCTCCTTCTGGGCTCCTACTCTCCCATGGGGCTTGCAGATAAAACCAAAGGCGCTCTTAGCCTCGGCAAGGTGAGGAAAGACCTTTTGGGTACCGAAGAACCTAGCAACCTATACGTCCTGCGCTCTTTTGACGATATTCTCCACAAAGCTTTCTCTTTCCTATTTGCATCCAAAGAAAAAGAGGAGCAACCGGCTAAAAGTTAACTAACCCTAGCCATCAGCTTGAAAGTGCCTTGTTAACCGCCTCCAAAACCCTTTCAGGCTGGAAGGGTTTGACCACAAAATCCTTGGCTCCTGCTTTTATGGCCTGAATTACAATATTTTGCTGCCCCATGGCGCTAACCATGACAACTTTGGCATTGGGATCCAGTTTTTTAAGGGCAAGGAGAGTATTGAGCCCGTCAAGTTCTGGCATAGTTATATCCAACGTCACCAAATCGGGTTTTGTCTTCGCGTACTCCAAAAGGGCTTGCTTTCCGTTCTCCGCCTCGGCAACAACCGTATGATTGCCTTTTTCAAGGATGTCCTTCATCATTATTCTCATGAAAGCCGCATCATCAACTACCATTATATTTGCCACTTCAAATACCTCCCTCACACCCTCATTTGCGCTAGTTCTTTTATCCTTTCTGGACCTTCCAGATTTCGTTAGTGAGTTTTTTTGCTGCACTTTTTACTCCCTGGGGATCCCCTGAAGCAAAAGCCTCAAGCATGCGAAAAAGCGCCTCTTCCTCCATGCGCAGTCCCGCCATTATCTTGCTGTACTCCTTTATCAATCTTGCGTCGGCCTTTGGTGGCTTGGGCACAGACGTTCTAAGAGCTTTATAGTACCGTGATATCCTCTCCTCCAAGACCCCTTTCTTGGAGGGATCCCTCAAACAAGTGGCCATCTCGCCGGCTGTAGGAAGTTTATCGGGACAACCCAACGAACTATTCACTCTCTATTCCCCCCTCAACTTGCGCAACAACCTCTGGAAGGCCCCAAAAGCCGCTAGCTCCTTCGAGTCTCCAGAAGCCTCTAGGCCACATTTTGTGATCAAGTTGCTTACAATAAGTTCCATGGCCCTGGCCATAGAACTTTTAGGATACGATTTTACCACAGGGCTACGTTCCTTCACTGCCTTCGCCACCTTGGGATCAAAGGGAAGATATCCCAAGTACCTCGGACTCAACGCTAAAAAACGATCGCTGACCTTTATAAGCCTTTCCGCTGCCGCATTAGCCTCCAACGAGCTTTGCGCCATATTAACCACGAAAAACAGGTCCTTCTTGGATAGCTTATCTCTCCCATAGGATAAAAGAAAGCTCTTCAGCAAACCATAGGCATCCTTCAAGGCCGTAGGTTCGGGAGTTGTTACTATTACTATCACATCCGAAGCCATGGCGAAAAACAAAACATCCCTGTTTACCCCCGCTCCCGTGTCGATCACTATGGCATCTGCCTTTTCGTCAAGGACATATAAATCTTTTAATAGGCCACTCTTTGATCCCCAATCCACCTCTTTAAGCCCTGAAATGCCGTTGCCCCCAGGAAGAAGCCATACTCTTTCTGAGATGGGAAGTATTATTTCTTTTAAGGTAAGTTCTTCCCTCAACACATGTCCCAAATTGAGCCTCACATTGAGACCCAAAAGCACATCCAGATTGGCCATGTTTATATCGGCATCCAGCAGGACTGTGGGGGTCTTGAACCTTTCCCCCAGAAGCAAAGCCAAATTCAGGGCTACATTACTCTTTCCTACTCCCCCTTTACCACTTACCACGGCGATGGACTTGGCTTTCATGGGGGAAACATCCCTTCTTGCTGTCGATGACCTCATGGCCCTTTCCAATTCCTTAGCCTGGATCGACGTAGGACCGTCCAACAAGGGAAATAAATTTTGATCATACAACGCTGTTCACCCCCGCCAGGAAACATGAGGTCACGAAGTCACAAGAAGCCACATGTATGTCCCTCGGCACGTTCTGCCCTGTGGTGACAAACGACAAAGGCACCCCCATAAACTTAGGCACCCAAAGTAAACTGGACGGCATTTGGGTCTCATCTACCTTTGTCAATATGACTCCATCAATAGCCACGTGAGTCCTTACGCTTTCAAAAGCTAGCTTGACATCCTGAAACTTCATGGTAGCCGAAACGGCAATATGCACCTTATCAGGCACAAAATGCTCGTAAACACCCTTTATGTGAGACAACCGATCAGACTCCCTGAATCCATGCCCTGCGGTATCCATGATGAACAGCGACTCTTCAGGATAGTTTCTCAAGATAGGCACCAACTCGGAGCCAGTGTTGATCACTTCCAAAGGCACGTTCAAAACCCTGGCGTAAGTCCTTATCTGCTCCACTGCGGCAACACGGTAATTGTCCGAGGACAAAAGCACCACCGGGAGCCCTTCCTGGATAGCCAATGCCGCTATCTTGGCTATGGTTGTAGTTTTCCCAACACCTGTGGGTCCAACTATCATGATCTTTCTGCCACCCAAAGCCTCCATGAGGGAACCTTCTCCTTTGCTCATGAAGAAGCCTTCCTTCTCTCTATTCATCCAAAGAGAAATAGGCACATCTTCCTCCAATGCTTCCCCGAAAATATGGGACAAAACCGATGTGGGAATTTCGCCCTCCAAAACCTCCTTCAACCTGAGGGAACTTTCCTGCTTCTTGGGCGGGAAAGGATCCCTACCACCCTTCGAACCGAAAGAAGGTTGAGATAGGGCTATCTCCACCTCATCCTCCACATTTTCTGCCAATTCCTCCAGGGTCCTGCCCCTTATTTTTTCTTTGCCCCCTAGATTACCCTTGAACTCCAAGAGAGCCTTAAAAACCTCTATCTGTTTTCTCTCCAACTCCCTATCCACAGAGCTGTATGACGGTTTCTTTTCCTCCTCCACTATGCCTGCCCTAACTACTAATTTGGTTTTCTTCAAAAAGGGCAGGAAAAAAGGTACTTTCACTGTCTGGATTGACAATATTACACCGTCACTTCCCAGCCTCTGTCTTACTTTGTCGAATGCTTCCTTTTCCGTTTTGGCTTCAAATTCTATTTCCTTAACTATTCTCATTGATTTTCAACCTTCACCACCTGTTCCGCTTCGGCCACTTTCTTATAGAATGCAAACCCCGAATATTTGAACCCCATGTTCTCATACCCAAAGATCTGCTCCGTTGGACCTAGCATCAGGTAGCCGCCCTTTAACAGTATCTTGTTGAAATCCCTGTACAGCTTCTCCTTTGTCTCTGCGGAAAAATATATGACAACGTTCCTGCACAAAACGAGATGAAAACCTTTAGGTAAAGAGTCCTCCAAAAGATTGAGTTTCTTGAACTTTACGTTACTTTTAATTACGTCCTTTATCCTATATTTGTCAGGTCCCAGTTTCTCAAAATACTTATTTTTGACTGAACTGCTGATGTTTATAAGCTGCTCTTCTTTATAAACCCCTTCTTTGGCTTTCTTTAAAATCCCCTCATCTACGTCAACCGCCACGACCTCAAATTTTAGGTTACACTCGGTGGCCATAATGGCCAAAGAATAAGGTTCCTCGCCCGAAGAGCACCCTGCGCTCATCATCTTCAAGGGCCTATTCCCTGCCAGATCTTTGAGCTCCGGCAAGATCTTGTCCCTTAAACAATCCCATCTGTTGGGGTTCCTAAAAAACTCCGTCACATTTATGGTTATATAATCCAAAAACTCTCTTCTTTTTTCCTCATCTTTTTTTATGAGGTCATAGTAATCCTCGTATGACGAGATGTTCCAGTTTCTCATGAGAGTGTGAACTCTCCGATGAATTTGATATTTGTAGATGTTAAGATCTATCCCTGTAAGCTGAGCTACCTTTTTCTTGAAAAGGTCGTAACCCTCACCAGCTGGATATACTTTCTCCTCCACTACAGTCCCTCCTATCACTACTATACCGCGCATATAAAGGGATTACTTTTTACCCTGCTTTTCAACTATCTCGGTGATTCGGACTCCAAAGTTCTCCTCTATTACGACCACTTCGCCTTTAAAGATGGGCCTGTCGTTCACCGTTATCTCCACAGGCTCTCCCACTTGTCTATCCAATTCTATGACTGCACCTGGCTCTATAGCAAGGATGTCCCCTATGGTCTTTTTGGTCCTACCGAGAACCACCGTTATCTTCACGGGTATGTCCATCAAAAGATCTATCTTCTCATCTACCGCTGCCGAAGGCACGAACCCTTGAGCCCCCTGACTTATATCGGGGAAGGACGCGGGCTGAGCTTTGGGCTGTTCTTTCGTAGGAACCTGCCCCCCCGGCGTGAAATCAAAGTTTGAGGAAGCTTTGACGCTTGCTATTAGCTCATCTATGGAAAGCTGGGCATCTTGGCCCATGCTTTCTAGATCGGGTATATCAGTCGCTGTGCCTTCATCCTCTAAGCCCTCAAGTCCTTTGGATATGGCCTCCAATTCCTCCATGCTCAAGTCAGGAGAAATCTCTTGTTCTTTTGCTTCACTTCCTCCCTCGGAAGAACCTTGCTTTTCTTCCTTTGGAGCTTCCACTTGCTCCTCTGGGTTTGGTTGTTGTTCGTTCTGCCTTTTTTCTTCATCCATGGGCCCAACTGCCACCTCACCACGAGAGGTAGCCCCACCTCCTCACGGCAAAATTTCAGTATATTCTAACATCTACACTCCGAAGGTCTCCACCATCTTCTGGGCTGTCTCGTTTTCCGATTCAAAGGATTTGGAGGCGGCCTCATAGGCTCTGCTAGCCTCTATGAGCCTAGCCATCTCCTCAACGACGTTTACGTTGGAACCCTCCAATGCCCCCACGGCCAAAGACACAGACTCCTGTAAAATTGCCTCACCAGAGTCTGGCGTAGCCGAAAAAAGACTATGACCCAATCGACGTAGAAAGGAGGGCCTTTCAAAGTCGTACAGTGCTATGACGCCAACAACCTCCCCGTCAGCTATCACCGATCCATCCTCCCGAATAGTCACTTCCTGAGCATCGCCCACCTCAATAGGGCCCCCTTCCCCCATGAGAAACAACCCCGATGGCGTTACGATCCTTCCCTCACTATCCAAGGTGAAATTACCAGCCCTGGTGTAAAACAGGTTTTGACCGTCGGAAAGTTGAAAAAAACCCTTGCCCTTTATTGCACAATCCAAAGGGTTGCCTGTACTCTTAACAACCCCTGGGGTAGCATCCATTGCTGTCTCGGCTACCACTACTCCCAGGTTGGTCTCCCCTACCACCTCTCTGGCGCTTTCCCCTCCTGAGCCTTTCTCCTCGCGGACAAGCTCCCCTGCGGGCAACGCCTTCTGGGTCAGTATTTCCTTAAAAAAACCTGTAGTGTTGACGTTGGCCAAGTTATTGGAAGCCACGTCCACCTTGGACTGCTGCACCAACATAGCCGATATGACTTTATATATACCCCTAAACAATTTTTATGCCTCCCGCGCACGCCTATTTCTTAACCTTTAAGTAAATCCAAAGAGGCTTCCAGCATGGCTTTGGCTGATTTTACCACCTCTAAGTTGGCCTCGTATGCGCGGCTTGCCGTCATCATGTCGGCCATCTCGCGTACCACTGACACGTTGGGATATGCTACATAGCCTTCTTCGTTGGCATCAGGATGACCGGGGTCGTACACCATTCTTGGTGCAGATTGATCGGTGGCAACCTCCTTAAGCTTGACTCCTGAGGCTCCCATCGCCTCATCCAACTTTTCCTCGAACACTGGGACTTTCCTCTGGTATGGGCCTCCATCCGGCGTTCTGGTGGTGTTTGCGTTAGCCAGGTTCTCAGAGATAACATCCATCATAGCTCTATGGGCGGTAAGACCGCTACCTGCTATGTCTATGGCCTTAAATATCTTCATGCTACTTACCTCCCATGGCAGTCTTGAGCATATCCACTCTCTTAGCCATCATACGTAGGACTCCATCATAGGCCAATCTGGTCTCCATCATCTTGGCCATCTCCACCTCGGGGTCCACGTTATTGCCGTCAAGCCTATAGCTTTCTCCTGAAACCCTCTTCTCCTTGAAGGCCTCAGCAGAGAGATCTTGAAGCTTCCGTCCGCCACCAATATGCCTTTCGTTAGTGACCTCAAGCTGAACCTTATCCGTCCCCTGGAGAGCCTCCTTCAAGGTCTTTTCGAACTCCACTTCCTTTCTTTTGTAACCTGGGGTGTTGACGTTGGCTATATTCTGAGCAACGGCCTTGAACCTCTTCGCCAGAGCACCAGCCGACACCTTGCTCACAAGCCATACTTTGTCGTCAAACATATCACTCCCCCCTCTCCGCAGTATAAACACAAAGAGCCCCTAATCGGCCCTTTTCTCTTCGCCTTTCATTCTCGCGTAATATATTATCTTCGAAGCCAATTCAGGCGCCATCTTTGAAAGAACCTGCATCCTCTGCTCCGAATCCATGATCTCCAAAAGCTGCATAACCTCCGGCAAGGGCAACTTGGACAATATCTTTGCAGCCTTGCTCGCCGGCATCTCAGCAACAGCTTCTCCAACCATATCGGAGATAGATTCTTTTTTGTCTTTCTGTGAGGCTGCCGCTTCTGCCTTCAATCTATCCATTTGTTTCTTCAGAGCTGCCCTTTCTTTCTCCAGCTCCTGCCTTTTCCGCTCCAAAGCTTGCTCTCTCTCCTCCAGAAGCTTTTGCTGTTCCAATATGAAAGCTTTTTCCTGCTCAAGCTCCTTAAGGCGCCTTTCAAACCCTGTAAGGGGAGGAGATAACTTCTCCACCAAAGGATAAACTTTCTGCCCCACCCAAGGAAATTTCTCCAAAGCAGGCCCAACGCGGTCGATAAAAGGATATATACCTCCACCCACGTAGAGGCCCACTCCCAAACCGATCACAGCCGCAATCATAATTGCCAAAATTTTGAAGACCTTGAGGAATTTAGCCAGTCCCTTCACCATATCAATCTCCCAAAAGATCCCCCACTATCTTGGTCCTCCAAATTCCACAAACATAACCGCCGGTTGTACTGCTGTAAAGGCCCCAAAGGTGCTCGTAACCGTCCCACTCCTCGTGAATCAAAAACCAATCTTCCTCGGACGGAAGAACCCGAAGCATGACCTTTTTGGCTTCATCAAGGGTCCAAGCCAAATACGTCCCTACGAAAAAAAACGCAAAGGACGCCATAAAACTTTGAAGGCTTTTGTTGGGCTCCCAACTTCCACGCTCCTTGACCTCCTGAACCTTCTCCCAAAAGTTAGGATCCTTTGGCGATACTATTTGAATAACAAAGCATTGCAGATCGTCTACCCCATGGAAGCGCCCTTACACCTCCAAACATGCATATTCATCTTTTTGTTGAAAACCAACTCCACATCGAAGTCACCGGCCAATTTAAGAAGTTTAGCGTTTAAAGCCTCAAGGCCCTCCACGGTGGCATTTCTCGGGTTAACTTCAATAAAAGCATCTACGAAATCTCTACTTTTACCCGTTACCTCCACTCTCTCACCACACAAGTCTTTAGCTTCCGCAACAATAAGAGCGATCTCAAGAGCATCTCGCAGGTTAGCCTGAACTCCACCATCGGAGAACGCCGCTCTCACCGCTTCCACCTTAGCCCTCATCCACTCCTTTGCATCATCGGGACAAAGCTCGTACATTAAGCCATCAGCAAACCATGCCCTGGAAACACAAAATGTTGGCCATATAATCGACTCGAAGGCCCTCTCCGGCAATGCTTCATCGTACTCCACCACTATGGCAGAAAACAAAGGATTTACTTTCTCCGCTAGATAACTGTGGCAAAAATTTCTCAGCTTCACTATTTCAGGCACGGCCCCTTCTCGTGGAACATAAAAATAGTGTATCTTTTCTAGAGGATCAAAGGTAACATCGTAATAGGATTGGTCCCACTTCACTTCTGTTATAGGATACTCAAGCTCCCTTTGAATTTTATTGATGGCTTCCTGCAATGATATACTCTCCCTTCGATTCTTGGGGTTTCATTTTAGGTTCGGCATTTCCCTTATAAAAAAATAGCCCCCCATAAGTTTTTTCCTTGAAGGCCAATAAATATACTTACTGTTGAAAGGGGCCTTATTTGTGCTTATAATTGTCCTTCACGAAAGGCAGGAGATACCTAATGGACATGATGGCCTTGGGCTTTTTGGCAGTGACCATACTTCTGGTAGTGGGCGGGATAGTCCTTGGAGGGGCCCCAGGGGCCTTCATAAATATACCCTCCATGCTCATAACGGTTGGAGGCACCCTAGGAGCCATAGGAATAGCTACGCCTAAAAAGGATTTCTTCAAAATCCCTCAGACGGTCAAGGAAGCCTTTTCCAAGGAAGAGTTCATGGATTTGATCTCCCTTATGGACATACTAGTGGAAATGGCCAGGAAAGCCCGAGCGGAGGGCCTGTTGGCCCTGGAAGAAGAAATAAGCAAAATCGACAACGACTTCATAAGAAAGTCAGCTCAACTGGTCATAGACGGCACTCCCCCTGAGACAGTAAAGGCTATAATGGACGCAGAAATAGATATAACTGAACGAAGGTATGCAGTCTCCAAAAGAGCTTTTGACCTGATGGCAGAGTTGGCACCAGCTTTCGGCATGTTGGGAACCCTCATAGGGCTTATTCAAATGCTCCGCAACTTGGACACCCCGGAAGCTCTGGGGCCAGGCATGGCGGTGGCTCTTATAACCACCTTCTACGGATCCTTCATCGCCAACGTTATCGCCATACCCATATCAAAGAAGATCTCTGCTCGTGCATCTGATGCCATCTTGTCCATGGAAATAATCGTGGAAGGTATACTCTCCATCCAATCAGGAGAAAATCCAAGATTGGTGGAAGAAAAGCTCAAGATATTCCTGCCAAGGGAGGAGCGGGAAAAGCTTGCGGCGAGGAAGGCCTCGGGGAGAGCCTCAAGGGAAGTAGCAAAAGAGGCGGAGGAACCTGCTTCAGCATAAAAACTCAAAACTGGATGAAGGAACTCCAGAAGGGTATGCGGCCTTCCACCGTGGTTGGTCCTATCCTTCCCAAAACTAAAAGACCTGAATCGTCCCTAGATCCTGGAACATTGGGTGTGCTCGCAGAGCTGATCTTTAGCTTCATTACCCCTCCTTTAAGCATGTTGCTTTCCTCATCCATTAACAATCCTCCCCCAGTGATCTCAGCCAAACGTACTTTCTCAACCTCCGGTATAGCATTGTCAGGTAATATGAAAATTTTAATGCCCTTTGCTAGGGCAAAGTTACCTAAACGAATCAAACTTGCCGTATCTTTAGGCAAGGCAGAACCCTTGATCGCCAGTACTGAAGCGCGAGAAGCCACAAGCTGAAGTTCCTTATCCTCTAACGATAAGGGAGCTTCTATTCTGACCACAGACTCTGGGGTGGCTGTCTTTTCTAGGACCTCCACTTCGGCAAGCTGTCCCTCTATAACCCCCTGAAGAATTACATTTTCAAGTTCCACTTTACCAAAGGGTATGACAACCCTTGCTTCGACCTTCCAAAAACTACCCTCCTTAGAAGGGGCCCTCATGACCAGGTAACCCTTTTTAGCTATCAACTTAAGACTTGAACCTTTGAAAAGCCTGGTATCCGTTGCGTAGACCTTTCCTTCCATGTTAAACAAAAACCAAGCTTCCGGGAAAATTTTTTTCGCTAAAAGTTCTGCCTGGTCTTTAATCGCCGAGATGATATATAAACTACCATCCTCTGTCAGAACTGCCCCTTCAGAGGAGTTAAAAAGTTCCACTGCCCTGGGAGGAGCTTCGAAGGAAAACTCCCTTATGATCTTCCTGTCCACTAGATCAAAAAGATACACTCTCATGGAGGACGCGTCCCCTACGGCCAATATGGGACCGTGCACGGCCAAAGATACGGGCTTGAAATTTTTCACATCCGGAGGCGACCAAGAATATATATTTTCTCCAGTTGCGGCCCTTATGAAAGAAACCCTTCCCTCAATCCGCTCTGCAACCCCTATAATTCCACCACCAATGGAAACCCCATCGGAAGGAGATGAAAGATCAAGATCTACCTCGTGTGTTTCCTCCAGCTTTCCTTTATCTTTATTCCATCTAGTAAGCTTCAAAAGGCCAGTATCAAAGAGCAGCGCAAGCTCTTGAGCCCCCAAAGGTATAGCCTTCAATATCCCCTTGCCTACATCAAATACCTCTTTTTTCTCCCACTTTTCTCTGTCGTCATCCTTTTGATAGATGTACAGCTTGCCCCTGATCTGATCCGTGAAGAACAAGTTCTCACCTGAACATACAGGCCGCCCAGGCATGTAGGGGATAAAACGATCCAAGGGCGAAACCCCCAACTCTTCCCACAGGGCAAAGGAGTTGCCGAGAAGAACTTGATCTACCGGAACCCCCTTTGTGATGGCGTTCTTTACGTAAACTTTCTTCTCCCTCACGTCCTCCAAAAAGGACTTAGCAAAAAAATCCTTGTTTCTTACTTCCAGATAAAAGTTGAGATTTGTGACGGCTTCATCAAACCTGCCCAGGTTGTACATACAAAATGCCTTCAGAAGATAGTACTCCACCAGGTAAGGATCCCATTTAATGGCAACTTCCAGCTTCTCCAAGGCCTCATCGATTTTGTCCTCCAGGGCGTATTGATAAGCAGAAACAAACGCAGCGAAACCGTACATTCGCTGCGCTTCCGGCAACTTCAGCCGTTCCTCCGCATAGCCAGTGGAAAGGTCGAAACAAAGTATTAAAAAAAGCAAACTCACTATTACTCTGAACTTGCTGCTCATATCAGGACTTAATTAAATCATACCTCCTCAACCTTTGCAGGATCTATTATCAAAGCTACGCTACCATCGCCCAGTATGGTTCCCCCGGAAAACCAGTTTATCTTTACCATTCCTGTGTTTCCTAGGCTTTTTATAACTATTTCCTGCTGCCCGATGAAATCATCGACTATGAACCCAACTTTTCTGAAGCCTGTGCGCATGACCACCACCGAAAGGACCGAAGAATCCTCTCTTTTGGGAAGTCCATAAAGGTCCCTGGAATCCACTAGATACAACATAGATCCCCTCAACATGGTGACTTGGCTCCCATTTACCACTTTTATATCATCCTTATTTACAAGGACCGTTTCATCCACGCTCTCCAAAGGTATCGCGTATATTTGCCCATCTATGTTCACCAAGAGAGCAAGGACTATAGCCAAAGTTATGGGAAGCTTTACTTTGATCGTGGTCCCCTTATCCACCTCGGATTCTATGGATAACCGGCCACCTATGGATTCTACTTTGTTTTTCACTGCGTCCAAGCCCACTCCACGACCTGAGATGTCCGTAACCTTATCGGAAGTACTGAAACCGGGGGTGAAAAGAAACTGTATGGCTTCCCTTTCTGTAAGAGAATCCAACTGCTCCTTGGACACGAATCCCTTCTCCAGAGCTTTTTGAAGTATCTTATCCTTGTCGATACCTCTTCCATCATCCTCCACCGAGACAACGACGCTACTACCATCCTGATAGGCCCTTATCCTCAAAAGGCCCGTTTCAGGCTTGCCCTTTGCGAGCCTTTCTTCCGGAGGTTCTATCCCATGATCCAAGCTGTTCCTTATCAGATGCACCATGGGATCGCCTATCTCATCTATCACTGAACGATCCAGTTCCGTGTCCCTTCCCTCCATCTCAAGGTGCACCTTTTTGCCAAGTTCCTGAGAAAGGTCCCTCACCAGGCGAGGGAAACGATCGAATATGAAGCTTATGGGAAGCATTCTGAGTTTAGTGACTAATTCCTGGATCTCCTTGGATATACGTCCCAACTGCAGAATAGGTTCCTCAAACTCCTTCAGGTTGCTGTCTTTCGCAAGCCTCTCTATCCTGGAACGGCCTATGACAAGCTCACCAACTAGGTTCAGGAGTTTATCAAGCCTGTTTACATCAACCCTAACCGTCTGATTGGTCTTCTTTTTTATGGTCTTGACTGTATCGGCTACCTTGCTGTCCCCTTTCTCTTTGGCCACCTCTTGAGGAGATTTGCTTTTAAACTCCACCCCTGGGCCTGACTCCGCCTCTTTTCCCACTGAAGGGACTCCTTCTATAGAACAAGATTCAACTTCACTCACCCTCAAAACTGCCTCCTCTATTCTTTCAGGCTCCTCATGGGTTTCCAGATGCACCACAAAAGACCTACCATCAAACTCCCCTTCCACAAGTTTCTCCATATCTGGCTCAGTGGACTCCACTCGGCCAAAGGAGGACAGTTCCTCCAGCACCATGAAAGCTCTGGCTCCCTTGAGCACACAATCTTTTCCAAGGACTACCTTGATTTTTTTGAAATCAGACACCGCTTTGGGCCCTTCTTGGTCTTTTACAACTTGATCTGTCACTTCATCGGAAAGATCTTGACCTTCCCCTGCTAAACTGCAAAGAGCTTTCAACCTGGATTTGATATCCTCTATATCCACCGATGTATCATCCTTGCCAGACCTTATCTCATCAAGCATTACGTTCAGAGTGTCCAAACATTCAAAAAGAAGCTCTATGTCCTCTTTGCGGCGCAATGCAAGCTTTTTTTGCCTCGCCAGGTCCAACACATCCTCCATATCATGGGTTAGCTCGGCCATCCTTGCAAAACCCATGGTTGACGCCATTCCCTTGAGGGTATGAGCTACTCTAAATATCTCGTCAATGACCGATGAATCGCCCTGCTCGAAGGCTAGAAGGCACTCGTTCAGTTTTTGCAAGTTCTCTTCCGTCTCATCGATGAAAGGGCCTATATAATCTTTCATATCCATTACATTTCACTCTCCTTAAGAACGTTTGGAGGCCTATCTCTCTTCTCGTTCTTTTCTCTCTACAGTATAGATCTTCCTGCTTTCACCGCTGGATTTCCTTTCTTTATCCATCTTTTGGATCTCCATCGAAAATTCCGATATAAGCCTTTCTTTCTCCCCTTTATCTCCAAGCCACGGTGCTTCTCTGTCGAATCGACCTTCTTCCGCCAAAATATATATGTATATAGGCTCAACTTCCAATCTATTGGCCAATTCTATGGCGTCCAGCTTCTCATCTGAGGGCAAATCCATCAGGATATCCCTGGCCTCAAAATAAATTCGATCCAGGTCATCTCTACAGGCCTCACATACCTTAGAACCTCTTATATAGGTAAAAGGCCTACCACATATACGGCAATTTTCCAATATGGGGAAACCCACGCCAGACACCACCTTCCACAATACAAGTTTAAGAGAGAAAAAAGAGACAAAAAACTCAAAAACCCTCAAAATATGGAACTCTCCGATAAAAAGACTATATCTGCCCTCCTGTTCATGTTTCTGTGCTCTGGAGTGTCATTGGGCATTATTGGCCTGGTATCTCCATAACCCACGGCCTGAAGGCGTCTGGACGATACCCCCGCAGTTTGAAAGTAGGCCACTATCCGCACTGCTCTCAAGGCAGACAGGGTCCAGTTATCTCGTACCACCCCATCTGCTCTTACAGGGATTTTATCAGCATGACCTTCCACGGAGACATCATTGGGCAGTTCTTTGATTATCCTGGTCAATATATCCAATACCCTTTTCCCCTCCGGCCTTATCTCGTACTCTCCTGATCTGAAAAGCAGCCCTTCTGCTATGGATACCACAACTCCTCTCTGGCTCACGGTAACAGAGACGTTGCTTTTCAATCCTTCTTGTTCTAATATGCTCTGGATTCTCTTTGCAGTCTCCATTATTTCCTGGGTGGTCTTCTTGGACTTCCCTATCTCATCCATAGTTTGACCCGAGAAGGCAGCCTCATCCTCCTCGAAAGTCTTTCCTCCTTTGACAACCCCTATGGCATCCTTGAAGGAAAAAAGCATTTTCTTGAACTTGATCACGTCTATCGTAGAAAAGGAATAAAGAAGTATAAAAAAGGTCAAAATAAGGGTGACCATGTCCCCATAGGTAGTAAGCCAGCTTCCGCCAGAAGATTCTTCCTCTTTTCTTTTCCTAGCCATTTCTTTCTCCCTCTACATTCATTCTACAACACCCACAGTGTTTATCTTGGAGTCTTTGGGAACCTCACTGTAACTTATAACAACCACGTTGGGAAAGGTCCGCTCCAAAAGTTTTCTCACGTAGAAACGCACGTCAGGATGAACTAGTACGACCTGAGGCAAGCCCTGCTCAAGAAGTTTTTTGGTCGCTTCTCCAACAGCCCTATTGAAATCTTGAACAACCTTGAAGTCCATGTTTATATGCCACCCCTCGACCAAATTGCCTTGAACGGACTCCTTTATTCTCTTTTCCCATACTGGAGATAAGGTTACAACAGTAAGTTCTCCAGTCTCCTCATTGGCATTTTGATAGTATATTATCTTACCCAACGACTCCCTCGCTCGCTCGGAGAGGAAGTCAGGACTTTGGGTGACTTTACCGTAATCAGCCAAAGTCTCAAAAATGCCCACCAAATCTCTAATGGGAACCTTCTCCCTTATTAGGTTCTGGAGAACCTTCTGAACGTCTCCAAGGCTCAAGTAGCGCATCATCTCCTCCACAACGGCTGGAGAAGTCTCCTTGACCATGTCTATCATGCTCTGTACCGTCTGTCTCGTCAAAAGCTCCGCAGCGTGGGATCGAACCACCTCTGAAAGATGAGTGGCCAAAACCGAAGGAGCATCCACCACCGTGTACCCGAGCTCCTCTGCCTTGGCCCTGAGATCAGGGGTTATCCACAGGGCATCCAGCCCGAAGGCCGGCTCCTTGGTGGGTATACCAACCAACGTTCCAGTGGTATGTCCCGTGTCTATGGCCATGTAATAATCGGGCATGAGTTCTGCACTCTTTTTGGGCACTCCTCTTACCTTTATCACATAGGCTGTAGGCTTAAGCTGTAAATTGTCCTTTATCCTCACCGGTGGAGTCACAACGCCCATCTCCAAGGCCAGTTGTCTCCGTAATGTCTGTATCCTCTCCAAGAGGTCGCCTCCCTTGCTGGGCTCGATCAACGGTATGAGAGCATACCCAACCTCAAGCTCCAAGGGATCCACCGTCAAAAGCTTCATAACGCTACCAAAGTCACCAGGTGCTGCTCCCTCCCCAGGAGATTCTGCCTGCTTAGGGGGTTGCGCCTGAGGAGTTTCCCCGGAAGATTGAGGCTTTTGGGGTGCTTCAACTTTTCTTTCCCTGAATACCCACATTCCCTGAACTCCCAAGAAGGCAGCCAAAAGTATGAAAGGAATCTTTGGAAACCCTGGAATCACCGCCAATGCCAAAAGCAAAACCGAACCTATCCAAAGAGGTCTGTAGTGGTTAATTAAAGATTTGGTTATGTCCTTTCCAAGATGACTTTCTCCGGCCGTCCTGGTCACAAGTATTCCTGTGGCGGTGGAGAGGATCAAAGCAGGTATCTGGGCTACGAGACCGTCTCCCACCGTAAGGAGGCTGTAGCGCTGGGCAGCTTCCCCAATGGAGAGCCCCTGCTGGAATATCCCTATGCATATTCCGCCTATTATGTTTATGGTAGTTATGATCAGACCCGCTATGGCATCTCCTTTAACGAACTTGGAGGCACCGTCCATGGCTCCAAAAAAGTCTGCTTCCCTCTGCACCATCCTACGCCTCTCTCGTGCAGTCGCCTCATCTATCAGCCCATTGCCCAAATCGGCATCTATGGCCATCTGCTTCCCAGGCATACCATCAAGCTGGAAGCGGGCCTGCACCTCCGCAACTCGTTCAGCTCCCTTGGTTATAACCAAAAACTGGATCAACACCAAAATGAGGAAGACAATACCACCCACTAGGTAGTTGCCACCCACCACGAAGTTACCAAAGGCACCTATCAACTTACCTGCGTACCCGTGAAGCAGAATCAACCTGGTAGTGGAAACGTTCAAAGCTAACCTGAACAGGGTTGCGACCAACAAGATGGACGGAAAGGCGGCTATTTCCAGAGCGTGTTGAACATAAAAGGTCACCAACAACACTATCACTGCAAAGGTTATATTAAGCGCCAAAAGAAGATCCAAAAGAGGAGTGGGAAGGGGGATAACCATCATGACGACGATGAGAACCACCATAAAGGTGATTCCCATGTCTGAGTATTTCAACATTCCCTCTATTGGATTGGCCTTAGCCCTCTGCAACCCCATTTCCCCCTAAATAAAAAATATAAAAGGTTCTAACGGTCATCATCTATGGGGACTACCTTTACCTTACCGTCCTCGTATAAGAACTCTACCTCTTTGAGTTCCTCTCTAACCTGATACCGTTCCCGCCTTATAACGATCGTAACTCCTGGATAGCACACTTCCCTCACCTTGACACGTCCTTTGTGCTTCGCTTTCTTGATGAGCTCTTCCACCTTTAAAAGAAGAGACTCCACTTCTTTGTGTTTCAGCTCAAAACTTTCCAGCAGCTTTACAAAATTAAGCGCCAAAAGCTTTTTCTTCTCATCAAGCTTGCCCTCCTCCGCGAGCCTGGTGAGGTACTTTATGTTTTTTTTAACCGTCGCAATCTTGGACTCCAAATCCTCCTTTTTGGCCATAAGAACATTATGCTGATTCATAAGACGAGGTGACAACCCCAAGTGCACTAACGTCTTGGTCCCAACTTTACTACCCAAGGCGCGACACTCCACATCTCCACCAGAGTAGAGCTTACCTCCGGCTATTACTCCCTTTCCACCTTCCACGAGGTGGACCGACCCCTCCACCTCTATATCGCAGTGCATCAGTGCCCTTTTGAAGTAAAGTTCCCCTGCGGAGGTTATCTTACACTGGTCCGCATATTCCAAGTAAAGATTGCCTCCACAGTCAATTCTTCCCCTCTCCATTCCTCTAACGGCGGAGTGAAGCCTCATATCCTTTCCCGACCTCAATTCGGCCCCTTCGACCACGCCATTGATCTCCAAGGTCTCTCCGGCCACAACCGAAAAATCTTCCTTGACCCCCCCTGTTACATGTATGCTTCCAAAACACTCAATATTGCCTGTTCCATAGTCCACATCTCCTCTAACGACCAAAAGGGGCTCCACTCTAAACCTGTTTCCCTCTTTGACTATGAAGCCGTTAGCCGTTGCAGTTATCTCCAATCCGTCCTGGGAAAGCTCCGTGTTGGGCCCCGCCTTCATATTGATATCCTTGGGTTTTTTAACCTTTATGGGCTCTCCAAAAACGTCTTTCCCATCCTTACCTTCTTTGGGAGGAATCTTTCTGGCTATGAGAGTACCTTTCTTTACGTTGGGGATAAACCCCAAAGCTTTGAAATCTACGACCACAGCGTTCTCAAGCTCTTGAAGTCCTTTTTCCGCTATCTTCACCAGGACATCTATCCTCGCATCCTGGCTCTCTTCAGGAGGAATGCCCTCAGCTATCACAATCCACTGTTCTAAAAGATTGTCATCGTTTCCAGATGCCAGAAGCTCCACGACTTCTTCTTTTATGCCGAAAACAACTCCCGCCTCTTCAAGAGAACGGATTATTTCTTTCTTTGCTTCCTCTGCATTTAGATTCCTTATGGCCGGTTCCAGATAAACTTCCGCTTTTAACTTGTCCTCGGATATGCGTACCTTTACCCTCTTCCCTTTTACTCCCACAGACTGCCACTCTTCGTTCGAGTTGTTCAAAAGATCCCTAATGCTATCAAGAGATATCGCCACTCCCCTATCTTTGATGGCTTCCAAGATCACAACGGGGGAGATGCTTTTGTCCGAAACCTTCAAAAACAGCTCTCCATTTTCCTCCCTAAGCTCAAAGGGTTTAGCACCTGGGGGCATGGCCTCCTTCACTCCCTTTTTATTATTCCCTTTCAGCCCTTTCTTTAAGGGCCAAAACGGTCTTGACGTAATGCCTGACAATGGGATAGGGCGGAATCCCACCCCATTTATCAACCCTTGATGGACCAGAGTGATATGCTGCCAAGGCTAGTTTCTCATCTCCCCTGTACTTTTCAAGGAGCATTTTCAAGTACCTTATACCTCCATCCAGGTTCTCTTCGGGGTTGAAGGGATCCTTTACTCCCAGCATCTCGGCCGTTGAGGGCATAAGCTGCATCAGTCCCATAGCTCCAGCCTTGGACACTGCCCTTGGGTTGCCTCCTGACTCCATCTTTATAACCGCTCTCACCAAAGCCCCATCCACTCCGTATTTACGACATTTTTCCTCTATGATTCCATCTATGTATGAAGGAGAAGGGTTACTTTTCGAGGATCTAGATGAATTAACATTAGAAGGAAAGGGGAAATCCTTATCCTGTGTCTTTTCAGCACTGCTCATCTTTTTGTCCAAGACCTCAACAAAGGTGCCTCTGGAAGTCTCATTTGTGGTCCTTCCAAATAGGTTTTGGATTTCAGTTATACGGTTTTTAACTCTGTTTACCCCTGAAAGGTCAGGATGCGGCAGGCCCTTCAATAAAGCTCACCACCCAAACTATGTAGCTCTCACGAACATGAGAGTAGCCCTTTCATCTATCTCCTTCTGTTCGGCCTTCAAACGGGCTTCCTTCAAGGCCTTTTTCCTTTTTTCAACCAAAACCTCCGCCATCCTCAAATCTGTGTTCTTTTTCATCAGCTCTTCCTTTAGGTTTTCGAGTTCTGCTTCCAATGCTTTTCTGCGTTTTTCTATCTCTTCAAGCTCCTGCTCCATTCTAGATATTTCCACCCTTATTCCCCATATCTCGTCAGGGTAAAAGGTACCATTTTGACACTTGTCAACGAAACTTTTTTCCATATGCTCTTTTTGTGATGATAGCTCCTCCATTTGAGAGATCACGTAATTGTAGTGGTCTTGAACCTCCACAAACTTAACATAGGCTAGTTCCTTAACCTTCTCCTTAAGGTTTTTGACCTTTTCAGCTTTTTTGAGTTTTTTCATCAACTTTCATCATCTCCCCATGCAGGCAGTGCGTACAATAACTTGAGAGTTTCTTCAAAGGTGGAGCGCTCATCTATCCCCTGCCTCAAAAACTTGTCGAACTTGTCCTTGTTCTCTACCGCAAAATCCAATCGGGGATTGCTTCCCTTCTTGTAAGCTCCTAAGTTGATCAATTCCTCCGCTTCTTGATATAGGGAGAGATTTTCTCTAAGGGATCTAGCCGCCTCCTGCTGCTCGGTGGAAGTGATATCCTTCATAAGTCGGCTTATGCTGTGCAGAACGTCAATGGCAGGATAGTGATTTTTCACTGCCAGGTCCCTTGAAAGAACGATGTGCCCGTCTAGTATCCCTCTTACAGCATCCGCAATGGGCTCATTAAAGTCGTCTCCTTCCACCAAGACCGTGTATATTCCTGTTATGCTACCCGAAGCGCTGCACCCTGCCCTCTCCAATAGGCGAGGCAAAAAGGTAAAGACCGAGGGAGTATAACCTCTGGTTACAGGGGGCTCTCCCACAGCCAATCCCACATCCCTCTGAGCCATGGCCACCCTGGTGATCGAATCCATCATGAGCAGTACGCTCTTGCCCCTGTCTCTGAAGTACTCGGCTATCGCCGTACCTGTCAATGCTGCTTTGAGTCTGACCAAAGGAGGTTGGTCCGACGTGGCAACTACCACAACCGAACGTCTCATGCCTTCCTCCTTCAGGTCCCGGTTCAAGAATTCCTGGACCTCCCTACCCCTCTCGCCGACCAAGACGATCACGTTTACATCGGCTTCCGTGTAGCGGGCCATCATTCCCAATATAGTGCTCTTACCAACCCCCGAACCAGAAAAGATGCCTATCCTCTGACCTCTGCCCATGGTCAAAAGACCATCTATGGCCCGTATCCCAACGGAGAGGACATCTTTTACGGGTTTCCTCTTCAGTGGATGGGGGGGATCATTTTGCAATGGATAGTACTCAGTGCAGTTTATTGGACCCTTATCGTCAAGGGGTTCCCCCAATCCATTCAACACCCTCCCCAACAACCCTCCCCCCACAGGAACACCCATCGGCCTTCCCGTGGCTGATACGCTGCACCCAGGGCCTATCTTGCCCAGATCCCCCAAAGGCATTAGAAGGATCCTTTCCTCCCTGAACCCCACCACCTCACATTTAAGAGGCTGTTGGTTGGGTTTTCTGAAGCGAATCTCGCAAACATCTCCCAGCTGAACGTCTGGACCTATGGACTCCACAATAATGCCCGTAACGTTTGTAACCTTACCGTTTACAGAAACAAGCTCAACGTCCTTTAGCCTTTCATTCAGAGAGCTGAAAAGCACAAAGGGCCTAGGGCACATGAAGGGATTCCCCCATCAGGCTTTGTATTTCCCTTTCTATAGCTTCAAGCTGGGTTTTCCACCTAGCATCATAAACGCCAAGGTTAGTCTCCACCATACAACTTCCCTTTTCTATGGTTGCATCCCCAATCAGCTCGAATTCCTCTATCACTCTTTTGATTTCGGCCATTTCCTCGCTCTTTTTTAGGAAGAGATCCTTATCCTGGGGATTGACAAACAGTCTAACTCGGCGCCTGTCGCTTACTTTAGCCATTATCTCCTTGAATACCCTGAGGACAAGCTGCTCATCTAGGTCTATTTCCTTTCTGAGAAGCCTCTGCAAAAGAGCCTTCCAGATCTCCACCATGATGGGAGAACACCTTTCTATTTCCTCATCAAGGTTTTTCTGCAGAGTTTCTACTGCTTTTACCAGCTGTTTTTCCACGTTCTGGAACCTTTGCTTGTACTCCTCCTTAACTCTTTTTTCCACTTCCTCGTAGGCCTTCTTCAATCCATCTTTGTATCCTTCCTCAAAGCCTTTCTTCTTTTCTTCTTCCTTTGCCTCCATTGCTTCTTTCTCCAACTTTTCCTTTGCCTCTCTAAGCTCCGCCTCCGTCTTTTTCTGCTCCTCCATAAATTTGGCTCTCAGGCTTTCCAGCTCCTCCTTGAGCTTCCTCTCCCTATCCAAAAGCTCCGCTACTCTTTTTTGAAGCTCCTGCTTTTCTGCAGCAACTAAAAGATATGGATCTATCTGCCTTCCCCCCTCAAGACGAAAGGGCTCTGACGCAGGAATGGTAACCGCTCTTTCGTCCAGGGGAAGGTTTTTTATGACTTTTCCCTTGGGTTCACTATGTGACAATGTCCTCACCACTTCCTGCTATCACGATCTCTCCAGCCTCTTCAAGCTTTCTGATTATGTTGACAATCTTCTGCTGGGCCTCCTCAACATCCCGCAAGCGCACAGGCCCCATGTATTCCATTTCCTCTTTGAGCATCTCCACTGCTCTGCTGGACATGTTCCTGTAGAACTTCTCTCTCAGATCGTCGCTCACGCCCTTCAAAGCCATGGCCAGATCCTTGGTATCCACGTCCCGCACCACCTTCTGCAGTGATTTATCATCTATCTTCACGATGTCCTCGAAGGTGAACAGCTTCTTGCGGATCTCCTCGGCCATTTCAGGGTCCTTTTCATCCAATATCTCAAGTATCTGCTTTTCCGTCTTCCTTCCAGCCTTATTTATTATGGCCACTATGGAGTCTATACCCCCTGCCCTGGAGAAATCGGCTCCCACAACGGCGCTGAACTTACGCTCCATGACCTTCTCTGCCTCTTTTAGTACCTCCGGAGAAACGCTGTCCATCTTTGCTATGCGGAAGGCAACGTCCGCCTGAAGCTCACCGGGGAGCCCAGAAATTATGGCTGCGGCCTTGTCTGGGGGCAAATAGGCCAATATGAGGGCTATAGTCTGGGGGTGTTCTCCCTGCAAGAAGGAGAAAAGCTGCACTGGATCTGAGGTCCTCAAGAAATCGAAGGGCTTGCTCTGCAAACTAGAGGTAAGCCTCTTCAACAAGTCCTCTGCCTTCTCCTTTCCCAAAGCCTGCTCCAGAAGTTCCCTAGCGTAGGAGACGCCACCCTTCCCCAAAAACTCCTTGGCCATGACCAGCTCCTGGACTTCCTTCAAAACCGCTCGCCGCTCCTCTGAAGTTATCTTTCTAACCGAAGCTATCTCAAGGGTCAGAAACTCTATGGAAGCCTCGTCCAGATGTCTATATATTTGGGCTGCCCTTTCAGGCCCCAAAAGGATGAGCAATATTGCCGCCTTTTTCCTACCTCTTAATTCCATCAAGACTCCTCCAGCCACTTTTTAATGATGGAAGCAACCTCCTCAGGATAGGACTCGGAGTACAAAGATATCTGCTCCTCCAAGATCTCAAGCTCTGTTTTAGGATGATGAAGAAGCTCCACTTCCTCTGCTTTGGCTGCCTCTTGAACGGCTTCTTCTTCCTTAGTCCTACGCCTTTTGAGCAACATGAAAAGGCCCAAACCCACGGCTCCCAATCCGACAATTCCGCCGATTAGAACCACTGGATTCGCAAGGGAAAAACCTTCTTTACCCTCAAGATCGCCCACCTGAGCGTAAAATTGGTCAGGGGAGGCAAAGGGAATAAAGGTCACCGTCAGTTGATCTCCCCGATTCTCATCTACCCCCAGGGCCGAAGCAATGGAGCGGTAAAGCTCCTCCTTGGGACTTTCCTGCTCTGATCCGTTTATTACGACCGAAGCAGTAATTCTTTTCACTGTTCCTGGAGGACGTTCCTCGTTCTGCTGCAGCGTAGAGATCTCGTAGTTGGTCACCTGGTCGGTCTTACTGTACTCACCTGAACCCGCCCCAGAGGTCCTGACGGAATAGCCAGGAATGTTGGAGGAGGTTCCCACTCCTTGGGATTGGGCAGCCGTACCGCTGTAGTTTTCCTCCGTCACTTGAGTACTTCTTACCACGCCTTTACCGTTCCCCTGAGGCAAAAACTGCTTGGAGGACCTGCTAACCCGACTGAAGTCCAGCTCCACTCTGACTCGAACCACAGCGTTACCTGGCCCGTATATGGCGGAAAGCATGTTTTGGACCTTGCGCTCCAGATCATGCTCCTGCCTTCTTTCAAGCTCCCGCTGCAGGGAAGTGACGCTGCTTCCAGTGCTCAAAAAGAACTCTCCTCCCTCTGCAAAGCCCGAAAGCAACCTGCCCGATGTGTCCACCACCGACACATTCTCGGGGGAGAGTCCCTCCACGCTGGAAGCCACCAACTTCATTATGGCCCTGACCTGGTCCTGGCTTATCTCCCTACCGGGACGCAAACCAATCAAAACGGAGGCCGTGGCCTCCTCTTGCTCCTTCAGGAACAGCCTCTGCTTTGGCAAGACCAGGTTGACCTTGGCGAAACGAACCACCTCTATCTCGCTGATGGTACGAGACAGTTCTCCCTCCAGAGCCCTCACGTAAGCCACTTGCTGCTGAAAATCGGTCATGCCCATCTTTGAGTTGTCAAACAGCTCAAAACCAACCGTGCCCCTATTGGGCAATCCTAAGGAAGCCATCTCCAAGCGAAGCTCATAAACCCTGTCTTCTGGAACCAAAACAGCAGAAGCAGAAGGATCAATCCTGAAGGGAACGTTTTTCTCCTTGAGGACACTGACTATAGCAGCCGTATCCTCCATCTGAAGATCAGAAAAAAGAGGTGCGTACCTTGCCCGTCCCGAAAAAATCACTAACCCCACCAAAACAAGCAGGGTGCCCGCGACCGTAGCAGCCACGACCACCTTCTGTCTCTTGCTCCATGAGCTCCAAAGGGCATTAAACTTGGAAAAAAGAGCTTTTATAGACTCCATACCCCTACCTGCCAGTCAAATAAGACTTTAAATCACACGGACATTCTTATTAATTGGGCGTAACCATCAAGAAGCTTATCCCTTATCATCACCGCAAACCTAAGGGCCACATCCGCCTCAGAGACAGCGGCAGCCACCTCGGAGATATCGTTTACATCCCCTGTGGCCATGGCCATCATCGCTTTTTCCGCCTTACCTTGAAGCTCACTTACTTTCTGAAACCCCTTGCTCAATACTTGATCGAAGGATTGGGCCTTTTTCTCTTCGGGCTTATTTGCCACTGAGACAAGAGGCTTTCCATTTATGCCGTACGCTGCCGATAAGGCTCTCAAGTCCACAATGGAACTCAAGGAGCACCCCTCCTATAAGTAAAGATTTTTCGCGTTTTAGCCCTCAACGTACATTACAGAATAAAGTTTTTGTTCCAGTTTTTCCAAAATGCGTTTATGTAGCTGGGATACCCGAGATTCAGATACCCCGAGCTCTCGGGCTATCTCCCTAAAGGTTTTGAACTCGAAATAGTACATCTTTATAAGCTTTCGCTCCCTATCAGAAAGTTGGTCCAAAGCTTCGTAAAGCTTAGCTATTTCCTCGTTTCTCTCGACCACTTCCTGAGGGGAATCTCCTTCGCCGGCTATTATGTCACACCGGTCTACCTCAGAGTCCTCCAGTACAAGCTCCTCGTCCAGATAACCTATGTAGGATCGCTGAGATATTTTGAGCATCTCATCTAGTTGTTCTTCGGTCACGTTGAGCCTTTTCATTAGCCCTTCATTGGTTACCTTGCCTTCTTCCTGAAACTGTTGCTCCGCAGCGCGCTCCAAGGCCTGAACCTTCTCCCTGCCCGTCCTGGAGAACCAGTCAAATTTCCTTATCTCATCAAGAATGGTGCCTCTTATTCTGGAAACCGCATAGGTCTGAAAGGCATATCCAAGAGAGGGGTCGTACCTGTCTATGGCGTCCAAGAGCCCTATGTTGCCAAAGCTGATCAAATCCTCGTAGTCTAAACCTCTTGGTGGGGTAAGGGGCATTTTCTTCACCACGAAATAAACCAAATACTGAAATTTTTTGAAGAGTTTCTCCCGCAATAGATCCTGCTCTGCATTGCTTTGACTTTGCGCTTCCTTATAACTGAGCCACAACTCGCCCGTAGACACTCCAGCATCCATAAGCTTTTGTACTCTCTTAGGCATGCTCCCGCCCCCAAGGCCATACGGCACGTTTATAGTTTTATTTATAATATTATAAATGTTATTATAAATAAAACTATAAATTTTGCAAGTTAGAAAGTAAGTATAATTGCCTTGGAGCGAATAAACAACAAAAATCAGGCGGGGTGATACGCTTTTTCTTGCCTTTCTTTTTTGAGGGAATACACGTAAGCCAACACTTCCGCGATGGCCACATAAAGACTTTCTGGTATCTCCTCCCCTACATCCACATTCCTGTAAAGGGTCCTCGCCAAGGGCTTGTCCTCCACGATGGGCACGTTGGCATCCTCCGCTATCTCCCTTATTCTTAGCGCTATGTAGCCGGCCCCCTTGGCAACCACCTTGGGAGCGTTCATGGTGGCGCGATCATATTTCAGTGCCACCGCCAAATGGGTGGGGTTCGTAAGGACCACATCGGCCTGGGGCACTTGGCTTATCATCCTCTGCCTTGCTATCTCCGATTGCCTTCGCCGTATCCTCTGCTTCGTGAAAGGATCTCCCTCTGTCTGCTTGAACTCCTCTTTGACTTCCTGCTTGGTCATCCTTATGGACCTGGCAAACTCCCATTTCTGGTAACCCAAGTCGAACACGCCCAAAACCAGAAGGGCCAACCCCAACCTCACTATGAGGCGAAAGATTATCATGAAGACCTGCCCTGCTGCCAAATACACTCCCCCGTAGGATATTTGCCTTATAACAGGAATCTCCTTTCGTAGTCCGAAATACAAAACTCCAAAAAGTATAGCAGCCTTTATGATTCCTTTTATGGCCTCGATGAGGGATCGCAAAGAGAACATCCTCTTAAGGCCCCTTACCAGGCTGAATCGCTCAAAAGAAGGAACAAGGGGTTTGAACGTCACCGCAAAGCCCACCTGTCGTGATAGCACAAAGACCAATATGATGCTACAAACAAGAGCAACAGGGAACCAAACCTTCAAGAAAAAAGCACCACTCTTGCTGAATGTAACCTTCGCCCATTCACCCTCATCCCAAACTGCTACAGAGGCCCACTGAAACACCCAAACAAGGTACGCCTTGAAGGCCTTCCAAAACAATTTGGAAAGAGCAAACAAGGTAACCATACCGCCTAAAATGCCAAAAGCAGAGGTAAGGTCCTTGCTCTGGGCAACATGGCCTTCTTCTCTTTCTTTCTTCTTCTTCCTAGGGGTCGCTTCCTCCGTCTTTTCTTGGGAGAATAGCTGAAGGTCAAAGAAAAGGGCACCTCCTGCATGAAGGGGAAAATCCCCCCTGGAGGTGCCACCTTTTTCCTCGAAATCCAAGAACCTTTCCTTCCTCATCTTTACGTCTATGACAAGTAATCCACCAATGTAGGCTGTATCACTTTAGCGATGGTCGCCAAGGTAGCTTGATAAACCATTTGGGAGGTCTGAAACTCCATGGCCGCCTCCGCTACGTCCACGTCCATTATGTTGCTGTACTGTTCAGTAAAGGATATGTTATCGGTCTCTATTCTGGCCTTTGCCGTCTCATACCGCCTTTGAAGGGCACCTCCCAATGCTCTAGCTCTCAAAAGATCGTCCATCGCCTCGTCCAACTTGGGAAGCAAAGAGTCGGACACAGCGTCGATGGCCCCCCTTTCCACTGCCTTGGCAAGGTCATCCAGCAGGGCAAAAAGATCCCCCTCCTGTTGGTTTGCAGCGGTTCTTTTGACCATTCCCTGATTATAGGGCCCAACACTAGTGCCCCTTCTAGGAGAGGTAGTAGCAGTAATAGCATTCATCCCAGCAGCAGGGGTAACATCAAAGACCTTGCCCGTCGGAGAATAAAACACCAACTCCTCCACTCCTCCGTTGTCCACGACCTCCGCTCGGATGTCGCCATTGCCGAACCGCGCATTGACCAACGCTGAAACATCATGCAAAGAGCTTGCTCCACGAAGATCTACGACATCCCCATAACCATCTACGGCTACAGAGAGGGCTCCTCCCCCGGACCAAGCACCAGCAGAAAGCCTCACGTCGGTGCTAATGCCCAAAAAAGTCCTGGCAGGAGAGCCTGAATTGTCATAAACGCTAACGGGGGCACCATCCATTGCTGAAAGGGATAACCTTACGTTTCCCGCCCCATCAGACGTGACCCCTACGCTCAGCCAACTTCCAGCCATGTCTTTGAGTTTGTACGCCACATCCAGCAGGGTCTCCGAAGGTCCCACAGACACCTCTAGGCTTCTCCCTTCGGTCTTTATCACAAAGCTACCCTCGACCCCAGCTGTGGCGCTGTCAGAAACCCACTCACCCACTATACCCGTTTGCAGTCCCGCCGAAGCAGCGATACCAGAAGTGATGCCGTTCAAGGCAGGATCCGCATAAGACAAATCATAGATTCTCATGGGTTCCCCAGTAAGGCTGTAAAAGGCTACCCCCTTATCACCATCTATAAGGTCAAAACCCATCTTCCCTGAACCTACTTGCCTTTGAACCTCCTGGGCGAACAAACGAGGATCTATATGAAGGCCGTCGGAACCCACCACGTCATCTTTGTGAAGTTTAACCTCATAGAGGTCGTCCCCTATCTGAACCCCCACCCTTACTGGCACCTCACTACCTCCCAGGGGAGGAAATTCCACACTTGTAAGGTCCACCGAGTGGTTAGCGGTGCTCAGTCCAAGCCTTTGGCTCCAGTTGCCCTCTTTATCATATATGTTGACGGGACTTCCGTCCTTGGCATAAAGGACCAAGCGTTCCGTACCTCCCTCTAGATCCTGAGCAGAACTGTCAGTAACATTCTTTTGAGTCGCGTCGCTCTGGATGATGACCTCAAGCCAATCTCCCGCCGATGCCTTTATCCTGTCTGCAAGCTCCTCCAAGGTGAGATCGGAATCGTCCTGGACCAAAAGCCTCAAATTTTTATCCCCTGCGGAGATAACCATGTCCATTTTGTCCGTGGTAGTGTCGCCCAACACGGCCCCATCAGGGAAAAAGGTAGATTTTACTGAGGTCTCCAAACCAAGGAAGGAACTCAAGTTCATGCGATTTATATCCTTTGGGTCAATTGTCTCCCTGGACATTCTGGCCGTCCCAAAAAGCTCTACGGCACTTCCCGAGGCCTCTACGGAAAAAGATCCCCCTTCCTCTGCAGCGAGGGTGATGGAGCCATCATCTCTGACCCCCGCCCAAATGCCTGGGACGTTCATCAAGGCATGGGCCACATCCTGCAATGTAGCACCACTAGCCACAGGCACATTGTAGCGGGATCCATCGGACGCTATGACATCAATGGAACCTGGCTGCGAGGCCGTCCAAGGGGCTCCTACAATGTTCGAGGTAAGGATTTGCCCTCTAGGGTCGTTATCGCTCCACGGAACAGAGGTAACCCTCAAGGGCTCTCCAGAGAGACTCTCAATAACCAGCCGCTGAGTCCCTGTCAAATAGTCCTTCTCAACACTGGCGTGAACTAATTTTTTAGCTCCCTCGCTCTCATTTATGGCCGAAGCGATCTCGTCCAGCGTGTACCCTTTGACGTTTTCGCCAGGCTCAACGAAGCCATCGTAATCGGTTAGGTCTGCTAGGCTGTCGCTGTCGGTATCATTCCATCTCTTAGGCAAAAAAACCTCCGCAGTTTTGTCCCCCACCGTTATAGCAAGCCTCTCGGAGGAACCCTCCCAAGCAAAATCAACAGGAACCTCAACACTCGTTATCTTTCTCCTCACGAAGCTGAGGGGGAACACATCCCTTCCGTTCAAAGAGACCGTACCCTCTATTCCCTGCTCTATTTCGAAGGATATCCTGCCCAAGTCTCCTTGATACACAACCTTGCCTGTGTCGTCCTTTACAAAAGCTGGCCTATCGGTTTCATAGCCAGAAAAGAGGTATCTGCCCTGGATGTTGGCGTTGGCCACCTGAATCAGCTCGTCCCTCATGGCAAGAATATCCTTGGCTATTCCAAGGCGATCCACCTCGCTCAAAGCACCGTCGCCTGCATAAATGGCTTTCTCCCTCATGGATGACACCAGATCCGTTGCCTGACCCAAAGCAGATTCGGTGCTTTCAAGCCATGTAACTGCATCATCCAGGTTCCTCACGAACTGCTCCCTCTGAGATATCAAAGATCCAACCTTCATTCCCCTTGCCACTTCCGAAGGGTTGTCCGAAGGCCTGGAGTACATTTTCTGCGTGGACATCCTCTTTTCGGCCTCCACCAACCGCTTCAGGCTATTGTGCATATCCCTCAGAAACAGGCTGGATATCATGGAATGGGAGACTCGTTTCAATCAAACCACTCCTATCTCTTTATGTTCATAAGCTCCTCCAGAATCTGATCGCTGGTGGTTATGACCCTGGCTGAGGCTTGAAAACCTCTTTGGGCCTTGATTAGATTCACGAACTCCGCAGTCAAATCCACGTTGGAAGCCTCCAAGCTGCCCCCAGCAATGCTTCCGGCACCGCCTTCCATAGGCTTAAGTATCTGGGCCTCTCCAGAGTTGGCGGTGCTCCTGAAGGACCCACCCCCAACCTTCTCCAATCCACTTGGGTTGGAGAACAATGCTAATGCAACGGTATAAAGCTCCTCCGTTTGGCCGTTGTCGTAAACACCCCTTATGATCCCATCTGCTCCTACTGAATAGTCCTTGAGGACACCCATCTTGTATCCATCTTGATAATACTCCTTTGTTGTGAAGCTCGAACCAAACTGAGTGACGGCATCTATCGGGTCCTTACCCAGAGCTTTTCCCGTGAAATCAAAGACCACGCTAGAATCCTCCGCTCCAAGGGAGGCGAAGTTGAAGGTTACCGTGCTGGATTCGGCCCCTGTTTCGTCTATGACCCTCTCGATTAATCCGTCGGGGGAAAACTCTACGAGCCCCGTATTACTGCTCAAGCCTATCCCTGGTTCATCAGGTAGCCAAACCCTCCAACGCCACAGGTTGTTGTCCACCTTCTCCCAGCTTGTCTCCACGGTGTGGGCGTTGCCCTGACTATCGTATATATCGAACTTGGTGGAGTGGATGCTGGACGTCTGGAGATTGAATGTATCCACCACGCTGCCCGATTGCACCAGGGAAACACCCATGCCGGAAGTGGTGGCCTCCACGTCCAGATTTTGCCCACCTACGCTTATCGTGGTACCCGAGGGCACGTAAAAGGATCCATCGTCCTTGCTCTCCAAATCCACGGAGCTTACCGCCATGGCCCCCGTTCCATCGTCGCCCCACACGGTAAGCCTCCTGCCTCCATCAGGCAGGTCAGTGAACTCCGCCAAATAGTACAATGTGCTGCCAGAGCCATCGTCCAACCCAAAAACCTGGTAATCCAATGCAGCACCAAGCTTGCCAGTCCAAAGAAGCCCCCCAGTGGCACCGCTTTTGACCAACAGGTCCCCGGTGGTGGAATCGAAGCTCACAGTATCGTTGGTTCCATCCCCGTCAAGGTCCACCGTGGTATTATCGGCCAAAGCAGGGAGGGCCGTGGAGGGGTTTACCCCCGAAAGGGTCATATCAACGGACACAGTGGTGCCGTCTTGCTTTTTGAAGGTTACCTTAAGAAAGTCGTTTACCGTAGTCCCCTCTGAAAAGGTTATGCTGGTGTATTCCTCGCTTCCTATCACACCGGTCAGAACCAGATCGTTGCTACTTAAGCCCATGGGCAATACAGTATCAACCCTGGAATCGAGGTTACATCTGAACCCCGCAGTGGTGGTGGCCTTTGCAGGTAGTTTTTGCCCCACAGGAATGTTTATATCCACCAGGTCGGTCCCCACTACCTTCTCCCCAGGATTTAGGGGGTCGTCGGCCATAGTGAAACCCTGAAGCTTGTAACCTGTCCCGCTCTGGACCAGGTCGCCACTTCCATCCAACACGAAGTTGCCAGCCCTGGTGTAAAGGTTGGTGGAACCATCCTTTACAACAAAGAACCCATCACCTTCTATGGCCATATCGCTCTTGCTGCCCGTGTAGTTTATGTTCCCCTGGGTATGATCCACCACTATGCTCCCAACGGTCACGCCCAACCCCACCTGAGTGGGATTAGTGCCTCCTTTCTCCGCGCTGGGCGCCGTGGCAGTCCTCTCCGTTTGGCTCATGAGCTCCTGAAAGTTCACATCGGACTTCTTGAACCCCGTGGTGTTGGCGTTGGATATATTATCGCCAACTACATCAAGCATGGTCTGGTGGCCCTTAACCCCACTGACCCCTGACATCAAAGACCTTAGCATCTTTAACCTCCTCCTTACGAACGTCTGCGGGCATCCATGCTCAAAAGGGCCGCCTTCCCTTGCGACCATTTATTCAAAACAAAAGGAACAACGAAACTAACCTATGGACAACAGCCTTTCAATGGGAACCTCGACCCCTTCTTGAAGCTTTAGGCTTACCTCGTCGGAGTCGAAGATAACCGATGCCACTGTCCCTTCCTTTTCTTCACCGGTTTCCACATCTGCGTAAGTAATCTTCTCTCCCACCAAAGACGATGCAGAGAACCTAAAAAACTGACTGAGTCCCTCAAGCTCTTCCTTTATGTTGGCTATTTGTTCCACGCTGGCAAACTGGGCCATCTGAGAGATGAACTCCGACTGATCCAGTGGCTCCAGGGGATCCTGGTTCGCCAGTTGAGTCACCAGTATCTTTAGAAAGGCCTCTCTATCGAAAGTGCTGTTTACCGAAGCCCTTCTCGTAGCGCTGTCCTGCACTGTACTAACGTCTCCTGCAGAATTTACACTGTTCACCAAGGCCATCACTCCCTTTAGAGCCTTATTCATATTTGTTATCGGCTTACACTGCACGATCTTGAATAGCTCTTAACCACAAATAGATTTGTACATTATAATCGTCCATATATTAATAAAAGGACGGAATGACATAATGGCAAAGTATCAAATGATACCAACGAACCGGGAGGAAATGCGTCAAAGGGGCTGGGATGAGCTGGACTTTCTTTTCATAACCGGGGACGCCTACGTGGACCACCCGAGCTTCGCCCACGCCATAATAACCAGGGTCTTGGAATCCAGAGGCTTCAGGGTAGGGATCGTTGCCCAGCCAGACTGGAAGAACCCAGACTCCATCGCCCTCATGGGGAAGCCCTCCCTGGGTGTGCTGGTCTCCGCAGGGAACCTGGACAGCATGCTCTCCAACTACACTGCTGCGAAGAAAAAACGAAAAAAGGACCGGTATTCCCCCGGAGGAGAAGGGGGGAAAAGGCCCGACAGGGCAACCATAGTCTACTGCAACATGGCAAGGAAACTGTGGAAGGACGTCCCCATAATAATAGGAGGCATAGAGGCCAGCTTGAGGAGGTTCGTCCACTACGACTACTGGTCGGACAAACTGAGAAAACCCATACTCATGGACAGCAAGGCGGACCTTCTCGTCTGGGGGATGGGAGAAAAAACCATAGTCCAGATAGCGCAAAAACTTCAAAAAGGTATCCCAATTACAGAGATCAGGGACGTAAGAGGCACATGTTACATCTTTAAGGACTTAAAGGACATCGAAAGCTTCGTGGAGATTCCCTCTTGGGAGGAGATCCAGCATGACAAAAAGGCCTTTGCCAGGGCTTACCTACTGACGGAACCGGAGCTTGACCCCTTGACCGGAAGACCCATAGTCCAAAGGGTTGGTGACCGGTACCTGGTTCAGAACCCTCCACAATTTCCTCTATCGGAAGAGGAACTTGACGAGATATACGAACTGCCCTACACGAGAAAAGCCCATCCAAGCTACGATCCTTTGGGAGGCGTTCCAGCCCTTGAGGAGGTTCAGTTCAGCATAACCGCTCATAGGGGGTGTTTCGGCAGCTGCTCCTTCTGCGCCCTATCCGCCCACCAAGGCAGGATAATTCAAAAAAGAAGCGATACATCCATCCTCAAGGAAGCAGAACTTTTGACTCGAATGGAGGGTTTCAAGGGCTACATCCACGACGTAGGGGGCCCCACCGCCAACTTTCACGAAAGAGCCTGCAAGATTCAGGACAAGGGATCTTCCTGCAAAAACCGCCAGTGTACGTGGCCTTCCTGCTGCCAAAAACTTCGAAAGTCAAACGATAATTACATGAAGCTTCTACGAAAGGTGCGCTCCATTCCCGGAGTGAAAAAGGTCTTTGTAAGGTCGGGCATACGTTACGACTACATAATGGCGGAGAACAACCGCTCCTTCCTTGAGGAACTCTGCGAACACCACGTAAGCGGCCAGCTCAAGGTGGCCCCGGAACACGTTTCGGCTCGAGTCTTGAACCTCATGCGAAAACCCCCAAAGGAGGTGTTTCTGAAGTTCAAGAAGCTCTACGAGGAGGTCAACAGCTCCTTGGGAAAGAAACAGTTTCTGGTGCCCTACCTGATATCGAGCCACCCGGGAAGTACCCTGGAGGACGCCATCGAGCTTGCGGAGTTTCTAAGGGACATCCGTTACCACCCTGAGCAGGTGCAGGACTTCATCCCTACCCCAGGCACCCTTTCTACGTGCATGTACTACTCGGAGATAAACCCATACACAGGTGAAAAGATCTTCGTGGCCAAAACTGCCAAGGAAAAGGCCATGCAGCGAGCTCTGCTTCAGTGGAGAAACCCCAAAAACTACAACATCGTCAAGGAAGCCCTCTTGAAGGCAGGAAGAAGGGACCTAATTGGAAGGGGCAAGAAATGCCTTATCCGAGAGGACACAAGAGATGAAGAAAAGCACAAAAAAGGCCCAACGAAGCATAAAACCAACCCTAAGAATAAAAACCTAGACGGGAAAAAGAGAAAAAAGAAAAGATAACGACCTGCCTATACAAAAACAGAAGCCCCAGCTACCCGGGGCTTCTGTTCTCTCTAAAAATATATCTATTTATAGAGGAGAAAGGAGTAAAGGTGCAGGAAGCAAAGGTTGCGGCGGCCTTGCGCTTCCAGATGGTTAGTATATTTATTTTTTTCAAATTGTCAACACTTAAGTGTAAAATTCTCTACAATGTCTCAATTTTCAAACAATTATCCTTTGTTCTGCACACTTGGGCGTCCTGGTCCTCTCTCCTCGTCGGCTATACCAGCCTTAAGCACCTAAAACTGGTATTCCAGCGTAAGATACGCTCTTCTTTCTGGCCCGTAGTAATAGGTTCCCCATGACTCGCTGGCCCAGTAATCCTCGTCGAAGATGTTGTAGGCCGAAAGCCTGATGGTGTAAGGCTTTCCCTTGTACTCCAAGGAGGCATCCACCGTCGTAACATTGGATTCGACACCTTGTCCTTCGTTTCTGTTGCCCAGGTAGTGAAGTACCACCTGGCCGGACAGGGGGCCGTTGGTGTATATGAAGGAAGCGTCCACGTCCCATTCGGGGGTACGGGCCCTCTCCCATTGATTGTTTTTCTTTTCCTCTGCCCTCATCCACGTAGCGCCAAGTTCCAGATCCCAAAGGGAGGATATCTTCCAACGCCTGGAGAGCTCCAATCCCCAAGCTCGGTACTTATTGACGTTATCGTATTCGCCTGTCCAATTCCCTAAATCTGACCAAACAATCTTGTCTTCCATGTCCATATAAAACATGTTGGCGCTCCAGGGACCGTCCTCATCCTCCCCCTTGACGCCCAGCTCATAGCTGTAACCCTTCTCCGGCTTCAAGTCGGGATTGGGAAGGACCCAAACACCATCGCCTGCTATCTCGTAAAAACTTGGCATGGCAAAGAACCTTCCTGCAGAAAGGTACCAAAGATTACCGTTCAACGTCTGGTAAGACAGGGAGAGTTTAGGGTTCAGCTCTTTGTAATCTTTTGCGTTATCTTGGTCCCATATCTCGTAGCGCAGCCCCGCATTGAGGATAAAGTCCCCAACAGGCCTTGAAATCTCAATGAAGGGAGCGTAGTTTTTCCTCTTTCCTTCTGTATCCCCGGAAAGCTTTTCGTTCCTGAAGGACATCCCCCAGGAAACCAGGTTGTCCCTCCATGAAAGGTTTTTGGAAAACTCAGCCCCCCATGAAATGTCGTCGTAAAAGCTTCTGCTCCACGGGTCCTTGTACTCTTTTTCCTCCTCATGCCTGTAAAGTATTGCCCTGGCAGTTTCCCCTTCCCATTTAACATAAAACCTTGAATAATCATTCTTTTGTTGATCTTCATCCCCATTATAGGTCCAGCGGGAGGTATATTTGCCCCATACTCCTGAGAAGGTGAATGGGCCACTTTTCAACGTCAAACCCCCTGAGTCCTGGTCGTAATCAAGATTCTTGTCTATAACCGTACCATTCCAGGACAGGCGTGACTCTCCTTCCTCTGAATGGCCGTACCATACCCTGGCGGAAAAGTCCCCCTCGCTGGTCCAACCGCTGAAGGAGCCCTCTCGCCAGTCGTTGGTTCCTGCACCTCCCGTGATCTTTACCCCTTCGCCCAAAGGTTTTTTGGTTATTATGTTTATCACACCCGCTGCAGCCATGGAGCCGTATAAAGCAGAACCAGCCCCCTTGACTACCTCGATACGCTCTATGTCCTCCAAGGGGATGGAGCGCAGGTCGTAAGCCGCTGCACCAGCAACATTGCTTGCCTTGTAATAAGGCACTCCGTCCATCAAAACCAGAACTTCCGTCACAATGCCCCTGAGCTTTATGTTGTCCTCTTGAGTACTGCCATTGCGGGAGGATATATAAATTCCCGGGACCGTGGAGCTTAAAAGCTCTCCCAACTCGGTAGCTCCGCTTCGCTCTATGTCCTCCGTTGTAACCACGTACGTGGCAGCAGGAACCTCCTTCAAGGACTGATAAATTCTGGAGCCGGTAACTACCTCGGGCTCAAGGGTCAAAGCTTCCTGAGCGAAGGAAGCTCCCGCCCAAAGCCCTACCACCATGGCCGCAATGGCCAAAAAACCTGGAAAAAGCCTTCCCAACTTCATATAAAACCACCTCTCCTACGAAGTTTGGGCCACAAAAAAAGGCCCATAAGGGCCAAAAAATCCGTCTCTCCCCTGGCCCTCGCGGGAAGAGACTTCCAGCTGAAGGGATCGGTATCCGGACTTGGGGTCTTCCTCCAGGTGCGCCTTCCCAGCAAACTTGCCAGTGGCTCTATGCACCCTTCGTCACCCTCACCGTAGCGGGGCTGTGCCGGATTCTCACCGGCTTCCCGATTTCCCTTCCGCTAATCTTTCGTTTTGCCCACATAAAATATAGCCAAAACCCTCCAAAGTCAAGCCCTCAGCAAAGAACAAGGGGAGCTTCGATGCTCCCCTCAACATTGGTTCTATCTATTCATCCATGCCAATCCTTGGATCAATACCTGAAGATGGCCGCCACATCCTTGCCTCCTGGCACCTCCTCGGGACTTACCACGTACACCTTGCCCCTGCTCCTCAAGGTCTCCACCGCTGCAAGGTCCAAAAGATCCCTTGCCTCAGGATCCTCCCTGGAGGTAAGCTCCATTTCGTGTGTGGCTTTTTTCCATTTGCCCCACACCTGGACCCCCAAAGGCACAAAGAGTACCTCCACCCTGCCTGAAAAGGCCGCCGGCAGTACTTCCTCGAGCATGGAAGAGGCCTTGCCTGTCCCCAAAAGGGCTTCAAACTTCTCCTTTGCCTCCATTTCCTCTTTCTTGAAGATAGGTTCCACTATGGCCTTTGCCCTCTGGAAGAGCTCCTCAGCCGTCAAATTGTCCGGGCTTCCCTCCACGAACTCCTCGGTCACGTGGGGGTAGGACGCAACCTCCTTGTACAGGGAGACCACGTAGGCAACTCCTGCTGGAACCAGAGGCGCCGTCTCGTCCTTTAGAAGCTCCCGTATTCCCTTGTCCACCATTCGCAAGAAGGTTTTGAGGTTTTCCTTGAAGTCCTCGTCTCCTGCACCGTGGCCATGAAAGAGTCCCTGCCGGCCCGGGGCTGAGCCGATCTGACCCTGTTTCTCCAGGGGCTCGTACTGAAGGGCCTCGGATATGCTCTGGGGAACGTTCTCCAAGTCGACGTTTCTGAAGTCCTCTTTGGTGCACTGGATCAATCTTATTTTCTTCTTGCTGAGGCACAGAACGTAAAAGTCATCCCCACCGCCTACAAGAGGCAAAAGGGGCTTTATGTGAAATCCCCGGGAAACCACCGCAAGCTTGGGGACCTCCAAGGGTATCCTGTAGATCCTCTCGTACCCCTCGGACAAAAACACTGCAAGGGCCTTGCTTTGGTTTTCCCAGAACATGGAGTTCGAAAGCAGTTTCTTAGCAGGTTCCAAAAGATCCTCCACTTCCTGCTCCTTGAGTCCCCGACCCAAAAGTTCGTCCTGCACTTCCCCAAGGACACTCTTGAAAGCTATCTGGCTCTTTCGGGGCTCTGCGGGAAGGGGCGTGGGCATGTAGATGGAAACGCTGGGGGCCTTCTGGTGTTCCGATAACGCTATCAGCTCGCTTCGGGTCAACAACCTCATGACTTTTCGCCTCCCTTTCCTTTGCTGTTCTGCTCTTTGAGGCAATTCCCCAATGAAAAGGGACGGGGAATCAGCCTCCTTTACTTTCTCTAATTATAACACTAATCTATCAAGACAATGGGGCATCCTCAAAGGAAAAACTTTCCCGTTCGAAAAGCTCCACACAGGCTTCCACTACCTTGTGGTCGTACAAAATTCCCTTTCCTGCTTTGATCTCCTCCAACGCCTCCTCAAGAGTCAAAGCCGACCTGAAAGGTCTATGGGAGACCATGGCCTCCACTACGTCCGCGACGGCCAATATTCGGGCCTCAATGGGGATATCCTTGCCCGAAAGCCCTCTGGGGTAGCCTGAACCGTCCAATCTCTCGTGGTGAGCATAGACTATTTCCGCAAGAACTGGCCTGTGGGTAAGCTTGCGCAATAGCTCATACCCTTTCTGGGGATGGGTGCGGACAATCTCCATCTCCACGTCGCTCAACCTGCCGGGCTTGTTCAAGATCTCCGCCGGCACTGCCACCTTCCCTATGTCGTGCACCAACCCTGCAAGTTTGACAAGCCTTATGCGCTCTTCTGAAAGACCCAATTTCCTGGCTAAGGCCTCTGAAAGAAAGGACACCCTTCTTTGGTGATCATAAGTATAGGGGTCCCTCATCTCCACCGTCTGAGCTAAAATTCCAATGGTGTCTTCCCAAAGCTTCTCAACCCGTTCCAGCTCCTCCTTGGCAAGATCCCTTGCCGTTTTGTATTTGCGGGCAATCTCCGCCAAGGCCTCCACGTCTGTGTAAGAATTGAGTATCGCCTCCATCTTTCCATCGGAAAAGAGCGGGACTTGATTGAACAGAACGTGGAAGATCTCTCCACTCTTTTTCCTCCTTACCGTGACGCGCTCTATGCTTTTACCCTCTAAAGCCGATTTGATGTGATGTTCTGCCTCATGCATGCGGTCCTCGGGCACCACCAGCTCCCTCAAAGTCCTACCCTCTGCTTCCTCCCTGGAATAACCAAAGACCTTGGCGAAGGAACTATTGACCCGCTGTATCCTCATAGTGGTGGGATCCTGAAGAGCTACTGCATCTGGAATGGAGTCGAAAAGCCCCTCAAAGAAGGCCTTCTCCCTCAGGATCTCCTTCTTGCTGGACAAAAGCTCCTTGCCCTGGCTTATGCTTTTCTTAAAGGCACCATAGCCGCCCATAAGGCTCAGCACCAAAGCCATCGCCAATATGATGATCCCAGCAACTAACCAATCAGGGTAGGAGCCAATGACCCCATTAAGTTCCAGCCATTTTCTAATGGAAGCCTGTAGCACCGAGTTGGGGTCGTTTTTCATCTGCTTCAAATTGAAATCTATGACCTGCTTGAGAACGTTCTGCCTACCCTTTGGAAAGGCAAAACGCCACTCTGAGGGGTGGAATATGACGTTGGTGGCCACCACCGGGTATTTATGCTCATTGAAATACCCAAATATTCTACTGACGACCCCACAGGCCGCTTGCCCCCTCAATATGGCTTCGAATACCTCTTCCCCTGAAGGTACCTCCATGAACCTGCACCTGATGCCAAAATCCCCTAGGAGTTTTTTAAAATATTCACCGTATATGTCGCTTTTTTCCACCGCAACCGTCAAATCTTCAACGTCCAATATGGAATCTACGTTCAGGCCCTTTCGCTTGTAAAGCACCCCCCAATCGGTGAACACCGCCTCCGTGCTGAAATCGTAAAGTCTTTCCCTCTCAGGAGAGAAAACAATGGCCGTCATAACATCTATTTCTCCTCTTTCGAGGCGCTTCAATCCCTCATCGAAGGTTCCTTTGACGTATTGCAAAGTGTAACCTTCCTTTTTGGCTATATGCTCCAGGACATCGGCGTACAGTCCTTTGACCTTGTCATCTTCAGTAAAGATAAGGGGGTAATACTCATATACCCCGACCCTTATCAATTCTTCGGCACTGGACCTGACAGGAAGGAAAAAACACGCAAACAAACACAAAAGACATATCCACAAACATCTTTTCTTCATGCCTCGGCTCCTTCCTCTTCCTCTAGACTTTTGTTTGCTCCTTCCTTCACCAAAGCCTGCATTGCTCTCTCTTGGTCTATTTTATCAAGCACTCGTTCCAAACCTTTGCGCCTTGAATTGACCAGGGAGTCGTACTCGTCCTGAAGGGATTTGATCCTCTTGCCCAATTTATCCATCCTATCAAGGAACTTTTCCCACTCGGCTTTGAACCTGCCGAAAAGGGCCAGAATCTCCTTGGATGCCTGCTGTAAGGCAAAGTTTTCCACGGCCTGTCTCACCACGGCCAAAACGGCAAAGAGGGTCGTAGGGGAGCAGAATATTACTTTCCTCGAAAGAGCCTCATCCAAAAGCCCAGGTTCCTTTTCTTGGATAAAGGAAAAAACCTGCTCGTTAGGGATGAAAAGCAACGCATAATCCACAGTCCCCTGCTCTGGATCTATGTACTCCCTGGAAGCCACTTCCTTTATCCTGTTTCTGACGTCCCTTATGAAGGCCTTGGCGAAGGACTCCTTCTCCTGCTCCGAAGGGGACTCCATATATCTTACATAGTTGTCGAAAGGAAATTTGACGTCCATGTTGAGGACCAGTCCCCGGGGAAGAAAAAAAGTAAAATCTGGCCTCGTGCCATTGGCCGTCTGGCTCTGTTTCTTGTAATTTATACCTTCGACTAGCCCTACAGCCTGCAATATGTCCTCGGCCATCCTCTCCCCCCACTGCCCTCTCGCCTTGGAGCTTGCCAAAACTTCCTTTAGGTTTCCAGCGGTTCGGGCCAACTCCGCCGTCTGGATGCTGAACTCGGAAAGCTTTCCTGCAAGCTCCCCAAATTTCTTCTCCCTATCCTTTTCAAGTTCCTTTATAAGCCTGGACACGTTCTCCAGCTTTGATGCCATCTCTTCCAGTTTCTGATCTATAAGGGCCTTTTTACCCTCAAGCTCCTGTGAGGTCGCCTGTCTTTCTGCTTCAAACCTCGAGCGAGCGAGCTTCAAAAACTCATCAGTGGAACGGCTCAGAGCCTGAACGGAAAGCTCACCGAAAGCCTCCTTCAGACGGGACATGGCCATCTCCATCTGGTTTTCTGCCAGCTCCCGTGCCGCCCTGCCATGAAAGAACCTCATGAAAGAAGACACTATTACTCCCAGCAAAAAACCCGCTATGAACACAAATATCAAAACGTAAACCATGCCAGAATTGGTCAATTCGTGAATCTCCCCCAGCAACTTTTATTTGCAAATGAAATATATTTCTTTTATATATATTATGGTATATTAATACACAAAACAAAGCAACAAAGCCCACTGCTTTTGGTTGGTAGGGCTTGAAAATAGGAGACGCACATGAAAAAAAGAGGATTTACCTTAGTAGAACTGCTTGTGGTCTTCATAATCATTGGGGTACTTTCGGGAATGCTCCTCTTGACCACCCTTTCGGGAAGGGATAAGGCCATGGCAACGAGGATAATCTCCGACATGCGCACATTGAAATCTGCCGCCCTCATGTATTACCACGAGGAGGGAAAGAAGTGGCCTATTGGACCGGTGAGCGAGGCCTTCTGCTCCAAGTACCTGGACCGAAAGGCGCCTGAGTCAGGGGACGAAAACCTTTGGTACGGCTTTGATTCATCAGATCAGACTCCATGCCTTGTGGTGGCAAACCTCCCATCCGAAAGCTTTGGTCTAAGGAAGAAACTTGCCTCCATGGCTAGCGAGGCAGGAATCTTCGAGGATAAAAGCTTAACCAGGATATACGGAGAAACCTCGCCCCCTCCGCAAAGGGTGTACATGCCTGTTGCCGTTAAATCACCATCTCCATGAAGGTGCCCTTTCTGTCTGAAGCCATGCTAAAATAACATCACAAGACAAACAGGTAAAAGGGGGAAGTCCCTCAATGGCCAGGCTCTTCAGCAAAAAGCACGAAAAAAAAGATTTCACGGGCCCTGTACTCGGCGGGTCCTTTTTCGAGAACCTCTTCGATCACTCCCCCGAGGCCATAATAATCTGCGACAGGGAAGAAAGGATCATAAGGGCCAATCGCACCTTCTGTGAACTTTTCGGATACTCCGAGGAGGAAGTGATAGGTAAAAACGGAAACGACGTGGTGGCCCCTACGCCCGACCTCATGAGAGAGGCAGTGGCTGTAGATGAACTCATGTGGGGCTCCAAAGAAAAAGTATGCTTAGAAACTATACGCCTAAGAAGGGACGGAACAGCCATACCAGTGGAGCTCCTGCAGGTGCCCTTCGAGCTGGAAGACGGAACGCTCTACGATTACACCATCTACCGGGACATAACCGAGAGAAAAAACGCCGAATATGCTTTCAGAAGGGAAAAGGTATTTTTCGAAAAGCTGTTCGAGGCAACCCCCCTTGCCATAATGATATGCGATCCAAAAGGCAGGATAACCAGAGCAAATCCAGCCTTCTTAAAACTTTTCGGTTACCCCGAGGGGGAAGTCATAGGAAGGGCCTGCTACGACATAGTGACCCAGGATGCAAGGTTGATTGCCGAAGCCCGAGAGATAGATAAGCGCTTCTGGTCGGGAGAAAACATTCACATGCAGGTAAAAAGACAGAACAAGGACGGGAAGATCCTCCACCTGGAGCTGGTTCAGGTTCCCCTAATTCTGGACCAAGACACCATGATGTGCTACGTCATATATAGAGACATATCTCAACAGATCAAAGCCGAGGAGGCATTGAAGGAGAGCGAAAGAAGGTACCATGCAGTGGTTCAGGACCAGGACGAGTTCATAGTCCGCCTCAATACAGATGGGGTTTTGACCTTCGTCAACGATGCCTACTGCCGATACAAGGGAATGTCAAAGGAAGAACTTTTGGGAAGCTCCATATTCGATGATTACGACCCTGAGACAGCAGAACGGCTGAAAAGGGAGATTCTAACCTTTCTGACTCCTGAAACCCCCGTCAAAACCAGCGAAGTATATAACGATCTGCCCTCAGGAAAAAGACAGTTCGTTCAGTGGAGAAACAGAGGTATATTTGACCAAAACGGCAAGCTCATAGAGATCCAGAGCGTCGGAAGGGACGTAACGGACCTAAAAGAGGCACAAGAGCAGTTAAAGCGCTTGAACGTGGTGCTAAAATCCGTAAGAGACATTCACCGCCTAATAAACAGCGAAAAGGACCCCACACGACTTGTTCAGAGCATATGCGTAAGCCTGGTGGTCAACCAAGGATATCCTAACGTTTGGATAGCCATATTGGAGTTCAAAAATTACCTGGCCACCATTTTCGAGGCAGCCATGATAGATGGCGACACCCCCATATCCGAAAGGATGTGCCGCAAGGAGCTCAACAGAGCTTGCCGAAAAGTTTTAGAGAACCCTGGGGTCATAATAGAAAAGGAAGTGGTCCCCTGCAGCTACATTCCATTATTGAACGAATATCCGGACAAATACTCCATGTCCACCAGGCTGGAATACCAGGGACACGTTTTTGGCCTAATCACCGTCGCCTTGCCCAAAGAATACATGGTCACAGAGGAAGAAAAAATAATATTCCAGGAAACCGCCCAGGACATAGCAATGGCACTTTATAACCTGGGGATACACTCACAGGGAGGCGTAAAAGGAAAATGCGACTAGAGGATGTTATAGGTCCAGTAATGATAGGCCCTTCATCCAGCCACACCGCGGGAGCGGCAAGGTTGGGCAGGTTGGCGGCTCTCATATGGGGCAGACCTGTAAGGGAAGTCACCATATTTTTGAGGGGAAGCTTCGCCGCCACCTGGTGGGGACACGGGACTGACCTTGCAATCCTGGCGGGACTCTTGGGCTTTCTGCCCGATGATCCAAGGATTCCCAACGCAAGGGAAGAAGCAAAGAAAAAGGGCATCCATTGGACCTTCAAGGAAGAACACCCCGATGGAGCTCATCCTAACTCCGCTAGGTTTCTCTTCAAGGACGAAGACACTTCCATGGAAGTGGTGGGAGCATCCATAGGTGGAGGCGCCGTGAGGCTCTTGGAGATAGACGGCTTCAAGCTGGAACTCTCCGGAGAACTGCCTGCTTTAGTTACCTTCCACAGGGACACTCCGGGAGTTGTAGCATCTATAACTGGCCTTTTGGCCTCAAAGGGCTTGAACATAGCAACCTTGACGCTCCACAGGCAGGGCAGAGGCAAAGGCGCAGCGATGGTAGTGGAACTTGACGAAAACCCCCAAACGGAGATAATGGACGCAATCTCTCGCTGCCACAGCGAAATATTCAGGGTGTTACCCTTGAAGCTTGGAGAGTGAAGGCCATGCTTTCTTTCGAGGAGATCCTTTCCATATCCAGGACAAAGACCATATCCTTTCCTGATGCCTTCGTGGAGAGGCAGAGCCTGGAGTACGGCGACAAAATTCCTGTAATCAAAGAGAACATGGCCCTAAGGTTACAGGAGATGAGGAGGTCCGTGGAGGAAGCGCTGGAAAAGAAACCTTCAGGCAAGATAGTTTCGGACATCTCCGATAAGATGAACTTTTACGAGGGGGCAAATCAGCCGCTTTCGGGGAAATTCGTCACAAGAGCCTGTCAGATAGCCTTGGCGGTGGCAACGCACAACGCATCCATGGGAAGGATAGTTGCGGCTCCCACCGCGGGAAGTTGCGGCATCCTGCCGGGGGTGCTGTTTGCAGCAGAGGAGATCTTTTCGTTCTCTCAACAAACCCTTCTCGAAGGGCTAATAACGGCAGGAGGAATAGGAGCCATAATAGCATCAAGGGCAACCCTCTCTGGTGCTGAGGGAGGGTGTCAAGCTGAGTGCGGAGCTGCAGCGGCCATGGCCGCCGGAGCCTTGACCCACATGAGGAAGGCCTCCGCCGAAGCGGTGGCCCAAAGCGCAGCCCTGGTCATCAAGTCCATATTGGGCCTGGTCTGCGACCCAGTAGCAGGGCTCGTGGAGGTCCCATGCATAAAGCGAAATGGCACCTTGACCGCTCTGGCAGCCGTATGCTCCGACATGGCATCAGCAGGTATAGAGTCCTCCATACCGCCTGACGAAGTAATAGACGCCATGTACAAGGTAGGAAAGGCCCTTCCTGAAACCCTCAGGGAGACCAGTCTGGGAGGTATTGCAGCAACTCCAAGGGCTCTAAAGATAGAAGAAAAACTCAAAGCTCTGGCGCCTGATATAAAATAACAGCCTTGGGAGGGTTCAAGATGGATAGAGCAATGAGGAGAAAGGACAAGGAGATAACGGACCCCAAGGAAATAGAAAAGATCCTAAAAAGGGAGAAGATATGCAGGGTGGCCTTCAACGGCAGCCCCTTCCCATATGTGGTGCCCCTGTGTTACGGCTACGAGGATGGTGCCATATATTTTCATGGCTTCGGCGGAGGCAAAAAGATAGACTGCATAAAGGATGACCCTCACGTGTGTTTCGAGATAGACTGCGACGTCAAGATAATCTCGGATGAAGACCCATGTGAATGGACCGTACATTATAGAAGCGTCATAGGCTACGGCAGGGCAACCATACTGGAGGATCCAGAGGAAAAAAAGAAAGGCCTCGATATAATAGTGAAACAATACGCCGGAAGGGCCTTGCCTTTCCCCGAAAAGGCCTTGGGGGCCGTTTGTGTAGTAAAGGTGGAAATAGAATCAGTTAAAGGCCGCAAAAACGGCTACGAAAGGTGATAAAGTTCATGTTGGGACACCTGGTCAATTTCCTGGTTGACACCATAGGACACATGGGATACCCGGGCATAGTGGCTCTCATGTTCTTGGAGTCCTCCTTCTTTCCTTTCCCCAGCGAGGTAGTGGTACCTCCCGCAGGATATCTTGCATCCCAGGGAGAGATGAACCTTTGGATGGTCATCCTTGCCGGTATAGTCGGCAGCTTGCTGGGTGCTATCTTCAATTACTGGATCGCAGTGAGGATAGGAAGGCCCTTCTTTGAACGGTGGGGCAAATATTTCCTGGTGAGCGAAAAGACCCTTAAAAAATCCGAGGTATTCTTCGCCCGGCATGGGCATATAAGCACCTTCATAGGAAGGCTCTTGCCCGGAATAAGGCAGTTGATTTCCCTCCCCGCAGGACTTGCCCGCATGCCCATGGGATTGTTTTTGACCTTCACGGCCCTCGGTTCAGGTATATGGGTGGTGGTGTTGGCCTTCATAGGATACTGGGTAGGCAACAATAGCGACTTGGTGGAAAAGCTGCTTCATAAAACTACCGTTATAACCCTAGTTTTATCTGCTATCACCATTGCCTTGTACACCTGGAAGGTAAGGAGCAAAAATACCTCCTAGAGCACATCCATTCTTTTTGCATATTACCCATTAACCAGTTAAAATAGTCATACGTACTGATGCGTATTGTCCATTAACCAATGTAGCATATATGCTAACATGGGACATTCAAAGACAAACAAAACAAAGAAATCGAGGGGATAGGCCATGTCCATGAGAGATATTTTCCACGGAGGGGGCGAAGGTAAGCCTTTGAACCTTCCCGCTTTGAAATTCAAGAAGGGGCTTTTAGTGCTTCTGGCCCTTTTAGTGTTTTCCACCGTCTTTTTCCCGGCTTTCGCCAAGTTCTACACCGATTGGCTGTGGTTCGATGCAAGGGGTTTTTCGGCGGTGTTCTGGAAGCAGGTACTTCCCCAATGGGGCTTGTTCTTAGCAGCGTCCATAGGGGCCTTTATCATACTGACGACCTCATGGCTTTTGGCCCGAAAGGACGCCGCCTCCTTGGATATAGAGGGCATAACCCCAATTCCCACCAAGAGGTCTGGAGTGATCGTAGTCATAGTGGCCTTTTTGATCTCCATAATGAACGGCCTGGGCGTAAAATCTCAATGGGACGTGGTCTTACGCTTCCTGAACAAGGCTTTGTTCTCGTCTTCCGACCCTATATTCGGAAAGAACATAGCCTTTTACGTTTTCGACCTTCCCTTTTACTCGCTGCTTCAGGACTGGCTCGTGGGAATACTCATAACGGCCCTTTTGGGTTCAACCTTGATCTTCGTTTTGGCATGGATTCCCCAGATGAGGGAGCAAAGCCACTTTTCCCTCCCTCAAAAAGCAAGAAGACATCTTTCCGTTCTGGGTGCTTTGTGTGTGGCCTCCTGGGGGGCCGGTTTTTGGCTTGAGAGGTTCAATCTTCTCTTCTCTCCCCAAGGAGTAGTATTCGGAGCAGGATACACTGACATCCACGCAAGGCTTTTGGGCATCAACGTCATGTTCGCCCTATCGATGATCGTGGCCATCCTCCTTTTGGTAAACATCATGAGGAGGACTTGGAAGCTCGCCGCCGTGGCACTAGTGCTTTTGGTGGCCTCGAATATAGTGATAAGAGGCGTCTACCCTGGCATAGTCCAAAAGTACGTAGTAGAGCCCAACGAGTACCAAAAGGAAGCACCATACATACAATACAACATAGAAAGCACCCTGAAGGCTTACGGCCTTGATTCACTGAAGACGGTGGATTTCCTGCCGGCCAATAGCGTAACCTGGGAACAAATCCAGAAAGAAAAGGAGACCATAAACAATATACGACTTTGGGATTACAGGCCTCTTTTGAGGACCTACAAACAGCTTCAGGAGATAAGATCTTACTACGACTTCAACGACATAGACATAGACAGGTACAACCTAGGGGGTTCATACAGACAGGTCATGCTCTCTGCGAGGGAACTGGACCTACAGCAATTGCAAAACCCAACCTGGGTAAACATGCACCTGGAGTTCACCCACGGCTACGGTGTAGTAATGAACCCGGTGACCGAGATAGACCCTGAGGGCAAACCGGTCTTCTTCATAAAGGACCTGCCGCCACGAATCTCCGTCCCACTGGAGATAGAACGGCCCCAGATATACTACGGTGAAAAGGTTCAGCCGTACGTGCTGGTCAAGACCAAAATAAAAGAGTTCGATTACCCCATGGGGGGCGCCAACGTGAGGACCACCTACGAAGGGACAGGAGGGGTCGCCATAGGCTCCATATGGAGGCGCCTTGCCTTCGCCGTCAGGTTTAGGGACTCTCAGATTTTGTTCACCGACGCCATACTGCCCGAAAGCCGGATAATGTTCTACCGGAGCATAGGGGAACGGGTCAGGAAGGTGGCCCCCTTCTTGCTCTACGACAACGACCCGTACCTTACGATCATGGACGGTAAACTGGTTTGGGTCCAGGATGCCTACACGGCGACTAACCTGTACCCCTACTCGGAGCCTGTGAGCACTCCCGCGGGGCGAATAAACTACATACGAAATAGCGTGAAGGTAACGGTTGATGCCTACAACGGGGAGATGAACTTCTACATAGCTGACACAGAAGACCCCTTGGTAAAAAGCTGGGCCAAGATCTTCCCTACCCTTTTCAAGCCCATGGACGAGGCCCCAGCCTCCTTTAGGAAGCACATAAGATATCCCAAGGGGCTGTTCCTCATACAGAGCGAGATATTCAGGACTTACCACATGAAGGACACCAACACCTTCTACAACAAGGAGGACGTGTGGGAGCTTCCCAAAAGCGGCAAGGCAGGAAGCCTGAATGCGTATTACGTGATAATGAAGCTTGCAGGAGAAGAGAGGGCTGAATTCATGCTCATCGCCCCCTTCACACCCGTGGGCAGGGACAACATGATAGCCTGGATAGCAGGAAGATCCGATGGAGATAATTACGGAGAGCTATTGGTGTATCAGTTCCCCAAGCAGAAGCTCATTTACGGCCCGACGCAGGTTGAGGCCCTGATAGACCAAGACCCGGAGATATCCGCACAGCTTTCCCTGTGGAGTCAGAGGGGTTCAGACGTAATTCGAGGCAACCTCCTGGTCATACCCACTGGGGACTCCCTGCTTTACGTACAGCCCTTGTACCTGAGGGCAGAAAACAGCGACCTTCCGGAACTTAAGCGAGTCATCGTTTCCTCAGGTGGAAGGGTTGCATGGGGAGAACGCCTGGAGGAAGCCCTGACCAACCTCCTGGGGCCAGCCCCTGATAAGGGCATCCAAAAGGCTAAACCTTCTATTGTTACCCAAAAGAGGGAACCTGATGGAAGCCTTTTAGAGGGCAAATCACCAGAAGTTTTGGCCCAAGAAGCAAAAATAGCCTTCGAGGCCGCCAAGGAAGCAGCACAAAAGGGAGACTGGGCCGCCTACGGAAGCAGGCTCAAGGAACTTGAAGAAGTCTTGACCGAGCTTTTGCAGAGGCTATCTGAAACCGAAAGCAACAAAATTGAATAAAAGGTGTGATGAATATGGGAGTTCTGGATGACTTAGGGAGCTTAGGAGAAATAACGCTAGAGGAATTTTTGGACAAGATTCCCGTTCCCATATTCATGCTGAACAAAGACCACCAGTTCATAGCGTGGAACAGCTCTTGGGAGACTTTAACAGGCATCTTGCGGGAATCGATCCTCGGTAAAACCTGGGAAAGCCTTGACTTTTACGATCCTCCTCGCCCCTTATTGGCCGACCTGATATTGGACGGAGCTGACACGGAAAAGATTCGATCTTTCTACGGCGAAGCGTGCCACCCTAGCCCTTTGAACGATGGAGGTTGGGAAGGGGAGATCTTCTTACATACAATTAAGGGAGGGACTTGGCTCAAGTTCGCAGCGTGCCCCATCAAGGATAAAGAAGGAAACATAATAGGAGCAATCGAGACCTTGATGGACATCAGCGAAATGAAGGAAAAGGAGTTCAAGCTTCAAAAGTACAGTGATCGCCTGGAACTCCTAAACAAAATAGTAAGGGAGTTATCTAGCGAAGATTCCCTCCAGGGGCTTTTTGACAGATTGTTATCCCTGTTGAAGGAGAGACTGGACTACCCCAACATAACCATTCTAGCTCAAGACCCAACCGAAAGCGAGGTCTCTCTCTCCATAGTGGCTGCAACCTACTTGGACAAAGGCCTCTTTAGAGAGATGTCGCAAAAACTTAGAGAATCGGGCAAAGGCCTTACCTATGAAGCCGCCAAGGAAAGGAAGATAATAAACACCTCCTCGGTGGACGAAAGCAAGGAGTATTTCCCCTTTCTTGAAGAAACAAAATCAGAATTGGATGTGCCCATCCTTTTCTCCGAGAAACTTTTGGGGGTCATATGCGTTGAAGGAACCTCTCCCTTTGATGAGGACGACGAAAAGATATTTCAGCTTTTGGCCGACCAGCTGGGAGTTTTGTGGAAGGAAATAGAGGGCAAGGAGATTATAAAAAGGCAGACAACCATGGATCAGCTCACCAACCTGCCCAACAGGTTCCTGCTATTTTCCCGACTTAAGGAAGAGCAAAACAGGCTTTTGCGATATGGAGGAAGGATGGCTTTGGCAATGATGGACCTTGTAGGATTCAAGGCCATAAACGACAACTTGGGACATTTCGTGGGCGACAAGGTCCTGAGGGAGATAGGAAAGGCATTGAAAAGCACCCTGAGAGAAAGCGACTTCTGCGCCCGATTTGGAGGAGACGAATTCGTCATCCTCTTCCCCTGCGTGCCCCATGAGGAGGTACTGACCGCCATATCAAGGCTTAGGTCGGCCCTATCGGAAATACGCATCGAAGAACTCCCAGATGGATACCCCATCGAGGCAGACTTTGGCCTGGCCTTCTATCCTGACGACGGAAAGAACTTAACAGCCCTGCTCCAGCTTGCAGACCAAAGGATGTACGAGGAAAAAAGGCGGATGCAGCGTTTGAGAGGATTATAAGAGGAGGCAACAGAAATGGACGCAAGCCTTCAGCTTGTTGCGCTCTCCAAGGTAATAATAGCTGTCCTGCTTGGAGGCATTATAGGGGTAGAAAGAGAGAACATAGGCAAGCCTGCCGGCATGCGGACCCACATGCTCATAGCGGGAGCATCCACCCTCTTTGTCCTGTTGGGCAAGGTAATAATCTTAAATTACTGCATGTCCATAGGACAAAACGACTTCGTGAGAGGAGACCCCATAAGGGTCATACAGGCCATAGTTTTAGGCATAAGCTTCATCGGCGCAGGCACCATAATCCAACATCAGGAGAGAAAGACGGTAATATATCTTACCTCTGCAGCCTCCATTCTCTTTACGGCCGCCTTAGGCATCTGCGTGGCGCTGGATCTCTACATCCTCGCTGCAGGAAGTGTCGTGATAGTTCTGCTTATAAACAGAGGCCTGCGATATTTTGACAAGAAGATACTCAAAAGAAGAAAAGGGTCCTCCGTCAGCTGCAAGGACGCAAAGCCTTTCGAATAGCCATCATCTTTCGTCCAAGAATCGCTCCAGGTCCTTCACGTCGAAAGCGTGCAGGAAGGCCGTCTCCCTTGTTATCTTGCCCTTCTTGCACAAGGAAGCCAGGGAGTGTTCCATAAGCATCATGCCCTCGTTGGTACAGGTAGCCATTATGTTCCTTATCTGCTGAGGTTTCCCTTCCTTGACGAGGTTTCGTACAGCGTAGTTTGCCACGAGGACTTCCGTCGCCAAGATCCTTTTTTTGTCCGTGGTGTTCAAAAGCTGTTGGCTGCAGATTCCCACCAAGATATTGGCCAGCTGGGTCCTTATCTGGTTCTGCTGGTGAGGAGGGAATATGTCTATTATTCGGTCTATGGTGCCTGGAGCGTCCTGAGTATGCAACGTGGCCAATACCAAGTGACCTGTCTCCGCAGCTGTTATGGCAGAGGAAATGGTCTCAATGTCCCGCATCTCCCCAACCATTATGACGTCTGGGTCCTGTCTGAACACCCTCCTCAGAGCCTCGTGGAAGCTGGCCGAGTCCCTTCCTATCTCTCGCTGGTCGATTACGGCCTTTTGAGGAGTGAACACATATTCTATGGGATCCTCCAGAGTGACTATGTGACACCTTCTCCTAACGTTTATATCCTCTATTATGGATGCCAACGTCGTGGACTTCCCAGAGCCTGTAGGTCCGGTTATGAGCACCAAGCCCCTTGTCTTCTGGGCGAACCTGGATATAACCCAAGGTAGGCCCAACTCCTGCATGGAAGGGATCTTGGACTTGATGTGCCTGATAGCCATGGAAGGCCTTCCCATGGCTATATAGGCGTTTATCCTGAACCTTTCTCCCCCCACTAAAGAGGCTGCGAAATCTGCCTCGCCGCTCTCCCTGAACTTCCTGTAGCGCTCTGGGGAGACTAGCTTTTCCACAAAGCCAAAGATCTCATCATCATCAAGAGGATCCATGAACTCAAAAGGATAGATCTCTGTGTCCAAAAGACGGATGAAGGCGGGATATCCTGCTTTCAGATGAAGGTCACTGGCTCCCATTTTTACCATGGTCTCAAGCATGTCCACTAAGGATCTCGGGGCACCAGGGGCATTGAAAGGAGGGTCCCCAATGGGGAAGATAAACTCCTCCATTTCAAGCATCAACTTGGACCTTTCACTGCCCGATGAGTGTTTCCAGGAACTTGAATTAAAACTTTCTTCGTCTTTGGGAGGTATATTCATAGTTATTACCTCCAATATCAAATATTAGGTTCTCAACATACTAGCTAAACCTCTCCATTCTGTCATCTTGTATATAATCTTGCTAATGCTTTATAATTTTATCATGACAAGAGCAATCTTGCCACAATATTCTGTCCCCTTCTAATCGCCTTCTCCCAATTTAAGAGTACAAAGCAAAGCGAAGGCTGGAAAAGTCCAATCTTTTCCAGCCTTCGGGCGAAGCTCAATTTTATCCTTCCTAGTTATTATGTTTCCAATACCATTTTACCTTGTCCCTTCACAAACCTTCCGATAGGAGACGCCTTTACGAAGCCTGCCTTTTGGCACTCACGGCAGAACCCTTCGGCAACGTGCTCCGGGACCGCCAAAAGCAGTCCCCCTGAGGTCTGAGCATCGAAAAGAACGTCGGCCAAGGGCAAACTAAGGCCTTCCAGCCCTTCCACCCTTGGTTCATAAAGCTCCCTGTTGCGGTACGTCCCGGCAGGAACCAGGCCCATATTTGCCTTCTCCAGCGCTCCTTCAAGGATTGGTATTTTTTCTGGTTCCAAAAGAACATCCAGCGAACTTTCGCTTAACATGTCCAAAAGGTGTCCTGCCAAGCCAAAACCCGTCACATCGGTGCAGGCGTGCACCTGCGTCAATAGGTCATCGGAGAGCTTTAGGGGCAAGTCGTTCAGGGTCCCCATGCTTTCTACAGCCTCTTTTATCTCCTTCTCTTGGGCCATTTCAGCCTGGAGGGCCGTTATGATCATGCCCGTTCCCAAGGGCTTGGTGAGGATCAAAACATCTCCTTCCCTAGCGCCGGTAACCTTCCAAATACGGTCCCTTTCTACCTCGCCATAGACCACCAGTCCATACTTGGGCTCCTCATCGTCCACGCTGTGCCCACCTGCCAAGAGGGCTCCTGCCGCCATAACTCTCTCCTGACCACCTCGAAGTATCTCCTTAAGTACGTCGAGGGGCTGGCAGTTCACCGGAAAACCTACCACGTTGAGGGCCACCAACGGCCTGCCCCCCATGGCAAACACGTCGCTCAAGGAATTGGCTGCCGCTATCTGACCAAAGGCAAAAGGATCATCCACCACAGGGGTTATGAAATCCACCGTCAAGATGCCCAAACGCCGTTCATCTATCTCCCATACGGCAGCATCCTCACCGTGTTCCCATCCTGCAACCAAAAAGGTCTTCCCTTCGGGCTTGACCAAACCCTTTAAAACTTCCTCCAGGTCCGCCGGACCTATCTTGGCGGCTCAGCCGCTGGTTCTTGCCATCTCTGAAAGCCTCATTTTAAAAAACACCTTCTCCCGTACTAAGCCTTGCTTAGGTGTAGTTTGAACCCTCCATCTTCGTACTCTTCGACCTTTACATTGTACCCCTTGCTCTTTGCAAACCGCTCTACGTTCAACCTGGAAGTCACGGTATCCACCAGCACTTCCAATTCGTTATGCCCTTCGTCCAAGGCCTTTTTTGTCAAGATTACTGGTTGGGGGCACGACAGGCCTCTTGCATCTACAACCTTTATTTCATTCATTTTACACCCCTCCTAAAGTTTCTCCCTCATGGTAAATCCTACAATCAGACAGAAAACCATCCCAACTATGGTGGCCGCAGGGCCAAAGGCTCCAGGTCCTGCGGGGGAACTAGCCAGGCTGAAGTTGTGGGCAAAACCGGCTCCCACGAGCATTCCCAAGATAAAAATCGCTGCGTCACCGTCACCTTCGCCGCTCATTATGAACTGCCGTCCAGGACACCCTCCAGCCAGCGTAAAGGCTAGACCTGAAAGGACCATCCCCATGAAGTTCCATAAACTATTAGTATGAGCCACCGGCTGGCCTTCAAAACCCAGGTGGAACTGGCCCAAGAGCAGGTTGGTCACGAAAGCCGCCACTATAAAGGCCAAAACTCCCTTCAGTAGATGACCGTCCTTCAGCATCACAAAATCCCTTATGGCCCCTACAGTGCAGAAACGACTCCTCTGAGCAAGCCATCCCACAGCCAAACCCACCGCAAGAGATATGAGGATTGGCGCAGCCTGCGCACCTGGCCCCTTCACGGAGAAGAATATGGGACCTGTGCCTCCAGGACCAAACAGAGGCTTGGTAATGTCCCAAACCAAGAGAACGACAGCTATTATGGGCATAACTAAACCAGAGCTGGCTTTGTTCGGTAGACTCTTTCCGAGGGTGAAACCGTTCCACAAAAAGTAGATTCCTATCAATATGCCTACTACAAGCCCGCCAAGACCGAAGAGAGCATTCAAATCTCCGGCGCTTAGCCTCAAATAAGTCCTCCAGGGACAACCCAGAAAGACCAGGGCTCCTATCATTGCGAAAAAGCCTAAGAAAAACCGAATGAGGGGGGAAGAACCAGATCGAGGTCTGTACTCCTTATACACCAAGGACGCCAAGAAAGATCCTAAGATGAACCCTGAAAGCTCAGGCCTCAAATATTGCACCACCGCTGCTCGGTGAAGCCCCAAGGCCCCAGCGACGTCCCTGGTGAAGCAGGCCACACAGATACCCATGTTGCCAGGGTTTCCAAGAAAGGTAAGAATTGGAGCAAAAACACCTACGAAAAGTCCCGTAAGGGCTGGACCAAAACGACCGACCAACCATCGATTAACATAAGAAAACATGTCTTTCGCCTCCTTTTGTCTCTGGAAATGGTGCTTTTCTTCCACCCCAGAGAAGCCAAAAGGAAGCTAAAAACCTCAAACCTTAACGAGGTCTTGCCCCTGGTGCCATGCATGTCCATGAGGCAAGGCAAAAAACGGCCTTCTCCGGCGATGGAAGAACGCGGAACCCGCATTCAAATGCCTTCCTCACAAGCGCATTAACACCACAAGGGACCCCCTTTCATACAGATTATCGCTATTGGGAATAATATCACAAAAACCGCTCCTGAACAAAATAAAAAGGAGCTCCTTCTTGGAGCTCCTAATATTTATTTCTCTCAGTTAAGTAAACCTATTCTGCCTCAAACATGTCCTTTCCAACACCGCAAACAGGGCATACCCACTCCTCAGGCACATCTTCGAAGGGAGTCCCGGGGTTTACTCCGTTGTCAGGATCTCCAGCTTCAGGATCATAGACATATCCACATACGCTGCACACATATTTTTGCATTTTCGACCCTCCTATTTCTTACTCTTTAACCCATAGTCCGTGGATGTTGCAGTACTCACGCGCCTTTACCACCTTGCCCTCGGGGACTTCGAAGACGGCCTTAGGCTCGTCACCAGGTTTCAAGAACTTCTTGCACGATGCACCATCGACTTCGAGCTCTATCCACTCTATGTAATGCTTATCCTCCATGGGATGCAAGGCGTTCTCTCCGACCCTAACTACATAGGCGTTCCCTTGCCTCTCCACATAGGGCACGTGCTTTTCCTGGGACGTATCGGCCGTCTGAGGGGTTTGCGCCTTCATGGGCTGCCCACAACAAACTAGCTGGCCAGCTCCACCATGGAGCACCTCCACTATGTTCCCGCAGATCTCGCACTTATAAATCTCCCTGACCTCCGCCATGCTCACACCTCCTAACAAGGGTATAAAACAAGCTACTACTCTAAACTAATTTCCGCTACCTTCCTGTATCAAGGGTACGTAAACCCTCTGAGCCAGGTCCTTATCCAGCATGAGCAGACCGTTTTTGCTGTCCCCTATGAGCTCCAGCTTGTCTATTATTTCCCTGTCGTTTTCCTCTTCCTCCACCTGCTCGTCAATGTACCACTGGAGGAAGTTATACGTGGCCCTGTCCTTTAGCTCCTCAGCAAGATCCACAAGGTCGTTTATGCACTGAGTTATGTGCTGTTCGTGCTTCAAAGTCTCCTGGAAAGCATGAAGGGGTGATTCCCATTCGTGCGGCGGCTGCTGTATGGGAAGGAGCTTTATCGTAGCTCCCTGAGACAGAAGGTAATTGTATATTTTCATCGCATGGTCCGTTTCCTCTTTATACTGGACCATCATCCAGTTTGCAAACCCCTTTAACCCCACGTTGTCGAAGTATGCCGACATGGATAGATAAAGGTACGCTGAGTACAACTCCTCATTGATCTGTTTGTTAAGTGCTTCTTGCATTTTTTCCTTCAACATAGCTTACCCTCACTCCTCTCTTATCTTGATTTCCCTTTAAATAAAACCCGATACTCGCGAGCCTATTTTTATTAGGAAACCCTAATTTTATAATAGCACATAAACTCCATGGTCGTCTAGGTACCTAAAAATCTGCTGGCAAGGCCCTCATTACCAAACCGTCCTTGATAACCAAAGCTATCCCCTTGCCTTTGAATTTCTTTTCAAATTTTTCCACAGGTATTAGCTTCTTATCCTCAGAATAAAATTTAGTTTTCTCTGGATCCCAATTATATTGTTTCTTTCCCTTAGAGACGATCTTCGGCGGTTTCAAGAATATCTTTTCTAGTATTATCCCTACAGTCTTAGTGTTTATGTCATTTTCCACCTCCGCTACTACTTTAGCAGAAGTCTGGATAGGCTCTTCAGCAAAGCTACTGACCACAGACCAGCCTTCCCACATCATAATAACTTGCCCTACGACAATAACAACCACTACTGTTAAGGATTGAAACAAATATTTATTTATTTTCATCAGTTTACCTTTACCTCCATTCACGCCAGAAGAGAAGCCCTCCTGTGGTACCAGCTCCTTCTTCTGGAGTATTCGGTATTCCCTCTGGCAAGGTGAAAGAGAGAAGATTACGGCCTAAATCAACACCTTCTCCAAGAACGCTACTCAAGTACTCCTCCGTTGCAAAGCCCGACACCCCAAGATAGACTTTGCCATCGAAGACCGTTATTCCTGAAACGTGAATTCCGCTGACCTCAACATACTTGGCGTTGTTTTTCCACGCTCCTTCTCCTGTTTCTGCATTTACTATATATATCTTTGTTATTCCAAGCTCACAAGGATCAGTACTGTCTTCGAAAGTACAGAACAGTAAATAGCCATTGTAAAAGAGAACTGGCGTGCTAGGCCTCTCTAGTGGGTCGGTTGCAAAATCCATATACCAACCTTCAGCATTGTCAGAGGTATCATTCCCATCTGGCGTTACCTGCTCCAGATCACCAATGGTAAGGGGATCATCCTCGCCCGCTGCCGTAGTGTTGATAGCGTAAAGCCTGTAGCTAGTAGCTTCTTCACTCAACCCTTCTGCATCACCTATCTCGTAAAACAGCCAAGGATCATGGTCTACCAACCCTACATCCATTCGATAAATGATACCGCCATTTGTGCTTTGGCTGTCAAAAATTTGTAAGCTCTGCCCCCACCGGTCATTAAGTTCTGACCATTCAAAGATGTTTCCAGAAACATCTGCTGCGTATATATGATCAACAACACCAGAGCTCAAGCTGGAACTAAAACCGGTAATAGGAGCACATACAGGCCCTAGTTTGCCCTCAGCTTCAAGTTTTTTAATTATCTTTCCCGTTCCTATATCCAAAACGTAAATGACCCCATCAGTAAGCGTATCAGCAAAATCACCTGGATGACCGTTACCTATAACAGCTACCCACCGACCTTCCCAATCGTTGGTTTGTTCATTGTAGACTAGCGAATCCAAATACCCCAAAAGAGGAGTACTAAGGGTCCTGTAGAGTTTTTTATAATCTAGGTCGCTATCGTCAGATACATCTTGGTGGGTATGAGTCTCATAGTCAATTTTGGAACCCGACGCACCTTTTTTCCAATAGTGAACTTTTCTAGACTCTTCAGGCAGCAATGCACTTCCGTTTGGAGAGACCATGTTATTCTCCACAGCCCACAAAAATCGAGGTTCGTTCGGATCGGTTATATCAAGAGCATACATTCCATTCCCGCCATAACCCAGACAACCTACAAGGACAGTTCCCCACTGTTCGTCCTCCGGCAAAACTACGTCTTCAGCAATAAGAGGTCCATCCAAAAGATATCTGGGCACCGATATGGCCTCGTCAAGCAGCTTCATATTGTCACTACCGTAATACGCCTTAAGCCCCAACAAGCGCCCCCTCGCGAGAACATTGGGCGGGATAAAAGCCCACTTTTCTTCTCCGCTGTCAGGGTCAATAGCATACAAAACTCCTGCATTGCTTTGGGCATATAAAACTTTGTCTCTGGTTTTGTGCTCTTGGGCAAAGTTATAATAGCTAGTAGACGGGTAGTTTGCCGATGGAGGACCAACTTCTGTAACACCTCCATGATAAATATCAGCAAAGGCGGATCTATATACGTTCCCAGCCGTCTCCCCCCACGCATCGTAACCATTTATCCATTGTATGAACTTCGAAATATAAGCTTCTGGAAGAGTTACTCCTTCAGGAGAAATTTCATCAGCAAGCGTCGAAGATTCTTGGGGGGACACTCTTACAAAATTTGTCCCTGACCCTAAGCCACTCGGTTTAGAGGCTGAAGAGCCCTCCCAATCTATCGTGCATACTACCCTACTATTTTCTTCTATAATCCTCTCCAACTCCTCTGCTGCATCCCATTCAGGAGAGTCCCCTATATCTCCTGAAACCAAACTATATTTATACAAATGACCTTTCCATTGAGAATATTCCTGCGGCAAAAAGGAAGCAACATAAACAGCTCCTCCCCCCACATCCGTTCGGGTCGGACTGACCAGAGGAGCGCCCCCCGTTATCTGATCTGTCTGGATAATTGAAAATATTTCTCTAAATGCTGCTAAAAGCTCATCGATGTTTGTTGCGAAATAAGCTCCTGGGTCTCCATCATCAAAGGGATCATCCGTTGGGTCTGCATTGCCTTCTGTTCCGTCCCACCCGTAATCGGCCATTTCGTTGAGTTCTTCCGCAAGGTCGGGCATGCTATCTGGATCAATAAGCCCTATAACAAGGGTCTTAACTGGATAGGCCTTTCTTCCAAAAAATTGTGGCCAACTGCTCTTCTTTGCTTCGTCGTATAACCTTCTAACGGCCTCCACAGGGTCTCCCGGCCCGTTATCTGCTCCATCGGTAAGAACTATAAGATAATTCTTCTGACACCACCCTTGTATTACCCCTGATGCCTTAAAAAACTTAACCGCCGAATCTATCGATGAGTTCCAGCTATAACCATTGTGTCCGTAAATCGATGCCGCAAGGGGAGTTGCCCCCTGGGCCCTCAATTCTGGGTTGCCATTTTCCTCTACTCCATCAAACCACTTCAATAAAGCCTCAAGGTGGGAAGGATCATCTATCGAAGCAAAATTTTCCCTTAGTAAAGCTCTTGCCTCTCCAGTTCGATAATGTAAGTATTGGTCTTCATAGTAATAGCCACCATAATAGAGACGCGGGAATTTATACCAATCTGAAAGGCTGCCTCCCGATGAATACTCCTGATCGTAAGTTGCCAAAGCAACCCTTAACCCATAAATCAACTGCTCATCGGAAAATATGTTATTCAAAACCACCTTCATTTGGTACATCCGGCTGTCGTTCGGGTATAAATATTGGGAACTTGCGCTATCATAGCCCAAATACGTAAGAGCCCACTCTCCTTGATTTTGTTTAATTAACTCGACCTCTGTCTCTGACACGTATTTCAGATTGGGATGGTAATTGCGTTCCACATTGGGATCGTTGTTGGACGGGTCAGTGTCCTTTCCGTAATAAAACTGAGGACTGGAAAACCCATATGTCACAGGCTTGGAACCATCACCATAGGTAGATTCATCATCTTGCATGTTAAAAGTCATGGAGCCGCTAGTGTCCAAAAGAAGGAGCACATTAGGCTGCATGCTCGTATCATACAATGTTGGAATAGGCTTGTAATACGGTGTAAAAACCTCCCCCCCAGCCCACGGCTCTTCTCTTACGTAAATGGATGCCGTTGCGCTGCTCTCAAAATCATCTTTCTTTACTTTTGCCGTATTTACAATTTCCCTTCCTGCTAGACTCTCTTTGACCTTTGCCCTGATTTGTATCTCGTAACGCCCACCTTTACCCCCTTCTTTTTTTCTCCACCTATCCATCCAACCAAGAGTAACCATCCCTGGCCAGCTGCTCCACGATGTATAGCTAGACGGCTCATAAGTGTAATACCTATTTGATCCATTACCTGCCCAATATCCCATACGATACCTGTACATTACATCCTCAAACACACTCATATCATCTGTGAGAAGCGTTCCCGCTGACTCTTCACTTTTCTCAAGATTTTCAACAACAATGGTGAAAGTAACATAATCGCCAGCCTTTGGCGTGGGATTATCAACTGTCTTGGTTACACTCAAATTGACCGCCCAAGACGGTTCAACCATCAAAGCCCAAATTAGTACCCCATAAAACAAAATGGATAATTTCGTTCTGACCACGTAAACCACCTGCCTTTACGGCTTTAAAAATTCAATCTATAACGACCAATATGCCTTCAGAGACCACCTTTTCCCTTTTCTGATAAGACGCTTTGCTAACTATCAGATAGGCACCATACTTGCCCTCCTCAAAAGAGGAAGGCTGAACTGACTCTCTCATGTTAGAGTTAGCATAGGTCGATTTTTTCCGCCTAGAACCTATGTACTTAAGCACATCCTCATCTACTTTTGGGGGGAAAGATCCTTTTAAAAACAGTTGAGCAGAATCTACCATGCCGGCTTCATAAATGAGGTCGTAAACTGTGACCTCAAGGCCTATATCCCCACTGTCTGATGCAGGCACCTCTATCTTATGAACCACCAAGTCCTCTAGGTCACTAGGCACATCGACCTTTTCCCCAATACCTGCACTCTGCCTAGGCAAAGGCGGGGCCTCCTCCACTTTTTCAGCAAGCCACGCTTTACCCATTTCAAGACCACTCTCCGCAGCCTTCGTTAATGCAACATCGTCAATGACACTCTTTGTTGAATAAAAAAGATTCTTTATAACATAGAGGGTAACACCGGAAAAGGCTATACCAAAGGCCAAAACTACAAGTGTAAGCGCCAGAACCGCCCCTTTTCTTCTACTCTTCAATCTCATAGGTTCCTCACTCTCCAAGAGACTGCCAGCCATTCATTCTCTTCTCTTGCGCCTTCAGCCCCGTAACCTTCTACCTCTACTAGCAGGACTTTCATATCGCTAAAATATGTGACTTGAAAGGTCTTTATACCTTTAACGTCCACACTTTCTCCAGTACGAGGATCTACTGCGTGGAATCCATCCTCATCAACGTAGGCCTCCATAAACTTGACCTGATAAACTTCATCAAACAGAGCGACGCTTTCTAAATTTTCCTTACCAGACAGGGTAATTTCCTTTGAATAATCATCCACAATCTCAACTTTATAGGGGACCTCTCCTGTGGGAAACACGATCCAATCGAAATCTGCGACAAGAGATATGGGGCCATTGACCTTTATCGTGTTGGCGGTCACATCCTTTTCTACGACAGATAACCCCGTAGGCTTCCCGTACACCAGGTAAAGCTTTTCGTTGTCATCGCTTACATGAAGGGAAGAAGGAAACTTTTCCTCAGTTACAGCAAGGTCATATATGCCTTCAAAACTTTCTTTAAAGTCATCTGTAGATATTTGCATCCCCAATCCCGCATGGGACACAGGGTCATTCAAAACAGAAAGAACCATTTCTGCCCTTTGCCTTGCCTTTGCGCCCGAAGAGGAAACCTCAAAGTGAGATAAAAACAGCGACAGAAACCCCACCACCGCCCCCATTATTATCCCTAAAAGCAATATGACAATTAGTAGTTCTACTAGCGATACTCCCTTACGCTTCACGGTAGTTATCAAACAAAACACCTCTGTAACACCCTATTTTTTGTTTTGTCCTGGGGGCCCCGTGTGGTCTTGCAAGGTGTCACCATAACCGTACCCCGGCTTGCCATCTTTAATCTCCTGCCCCAGGCGCTTGCCTCTGGTATAACCAAAACTTCTGCTGAAAGTGTTTACAAAGGAAAGTCTTTTCTCCCCTCTTACGCCTTCCCATGCAACATCAAACGTCAATGTTTTCCCAAAAACCTTTCCACCAACAGAGTCTTCGCTTTCTACTATCCAAGAAACCGCGTAAGGTTTTCCTTCTATCTCGATGACGTCGGAACTTACCGTCAAGGCATCTATGCTCTCGAGGGCTTCCAGTTTTTGGAGTACCATCAGGGACGCCAACTGGGCGTTTTCCCTATCCTTAAGTGAAAGTTGCAATACTAAAGCGCTGACAAACATTCCGGCAATGGCAAAGAGGGCAATAGCAAGGATAAGCATTGAAATTAAAACTTCAACTAGAGTAAACCCTTTTCTTTTAACTTTTGCCTTACATAAACGTGAAAGCAAACCCTTATTTTTCATATTTCACCCCTTTTGAGCATAAAACCGCATTCTATTACTTTCATGCTATAGCAATGCACCCATCTTTATATTATAATTTATTATAGTACTCCAACAATAAACAAAAAACAACATACCCTAAAAGGATGGCATTTTCCCAATTTCTGTCTCTCCCGTTCCTTATAAAAATTTTTACAAAGCTGTTACATTTCTGTAATCCTTCCGTTACCTATCGAGGCTAAAATTTGGCTGTAACAAAATCAACTTGAAGGAGGAAGGTATCATGAAGAAGTTTATGGCTTCCCTTGCTGTACTATCCATGATCCTGTTAGGCCTACTGGGAGGCGTTGCGTTCGCAGAGGACCTGGTAATAAACGGTTCAACCACCGTACTCCCCATAGGACAGGCCGCTGCCGAGAAGTTCATGGAGGCAAATCCCGGGGTCAACGTATCGGTATCTGGCGGCGGAAGCGGAAACGGCATAAAGGCTCTGATAGATGGAACCACGGACGTAGCCATGTCCTCTCGCTTCATTAAGGAAAAGGAAGTGGCCATGGCCGTTGAAAAGGGACGCTACCCCGTGCCGTTTGCCGTGGCGGTGGACGCTTTGCTTCCCGTGGTTCATCCCTCAAACCCTGTCAAAGATCTCACCATAGAGCAGTTGAGAGATATCTACCTAGGAAAAATAAAGAACTGGAAGGAAGTTGGTGGCCCAGACAAGGCCATAGTCGCCGTTACCAGGGATACCAGCTCTGGAACCTTCGAGGTGTGGGAAGAGAAGGTAATGGACAAAAAAAGGATCTCCCCCAGGGCGTTGGTAGTGGCCTCTAACGGCGCCATGGTTCAGACCGTGGCAGGAAATCCTGCCGCCATAGGCTACATAGGAATAGGCTACCTGAACGACTCAGTAAAGACCCTCACCGTGGGAGGCATAGAGGGAACAGCCAAAACTGCGCTGGACGGCTCCTACCTCATATCCCGATATCTTTTCATGTTCACCCAAGGCTGGCCCACAGGCGTAACCCTCAAGTTCATCAACTTCGTCCTGAGCGATGAAGGACAGGAGATAGTCGCATCTACAGGGTTCATCCCCGTTCGCTAACAAAACAACATAAGCTCACATGAGGGGTTGGTGGCACAGAAAATGAAGGACACTCTCAGAGGAGACAAAGTTCCTCAGATAACCATAAAAATCATATCCATTATTGGGGTAGCCATTATGCTCTTCATTCTCTCCTTCCTTGTGAAGGAAAGCGTCCCCATACTAAAGGAGGTATCCCTATTACACCTCCTCATGGGAATGGAATGGTACCCCACATACGACCCCCCAGACTTCGGCATGCTGCCCCTCATAGTGGGCTCCTTGTCAGTGACCTTGGTAGCGTCCTTCATTGCAGTGCCTCTAAGCATCATGCTGGCAGTCTTCCTCTCGGAAGTTTGCCCCAATAAACTGAAAGAACTGCTCAAACCGGTTATAGAAATCTTGGGGTTCTTCCCATCGGTCGTGCTGGGCTTCATAGGCATGGTGGTGATAGCACCATGGATGATAGAACACCTGGATGCCTACTCAGGACTGAACCTCCTCAATGCAGCCAGTCTAATGGGAATAATGATCATACCAACGGTCACATCTCTTGCCGAGGACAGCCTTTCAAGCATCCCCAAAGACCTCAGGGACGCATCCTACGCTCTAGGGGCTACAAGACTTGAGACCATAACCAAAGTAGTCCTGCCCGCGGCCTTGCCGGGCATCCTGCAGGCCATACTGCTAGGCGTCATGAGGGCTGTGGGAGAGACCATGGTGGTTCTCATGGCAGCTGGAGGCGCCGCCATCATACCTATCTCCCTGATGGATCCCGTAAGGCCTCTTACGTCCGCCATAGCGGCAGAGATGGGTGAAACACCAGTAGGCTCAATCCACTACCATGCTCTGTTCTTCGCTGGGCTTCTCCTTCTGCTTTTGACGCTAGGACTCAACCTCTTGGCCTTGCGTGTAGAACGACGAGCAAGGAGGTTTTAAACATGAACGCCAGAATCATCAAAGATAAAGCAGCAACTGCCATTCTTTGGGCTTCCATGATCTTGGTGGGGCTCGTGCTTGCTGGGATAATCCTGTTTTTGATCTCCAAGGGGTGGAGCGCCATAAGCTGGGACTTTTTGACCCAACCTCCAAGGAACCAGATGACCGAAGGAGGCATCCTGACTCCTCTGGTGGGAACATTACAACTTGTCGTCGTATCCATGGCCTTTGCCTTTCCCGTAGGGGTTTTCACAGCCGTGTATCTAGTAGAATACGCAAGAGATGATGCCTTTACAAGGCTTCTAAGGCTTGCCGTAAGAAGCCTGGCTGGAGTGCCATCGGTAGTATACGGCCTCTTCGGTCTAAGCTTTTTCGTCATTTTTCTGAAGATAGGAGCAAGCCTTCTGTCAGCTGGACTCACTCTGGGTTGTCTGGCCCTTCCTGTGATAGTTGGAGCTTCCGAATCGGCTCTCATGGCGGTACCTCAGGACTACAGGGACGCATCTTACGCCATGGGTGCCACGCGATGGCAGACCATAAGGAAAGTGGTCCTGCCCGCGGCCTTTCCTTCCATAATAACTGGTGCTATCTTGAGTGTGGGACGAGTGGCAGGAGAGACAGCGCCTATAATATTCACCGGGGCTGCATTCTTCGCTCCAAACATAGCCAAGAGCCTGTTCGACCAGATAATGGCCCTGCCCTACCACATTTTGGTACTGGCTACCGCGGGGACCAACATAGATAAGACCCGTCCCATCCAATATGGGACTGCCTTGGTGCTTTTGGCTTTGGTTTTAGGAGTTACCTTGATAGGAGTTATATGGAGGGCTCACTTAAGAAGCAGGAGCCGAAGTCTAAAATAGAGGGTGAAACTATGGATATGGATAAAAAAGACAAGATAATAGTAGACAACCTCAACTTGTTTTATGGGGAAACCCATGCCTTGAAAAATATAGCCCTTACAGTCCCTGAAAAGGCCGTAACAGCCCTTATAGGCCCTTCAGGCTGCGGCAAGAGCACCTTCTTGCGCTGCCTCAACAGGATGAACGATTTCATACATTCTTGCAGGATAACGGGCAAAGTCATGATAGATGGAAAGGACATATATGACCCTGAAACGGACCCCATAGAGCTCCGCAGGAAGGTGGGGATGGTCTTCCAGCGCCCCAACCCCTTCCCTATGTCGATATACGACAACGTGGCCTACGGCCCCAGGCTCCACGGAATCAGAAACAAGAACAAACTGGATGAGATAGTCGAAAAGAGCTTAAGGGGAAGCGCTCTGTGGGACGAGGTCAAGGACAAACTACACAAACCGGCTACGGCCCTGTCAGGGGGACAACAGCAGAGGCTTTGCATAGCCCGGGCCATAGCCGTGGAGCCAGAGGTAATCCTGATGGACGAACCCACCTCAGCCCTGGATCCCATGGCCACTGCGAGAATTGAGGAGTTGGTGAGAATGCTAAGCAGCTCCTATACCGTGGTAATAGTCACCCACAACATGCAGCAAGCTGCAAGGGTTTCGGATATAACGGTATTCTTCCTCATGGGAGAGATGATAGAGTACGGACCAACTCAACAGATATTTACATCTCCCAAGGATCGAAGGACCGAGGACTACATAACCGGTAGGTTCGGTTAAGCATGCCCTTGAGGCATTAAGCTCATTAATAAAAAAGGAAGTGATACCATGGCCAACCACTTGACGGGAAGAAAAGCTCTTGATGAAGAATTGAACTCCTTATACAACAAGCTTATGAAGCTCGGGGCCCTCGCCGAAGATGCCATAAACAAGGCAATATGGGCCTTGAAGAAAAGCGATTTAAATCTGGCAGATGAAGTAATGCGGGGAGACGAAGAGCTGGACCAAATCACCCAATCAATAAACGAACAGGCCCTGGAGATAATAGCCCGCTTCCAGCCTGTAGCTATGGACCTGAGAATGATAGCCTCCATACTCCACATGTCCGTCGACCTTGAGCGCATAGGTGACCTAGGAGTGAGCATAGCCAAGATTGCAAAGGCCCTGTCAAAGGAAAAGCTCATCAAGCCCCTGATCGATATACCTCGAATGGGAGAGAAAATACGAGAAATGATCGACCTGGCCTTGAAAGCCTTCGTGAACAAAAACCCCGAGGAAGCGAAGAAGATATGCGCCCTTGACGACGAGATAGATGATCTGGACAAGCAGATATTCAGGGAGCTTGTGGTATTGATGATGGAAAACCCAAGGAACATAGAGCAGGCCATGCAGCTCATTTTGGTGTCCAGAGCCCTGGAAAGAGCCGGAGATCACGTGACCAACCTCTGCGAACACACAGTCTACATGTGCACCGGCAATTTTATAAGGGCTTCCAGCTACAGAAGGCGAATAGAGCGATCAGAGGAAGAGGAAAAGAGGGATTAAATCATGCAATCTGAGCGCATCCTTGTGGTGGAGGATGAGGAGGCTCTCTCCGACATCTTGTCAGATGCCCTCAAGCGCCACGGGTACAAAGTAGAAAAGGCCTTCGATGGAGATACGGGACTTGAAATGGCAGAAAACCTCCTGCCCGACCTCATCATATTGGATATAATGCTCCCTAAAATGGACGGCTGGGAAGTGTGCCGAAGATTGAAAGGGAATCCAAAGACCTCTAACATTCCCATAATCCTGCTGACTGCCAGGAGGGACGAACGAGACGTCGTGGCTGGACTAGATTTGGGAGCCGATGACTACATACGTAAGCCCTTCTCATTGATAGAGCTCATGGCAAGGGTCAGAAGCGTACTGAGAAGGAGCAAGACCAAAAGCACAGAAAGTCCTTCTATTCAAATAGGACCTCTGGAAATGGATTTTGAAAAACAGGTAGTAACCCTTGATGGAAAGACATTGGACTTGAGCCCTACGGAATACCACCTTTTAGAGATCCTGGCCCAAAACCCTGGCCGGGTCCTATCCCGAGAGGAGCTTCTGGCCAAGGGATGGGGCTACTATCTTGGAGACAGCAGGACCGTGGACGTTCACATTTCAAGGTTGAGAAGGAAGCTAGAGAAAGATCCTGAAAACCCAAAGATCCTGCATACCGTTCGGGGAAGGGGATATATGATCAAGTGGGAGGAAAAAGCGCATGAGAACTCTCAAAGGTAAGATGACCGATTTAGTCGCCATAATAGTGGTTTTGGTCCTCCTCTCAGGATGGTTTCTTATAGGTAAAAATGTAGAAGACCAACTGTACAAGCAGGCAGAAAGTTCCCTTGCCTCCCTAACGGAGGTATTGTCGGCCGAGATAGAAAATTACGGCATTCAAGGCTTGATCGCCAATGTCGATAGATGGAAGGACGAAAATTCAAGCCGAGTAACCATTATAACCTTCGATGGAAGGGTACTTTACGACAACAAAGTGCCCGTTGAGGAGCTAGACGATCACGGTTCCAGGCCCGAAGTCAGAGAGGCCATACTCAAGGGATTTGGAAAGGACTTGCGATACAGCCGCAGCGTCAAAGACCAGTCCCTCTACATGGCAAAAAGCGTAGCGGACAAGGATGGCAATTTGTACGTACTTAGAATATCCCTGCCTCTCTCGTACATGGACCAAGCCATATTCGAAGCACGGAAAAGTTTACTTTTTTCCCTTCTTGCTGCTGGACTCATAGCTCTAATAATGGGGATTTTTTTCTCCCGCCAGATATCCAAGCCTCTTGAGGACCTGACTAATGAAGCCTTGAAGAGCGAAAGAGGAAAGCTATCCATAGGCAAGAAAACCAACATACTGGAGGTTTTCAAACTGGCTGAGGCATTGGAGGGCATGTCTAGCAAGCTGGACAAGACCTTACAGGATTTAAAGAGGGAGCAGAGCTATCTTGAATCTTTGTTGGATTCCCTACCCATAGGCGTAATGGTCATTGATAAAAACAGTAAGATAAGATATGCCAACAACTCTATAGCCTACGCCTTACGGGAGGCCCCCAAACTTTCCAAGGGGTTGCCTTTCCAGAGCGTAATAAAGGTTCCAGAACTCATAACCCTACTGGAAAAGTCTTTCAAAGGCGAAGATTCAACGATCGTTTTCACTTCTATAAACAAAACGGAGCGCTACCTCCAGGCCCAAAGCCTCTCCATAGAGTGGGGCGTCATGGTAGTGGTGACCGACATGACCGAAAGAGTACTCCTGGAGGAAGCAAGAAAGGCCTTCATAGCTGACGCAAGCCACGAACTGCAAACCCCCCTCACCATAATAAGAGGGGCTGCAGAGCTACTTATGGAAAACGAAAAAATGGAACCCAAAGAAGCAAAAGAGCTAGCTAAAAAGATCATAACCCAACAGGAAAGAATGACCGGCCTGGTGGACGACCTTTTACTTCTATCCCGACTCGAAGCCAGACCCCACGAGCCAAAGTGGGAGGACGTAGATCTTGCCGTCTTACTCAAAAACCTGGTAAACGAAGGTAAAAACCTACCTGCAGCGGAGAAGATACGCTTGGAATACTTGGGCCCCCAAGAGGCACCAACGAAGGGAGACGCCGAGGAACTGAGGCGAGCCTTCTGGAACCTGCTGGAGAACGCCATAAAGTACACCAGGAAACGTTTCCAGGACAGAGATGGAGGCAAAGTTGTCCTCTCTTTGGAAAAAGAAGAAGGGCATTGGATCATCACGGTGGACGATAACGGGATAGGCGTACCTTACGAGCTAAAGGACATCATATTTGAAAGATTCCAAAGGGGAGAAAAGGACCGCTCAAGAGAAGCCTCAAAAACCGGTGGGTACGGTCTGGGACTTGCCATAGCTCAGAAGATAATCAAGTCTCACGGTGGGACCATTAACCTCGAAGATAAAGAAGAAGGGGCTCTCTTCCGCGTCAAGCTCCCCAGTGGATAAGGATACGCCCTACGTTTTTGTATAAAAGTATAGTTAAAGTGGAGTTTACGGCAGTCTTGAAGACATTGAAAGGGATGACTGCCGTAATTATTATCTCCTTCACTGCCTCCTTGGGAAGGTCCAGGAACATGGAAGTGAAGATGAAATTCAGGGGAACCATCAACACAATCATTGTACAAGATCCCAAAAACAACCCCATCAAGGCTCCCTTGAACGTAGGATTTCTCCTGTACACCACGCCCGCGACCAACACCATGGACCCCGTAGCCGCAAAGTGCATCAAAGCACCTATCCAGGAACTTCCCGCACTGACCGTAAGGGCCTGTACTATCACGATGACTGCAGTGACCAAAAGCCCCGATGATGGTCCATACAGAAAGGAAGCCACAAGGGCCGGAACATCTCCCGGTTCGTACTCAAGAAAGGATGCAGTGGGAATGACAGGAAACCTGACGAAGAACATCAAAACCAACCCCAAAGAAGAAAGTATGGCCAATTTAACTATCCGTTCCGTAGTGTATCTCAATGTTCCTTCTCCTTTCTTGAGATTGGTCAAATTTGTCATACAATAGTTGCATTTTTCACATTTATGTGTATAATTCCCACACCGGGAGATATTTTAAATATTCTTTCTTTTTTTCGAAAGGAGCGGTTTCAAGATTCGAAAAATCGGTATGGAACTCGTAAAAGCGATATTACTAGTAGCAATTATAGCGACTTCGGTCAACTTTACCATTGGAGGTGTTCTTGAAGGGTCACCCTTAGCCGTATGGGAGAGGGCAAAGGAAAGGACTTGGCGGGACCAGGTGGTTAATTCCTTGGATCAAACGGTGGTAGCCTCTTTGAAGGACATGGGGCTTGCGCCTGAGGACTTGTACAGGCTCTACGTAAAGAAGCCCGACTCAAAGATCCGCTTCCTTTGGAGCTGGGACAAAGAAACCCAGCAAAAGGCAGCGGTTCTGGCACTGTACATCAAAAAACAAAACCCAAAGATAGACGCCTTAACGGCCTGGCGTGAGGCCGCTGCCTTCCTCCACTACAGCAGCAAATACAACATTCCGCTGAGCTTGGCCGTGGCCGTTGCAAACACGGAAAGCCACTTCGACCCCAAGGCTAAAAGCAACTTTGGCGCCATGGGTGTTATGCAGGTGGCCTGGCACGTTCATTACAACTTATTGATGGCAAACGGAATAAAATCCCAGTCGGAACTTTACGACCCGGAAAAGGGAATTGCCGCAGGAAGCCTGTTGTTGTCCCGCTACCTCAAACACTACAAGAGCACAAAGACCGCCCTTAAAAGGTATTACGGCGGCCCCGTGGGGAAATATTGGGCAAAAGTTTCTCGCTACAAAAACAAAGTGGAAAATTTTGTTTCGGACATAGAGCTCTAACCTGCGAACTTTTTTCTTGCAAGCTCTATGTGCTTTAGTGCGGCTTTTTTGGCCTTAGCCTCGTCTTTGTCCTTTATGGCTGCAAAAAGCGCTCGGTGCTGGTCGAGGATTATCCTCGGCCAGTCACCCCGGGAGAATACCAAGGACCTGCTTTGGCCTATGTACTTTTCCATGATGTAGCCGAACTCCTCAGAAAATCGCACCAGTATCCTGTTGCCAGAGGCTTCCACTATGGCTGTATGAAGGAGGGCATCCCACTTAGCCCCCTCTCCCTCGTACTTTTCTCCATGGAGGTAAACTTCCTCAAGGTGTCTTATGCACTCCTCCATCCTTTTCAGGTCTTCGGCGGTGCGTCTTCTTGCGGCCAATCCCGCAGCTGGAACCTCTATGATGACTCTCATCTCCATGAGATCCCGGAGCATGTTCTCCGGCCACAAAACCACACTTTTCAAGTTGGGAGAAAAATCCAAAGGGGAATCGCCTTTTACGAAGAGGCCCTCCTTCGCCCTGACCTCTATGATCCCCATGCACTCCAAGACCACCAAAGCTTCCCGAAGAAGGTTCCTGCTGACTCTGAAAAGTGCAGCTAGATCCCTTTCCGTTGGCAGCCTTCCCTCCTCGTCCACGATGGAGCGGTCTTTTATCTTCTCCAATATTTCCTCTGCAAGTTTCTTTCGCCTTTTGCTCAAATGGACCATCACCTTTTTTACGATGTCCTTGTCGCCACAAGGACATTATATTACAATATGCCCGTTGGTAGTACCAAGGTAGTACAAAAGATGGGAGGGATAAGGTTTTATGAGAAAGTTATTTGCTCTTTTGGTTGTGTTTTCCTTTTTGCTAGTAGGGGTCCAGGGTGCTTTTGCCAAGGGCCTAAATATCAAGTTGGCCCATGTTGTAAATGAGAAAGACGCCTTCCACGTCTGCGCTTTGAAGTTCAAGGAAGTAGTGGAGGCAAAATCCAACGGCGAAATCACCGTCACCATTTACCCCAATGCGAAGCTCGGTGATGAAAGAGCCTTGCTTGAAGGCATGAAGATGGGCGTCGTGGACGCAGGTATAATAACCAGTGGCCCTATCATCAATTTCATTCCCGAATTCGGCGTGTTCGATCTTCCTTTCCTGTTCAGAAACCCTGAACACGCTTATGCAGTGTTGGACGGCCCAATAGGAACAAAGATGCTCAAGAAGATGGAAACCCAAGGATGGAAAGGTCTTGCTTACGGCGAGAGGGGATTCCGCAACCTCACCAACAGCAAGCGTCCCGTAGTGACCCCTGATGACGTCAAGGGACTCAAAATCAGATTAATGCAGAACCCCATATACGTGGACGCCTTCAAGGCCCTTGGCGCCAACGCCGTGCCCATGGCTTGGACCGAGGCTCTGACGGCCCTCCAGCAGAAGACCATCGACGGACAAGAAAACCCCCTAAACGTAATAGTGGCCTTCAAACTATACGAAAGCCAGAAGTATCTGTCTCTAACAAGGCACGCCTATGCTCCAAACGTGATAATGATGAGCATGAAGACTTGGAAAAAACTAACACCTGAGCAACAAGCCATAATTCAGGAGGCGGCAACGGAGGCCTCCAAGGCAAACCGACAGTACGACAACGACAAAGCGGCCGAATGGCTTGCCTTCTTAAAGGAACAGGGAATGGAAGTAGTGGAAAAGCCCGACCTTGAGGCCTTCAGAAAGGCAGTGGAGCCTGTTTACGAAAAATACGGTGCATCTTTCGGCGAGGACGTCCTGAAGGCCATAGCTGAAACCAAAGCCAACTAGTAGAGGAAAACCATGAGAAGAACAGAACCATCTGCTGAGAGGGAGGGCCTTGACAGGTCATCCCTCTCAGCCTTAAGCGATAAGATAAACAAAATATGCGAAGGGCTGCTATTCATCCTGATGACGGCCATGATCGCCATAACGACCCTCCAGATAGTCTTCAGGTTCTTCTTTGAGGCCCTGGTATGGTCGGAGGAACTGACCCGGTTTTTGCTTGTGGCCTCTTCTTTGGTGGGTGCGTCCATAGGCTTCAAAAGGGGAAGCCATATAGCCATAACCTTTTTGGCCAACAAGCTGTCTCCTAAAGCCTCTAAGGCCCTTGGCGTTTTTATCCAGCTTGCAAGCATGGCCTTTTTCGTCATAGTGGGCTGGTACGGAATATTGATGATGAAAAGCGAGGGAGGACAGACCACTCCGGCTTTAGGCATATCCATGGCGTGGATATACCTTTTCTACCCTGCCGTGAGCCTGGTCATAATGGTGCATCTTTTGGACAGCCTCCTAAAAATCTTAAGGAGGGATTGATCTTGGGCCTTGTTCTCGCTATATCATTTTTCCTTTTGTTGATTTTGGGATTCCCCATAGCTTTGGCCATAGGAATTTCATCGGTTGTGGTCCTCATCTTAAGCGACCTTCCTCTGCAGATGGTTCCTCAGATGATGTTCATGGGGAACAACTCCTTTGCCCTGGTGGCCGTACCCTTTTTCATCCTTGCCGGGGACATCCTGGCCAAAGGCGGCATCTCTGAAAAAATAGTCTCCTTCGCTGAAGCCACACTGGGAAGGGTCAAGGGGGGGCTTTCCATAGTTTCCACCGTAGCCTCCATGTTCATAGCCGCCATTTCCGGTTCGGGAGCAGCTACAACAGCAGCTGTAGGCTCGGCGCTTTTACCGGACTTGAAACGAAAGGGATACGACCTGGACTTCTCTGCTGCCCTCATAGCCGCTTCCGGCACCATCGGCGTAGTGATTCCCCCAAGCGTTCCCATGGTTCTTTACGCGGTGATATCCGGGGAATCGGTGGCCAAGCTCTTCATGGGTGGTTTCATTCCTGGATTATTGATGGGTTTGGGACTTATAGCCTTTGCTTTATATGTAGCACAAAAGCGAAACTACCCTGCAAGCGACCCCGTACCTTCCGTGGAAAAGTGGCGTAGATTCAAGAGCGCATCCTGGGGCCTCCTAACACCAATAATAATCCTAGGTGGTATTTTCACAGGCTGGTTCACCCCCTCTGAAGCAGCGGCCATTGCCGTTGATTACTCCCTTTTTGTGGCTTTATTCATATATAAAAGCCTTGACTTCAAGAAACTTTACAACCTTGTGGTAGGGGCAGGTGTTACATCCTCTCTCATAATGTTCATAATTGCCACCTCCAAGCTTTTTGGATGGAACCTCGCTTTCTACGAGGTCCCCGATAAGGTGGCAGGGGCCCTGATGCAGATGGCTGGCGAAAATCATTTTATGATATACCTGGCGGTGCTATTAGTGATCCTTGTAGCTGGAATGTTCATGGAGACTGCCTCTGCATTGATAATTCTAACGCCCATATTTTTGCCCACCATATCTCAGTTGGGAGGTAACTTGATCCATTTCGGCGTTATAATCGCAGTGGGGCTTGCCATAGGGATGGCAACCCCGCCAGTGGCTATAGATATATACGTGGCAAGTGCCATAACGGGCCTCAGCATCGAAGAGATAAGCAAGCCCATAATACCCATGGTGATCATCCTCGTCGTTACGCTCATACTGATAACATACCTGCCATCGTTGGTTCTTTTCTTGCCCAATATGCTGTGGAATGGCACGATGTAAAAGGAAATCAAAAAGAAGGAAGGGATTCAAATGAACAGCAACAAAGCGAAAAAAGGCGCAGAAAGGGCTCCTCACCGCTCCCTATTAAAGGCTGGAGGCTTTACAGATTGGGAAATTGACCGTCCTTGGATAGGTGTAGTTAATGCTTACAACTCCATAATACCAGGACACACTCACCTGAATAGAGTTGCTGAGGCAGTCAAACATGGAGTCTATTCAGGAGGAGGCCTCCCGCTGGAGTTTCCGGTGATAGGCGTCTGCGACGGCATCGCCATGAACCACGAGGGCATGAAGTTCTCCCTGCCCAGCAGAGAACTCATCGCCGACTCCATTGAAGTCATGGCAAAAGCTCACGCACTGGACGGCCTTGTCATGGTCACCAATTGCGACAAAATAATTCCCGGCATGGCCATGGTCGCTGCAAGGCTCAACATCCCCTCCATAATAATAAGTGGAGGTCCCATGCTGGCCGGCCAACACAAAGGATGCGAAGTGGACTTGAGTTCCGTATTCGAGGCAGTGGGAAAATATGACTCGGGGAAAATGAGCCTAGAAGAGCTCATTGAGCTTGAAAATTCCGCCTGTCCCACCTGCGGTTCTTGTGCAGGGATGTTCACGGCAAACACCATGAACTGCATGATGGAGGCTTTAGGGCTGGCCCTGCCAGGTAACGGAACCATTCCCGCCGTATACGCTGCCAGAGAGAGGCTTGCCAAGGATGCTGGCAGGATCATCTTGACACTTGTCGAAAAAGGCATAAAGCCGCGGGACATCCTGACGAAGGAGGCTTTCGAAAACGCCGTGGCTGTAGATATGGCTTTGGGAGGCTCCACTAACACGGCATTGCATTTGCCAGCGATAGCTCGCGCAGCAGGGGTTTCTCTCACTCTGGAAGACATGGACAGAATAAGCCGCAAGACTCCCCACCTGTGCAGCATGAGCCCTGCAGGAAAACATCACATGCAGGACCTGTACAGGGCTGGAGGTGTTCAAGCCGTCATGCTGCGTCTTGCAGAAGGGGGACTAATTAACGGCGACTGCCTGACGGTCACCACTAAAACAGTGAAGGAAAACTTATGTAGCGCAAAAGTTATAGATGAAAATATCATCAGGTCCTTGGACAACCCCTATCACTCAGAGGGCGGAATAGCTGTCCTGAAAGGCACTTTAGCGCCAGAGGGATGCGTAGTAAAGCAGGTAGCAGTGGTCCCCGAGATGATGCGCCACATAGGACCCGCTAGGGTGTTCGACTGCGAGGAGGACGCGTCAAGGGCCATAAGAGAAGGCAAGATAAAACCAAAGGACGTGGTTATAATCCGCTACGAAGGCCCCAAGGGAGGCCCTGGCATGAGGGAGATGCTTGGCCCCACCGCTAGCATAGCTGGAATGGGCCTTGACAGCTCTGTAGCCCTCATAACCGACGGAAGGTTCTCTGGAGCTACCAGGGGAGCATCCATAGGGCATGTATCACCTGAAGCCGCAGCAGGTGGTCCAATAGGCCTCGTAAAGGACGGGGACATGATAGAGATAGACATACCCAACAGAAAGCTCAACTTGCTGGTGGATGAAAAAGAGCTTGAAGAAAGGCGCAAATCGTTCAAGCCAAAACATCAAGAAACCACTAGCTCTTTCCTGGAAAGATACAGGCACTTCGTTACCTCCGGCAGCACCGGAGCCGTCTTCGAAAAGTAAAAAATAAAAAAAGCAGCTGGGGATTTACCAGCTGCTTTTTACTATCTTGTTACTCGTTTTTTGCTTTCAGCTATTTCTTTTCCTCGTATCCGAGGAACTTGGCTTCGTCCTTGTATCCCAGCTCCCAAAGGGCACTGCGGTATATGTCAAGATATTCTTTTCCTTCCGGAGTCTTCATGCACTCGTCATAAACCAGTTTCAGACCTATCTCCCTGGCCTTCTTCTGGTCCTCTGGGCTCCAGGTGATTATCTCTATGCCTTCCATTTCTTTCCATTTCTCTCTTGCCTTGATCTCATGGACGTATACCATGGCGGACATATAGCGGGCCCTATCAAGAGCGGCGAACACTATGTCCTTGTAATTCTGAGGCAGAGAGTCCCATGCAGCGGGGTTCACCGTGAGGGGGAAGTACTCACAGGTTCCGTTCTGGAACGCAGGATCTATAACGTACTTAACCACTTCGTGGAAGCCCATCCTCATGTTCTCATCCCAGAAGGTCCACTCTGCTGCATCTATGTTGTTGGTCTGCAAAGCCGTGTATATCTCTGGAGCAGGGAGCGAAACGGTGGTTGCACCAAGGGCATTGTAGAACCTTGCACCAAAGCCGGAGGTACGGATTTTCTTACCCTTTATCTCCTCAAGATTGCGGATTGGAACCACAGACATGAGCTGCTCATAAAGGGGGCTAACCATTGCGTGTCCCAAATATTTGATCCCGTGTTTGGCATAGAGCTTCTCGAAATAGGGGAAGAGCTTCTCCGTCACATATGCACCCTCAGCATAGGTCCCCAGGGGATCTCCGGGGCGGGTGGTCAGGATGAAGCCCGGGTCCTTTCCAGGCCAGTAGGCGCCGTACACCATGGAAGCCTGGACGACACCGTTTCTCAAATTGTCAAAGGTCTCAAACACTGGGAAGAGAACGCCGGCTGGGAAAACCTCGATCACGAACTCTCCACCAGAGAGGGTCTCAACGGTCTTTCCAAACTCTTCAGCTATCCTCTGCTGCTCCGTACCAGGCATGGCATGGGTTACCATCCTCCACTTTACCTTCGCAGCAAAGGCTGCGTTAGCGCTAACGAGCACTAGAGCCACCAACAAAAACAGCGTCAAAAACTTTCGCATCTTCCTGCATACCTCCTCTTTTTGTTTTTGTACCAAAACCTTCGTGGAACTACACTCTCTCGCTCAACTACCACCCCCGTTCCACAGTTAAACAACCAAACACTGAAACATAAAGTTTAATAAGTCTAAATGACCAACATCCTCACAGCCCCAAGACCTGTTTCGGTAGCCACAAGAAAAAGTCCGGGAAAACAAACATGATGGCAACGCAGGCTACCTGCAAGACCAAAAATGGAATACTAGCCCTGTAGATCTCCGTTATTGTGACATCCTTAGGCGTTACGCCCTTGAGGTAGAACAAACTAAATCCAAAAGGCGGAGACAAGTAACCACACTGCAAGAGGACGTTGAACACCAAACCAACCCACAGGGGGTCATAACCCAACCTAGCGAGAATGGGAGCAATTATAGGCACGGCAAAGAATATTATCGCTCCTGGTTCCAAGAACATCCCCAAGATAAAGTAGAAAACAGAAGAGGCAATAAGGACCATGACAGCTCCGCCAGGCATGTTCATTGCTAGCTGAGACACCAGGCGATTTCCTCCTACCCCTGAGAAGACCGACCCGAAAGCAGTGGCACCTATCATAACCCAACCGACCATAGCCGTAATGGACAAGGTCTCGTAACAGGAGGAAAAGACAATCTCCCAATTGAGCCTCTTTTTAATCAAGCCGATCAGCATCGCCCCTGCCGCACCGAAAGCCGCTGCCTCCGTAGGAGAGGCGATTCCAGAAAGGATGGAACCCAAAACCAGGATTATTAAAAGGCTGGGAAGGAACACGCTCCTTAATGCGTAAAGTTTTTCCTTAAACGAAGCTCTTTCGTCGGGAGGAAGAGGGGGACACAGATTGGGGTTTATAAGGCTTCTTATAAGGACGTATCCAATGTACAGGATGCCCAGAAAAACACCAGCAGTAAGCCCTCCGGCAAAAAGTCCTCCGATGGAAACCCCTGTGACGGCACCATAAAGAACCATGTTGGTGCTCGGTGGTATTATTTGTCCCAAGGTACCTGAGGCCATAACAATGCCCATGGAGACGTTCTTGTCGTACTTGTACTTCAACATCTGAGGAAGACCTATTAAGCCCAACCCAATAACCCCAGCTGCGACGACTCCCGAAACGGCCCCCAAGAAGGCTCCAACTATTACAGTGGCTATGGCAAGACCACCTCTTAAGCCGCCAGACCACTTATAGAAGGCATCATATAGGTCCTCTACCACGTTGGTTTTCTGTAGTATGTAGGACATGTAGATGAAGAGAGGGACCGCTATTATGACGAAGTTGTTCATGGCTCCCCACGTGGCCGATATCAAGATATTCAAGGCTCCTGGGCCCCAAAGAAAGTAAGAAAAAACTATGGCTACAGCAGAAAGGGAAAAGGCAATGGGGACTCCCGCCGCCAAAAGAAGGAACAAAGCCGCAAACATCAAAAGTGGTAACATATCGCCAGTCATCGCTTACACTCCTTTTTCGTTTTCCATGTCATCAGGTCGCTGAAAGATGAGACGCATCATGTTCTTGAAGGATTGCCACGACATAAGTGCGCAAGATATGGGTATGACCCATCGATACCACCACACTTGAGGGTTGAAGGGCGTTTGATGGGTAGAGCGCTCCTTCATTATGGTCGATCGGATTGCCGTGGGAACACTGAGGTATATCATCACCAAGACCACGAAAAGAACCACTATCTCCCCGAATATACCAAAGATTCTTCTCCACTTTGGGGGAAGGTAGTGGTTGACCACGTCCACGCTGACGTGATTGTTGAGCATGTGGCAGTATGCAGCCCCCAACATGAAAAAACAACCAAAGAGAAATATGGACACCTCAAAGGTCCAGATAGGCGTCCTGTTGAGGAAAAAACCCTTAAGGGAACTGTAAACTATGATGGCAATGAGAGGGAGAATCAGAAGAGATATCATCTTTCCTAACTTATCCATTTGCGCCACTCCTTAATCTAGAATAGACATAAAGCCACTATGAAACAAGGCTCGTAAGACCGAAGGTTTACTTTTGTAGACTTAAACACATACCAGGAAGGTGCCCCACTTTTTCCGTGAAAGCGGACTCATAAAACTTTGAAAAACTTGAGGGGCGCACGTTACAAAGGTAACATGACGCTGACGCCAAATATACTATATGCCACCACCATCATTGTCAACCTGTAGATTGTATAAAAAACGGTAAAGAATACAGCAAATCGTTTGAATCTTTAGAATGGTTCCAGAGATAAGGAATTCATAAAAAATTCTTGAAATGTAAGGTTTTCTTCAAGGGGGATATGCTCTGTTTTTTGGACTACAGAACAGGCTTTATGCCATTCTTTCTCTCCTCCAAGCAAAACCAGCTTGGCCCCCTCCGCTGCTCCGTTGCCTACGGGGATTACCTTGTCCTTCATGGCAGAAGGAATAAGGCCTATCTTCATTGCCGAGTCTGGATTTATGTAATTTCCCAAGGCCCCAGCCAAGACCAATTCATCGACGTCCTTCCAGGTCATACTGGCCTTTTCCAAAAGGGCTTTCATAGCGGCCACCACTGCTCCCTTGCTAAGCTGTAGCTGACGAAGGTCCTTCTGGGAGATGAAGATCTCTCGACTTTCTCCCTTAGCTATCATCACTACCCTTTCTCCACCTCTTTCCACTACCATAGAGGCCAAAGATGGGTTTTTTATATTTTCTGGAGAATTGATCCTCCCCGAAGGGAGAACTACCCCTCTCTCGCAGAGGATCGCTACAGCGTCCACCAAACCCGAGCCGGTGATCCCCACAGGTTCTCCTCCTCCTATGACCTTCGGGATCATGTTCTTTTCTTCCCAAGAGAGCTCATTGATAGCCCCTGTTGAGGCCACCATTCCACAGGAAATATTTCCTCCTTCGAACGCAGGCCCCGCAGCCGCAGAACAAACTAGGATCTTGCCTTGGTGTATCAAGGCTATCTCTCCGTTGGTCCCCAGATCAAGAACCAACCTGGTCCTTTGAGGCATCACCGATTCCACGAAGTGCAAAAGTCCGACCATATCCGATCCTACGAATCCGCCTATCAGGGGCAAAAACCTTATCCTCGCACTGGAGGAGACCCCCAAGGAGAAATGGTCCGCCTTATCACAAGATGGACCTTTCTGCACTGGACGAAAAGGAGCTCTCCCCAGAGTGACGGGCAAAAGTCCCTTGAAGAAGTGATGCATACACGAATTACCGATCACCAAAACTTCTTCGCAGTTCTTCAAGTCAGCCCCCACATCTGAAGCTAGACGCGCAAGAAGAAGAGCAACTTCCTCTCTCAGGCCCTTGACCATAGCCTTAAAGGTCTCTTTTTCCTTGAGAGCGTGGGCTATCCTTGAAACCACATCCGCTCCGAAGGGAACTTGGGGATTTCTGCTCATAAGGGCACCCAGTTGATGTCCCTTTTTCAGATCCAGCAAATAGCAGGCTATCGTCGTAGTCCCGATATCACATACCGCCCCCAAAATGGGCTTTTCTTCCTGCTGTGAGCTTACGGATACCACATCCTGCCCTCTAAGGGTAGCTGAAACATCCAAGGTTTGGCGTTCCATAAAAAGCTCTGCGATATCAGCCATTACCTCGTCTCTTATGGGATTTACAGGTCGTCCTGCAAGAGAGGAAAATTTTTCCCTCAACGCCTCCTCCAGGCTCTCGTATGCTCTTATCTCCTCCCAGCCCAAGGAACCATTGATCCTGATCGTTTCTGGAGAAACTTTTATTCTCGCCGGTTTTACTACAGAAGCTATCTTCTTTTGGCTTTTTATCTCCTCGAAATGAACGCTAACTCGAAGCTCTCCCATGATCCTTACTCTGCACGCAAGCCTAACCCCCTTGGAAAGGGACTCCTCTCCCAAAAAGGTCCTCTCCAAACTGTCCGGCAAGCTTGCCTTCCCTGAGACCATGACCCTACACTTGCCGCATAGGCCCAAGCCTCCACAGGGAGCCTCAATAGCAACTTTTTCTCTTCTTAGGACATCAAGAAGGTTGTCCCCCTCCTGACAGCAGCAAACCCTTTGGTGTCCATCCCCCGTTTCAATTACCACCCTGCAAGAATTTTTCGGCAAACCTACCACCTCTAGGTTAGTTATCAAAGGGGAAATCGCCCATATCTTCCAGACTTCTTGAAGTAGCGTATTTTCTAGATGACCGCAAATGATACCTCATGGCCGCTTCAGCTGCCTTGGAGTCCCTCTCCTTGAGGGCCGTCACTATGAAATGGTGCTCCAGCGGAGAATCAAGCTCGTTCTCCCCGAGCTCATATATGGGGTCAAACAAGGCCAAAAATATATCGTAGCGAAGTATCAAGTTCTTTATACTTTGTTCCAAGAGGCAGTTTCCCGAGATTTTAGCTATAGTACCATGAAACTCATCGTTGACCTCTATATAGCCTTTGAGGTCTCTTTTATGAAAAGCCTCCCTTTCCCTGGAAATCAATCCTTCAAGATAACAAATGTCCTCCCCTGTCGCTCGTTCGGAGGCCAATGCCGCAGCAACGGGCTCCAGAGTCTCCCTCATGAAGACCACCTCTTCTATGTCCTTTGAAGAGGGCAGAGCGACAACCGCTCCCTGGGTTGGAGAAGGCTCCGCCAACCCCTCCGCCATGAGACGTTTTATGGCCGCCCTAACCGGCGTTCGGCTTATCTTGAGCTGCTTTGCCAAGGCCGGCTCAGAGAGCCTGCTTCCCGGCAGAAGCCTCCGAGCTAGAATGGCCTGTTTTATTTTTTGATATGCTTCGTTCTCCAACGTTCCCGTCGTAGGCAAGGAAAGTCCCCCTTTTTATTGAGCACGATTATATCAACAAGGAAATAAAAAGGGCAGGGGTACAAGGCATTCCTCCCCCTACCCCTCAAGACCCTTTAACTACAGCTCTTTCACTTCATGATGGACTTTTACCCCTCGTTTTTCCATCTCCTCTATGAAACGTTTAACTGCTACCTGGTTGCTGCCTATCATCTCGGGAGTGTTCACACCAGGCATGTCAACTATGCCTTCAGCTATGAGGCGGCCCATGATAACACAGGGGAAGCCTGTGGTACGAGCCATGGAGGTGTATCCTGTCTCCATGTCCCTTTCATCGTACATAACGAAGGTATGGCGAACAGTCTTTTTGTCCTTTTTACCAGTAACGTCTATCTTAAAGAAGGTGAACTCCACCTCGTCGTCCTCCAACTTCATCTTGGGGTAAGCCAAAGCCGCAAAGAACTCCCTGGGAGCTATCTTGCACCCTTTGATCTCTATGGGCTCCAAATCGAAGAAACCTATGTCCCTCAAAAACTTCAACCTATCGGCCGTTCCAGGATACCTCAAGGTCTTCTCCGATATGTTTTTGGCGGGAATGGTTTTAAGGAGAGAGCGGAGGCCATCGGTCAGGAAACCCTCCATCTCGGGAAGATCTAATCCAGGTATGTCAAACTTGTACACCTCGTTCATGCTCAAAGCAGGCATCTCGACTATTTTGCCGTCTTTCTTGAACCGAACCGGACGGACATACTCCTCTATGCAGTCGTCGGGAGAGAATACGAACTTGTAGTTGAAGGGCTCCTTGGGCTCCTTAGGAAGCCCCGTAACATATATGTCCACGTCCTCAACCTCGTCAAGCTGATGTACGGCACTTCCTATCAAAACGTTTGAAAAACCTGGAGTTACACCTACATCCTCGAATATGGTGACCCCTGCTTTCTTGGCCTCCTCATCCCACAGGAAATAATCCTCTGCCATGAAGCTTATGTCCGACATGCTCTTGCCCGCCCTAATCACCGCGCCCATCATCTGGAAGCCCAAGAAACCAGGGACCGCTCCTATAACCAGATCATAGTCCTTTACGGCTCTTTCTATGGAATCAGGGTCTGCAAAATCCACATCGTTTCGGGTGTGTACAGCTCCATTTGATTTCTTTGCTATTCTATCCAACGCTTCTTGACTCTTATCCGCCACAGTTACATCGTAATTCGGGTCAGAGCCTAAATCCAACGCCATTACAGAACCAACAAGCCCGCCGCCTAAAACTATCACCTTTTTCATGCACCCTACCTCCTTGAACGTTTGTGTATACATATTTTGAATACATAGTTATTATACCTTATGATGGCATCCGGTCAACGTCCAAAAGTTTTAAAATAAATTTATGGACCTTGCCTTGAAAGTCCTGATAAAATCCTCATATCCTCGGCGCTTGGCGGGGAAGAGTGTTTTGTAAAGGGAGCTCAAAGGGTGAAAATTTTCTTCGAAAACAGATCTGGTTTACTGGTTGACACAAAAAGAGTACACACGTCGGAGTTTATTGCACCTCAAGGAAATAACCTCAGGCCTTATTACGATAAAAGCGCTTCCCTCCGGGAAAGGTTCGAGGTTTTTATCAGCCTTTGGCAGAACAGTCTAAAAGAGGCACTGCTTGATCCCTTTGCTCGGGTTATCCTTCTGGACCAGGAAGGTCTGCATAAGTTTTTTACCCTGCCTAGTGATGGGTTTTTCATATGTGCTGCAGCGTCTTTTTGGACCATAGGGCCTAAGCTTGAAGAGCATGCCTCACATCTTGCAGCATCAGGACAGGCAGTGGAGGCTCTCATTTTGGACGCTTTGGGAACCATGGCTCTTGCGGAGGCAAAGGAAAGGGTAAGAAATTTCATAGAAAAAGAAATCGCCATACCCCTCGGACTCTATTCAGCAGAACATTACCCCACTGGGGAAGAAAAAATCCTTTCTGAGATGCTGGCCCTTTTTCATACCTCGGCAAAAAGAAGGGGCGCAGAAGGGACAAGTCCCACCTCCAAGGAGCCCTTGTACCCCATGAAGTCCGGGTTTTGCCTTTTCTTGTTCAGCGAAAATGAAGTGGAACTAAAGACATCGGAAAAAAGGTGCAAGCCTTGCCTTAAAGAAGGTTGTGGCTACTTTCAAATCGGAGGGTGTCCTATAATGAAAGCGGACGGACCTTAAAAGCTGGCCGCCCGCTCCTGCCCGTTGGAACATCAAATTACCTTATCCAAGCATATAATAATCCAGTATGGCCTCTATGTGGATCTGAGTGGTATCCAAGATGGGTACCTCCAGATCTTCTTCCTTGATGATGAGGGGAAGTTCGGTACATCCCAAAACTAAAGCCTCTCCACCTTTTTGATGAATCATCCTATTGGCTATTTCCAATATCTTTTCCTTCTCCTCGGGGAGGACAATTCCTGCCTCGAGGTTAGGGAAAATTATGTTGTGAATCGCCCTTTGATCCTCTGCCTCGGGAACTATGGCCTCTATCCCATACTCCAAAAATTTCTCCGTATAAAGGCCACTGCTCATGGTAAAACCCGTTCCAAAGATTATAACCTTCTTGAAATTTTCCTTCTTGGCGGCCTTGCAAGTCTCCTCCACGATGCTTACAAGGGGCAGAGGAGACTCTGCCTGAACCTTCTCAAAAACTATGTGGGCCGTATTAGCAGCCATAGCAGCGAACTCTGCCCCGCCGGCACTCAATCGCTTCACAGAATCTATGAGCCTTTGAGAAAAAATCTCCCAATCCTTTGCCGCAGCCAGATCGTACATCTCTGCAAGGTCTAAGCTGTCTATTATCATCAAAGGATAGGCATCTTTCCCCGTCCTTTCTCGAAATCCCTGAATTATCCCCTTGTAGTAATGAACCGTAGATTCAGGTCCTATGCCTCCAACCAAGCCAAGCTTTTTCACCTTGGACCAACCTCCTTAAGCTGTGTGGTATGCATTCTACATTAAATATTTTACAGCAAAAGCCCCGTAAAATTCAGCAGCTTTTATGAGCTTATCTATCTCCACATACTCGTTGGGTTGATGGGCCAATCTTGCCTCACCGGGCCCTAAAATCACCATGGGTAAGCCTGTCTCAGGCACGAAGACTGCCCCATCAGTGTAGTAATTGACACCCCCTGGCACCAATTCTCTCCCGAAAACCTCCTCCCCAACCTTCTGCGCAAGCTTCACGAGCTCATGCCCTTCGTTAGTTTCCACGGAAGGCCTGTCGTTTTCCACCATTATGGATATATCAATGTCTGGGTTTTTCCCCTTCATCTTTTCTACTATGGACCTAAAATCAGCCAGGATTTCTCCGTGATTCATCCCTGGTACCGTCCTTATGTCAACGGTGACCTCGCAGCGGTCTGGAACCACGTTGGTCTTTATGCCTCCTCTTATGGTGCCTATATTCAAGGTAGGAGCTCCCAGGAGGGGGTGCTTTTGAAACTTAAACTCGTAAGAACACAGTTGGTCTATAAATTCCTTCATATGCAAGATCGCATTTATTCCCGCATCGGGCATGGAGCCGTGGGCAGTCTTCCCAAGGGCCACCACTCTAAGCCACAGCGCCCCTTTTTCCGCTATGTAGAGCTCGTTGCCGCTAGGTTCTCCGATCAATATAGCCCCAACCGCAGGCATATTTTCGTCGTCAAGTAGAGCCTTGGCCCCAACGCTGTCCACTTCTTCGCCCGCCGTTCCGGCAATTACGAGGTCCCCTGCGAGCTCTACGTTCGCCCTCTTCAATGCCGCTGCGGCAATGATCATGGCCGCAAGACCAGATTTCATATCGGAAGCCCCTCGACCATAAATCCTGTTTCCCACGATCGCTCCAGAAAAGGGGTCGTGTTCCCATCTCACATCTCCAGGTGGAACCGTATCTAGATGGCCGTTGTACAGCAAAGCTTTCTTCTTGCCATTTCCCCTCAAAATCCCAACTACGTTTGCCCTGTTTTCTCCAATGGGGCGAAGGTAGACATCAAGGCCCAGCTCTTCCATCTTCTCCGCGAAAAACTCCGCCAATGGTCTTTCGTTACCCGGCGGATTTACCGTATTTATCCGCAGGCTTTCAGCCGTAAGCCTCACAAGCTCGTCCTGATCTATAAGTGCCCCAATTTCGCCTATCCTCATCTTTTCTTACCTCCTAATCACATCCTGTAGTTTTTTCTTTCCAAATAAGCCTCCAAAGCCATGGAGAAAAGAACCAAAAGAGGCAAGGAGACCAAAAACCTTATGGCAGTAAACTTTATCCCCATGAAGGATGCTTCGTATATGGTCATAGGAACTCTACAGATGGCCGAAGCTCCCACGTAGGTAAAGACTACTCCCAGCTTTGCACCCTTGCTATATAAAGAATGGGCCACCGGGAAGGCCACATACAAGCCTCCAACAGTGGACCCGGCAAGCAAAATAGCCCAAACATAACCTAGTAAACCTGATTTTCTTCCCAGGTGTCTCTCCACAGTCTCCTTTTTCACCCATACCTCGAAAAGACCAATGAGCACAAAGGCAAAAGGAAGAATTTTGAGCATATTTACCAGAAAAGCCAGGAAGGTATGACTCATTTCCCTCCCCGGCTCAAATCCTACAAATAAAGAGATGACCAAAAAGGCCACATAAAGGACTAATCCCAAGGTTTTTACACTCACGACCTTCATCGCTAGATCTCCCCAAAGAAAAGGCCCGTCATCAAGGCCACAATCAAAGCTATAAAAAAGCTTGCGGAATTTCTTATTATCGTTACCTTCATGCCAAAGTACTTCTTCTCTAAGGGTACGGTAAGGACCCCCACCATCATCAATGTAGTAGTGAAGGCCGATAAAACCATGTACGGAACACCCTTGGACAATAAGGCTCCACACAAGGGAAAAGCTACGAACCCAGGCATCAACGTTATAGAGCCCAAAATAGACGCCAAAAACATCCCCAAGACCTTACCCCCTTGGCTTTCTCCAAGCAGACGAGCCACCAACTGGTCGTTCACGAAAAACAAAGCCACCGATACAAGACAAACCATGAGAAGAATAGGAGGCGTTACCTTCACCAATTTATTGAACCCTACACTTATGCCCCTATACGTCTTCTCCCGGTCACATATGAAAGATACCAAAAGAGCCAATGCGGTTAGACCATACAAGAAATACACCTTCTACACCCCTGCAATTTTATTTTTATCCACAACAAAAATGTGGATATGTGGATTAACTTGATAAACAGCTATCTATTTATTTGTTTATAATTCAAACTTACCCACAACAGGCGCATGGTCCGATGGCTTTTCCCAAGCTCTGAGCTCCCTGGCGACGTACGCGTCCTTAGACCTTTCCGCAACTGGCTTTGTAGCCAACAGATGATCTATCCTCCAACCTATGTTTCTTTCGAGGGCATTTTTAACTCTGTAATCCCAAAAGGAAAACTCCCCTTCCCCTGGCCTATGCTTCCTGAAGACGTCCACAAAACCCCACTCCAGGAGCGAGTTAAAGGCTTTTTTTACGTCCTCGTGAAAGCAAACGTGGTTTCTCTTGTTGTCGGGATTGGTTACATCCATATCCGTTGGTGCAACGTTAAGATCTCCTACTACTATTATCTTGCTTTCGGGAGTGAAATTCTTATCCAAATACTTCAGCAACCTGTCGAAAAACTTGAGCTTCATTTCGTAATCAGGATGATCCAATGCTTTGCCCTGAGGAACATAGAGGTTTATCAAGTGCAGGTCGTCTCCAAAAAGACAATGAACCATGCGAGTTCGACCATCGGGAAGCAATCCATCCCCCAATCCGAAGGAGACCCAAGCAGGCTTTTCCTTGGACGCTACGGCCACACCGTTGTAGGCCTTCTCTCCACAGTAAAAAACTTGGAATCCCTTCTGGTGGAAAAATTCGCTAGGAAAGGTGGCATCCTCCGTTTTGGTCTCCTGAAGACAAAGAATGTCTATGTTGGTATCATTTAACCATCTTTCCAATATATGCAACCTGCTTCTAACCGAGTTGACATTGAATGTTGCTATCTTCTTCATTCCCAACTTGGACACCTCTTTTCGTGAACATTTATAATAATTCTACTTTATCCCTAAGATTTGGGGGGATTTGTTTGGATAATTTAAGACATGGCTGGCATTGGCTTTTGGCTTTCTTTTTCATCTTCTTTGCCGGAGCCTTAGGATTTCATTACATAGTCGGACTGGACTGGGTAGATTCGGCGTTCTATGCAGTTATAACCCTTACGACCATAGGCTACAGTGCACCTGAGGGGCTTACGGAGGCTGGGAAAATTTTTGTGATAATTTTGGTCATCGTGGGTATAGGGTCCGCTGGCTACGCCTTGACCCAAGCGGCCCGATATTTGGTTTTGGACCGGCTTTTATCTGTCATGGGCAGGAGGAGGAAAATAAAAATGGACAAGATAAAAAACCACTGGATAATATGTGGCATCGGGAAAATTGGTGAAGAAGTGGCTCGCCACCTGCAGAGGGATGGCGTGCCGTTCATCGTTTTAGAGATAGCGGAGCGAAAGGTAGCATGGGCAAGGGAGCAAGGTTGGATAGCCCAGCAGGGCGACGCAAGGAACGAAGAAGCTTTGAAGAGCGTTTACGTAGAGAACGCCAAAGGAATAATAGCCGCACTTACCGACGATTCTGACAATGTCTACGTAATACTGACCGCCAAGTCCCTCAACCCCAAGATACGAGCCATCGCCCGAGCAAGCGACGCTCAATCAAGCAAGATCCTCTACAAGGCTGGCGCTGACAAGGTAGTAAGCCCAGTGATAGCGGGGGCTGCAGCCATAGCAAGGTCCTCAGTTCAACCCTCCGTCGCTGACTTTCTGGAACTGGTCAATATCTCCAAGGAAATAGACATAGATTTCAGTTCCATTCGCCTGGAAGAAAACAACCCTCTAATAAATACTACCCTGGCAGAGGCCCCTTTGCGGTCCAAGTACAACGCCATCGTGATAGCCATAAAGAAACAGGATGGTTCGCTTATCTACAATCCTCCTGGGCATCTATTATTGGAGGAAAACGACGAGCTAATAGTCTTCGGAGAGAGGGCAATGATGGCAAAGCTGAAAAGCGACGTGGCAAAGCTAAAACCCAAAAAAGAGGAGGGCCAGTAAAGGCCCTCCTTCAAAGAGCATCATTTAGCCTTCCAACTCTACAGGCTTGGATATCCCTCTGAATACGATGAAAACAACCCCTATACCTATGGCCAAATTCACCAAAGCTGGCAGTCCCAACGCAAAGCCTGCGTACCCGGCAATAGCTCCCAATGCAGCCAAAAGGGCATAGGGAATCTGCGTGGTTACGTGGTCCATGTGGTCTGAACCAGTAAACATGGAGGACATTATAGTCGTATCGGAAATGGGGCTACAGTGATCACCCCATACAGCTCCAGCCAATACAGCCCCTATGGTGGGAATAATGTAAGGCATGGGATCTATGCCCTGATTTGATGCGATGGCATGCACCAGGGGCAACACTATGGGCATCAAAACCGCCATGGTTCCATAGGAAGTTCCCGTGCAGAAAGAAACGATGGCCCCGGTAACGAAGGTTATCAATGGAACCCACCCTATGGCTAAAACGTCATGGGTGAGAGAAACTATGAATTTGGCAGTTCCAACCTGCTTCACTGCAGAACCTATTCCCCAGGCAAAGATCAAAATCAGCGTTCCGTAGAATATGGATCTCATTCCTTCCATATAGCCCCTGAAAAGCTTGTTCCACGTTGAAATCCCCTGCAGTCTGTAGAATATAAGGGTTACGAACACCGATCCAAAGGCTCCCCATACAAGGGCCTTGGAGCTGCTTCCTTCACCTATGGCCTCTGCCACTCCTACACTAGGCCATCCCCCGGTTACAAGAAGCAGGGTGAAAATGAGCCCCACCAACGTGGCCAAAGGCAGCACGAAATTTATTACTCTCCTTGGAGTTTCCGAATCTGGCCCTTCCTGCACCTGGTTGGGGTTTATCAACGGCTGAGCTCCATCTCTTAGGACCTTTCCGGTCTTTCTTGCCCTTATTTCTGCCTTTAGCATGGGCCCAAAATCCCTACCGGAGAAGACCACCATGGCCATCAACACCAAGGCCAATATGTTATACAAAACAAAGGGGATGGACTTAAGATACGCAAGGTACGGTGAAAAGGCTATACCCAGGTCATTGAACTGGGTCCCTATTTGACCCACCATGTAGGCTATCCACGAGGATATACCAGCAATACAGGCCACAGGGGCCGCTGTGGAGTCAACTAGATAGGAGAGCTTTTCCTTGGAGATCTTATATTTTTCAGTAATAGGAGTCATGGTAGTTCCAACCACCAAGGTGTTAACGTAATCTTCGAAAAATATTATGAATCCTGCCAGCATGGTGAAAACTTGGGCGCTCTTTGAGCTTTTGATCTTGGACGTTATCCATCCAACTATGGCGTCGATGCCTCCGCCTATCTTCATTATTCCCACGAGGCCTCCCATGGTGAGGCTTGTAAGGACTATCCTTGCCGACCACGGGTCCCCCAGGTTGTTCCATAGAGACTCCACGGCCTTTCCAAAGCCCATTACGGGATTCCATCCTGCAAGCATGGTCCCGGCCACCCATATGCCTATGAAAAGAGAAGGTATGACCTCCCTGGTAACTATACACAGGGTTATGGCGATCACAGGCGGCAAAAGGGACAACGCCCCAAAATCAACCTGTTTCGCTTCAGAAGCCAAAGCCACGCCCGACAGAAGGAAGATTGCCGCCAAAAGCGTAAATAAAAACACCCCTTGCCTAGAAAGTTCTCTCTTTCCCATTTCCTCTCCTCCTCGACTCCAAGTTTTTATTCTCAAATTTCTTTACACTCAGCCACATTAGAACCCAATCGTGGCAAAACATTCGAAAATGGCCTCTTCTGCCTTTTTGGGATCTTTTGCCTTTAGAGCGTCAAATAGGGCCTCGTAGGCCTCAATGATTCTCTCCAGGTCTCCTTTTATCTGAATGTCTCTTTGAAGAAGCTCCGCCACAGCCTGTAGAACGGAATTTCCGGTAGCCTCGGCCAAGATCTTATGAAAACCATCAATAAGACCATTTACTTCCTCCAAGGACCTTTGTTTCTTCATCTGTTCTATCTTTTCAGCAAGTAGAGTCAAATCCTTTGATGTACACCTAACAGATGCGATACGAACCATGGCAACCTCTAAGACTATCCTGGCCTCCAAAAGGTCTTTGAGGGAGGTTTCTGGTTCTGATATTTTTTCTAAAAGCGTCCTATAGGAATGATGGAACCTGCTGGCTTCCTCTAGCTCCAAAAGCCTCTTTCTGCCTAGCTTGGTCAGACACCTTCCTTGAAACCCTACACGACAGGTGAGGCCCCTTTTGTCCAGTTCTCGCAAAAACCGCCCAACGGTGGCCTCGCTGAGCTCATAACCGAAGCTGAAAAGCTCTTCCTTCACCGTTCCAGCTCCCACTGGCCCTTGCGATCTGTGAAGCAAAGAGAGGACTATCCTTTCTTGATCAAAATCCTTTTCCCTGTCCCTCATAAAAGCCCCCATCTCTCCAATCGCTCATCATCATTGATGAGCGGCAAACAAAATCATCCTATTATCTTTGTGATTACCTGTCAACGGGTCACTACTCTAAACTTTGCTTTATTAAACATCTGGAGCATTGACTTGGGTTTTATGTCTATGTACTATATATCATTAACGCAGCAGTCCCCATTTACCCAAAAAGAAAGGGAGGTGCTTTTTATGTCTTTTGGCAAGGCAAAAAGGGCATGGATAAACTTGAAAAGCAAAGAGGTCTCAATGGAACACCTCGATGAAAAATACACAAGGAAATGGGGTGGTATGAGAGGCCTTGCATTGCCCATAATGCTAAAGGAAATTGAAAAGGATACAGATCCTCTGGGACCTCTTAACCTTTTGATAGTAGCAGCAGGATTGTTGAATGGCCTAGGTTTCCATGGTACTTGCCGCTATGGGATTTACGCCAAAAGCCCCCTTACAGGAGGGTTTGGAGGAAGCGACGCAGGTGGCTACTTTGGACCAGCCCTCAGGGCCCAGGGTGTGGATGCTCTGGTGTTCAAAGAAAGGGCCGAAAAACCCGTCTACATCTGGATTGAAGATGAAAAGGTGGAAATCAAAGACGCAACGGATCTATGGGGTCTTGAGACAGGCCCAGCACTGGAGAAATTGAGGGAAAAACACGGCAAGGTAACAGCCATACTCATAGGCCCTGCAGGAGAAAACCAGGTTCGATTTGCCTGCGTCATAAACGACTTGCACCATGTAAACGGACGCACTGGCATGGGAGCTGTGATGGGATCCAAGAATATAAAGGCCATAGTTGCTCCATATCCAAAGGCCATACCTCCGAAAGACCCTGTCCTTCACCAGGAGATGATAAAAGTGTTCTCCAACTGGAAGGATGACCCTCTATCCTTCGGGCTGCACGTTCACGGTACTGCAGGAGGAGTCACCAGGCTCAACCAGGATGGGATCCTGCCTACGATGAACTTTCAACAGGGAACCTTCGAAGGGGCATCCTCCATCGACGGAAAGTTAATGACTGAAACCCTCCTAAAGGAACGCTTGGGGTGCTTCGCCTGCGCTGTGCGCTGCAAACGAGTGGTCGGAGGAGGCAAGTACGATACTGACCCCAACTACGGCGGCCCTGAGTACGAGACCATGGCGGCCTTGGGTTCCCTGTGCGGTGTAGATGATCTGGACGCAGTAACCAAGGGGCACGAGCTCTGTAACAGGTTTGGACTTGATACTATTTCAGCAGGTATGACGATAGCGTGGCTAATGGAATGTGTAGAAAAAGGGATAATGACAAAAGACGAAGCTATCGTTTCCGGCTTCGGAGACGCTCAAGGCATGCTCAAACTACTGGAGAAAATAGCCCGAAGGGAAGGTATAGGAGACCTTTTGGCCGAGGGCTCTAAAAGGGCCTCAGCGAAGGTAGGCAAGGGAAGTGAAAAATTTTTGATGACCGTCAAGGGGCAGGAGCTTCCCATGCATGAGCCAAGGGGGAAAAAAGGCGTCGCCATAGGATATGCCCTGTCGCCCACAGGGGCCGACCACATGCAGTTTGCCCACGACCCTTTGTTCGCTTCTCCGGACAGCAGACCCATGAAGGACATTATGGCCCTGGGAATACTGGAGCCTCTCCCTGTAACATATCTAGGACCTGAGAAGATAAGGGCCATCACCTACCTATGGTACTTCTGGGCTGCCTTCAACCACTTGGGATGCTGTTACTTCGTTTTCTCTCCAAGAAGCTACTTCCCTATACATAGGCTCCACTCCCTGGTGGAGGCGGCAACAGGTTGGAACATAACACTGTGGGAGCTCATGAAGATGGGAGAACGGGGGTTAAATGCTGCCAGGCTATTCAATTTGAAAATGGGACTCACATCGGGGGACGATGTCATTCCCGAGAGGCTCCATACTCCTCTGCCCGATGGGGCTTTCAAGGGAAGCACAATCGGAAAAGATGAGTTTAAAGATGCCGTAGCCCTTTGTTACTCCATGATGGGATGGGACGGCCAAGGCATTCCAAAAAGGGAAAAACTCGCGGAGCTTGGCCTGGAGGAATTTATTTAACACCTAAATGCAGACATAAAAGGAGGGATTCCAACCTAGATTGGATCCCTCCTTTTATTTATGATCAGGCCTGTTTTTCCTTCTCAAAGGCCTCCCTTATGCTGCTTCTTAATTTTTCGTCCATCATTACCTCAATGGCCATAAATGCTAAAGCCTTGGCACCCCTCACTAGTGCATGGTGAGCCTCATCCATCATTGTAGCCTCCGCAAGCTCCCTAGTGTGAAGAGCCATTTTCCTCGGCGTAATAGATAAAACGGGTTGCATGGCAGGGCATCTATGGCTCACGTTGCCTATATCCGAAGATCCCTGTGCTCCCGGGAAGGGGGAAAGCTCCACACCCAGCTCTCTCATTATGGATTCCATTTTTTCCTCCGCCGGCCTATTGGTCACCATATCGTCAAAACTGAGCTCAAAGTTCCTCCAATCAACTTCCGTCTCGGTAGCTAAAGCCGCTCCTTTTGCACAATTGAAAGCTTTTCTCACTACCTCGTTAAGAAGGGATCTTTTTGGTGCCCTAAAATAAAATCTTGCTACTGCCCTTTCTGGAACTATGTTAGGTGCTGTTCCTCCTTCGTGAATGATACCATGTATCCTGACCTCAGGCCTTATGTGCTGCCTCAGCATATCTAAAGCATGAAACATAAGCTGCACCCCGTTTAGGGCATTCCTGCCTTCCCAGGGAGATGCTGCAGCATGTGCTGTTTTTCCTTTGAACACGAACTCTAAGGCGTCCATAGCTAAACATTCATAATGGACGTAACTTACACCTCCACCGCTATGGATCATCATAGCCAGATCCAGCTCATCAAATACTCCTTCTTTGGACATCTTTATCTTGGCACCGTTTGTTTCCTCTGCTGGTGTTCCTATGACTTGAACTTGACCGTTTAACTCTCCTTTCAATGACGCAAGGGCTATGCCTGCTAGCGTGGACATGGCCCCTGACACATTGTGCCCACAAGCATGTCCAATCTCTGGAAGGGCATCGTACTCCACCAACAAAGCAACCTTTGGAGACCCTTTTCCTATCACAGCTCTGAAGGCTGTCTCTATACCACAAAAGGGATATTCTATTTCAAAACCAGCCTCTTTTAGGAGCTCTACATGTTTTCTGCTAGAAGAATATTCCTGTTCTGATACTTCAGGATTTAAAGCCAATTCATCGCTCAATGCTATAGCCTTGGGAGAAAATTCTTCTATTACCTTTTGGACTTTGTCTTTCAATTCTCGCACCTTATCCAATACGATTCCCCCTCCCATTAGATTTAACTTTATGTTCTCAAAATGAAATTACCTAGAGGTTCATCTGAAAGTTTTCCTCTTTCCACAGCTATCTTTCCCCCAACTATTACGTATTCTATTCCTTCTGGAGGCAAAAGCGGCTCACTAAAGGTTGCTTTATCTTTCAACTTGTCTTGGTCGAACAGTACTAAATCTGCCGAAAACCCTTCCTTTATGGCCCCAATGGTCGAATCCAGCCACATCCTTTCCGCTGGAATAGTGGTCAGGTGAGAAATAGCCTCTGGCCAAGACAGGCCTCCTTCCTTTAGCCACCTTAATCCTCTAGGGAAAGCTCCAGCCGCTCTCGGATGCCCGCTTTTTCTTTCCAATACCCCGTCTGAAGCCAACGCTGCCATAGGGTGCATCAGACAGAGCCTCATTTCCTCTTCGTTCATCACATGGGCTATAATAAGTGTAGATGGGGCGTTCTTCCTCAATTCCTTATAAAGTTCTTCATCTAGCCTTTTCCCTTTATGAGGTCCAGAGGCTACTTCCAGGGCTTCCAATCCCTTGTTCCACCTTTCTTCAAAGCCGGGGTCGAACACTGTTGACCCTATGAAAGTACAAAAAGCACCATAAGGATATGTATCAAACCCTATGTCAACTCCCCTTTCTCTGGCTTTCTCCACCATCCTTAGTGCTTCTTCAGACTTGCCAAAGGCTGTCATGCTTCCCAAGTGGGATATTTGTACCCTAACTTTACTTTTTTCTGCTAAGGTTATCATTTCCTCCAGTGCCTCAATGCACCTAGGCCCATCAAACCTTATGTGAGAAGAGACCAATCTCTTATCAAATTGGCTTACTACCTCCGTAAGGTTCCATATCTCCTCCCAGGAAGTGTTTGGGGCATATTCCAACCCTAAAGACAAACCCAAAGAGCCCTTTTGAAGGTCCTCCTCTAAAAGGGAGCACATCTTTGATATGTCCTTAGGTGTAGTCTCTTGATATACATCGCTAACGCCTACAGCCTCCCTCAAGCGCCTGTGGCCCGTTAAAAAAGCCATGTTTATATAAGGCCGTTTTATGATCGACAAAAATTCATTCAGCAGCAACCCTGAGCCACAATTTCCCGCAAGGGCCGTCGTTACTCCCTGAAGTAAAAGACATTTTTCTATGGTGTACGGATCCTCTTTTTCCTCATTATGCATGTGAATATCGATAAAACCTGGGCTTATCATAAGCCCCGTTGCATCTATAATTTTTATTGCCTCTTCATCAGGGATTTCACCTACTCTTGATATAGCCTTTATTGTTCCGTTCTTAATAACTACATCTTTCTTCTCAATCCTACCTGTTTCAGGGAAAAGTACATCCAGTAGTGTCCATTATGATGGTGTAAAATTGATGGCTTGAAGCAGGAGAGCCACCCCTCCCTCTGGTAGATAAGAAGTAGCTTAATCTTAATCATCAGGAGGGAGAAAAGATGGCTCACTACCAGGTTACCGTAGACTGTGATCTCTTGCAAGGATTATTTATTCGGGATGATGGATTGGCTCGGTTGGTGGAGAACATCGTGAATCAGATACTCGATGCTCAGGCTACCGAACAACTCAGGGCCAAGCCATACGAACGTACCGAAGAGCGGCAGGGGTACCGCAACGGGTATCGGGATAAGCTGCTCAAGTCTCGCGTAGGAGAACTTACGCTTATGGTTCCCCGTCTCCGGAGCGGGCACTTCTCCACGGAGCTTTTCGAGCGGTACCAGCGGAGCGAGCAGGCGCTCTTGCTGGCCATGGTCGAGATGGTCGTGAACGGCGTATCCACCAGGAAGGTAAGGGCGGTTGTTGATGAACTATGCGGCACGGAGTTCTCCAAATCCACCGTATCCAGCCTGTGCAAAAGACTGGACGACATCGTAAAGGAGTGGAACGAGCGAGATTTGAGCAGCCAGGAATACCCATTTCTCCTGGTAGATGCCATTGTCATCCGGGTGCGTAAAGGCGGCCGGGTACGGCTTTCAAGCGTACTTCTCGCTACAGGGATCAACCGGGAGGGATACCGGGAGATTTTAGGGCTTATGCTCGGGGATAGCGAATCAGAGGCTGCTTGGTCGGAGTTCTTCGGCCGGCTCAAGGAGCGCGGTCTCAAGGGAGTGGACTTGGTTGTTTCGGATGATCACAAGGGCTTGATCAATGCGATAGAAACCCACTTCCAAGGAGCGACATGGCAGCGGTGCCAGACCCACTTTATCCGGAACATCCTGGACGCCTGTCCTAAGAGCCTCCAGGGCGACCTGCACGGGCGACTGCGGTTGATCTTCGACGCGCCGGATATGGAGACGGCCAGGCGGTTGCTGAACGAAACGATAGAGGCCTTTGGCGCCCGGGCGCCAAAGGCGGTAGAGCGACTTGAAGCTGGTTTCGAGGACGCAATGGCGGTGATGGCACTACCAGGGCGCTACCGGAAGCGGCTGCGCACCACCAATGGAGTCGAGCGGCTCAACCAGGAGATCCGCCGGCGGGAGCGGGTGATCCGAATCTTCCCTAACGAGGAGTCGGCTGTGAGACTGATCGGAGCAGTGCTTGTAGAGATCGACGAGGTGTGGACCACAGGAAAGCGCTACTTTGATATGGCAGAGTATTGGGAGTGGAAGGCTAACACAGAAAAACAGCAGAAGGAGGTGAATAATGCCGATACCCAGGTAAATGTAGCTTAAAACGGGGTGATCTTATCTGCCAGAGGGAATTTACACACAAATTTGGACTTGACCAGTACATCCCCTCCCCTTATGATCATATCCCATTTTTTACTTTCCATTCCGACACCACCTTAAATAAAAAAAATACTTTGAGGGGAAGGATTATCCTTCCCCTCAAGTGCAGGCTTAATTTAACCTAACTTATTGCCAACCTATAGCCACTGCTATAGCTATGAATATCATTTGTACTGGCAAAAGAAGCAAGAAAAAGGGTACAAAGAACCTCCACCACCTATCAATAGGAACCTTTGCAATGCTACAAATAACTGGCAGAAGGGTAGTTGGCCAGAGAACATTTGAAAAACCGTCACCAAATTGGAAGGCCAATACGGCCACCTGACGCTTTATGTTCAAAAGATCTGCCAAAGGAGCCATTATAGGCATGGTCGTGGCAGCCTGGCCTGAGCCAGAAGGAATGAAGAAGTTTATCAATGTCTGGACGAACAGCATCCCTTCCGCTGCTACCCAGCTTGGGAAAGCAGAAAGAGATTGAGACAATCCATATATAACTGTGTCTATGATGTTACCTTCCCTCATAACTATAAGTATTCCTCTTGAAAGGCCTATAACCAAAGCCCCAAAGACTATCTCCCTGGCACCTTCAAGAAAGGTAACTGCTATTTTGTTCGGTCCCCAACCGGCAAGTGTCCCAGCCAATATGCCCATTATCAGGAAGATCCCCGCTAGTTCGTTGAAATACCATCCCTTCTTTATGACTCCCCATATCAGTAAACCAACCATGAAGACCACCATTGCCAAAATGGCCTTGTCTCTGGGATGAAAATGCTTATTTATCAACTCATTGTGGTCTAAGGCCAATTCCCCCATATCAAGGCCATAGACAAGGCTTTGTGTTGGGTCTTTCTTTACCTTTCTCGCGTACCTCATTGTCCATAAAATAGACATGGTAACTATCACAAACCAGCATATTAAGCGGTAACCCATTCCTGAAAATAGTGGAAGCTCAGCAAACTTTTGGGCCAAGCCCACGGTAAAGGGGTTCATGAAGGCCGCTGCAAACCCCATGGCCACTCCTAAGCTAACCATGCACATTCCAACTATAGCATCATACCCCATAGCAATAGCAAGCCCTACAAAAAGGGGTATAAACCCGAAGGTCTCCTCGAACATTCCAAACACAGAGCCTCCAAGGGCAAAAAGATACATGAAAACAGGAATAATTATTATTTCCTTGCCCTCAAGCACCCTTAAGAGAAACCCTATAAACGAATGAAGTGCTCCTGTCTTCAGCACTGTGTAAAAAGAAGCATAGACGATGAAAACAAAGAAAACTACAGCGGAAGCATCTATCATTCCCTTTTGAACCGATATAAAAACGTCAAAAAAACCAACTGGTGAAGGGTCAACTTGGTGATATGTCCCTGGAACTACAATCGTCTTATGGGTTACTGGATCGGTCATCCTATCAAACTGTCCCGCCGGAAGGACATAAGTGCCTATGGCCGCCAATACAATAAGAGAAAAAAGCAAAACAAAAGTATGGGGAATCCGTGACTTCCTTTTTTGAGACATTTAAATATTCATCTCCCCTCTTAATAAAGATTTTGAACACTCATATAAAGTGAATACAAAAAGGTTCCTTTTAAACTAAATCCCTCCTTTTGTTTATTTTATGACTATTTTACTTACATAAAGTAAGGATATAATTTTAAGGGAAGACGATAGCAAGTCATACCACCAAAGTCAATTCCTTTCCTAAAATTTTTTGTAGATGAGCCTATATTTCGTTCCGTCTACTTTGGTAAAGTGAAAGAGATAATGGAAAAGGCGGGTACCTCTCCTTTATACTGGTGCTGCAACAACAACCAAAACAAAGGAAAAAGGAGGTAACCCGCCATGACTTCATTATACCAGCGACTAAAGGAATCAGGGAATCCCAAAGCCCCTATGGAAGTTATATGCGACTTGATAGAAAAAGGTAAAACAGCCAAAGAAATAGCTAACATCATGGGAATTACTGAAAGATGGGTTAGAACATTGATGAAACGGAAAAAAGATGGCCTATCTGCCAAAGAATTATTGCACAAAAAAGGTCCCAGATCCCCTCATCCAAAAAGAACTAAACCTCACATCGAAGCTTTGGTTATTGAAACTCAACAGAAAACCAACATGGGTCCTAGAAGACTTGCAAGAGAGCTGAAAAGAACCCTCAATCTGAATATATCTTCCTACACCATCAGAAACATCTTACGCAGAAACAACGTTAAAACTAAAAAAGTACGTTCTAGAAACGGAAATAAACGCTACTATGCCAACCTAAACCACTGGGAAGCCCTACAATACTTCCAGATCGATTCAAAACATATAGCAGACGCAAAGACTCTCCCACCAAAAGCATATGCTGCCCTGTTTAAATACAGGCTTCCCAAATACCAATTTACCGCTATCGATATCAAAACAAGAATGAGAATCTTATGCTTCTCCGATGAATGCTCTTTCGCAAATGGCTTCTCCTTCATACTTTACATCGCCTTCCTCATGCGGGCTTTGGGCATCAGACATAGAATGTTCTTCCAAACTGACAACGGGAGCGAATTCGGCGGATCTGAAGAAAGCAGAAAAAGAAAAATATTGCAGGAAAAATTCCTAGAACCCTTAGGCGTTACTCTCCTCTCCATACCAAAAGGAGAAAAAGAAGCCCAAGGTTTTGTGGAACGAAGTCATCGCACCGATGATGAGGAATTCTACATACCTGCACTACCTCACATAACATCCCGAAAGGTCTTTATGACTTCTGCCGCAAGCTGGGTAAAATATTACAATCAAAAACGATCTCATGGAGGCAGAGATATGAACGGGAAAACTCCAAAGGAAAAAATATTTGAACTCTCACTAGTCAGTTCTAAAGCCGCTACTTCCATACCCCCTATACTCTTGGACAAAGTAAACACCTTTATACTAAAAATGGTGGGAGCTCAAAACATCTCCTGGGACTCCCACCATCTCCTTCAACTAATTAAACGGAAGCAATTTGTGGCCCCTTACATTTCCTAAAATTTTTTCTTTTATGATCTTATTAAAGCTAAATATTTCGGAATTATTACGAGAAGGGTTATTGCTCCTTTTGTGTCCTTATCCAGAAAGGTAAAAAATCCTCATCTAAAATTACATTATAAATTTTTCCCTTCTTTCTATCCCATGCATAAGGGCCTTGGCCGTTAACCTTGACACCGCTGGCATTGAGGAAAACCGCCTCTTTGAGCATGGCCCTCTCAGGCGTTATATACCCTCTCACCGGGTGAGCAAAGGGAAGCCTCCCTATAACCTTGCCCTTTGGCCATCCACCAACAGGAGTGTATCCTGTTTTTTGGAAAATCTTTTCCGTTATCCTTTCGTACTCCTCCGGCGCATTCCTCATTGCCACCGAAACAGCCTTCCTTGAATTTCTTAGTTCCTCCATTAAAAAGCACCCAATCCAAGCGTAAGGCTCTTCATTCATGTTCAACAAGGCTATTACCGTATAAAAAACTCCATCCAATGCGACAAGCGATTTGGGAACCTGTTTGGGCATCAAAAAGCCCTCCACTTCCTCCCATCTTGCAGGGCTTCCCCCAGGAAAGATCTTTTTTATAAGGTATAGGCCATTAGCAGATCTTTGTAGATCTGAAAGTTCATTGTCCTGCAGGGACATCCAAAGTTCTAAAGAGCTTTTCTTTTCTGAAAGAGAAAGGAGCCTTTCTTCAAAATCCTTTCTTACTTTCAAGGCTTTTTCCCTAGCCTGGTATATTGAAAGAAGGTCATCATAGGGCCTACTTTTTGATTCCTCTGCCCATGTCATACCACAGGAAAAAACCGAAAACATTATTGTCATCAAAATAAATATGTTAAAAAACCTTTTCATCACGTACCCTCTTCTCCCGCTGTAGAAACTAATCCTTTTTTTCCCTTCTTCCAAAACGAATCTCGTACAATGCAGAGAGCCTGGCCAAAGCCTCTTCTGCATCTTTGCGGCCAATCTTGCCCTCAAAGGCCTTTTTCTTCTCCTCCAAAAGTTTCTTTGGAATCTCTACAGGGAGTAATTTCCTTTTTTGCCTCGGAGGTTGGTTTCTTCGCACCTTACCTACCCTTGATCTTACTCCCTTTATCTCCAAACCCCATAGTTCTTTTATCCTTTGGGCTATGCTGGCACCCATCATGCTCACATGGTGAGCAGCACCAGGGCTGGACGCCACAACAACAAGCACTCCGCTCTCTATGGAAACAGGCATGGAATAATTGGCAATCTTGTAACCAACTATGTCCTTCCACCTTAGAGCCATATCTGCCAAAATTATGCCCTCTTTAAGGGAAGGTGTTACTACTCCTTCCAGGACGTTTTTTGCCCTCCTAAGGGATGACTTCCTAGGAAACCGCCTGATCGCCATCTTCTTGTCTTCTCTTCCTTCGCCTTTTTTCTATCTCTATCCAAAGTATTTGAATGTCTGCAGGTGTAACTCCAGATACCCTGCTTGCCTGAGCTAGGTTCTGGGGCTTTATTTTTTTGAGTTTCTGCCTGCTTTCATTCAAAAGCCCAGGGACCTGATCGTAATCCATGTCCTCTGGAATTTTGACCTTCTCCATGTTCTTCATTCTCTCCACTTGCTTAAGCTGGCGTTTTATATAGCCGTCGTACTTTATCTCCAGGCTTACCCTGTCTATTACCTCTTTCTCAAGGCTTTTATCAGAGGGAACTATCTTGTTTATAATCTCCCATGTAATCTCTGGCCTCTTCAAAAGTTCACAAGCCAGTATGGGCTCATCCAAAGGAGAGGAACCTGCTTCCTTTAGCACCTCGTTCACTTTTTCTGAAGGATATATGCGGGTTTTCTCCAACCTTTCCCTTTCTTCTTCCATGGCCTTCCATCTTTTCGTAAGGACGGCCCACCTTTCGTCATCTATCAGCCCAAGCTTTCTTCCAATGTGAGAAAGCCTAATGTCCGCGTTGTCGTGCCTGAGAAGGAGCCTGAACTCGCACCTGCTCGTGAGCATCCTGTAAGGCTCATTGGTGCCCTTGGTGACCAAATCATCTATGAGAACACCTATATATGCTTGGGAACGATCCAGTACGACCATCTCTTCACCCTTCACGAGTAGGGCAGCGTTTATCCCGGCAATTATTCCCTGGGCGCCAGCCTCCTCATAGCCAGAAGTGCCGTTTATCTGGCCGGCGCAGAAAAGCCCCCTTATCTTTTTTGTCTCAAGCCATGGGTAAAGTTGTGTTGGAGGTACGTAATCGTACTCTATGGCATAACCTGGCCTCATTATCCAAGCCTTCTCACAGCCAGGCAAGGATCTTACCATCTCCACCTGAGCATCGAAGGGAAGGCTTGTTGTGAAGTTTTGCATATATATCTCTACGCTGTCTCGGGAAACAGGCTCCAAGAAAACCATGTGACTGTCCTTGTCGGGAAACTTGACCACTTTATCCTCTATGGACGGGCAATATCTAGGACCTACCCCCTCTATGGCCCCAGTGAAAAGAGGAGATCTATCCAGGTTCCTTCTTATTATCTCATGGGTTCTTTCGTTGCTCCTTGTCAAGTAACAGGCATAGCCTTCATATACCCTTTTCTCTCCCCAATGGCTGAAGCAAAGGGGCTCTCTGTCGCTTTCCTGCTTCATCAACCCTTTGAAATCTACTGTATCCCTGTGAATCCTTGGAGTTGTCCCTGTCTTCAGCCTTCCTACTTCAAGGCCTACGTTTCTCAAAGATTGGGTCAGCTTCGTAGCCGGAATCTGGCCCAATGGTCCTGAAGCAAAGTTTGTCAGGCCTATGTGAACTTTTCCTCCCAGGTAAGTTCCTGTAGTGAGTATTACTGCTTTGGCTTCGTACACGCTCCCAATGTTAGTTCTTACTCCCCTTATTTTTCCATCTTCCACCCATAGATCTACAACCTCTTCTTGCCTCAACTCCAGAAGTGGTGTTTTCTCGCAGGTAATCTTGTAGTGATGGTGGTAGTCGTAAAGGTCACATTGAGCCCTCAAAGCCCTAACAGCCGGGCCCTTGGACGTGTTCAGCCACCTTATATGCAGGGTGGATGCATCTGCCGCCTTACCTTGCTCTCCACCAAGGGCATCTATCTCCCTTGTGAGGTGTCCTTTGGCAGGACCTCCTATGGAAGGATTGCAGGCCATCAAAGCCATGTTATCCAGGTAAAGATTCAAAAGTAAAGTTCTAACTCCGATCCTCGAGGAAGCCAAAGCTGCTTCACAACCGGCATGACCTGCTCCAACTACTATCACATCATATTTGTTTTCCTCTGGAACCATTCCCTTAACACCCTTTCCAAGCTTCTACCTCATGAGAGATACTTTGCCTTTATCAACGATCCATACTTCACCAGGCCAAAAAGGAGTTACATCCTCTGCCGTCGTCACAAATGTCTGCCATTTCATGGATTCAAGCATTTTAACCAGTATCTCTCTTCCTTCCATGTCCAGCTCTGCCATCACTTCATCGAGAAGCAGTATAGGTTTTTTCCTTAATTTTCTCTCCACTGCCCACCCCGCTGCAAGCATCAAAGCCAAGGCCGTCCTTCTTCTGTGACCCCTGCTGAAAAAATCCCCTACCCCTCTCCCATTGGAGGCAATCTTTATTTCGTCCCTGTGAGGACCTACAATGCTCGTTCTATATAATTCTTCTTTCTCCTTAAAGGCCTTTATGGACTCCCAAAAATCCTCCCTGGGATCATCTATTCCCAACGTACCTCCCCTTACGAGAGATACATCTATCTCATCAGGTAAAAGCTCCTTTGCCTCATTCAAACCTAACCTCAGAAGGTCTAAGGCAGCGGTCCTGCACGACCATATCCAAACTGCCCTCTCTGCCATCACCCTGTTCACCAAAGATATATTACTCCTTCTTTCAAGCGCTGCCTTTTTTTGCCTCAATAACCTTCTGTAATCATATATGGTAGATGCATATAGTGGAAAAAGTACAGCACAAAGCCTGTCTATGAAGCTCCTCCTCCTGGAAGGTCCTCCCTCCACCAAGGCCATGTCTTCCGGCAAAAAGGACAAAGAAGGTACCATATTTCTCATTTCCGAGGCACTGCTGAGCTTACCACCAACCTTGAAAACGGTTTTCTTTAATATTCCCACAGCCGCCTCCAAGGATTCTTCTCCTTCAAAGGCTCCCCAAACAAAGGTTTTTTCGTCCTTTACGTGCCAACACGGAACGTCCCCCACACTCTTTCCTCTGAAAGGTCCCCATCCCATCAAGATATTCATGCTCTCCAAAAAGTTGGTCTTTCCTGCGCCGTTCTCTCCAAAAAGCAGGTGAAGCCCCTCGGCCATTTCAAGGCTATGGGGCTTCAAGTTTCTAAAACCTTTTATCTTTAGTCTCTTTAAAATCATCTTATCAGAGATTTTCTCCTTCTGATGGGAGGGTTATGGGCATCAATACGTAAAGAAAACTTTCCTCTCCCGGCTTGGATAACAACATCTGACCATTAGGACCGTTGAAGGTCATGTGAGCTACCTTCCCATGAAGGGCTCTCATTCCATCCAACAAAAACCTTACGTTAAAGGCGACCTTCAAAGGATCTCCGTCTATTTCCGCTGGAACCTCCTCAATGGCTTCTCCAATCTCCGGAGCACTGGCTTTGACGGTCATGTTTCCTCCCGGAGACAGATTCAATATCACCATTTTACTGAAGTCCCTTACCACTATCTCCGCCCTCTCAAGGGCCTCTATCATGCTGTTTCTGTCAACTTCCATCCAGGTACTCTTCTCTGGAGAGAGTATCTTCTCATAGGGAGGAAACCTTGATTCTATTCTCCTTATGGCAAACTCTATGTTATCCACCAGGAAGTAAACCTGGGAATCGTCCTCTTTTACCTCTACATCCAAGTCCTCTTCAACGGAGGATACTATCCTTCCTAGCTCTTTGAGGGCGTTCAAAGGTAAAAGAACCTGTTTTTCTTCGAATGATTCATCCAGGGCCGACTGAGAGAGGGAAAGTCTTCTTCCGTCGGTGGAAACTACCTTTACAAACCCATCTTTGACCTGAAAAAGTCCGGAACTCAAATATTGGGGAAACTCCTCACCCGGAGAACCTGCAAAGGTTCCTTCTTCAAGAAGTCTTTTAAGCTCTGATACGGTTATTTTGAAAAAAGGTCTGCTTTCCTCGGATCTTGGAAGCTTTGGAAACTCGGAAACTGGATAGGTCGTGAATTTATAGTGATTTTTTTCACCACAGTTTATCTTTGCTTTTCCTCCATCTACCTCTATGGTGAAGGTTTCCGTTGGGGCCTTCTTGAAAAGCTCTCCTACTACCTTGACTGGAAATACCGCTTCTCCAGGGTCTTGCACTTCAACCCCCTCAGCAATACACCTTATGGAGGTCTTAAGGTCCGTTGCTTGCAACGTTACTGAATTTTGCTCTGCTATGCACTTTACACCTGTAAGAACCGTCAATGCACTTCTGCTCCCTGTACTACGTTCAGCAAGAAGCCAGCTTTTTATGAAAGGGGCTTTCTTAACTAGGAGCTTCATTTTTTTCACTCCCTTCTCTTGTTCTATATGTTTTATATATTGAAAAACGTAGTAGGTCCAGTAGCAATAATGTGTTTTTTGTGGAAAACCTAAAAAAACCAGGAGAATCAACAAAACTTGATGTGGAAAAGTATAAGTTTTGATTGTGGGTAGTTTTCCACAAAATAAACAGGTTTAAAAATTTACCCTTCCTTTTTGCTTACTTTTCCACAATTGAAAAACTTTTCTACAGCTTCTCCTTTATTTTATCCACAATTTGTCTTATCCTGGTATCCTTCTTGTAAGCCTCCTCTATCTTCTTCACGGCGTGGATTACTGTGGTATGGTCCTTTCTGTTGAAAGCATATCCTATATGTTGGAGGCTGGACTCGGTGTACTCCCTGCTGAGGTACATGGCTATCTGTCTGGCCAGGGCTATCTCAGAGGTTCTCTTGCTGCTTGTCAGAGCGCTTACCGGTATGCCGAAGGTTTCTGCTGTGACCTGCTGTATGACCTCTATGCTGGCAGGTCCCTTGTTAGAGTTTCTTATGACGTCTTTGAGCCACTTGGCCGCGTTTTCCACCGTGAGGGGCTCGTTGTTGAGGTCGGAAAAGAACATGACGCTGTTTAGGGAACCTTCCAGTTCCCTTATGTTGCTTGGAATGTTCTGAGCCAAGAAGAATATGACTTCCTCTGGGACGTTGTAATTTTTTATCTCCGCTTTCTTTTTGAGTATGGCTATTCGGGTCTCCAAATCTGGCGGCTGTATGTCCGTTACAAGTCCCCATTCGAAGCGGCTTACAAGCCTCTCCTCAATGTGGTGTATCTCCTTTGGAGGTTTATCGGAGCTTATAACTATCTGTTTTTTTGCATCATGGAGGCTGTTGAAGGTGTGAAAGAACTCTTCCTGAGTGCTCTCCTTATTGGCCAGAAAGTGAATGTCGTCTATGAGGAGTACATCGACGCTTCTGTACTTTTGTTTGAACTCATGGGTCTTATTATTCTGTATGGACAAAATGAACTCGTTTATGAACTTTTCGGAGCTTACGTAAGCGACTCTTGCCCCCTCCATTTTCTTGAGCACGTAGTTTCCAATGGAATGCATGAGGTGAGTCTTTCCAAGTCCCACTCCTCCCCATATGAAGAGGGGGTTGTAGGCAACACCTGGGGATTCTGCGACCGCAAGGCTTGCCGCGTGAGCCAGCCGGTTTGATTTTCCTATTACGAAGGAATCAAATTGATAATCAGGATTGAGCCCACTGCCAGGATGAGGCGTAGGGCGGCTTACCTTCTCAGCTCTTTTTACTTCTTCTTTTGGAGCGCCCTTCCCCACTTGAAGAATGACCTTGGTTGCAACGTTCATCTCCGCTGCCAGGTCTTCCAGTTTCTCTAGAAATCTATTTTGTATTTGTTCTTTGACAAAGACGTTGGGCACATCCAACACCAAAACACCGCCCTCCAAAGAGATTGGAAGACAGGTTTTGAGCCATATATCGGCTGCGCCCTTGGGAAGCTTTTCTCTCCCCTCTTCAAGAAGTTTGTTCCAGGTTTGTTCAAGAAAGTCCTTCATCAAAACCTCCCAAATATTCTAAAAAAGTTATCCCCACTAAAGGCAAGGATAATTTTAACACAAATAATCCACAAAAA